>CAYQJX010000031.1:0-26453 GCA_964417965.1 uncultured Elusimicrobiaceae bacterium
TTGCCCGATGCGCGTTTTTAAAGAACAAAACAGGGGTTTTTCAGCAGACTGTTAAATCATAAGAAACTGGATGTTTTTTTAGGAAGTCAACAGCACTGGTTTCGATTACGTCTGGCCAGATTTTACGGGAGGTAGATACTTGCTCAGGACTTATATCAATCCCCGTTAATCTAGAATAACCCGCAGTTTTAAGGAGATGAAGCATTTGTCCAGCCCCACATGCCACATCTAGGCAACAAGCATTCTTGTCTTTAGGCAACCAGCCGGACACATATGCCCCGACCGCTTCGCCCCAACGGAGGTAATCTTCTTCCGAAAGGCTTGTAAAGTCCTGGGACTTCCGACTGGTGTATTTAGGATATATTTTAGTCCGATAGTTAAACCTTTCCACAATAATCTCCCTTTAAACAAGCAGCAGATGCTTTTGATTATCACGTGACAGTGCTATGACATGCATAGCTAAGCAAGCGCAATCCAGTTCGGCGGTAAGATATCTGAATTAAACATTTTCATGGTTTCTGGTGCGATTATACAGGCTTCAGGGTTCTCACCCGTAAGCCATGCCCCCCACCAACTAAATGTACTATTAGCCACAATATGATGCCGGCAAAGGCTCATTAGCCAAAGGTCTTTATAACAGGTGTCATTAGTGCCATTAATATTAACTAGTCGAGCCGAAAGCACCTTAGACAGCTTTTCAGAAAGACCAGGGGAATCTGAAAAAATAAAATATCTAGGATTCACAACCTTTTTCTTAATGATTTCGACCGCCCTAAAATAATAATCTTCGTTAAGTTTATTACTTAGATTATCCTGTCGGACATGTATTGAAACGCTTTCAGAACTCAAGATTTCCTTTTCAAGGATTAAATTCTCTTTGCCCAGAGGTGACTTCAATGTAAGTTCAGCTTTTAGCTGTGGCCGAATTCTCTCGAAGTAGAGATAGGACTGCCAATACCCCATCAAATAGACGTGACCATGTCGCGAAGAGGAGAATTCTGGAATAAAGCTGTTTCGGTTTTCATAAAAGAAACGCCTTTTAGTGATCGGCAAAAGGGAATTAGTTCCGCAAAGCAGTTTTCTTACCAATCGGCCACAAACAAAATCATAGGACTCCCATTTATTAGCGATACTCCCGCTGATGTTAAAATTATCTAAAAGGAATCTCCGATTAAACGCATCTCTTTTATAGCCAGAGATAACATCTAATCTTAAAGGCATCCCGCTACATACGCTCAAGGCACGGGCCATCGCATAAATAAAAAGCTGGTTGCCTAATCCTCCGCGCATTTGTGTAATTATTGGCATTCCGTAAATTTACGACTTATTAAAGACAAAGACACCAAGCGAATATTGTTGCTTCCCTAAATCACAAAGCAGCGAATCTGCAGGATACCCAGTGAAGGCTGGGACACCATTTTGAATAACTGTTAAAGAAAGCAATCGAAGTCCGTTTTCCGCGCTGAGGTTAATAACCCCAGTCGGCGAAAAGACACGATGGGCATTAAACTCTACGCGTTCAATTCCGATAGGCACCGACAAATAAAAAGTACCACCAGGCTTCAGCAAAAAGGCCATATTAGATAGCCCTCTAGCAAAACCATTTGGGTCAACGGAATCGCAATATCGTCCCAGACCAAAATGTTCCAAGGCGTGCAGACAGGACAGAGAGTCGCAATATCCTGACATGTCAGCCAGTCTCGACATAAGGTCGGCCTGCCTGAATATTACTCCGGGAATCTTTGCGGTAATCGGCCTAATATCCAATACTTCAATTTCACGAAAACTAGCGACATGAGAGACAAATCCATCAACACGAGAACCTATATCGACATGCTTATCAGGTTTGGCCGCGAACAGCATGCGTGACACCAGCAAATCCTGCCAGAAGTATTCGCTCTTCGTATCCCCACCCTCTTCATACCAATCATGGAGGCACGGCATAAAAGCCAGGCGGCCTTTATATCCAGCACGGAATCTAACGTAATCTCTGACATAACGCGGCAACCCCAAAAAAAACCGAAGCATTACCCGAAGGTCAACCCCCAACTGGGAAGCAATCAATGAATATACTTTCAACATAGCTCGCATACAAAAGAACTGTTTCCCGTGCATAATTATTTATAAATCTTTGACCTAGCGAAGCTAACCGCAGGCTTGACTAAATTGTAAATTTCAGAAATCCCGAGTTTCATGGCCAATAATTGAAATAGTGATTTAGGATTCGTTATGAGAAATTTAGGGCAAATCGGCATAACTCTTATAGTCCTATCATACAACTGCATGTCGCCCCCAGTCATGGTACCGATTTTCATCGCGAACAGAAACTGTATTCCGGAACGATAGGATTGGCCTTGTTTCTTTTCCGCGAAATCCGGGATATATCTAGTTACGAATGGGTGTGTAAACACTTTATACATCTCAAAAATGACCTTAGGGATAAAATTGAAGTCGAGATAATCCTCATCACATCTAGCAAGGGGCTCGGAAATAATACCTACCCGAGGTCGAGCAGTGGCCCCCAAAACAGAGTAGGCCAGATTCAGGAAGTAGAACCCGTTCCCGATAAACCGGTCAAGATCCCCCCATTGCATGGAGGAGAACACGACTTTCCTCATCACATATATACTTATCTTGGGGTACTTAGGGATTAGTTCGATTATAGCCGTTGGCTCGTCGATAATTCTCAAATGTTCTTGATAATTAAAAGTAAGGACCTTCGAATCTGGCGGCTGAATAAATGAAAACAACAGAACGTCAGGTCCAGCTCCTTTTGTCGCAGCCAAGACCTTATTGATAGCCCCTGGCAATGGGATATCGTCATCCGAGAAAAACCATCCGTAATCTGCATCGAACCGTTCATACAGAAAACGAACATTTCTATCAAACCCAATATTTGAAGTTTGGCGGAAATACTTAAGTGTAAAGCTCGCGTTGGAGAACGATGAAAGTATTTCCGAAGTCTTGTCTGTTGATCCATTGTCACTTACAAAAACAGTCACCTTATCCTTTAATCCTGAGGATTCAATCTCCGCGCCCAATAAATCGAGCAACCGTTTCAGCTTTTCGCATCGGTTATAGGTAGGAATCAGAATGGACAAGGCAGGCATATTTTAATTGAACAAAAAATGTTAAGTGCTAAAGATTCTCCGTACCGACCATAAACCCATTAAGCTTCCAATAAAGCCTTCGGACGATGCATAAGCCAGACTAGCTTTTGCAAATACTCCGACAGCTTGGCTTGGTCGCCTTTCTGCAATGCAAACCTATAGCACAGCAGAACATAACAGAACAAAAAGCAACCGACAGTCGCAATTAGTCCAATCCAACTTATCGGCCGGATAAGAACTATCATACCACCTAGCAACAACGCAGAAAAACCCGAAACAACAAACACAGGGAACAAGCATTCTCGCGTAAATACTAACAGATTAATTTTCAAGTCTTTATGGGCTCTCCATTGGAGATATACTGTTGTTGGGATATGGGCAATAAAAGTTGCCACCATGACCCCAGCAAGCCCGATTTTCTTCCCCAACCATATAGACAGGAGGAGATTAATTACGCCTTCAACCAAAGTAATCATGCTCAAGAAACGTATACTCCCTTTTGCTTGAACAAAGACGTTACTCACTCCGCTTACACACATTATCACGGAAAGTCCCGCCAAGGCTAAAGTCATTAAGTGTCCAGCATATTGTTGTTGTCCGAGCCACAAACCGATAAAAGTCTGGTTCAACATCAAAAGCCCAATTGCAAAAGGGATTGCCAACAGCAATGTATATCTATGCAACCGAACAAAGACGTTCTGTAGCGCAATCAAATCATTGCGTGCGTATAATTCATTAATAGCGGGCGCAGCATTGCGACTAAGGGTTAGGATAAGAGAGTACCCAGAGGTGGCTGGAACCTGAGTAGAGTAATAAATGCCTGCAGCGACGGCTCCGTAAAGGAACCCCACAACAAGATTATCGGTCGAAAAGATAAGAATGGAAGAGACATTAATAACCAAGACATGAAATCCGAAACCAAGAATCTCCCTAAATAATTTTAGGTCAGGGAGCTTCCATTGCAATTCAAGATTGCCATAGTGCTTCTTAAAAGAGTTGGTAAAAAGAACTGCAGCAACGACCTCCGATAATATGTTCGCAAGTATTAATCCGATAAGGCCCATACCGGATAGAACTAATCCTATTGAGAATAAAAGGCGGACAACATTCGCCATCATATAGATTAGATTTGCTGAAGCCATTTTTTGTATCGCGATCAATCCGCCGCCATAGACCACCCACGGGCTTCTAATTAAAGCCCAGAAAGCGATTAAGCAGATACTCCATCTGGAATCGATAATAAGCGCATCCGAGAGATGCATGAAACTTTTCAACCAGAAACCTAGGACAAGAGCAAGTAACGCAAAAGCGATATTCGTAAAAAGCAAGCAGGTGCGTGCAATGGAGAGCACATCTCGGAAACGCTTCCCGCCATCACTATACCCGTAAGCCTGGGAGAGATATCGCATAGTCGTCGCAGACAAGCCCAAATCGACTAGAGCTAAATACCCCAACATCTGCATCAATATTGCATAAGCTCCAAGTGTTTCCTGGCCGGCCATCTTAAGCAGCACAGGGGCTATGGCCAGCTGCAGGCACAAATTTAGAAAGAACTGTGCCCATCCAGTCACAGCTCCCATCATAACGCGTGAAGTTCTGCTCATTTGCTATGCTAACTATTCGTCCTTTGGTTTATATCCCACAAGGCCCAGAAATTCTCAGAGCTTAATCTGCGCCCCCATCCAGACAGCCTATTGCGCAAGTTGTTAAGCATAAATATATTTTTAGCAATTGTAGTGCATGCGCAAAAAACGGCCCTTAGCAAGAAATTGCCCCGCCACAAGCTAACTTTTGTCTGAGCCCATAATGCCTTCAACTGGCCCAATGAAACCCCGTCACGCCTATACAGAGAAAAAAACAAATACTCGGAGACAGCAGATTTTAGACCATTCCTAACATCATCAAGATCCTCAACTGCGCCCAGAAATTCATTGCTAGTCACCGCTAATCCAGTTTGCAGTATAATTCCTGTATTCGCGTACTCGGTTATCACGCGAGGCGGCAGGAGCCCTCTTGATTGGAGCAACTGGCCTCGCCTAACTACTTCTTCAGGCATAACCGCCAAACACTTATTGACCCAAGCCGCCAACCCAATATAGAAAGGCAGAAAAGGAAGACGTATTTTAGATTCCAAAGGCAAAGCATCAGCCCATCCCTTCGCTTGGTTATAACAAGACCAAAATTCAGGCCCCATTCTGTAACAATACGCACTAACAAAAGGCAAAGAATAGGCAGTCAGGTCTTGTTTACTTGCCCAACGCCAATTTAACTGCGTCGCAGTAATGTTGGATATCTCCTTATCATCGACATAAATACAAGGATCGTTTTTAAAAAAAAACATTTTTCCGCTGGTTTTTCCAATATTAAACGCGGCATTGGAGTTTCGAGCAACCTGATACCTCCTTACGAGGGTCCCCGAAATCATTATATCGTCATCTCCGTGCAAGAAAGCTATGTCCCCGTCGGATGTGTATTCTTTCAGCCCCAGATACAAGTTAAATATCCCTAGTAGCGGCGGATCGCGGTGTATCGTTGTGACACGATTGAACCCATGTTTATCCGCAAAAACCAGAGATTTTCGCACAGCCGCTTCAACTTTATCTTTAGTCCCGGGGTCATTGTTCAAAATTACAATTCGCAACTCCTCACTAGGAGAAATAGCGCGGACATCCTGCATCAATACCGACTGCAAGGACCACACAAGCGTTTCCGGTCTTTGAAAAGTTGGGATAATAACCACTACAGCCATTTGAGAACTCCTGGTGTGAATTGAACCAAGTTATAAGGCATTGAAACTGTTATATCGCAACAACTCAACGTTTCCCAAAAAGGTTGCGAATTACAGGCAAAAGCTTATCCAGTTTTAGATCCTTTACCAGCCGAGAAAGATCCAATAGTTCTTGCAATTTTTCTAGTTCCCTAAGATTCTCAGGCTTAGACATAACGACCTGATAATAGCGCCGAGAAAACACCCAGATAACGGAAAGAATAAAAACAATCGCGCCCGCATTCACGACGATACGCTTTCTTTGAGGCTTAATTCTGTTTTCTGGCGCTTCTGCTTTCTCAATTGACTGGATTATCGCAGAGTTACGTGCCTCGTCCAGTTTCGCGACACCGTACTGCCTCATCAGTATTTCATAAAGCGACTCGTTATATTTAAACTCCCGCATACGACGAAGATACTCTGTCCCGAGCGAACTCAATCTGCCAACTGTAGGTGTAGCATCATCCTCATCGCGATTGTTGGATTCAATTTTAAGAAGTTCTTGTTTAAGTGCATAGGCTTCTTCCCGCAGACGCTGGAAATCTGGATTATCATCTGTTGCATAAGTTCTCATTACCCGCAACTGAACTTCTTTAGCAGAGATTCTAGCGCGCATTTCGGCGACTGTTCCCATTACAGCCTTAGTTTCATCGTCTATTTTTATGGTGCCCGTGCGCTGCTGGAAAGCCTTCAAAGCATTCTCTGAGGCAATTAGGTTCTCTTTAGCCGTTTTAAGTTGTTCCTCAAAAAATAGTCGCCGTTGAGCAGCTTCAGTTACGGCCAGATTATTATTAAGATTCTGAAGCCCTTCAACAAAAGCATTCGCAACATTTGCCGCATCCTGCGGCTTACGATGTTGGAACCCGATTGTAATTATTCCGCTTCTTTTATCGTCTTTAATTTTTAAATTTTCAGCCAGAACACCCCTAGCAACTTCGCGAGACTTAAACTCTCGCATCAAATCCAACTTATCTATTACGTAGTCCAATACAGGCCGAGTGCGTATTAGTCCAATGTACAAATCACTGGCAGTTTTCACGCCTAAACTGGCCGGCATGCCAATCGAACCGAGTTGCGAGGCGAAAACGGACGCCATACTCACACCACCAGTTTGCGGGGGAAGTATTTTGGTTTCAGCCAGATATATTGGTGGAATAACCAATGAAACTACAACAGCAATTAACATCGCGGCAATGGTGCTTTTAACAATAAATTCCTTGTTTTTGAGAACAACAACAATATACTCAAAAGCACTTATTTCAGCGGGAGGGTTGATATTATTTTCTTCCATAAATAACCTAGAAAACCTTAATTACAACGCCGGCCATGAGGGCGACGTTTACTAGTATCTGGCTTATATCGCGTATCTCACGCAGCCAGGCTATGCGGTCGAAGCGCTCGGGGACTACGACTGTATCTCCGGGCTCGATATTGGTGCTGAAGAACATCATTTTTTTTGCCTTACGGGCGCTGCCGTCGGCTTTAAGAACAAAAGTCTTACCCGGCCGGGAATAGTCCGCAAAACCGCCGGCCATTCCCACGTAGCTCTTATAGCAACTGCTTGAATACACATAGCTGCCTTGCGACATAACAGCGCCGGCCACGTTGACCACGCTGCTCCTGGCGGGGATGATGATGCTGTCGTTCTCTTCCATCTCTATGTCGTAGTCGGAGCCTTTCAGGCTTCTTATAGACTTGAGCCTGATGTAAACGCGGCCTTGGGCTTTAAGGTTTTTAAGCGTCTCCACAAATTTCTGCTGGGCTTCCATTTCAGTCTTATGGGCCGCGGTATCTTCCGGGGAGAGCGAGGTTTGTATTCTGGCGGAGCCTTCCACCAAGAGCTGCTTCTCAATGCGCTGGGCTATCTCTTCCAGGTTCTTCTGCTGCTGTATGCGGGCGCTCTCGCGCACAAACATTACGCCGCGGGGGAAGGCTTTGTCGGTAAAGCCGCCGGCGCGGGCAAGCACGGAAGAAAGTTTCTCCCCCTTCTTCACGGGGTATACGCCGGGGTATTTAACCTCGCCGTCTATCTTTACCATGGTGTAAAGCTTCCACTCCGGGATCTGGCGCACCATTACGTGGTCGTTGGGCTCCAGCAGCAGGGGGGTGGCGTCTATGCCGCTGCGTATGCCGGTAAGGTCCACGTTAAAGCGCTGGGTAACAACGCCGGCGGTAGAAAGGCGCACGCGGGTGAGCTCCGCCTCGTTGGAGGCGTAGTCCATAAGGCCGCCGGCCAGCTTTATTACTTCGGCCAGGGTGGTCCGGCCCGGGGTAACGCCGAACTTGCCGGGGTAGGTAACGGCGCCGGCCACGTTTACGCCGCTGTCTTTGTCTATTATGGGGAAAGCCCGCACCAGGTCGCCGTCGCGCAGGGTGAAGTTCTTAAGGGAGTCGGCCTCTATGTCGGCGAGGTCGGCCTCAAAGAAGTCGCGGAAGCGGTGGTCCACAATGCGCTGCATGGCCACGCGGCCGCGGAAGGCCGTGGTGGCAAAGCCGCCGGCCATGGAGATAAGGTCGGTTATGCGGACTTCGTCGTTGACTTCGTAGATGCCGGGGCGGCGTACGTCGCCGGAGATGCCGGCGAGCGGGCCTACCGCGGGGATAAAGATCACGTCCTCGTTGACCAGGCGGGAGTCCTTGCTTTTGTCACCGTTGAGCAGCAGGGCGTACAGGTCGAAGGTGGAGATCAGCTTGCCGTTGCGCTTAAGCTGTATGTTGCGCATGGTGCCGGTCTTGCCGGGGCCGCCGGCTTCGAACAGGGCGTTTACCATGGTGGAGAGCGAGCTTACGGTGTAGGCGCCGGGCACGCGGGCCGCGCCCACCACGTACACGCGTATGGAGCGCAGGGCGCCCATGCTGACGTTAAGGGTGAAGCCGGTGTAGTAGCGGCCTATTTCGCGGGTGATGGCGTCCTTAAGGTCTTTAAAGGCCACGCCGGACACGTTTACCAGGCCTACCTTGGGGATGTTGATGCTGCCGTCGCGGTTGACGGTGAGGGTCCAGCGGCCGTCTACGCGGCCGCTGACGGAGAGCTGCAGCTCGTCGCCGGGGGCTATTACGTAGTCCGGGGTTACGGGCACGTTGTCGGCCGGGGCAAAGGTGGACGGGGCTTTATTGAAGAAATCGTAGCCGAACTGGGTAAGCTTGGGGGCTTTTTCGTCCTTGCCGGCTTCTTTGTCTTTGGCGGCGAGGAAGGTTTCGTAATCGGAGGTTTCGGGGGCGAACTCTTTGCGGTCCTGCACGCGGGAGGCGGGCTGGGGGCGGGCGTCTTTATATTCTTTTGTGCCGTCAGTGAGGGTGGGGTCCTGGGAGGCGTATTCGTCCTGGTTTGGCTGCTGGTAGGCGGCGGCGGCCGGCAGGGCGGCCTGGGCGAAAAGGACTAAAGATAGAAGTATCCTGACCATAAAGTGGCTCCCGGTTGTGGTGTGTGTCAAAACGCCCCCTTGTACGGCTAACCCTGGCGTCTGTAGATATCATTATAGCAAATAGAGGGCCGGTTTGGCCTTAAGATTGGTTTAACTTTGGTTACTTTGGGGAAAAGGGAGATGCCGCGCCGGGCGCGCATTTAAAGGGCTTCGCCGGATGGCTATGCGTTAATTATTTTTGTAACCCAGGCCAGGTAGCGTTCCACGCTCAGTTTAAGCGCCAGGGCTTCCTTCTCCGGATAGGATCTATCGATATACTCGATAAGGTTCTTCTGCGCCAGGATCTCACTAAGTCTTTTGCACTGCCTCGGCATCTCGGCGTCTTGTATTCTGCCGCGCAGCAACCCCACTACGTCCTGGTGGGAATCCGCCGAGGACCTGACGCCCGCATACTTTACAAGCAAAGCGTCGGTAGCGCAGATCACGCTATGCACACCGGCCAGGCCTACGGCGTTCCAGTTACGCTTTACGGCGGCGTCGACCATGGTCTCCATGAATTCCTGGGCTTTTTCCCAGTATATCCCGTAGCGGTCCCTGGCCACCGTCTTGGCGTTTACATGTTTAGCCGCCATACCCCCTCCCCCCGCCTACAGCAATTCTGTAAGCAGTTTCCCCTTAATAACCCGCCCCCGCTTAAGCACCTCGCGCGCAAAATCGTTGTTCTGCCTGTATTTGGCGCTGAATTCGGCGCCGGTAAGCACCAGCGGGGAAAGCGGCAGATTGTAGCGTTCCAGTATCAGGGCGCTTTTTTCAGAGAAGTAGGCGAGGGTCGCTTTCTTGTCGGCGGGGCGCGCCACTATTGCCAGCAGGTCTATGTCGCTGCCGGGGCGCAGGGCGCCTGCGGCGGCGCTGCCGTACAGCACCAGGGACTCAACGCAGGCGGGCAGGCCGGTTGAGGCGTCCTTAAGAAGACTGCCTAGCCATTCTTTTTCTTTTTTAAAAGCCATCTCCAGAACCCCGGCCAGCCAGTTCTTGTTATTGAGGCGGAACAGGAGGGCGGCCCCCGCCCGCTGGACCGAAACAATACCCAGCGCGGCCAGCTGTCTCAGTTCGTTGTGTGCCTGCTGGTGGCTGAATCCCGCAAGCCTTGCGGCTTCACGGCCGGTAAGGCCTTCCGGGGCTTGGTAAAGGCGCCTCAGCACGGCCAGGCGGGCTTTACCGGAAAAGAGGGAGGTTAGGATATCATGTGTCATATATAGTTGACGCTTGTCTATTATATTTTACACTACTCCCGCCCTGGTTTCAAGCCCTTCCATAGACTATAGCAGACCACCCCGACAGAGGGCTGTCGGGGTGGCCTGCTAGGCTATTTGTGGGTAGACGGGGTTAGGGCATTGACTACCCCCGATTTACGGTGTACACTATAAGTGCGAAGCTCGAATGGGATGTAAGGATTTATGAAGAAAATAAAGGAATTTGATTTCGCCAAAGCGCGCAGGGTAACGCCGCATGAGACCCAGGTCTTCAAAAAGGCCATTGAGAACACTCTCGGGATAAAGCGACCATCGCGGGGGCGCCCCCCCAAAGGCCCCGCTAAATACCGGGATGTCCATATTCGCCTTCACCCTTTGGCGCTGGAATGGGCTCACACCCAAGCCAAACACCGCGGCATTGGCTACCAGACGTTTATAAATGAGGTGCTTTTGCACCGCGCACAGGCGGCACTACACAAATAGCGGTTCAGGGCATTTGAATGTCAGCATACCGGGGCCGCCAAGCGGCCCCGGTTGTTTTATTGGCGAAACGACCCCGACAGTACGCTGTCGGGGTCGTCTGCTATATTATTGGCGGGACGGAGGGGTTATGCTTTACCTTTACCTGGATGAAAGCGGGGACCTGGGGTTCGATTTCGTAAACAAGAAGCCGAGTAGTTTCTTTACTATTTGCGTACTGGCACTTAAGGGGCACCAGAATGACAGAGCCATGGCCACCATAGTACGGGCTGTAGTCAGGAGGAAACTAAACAGGAGAACAGCCGGGCAGTTGCCGGAATTGAAAGGCAGTTCCACTACTATCGAAGTGAAACGTTTCTTTTACAGCAAACTGCAGGACCTTGACTTCAAACTATATTCAGTGACGCTGAATAAAAAGCGGTTCTATGACAGTCTTATAAACGACAAGGAGCGCGTTTACAACTATCTTGCGCGCTTGGCATTGGAAAAAGTGGATTTCAAGGACGCCGCCGTCCGCGTGATCATGACGGTGGACCGGAGTAAGTCCAAGCAGGCGATATTCGACTTCAATAACTATGTGATCGGGCAGATAAAAGCCGCGCTGGACCCATTGGTACCGCTGTCCATACTGCATGTCTCTTCCCATGAAAGCCCCGGGTTGCAGGCAGCGGACATGTTCGCCTGGGGGATCTTTCGCAAGTATGAGAAATCTGACAGCGAATGGATAGACGTATTCAAAGGAAAACTCAGGTTTGAAAGACTATACTTGCCTTAAAAAACAAGAAGAGCGCGCCGATCAAGCTTAATGTCCAGGCTCTGACCCACACTATGGAGGGAAACACCTGGAACCACTTGAAACGGTCTTATCGCTCTTCTAAGAAATAGTATACCACAGGCCCCGGGGGCAGTCAATGGCGGGCGGGCGAGGGAGGCTATATGGAGGAAACGGAACTGCGGCGGCTTATCTCCGGCGGGGAGACGGGCCGGTTGGAATTCAAGGAATCGTTCGGCGACGGGGTTATAGAGAGCCTTGTGGCGATGGCCAACTCCGGGGGCGGCCGCGTTCTTGCCGGAGTAACGGACGGCGCCGCCATTTGCGGAGTGGCAGGCTCGCACCAGGCTGCGGCGGCCTGGCTGAATGAAGTTAAACAAAAAACTTCCCCCTCCCTCTACCCGGACCTGCAATTCTGCGAGGCAGGCGGCCGCAAAGTGGCGGTATTCACCATAAAAGACGTCACAATAAAGCCCGTTTCAATGCGTGGACGCTGCCTGGTGCGCCGCGGCAGCGCCAACCACCTGATGACCCTGCAGGAAATCGCGGACATGTACCTCAAGACCTACAACCTCTCCTGGGACAGCCTGGCAGACCCGGGCAAGACCACCGCCGACCTGGCTTCAGACAAAGTAGAGCGTTTCAGAAAGCTGCTTGAAAAGCAGGCGGCGGTAGCGCTGCCAGAAGACTCCTTCACCCTGTTGAAGAAATTCTCGCTGCTAAGGGATGAGCGGGCTCCATCTTTCGCGGCCAGCCTGCTGTTCGGGCAGAAACCCCCTATCAGCGCCGCCGTGCACGCTGTGCGCTTTAAGGGGACGGACAAGGAAGAGTCCTCGGAGGATTTTTATATACAGGACGACCTGGTGTCAGAAATTGAACTGATCATGGGGTTCATTCTGGGCAACATAAAGCGCGGGGTGAAGAAGGCCCCCGTCTCACGGCAGCTGACCCACGACACCGTATGGCAGTACCCGCCAGAAGCCTTACGGGAACTGGTGATAAACCTTGTGGTGCACCGGGACTATCATAACGGTTCCCCCTCCTGCGTGTTCATCTTTGACGACCGGATAGAGATGTGGAACCCGGGGGAAATGCCCAAAGGGCTGTCTTTGGAGAAGATACAGTCAGGAGATTACGCGCCCAGCGCCCGGAACCCGCTTATCACCCGCGTCTTCAAGGAGATTGGGTTAATAGAGAATATCGGCAGCGGGCTGCAAGCTGTCTTCAGGCTTTTTGGGGAAGCAGGCGTGCCGCCGCCAGCTATTGAGGCAATATCTTCGGGAACCAGGATTGTAGTGCGTTCAGAAAGTTCGGAGAAAAGTTCGGAGAAAAAGTTCGGAGGCAGGGTCGGAGAAAAGGTCGGTGTAAAGGTCGGTGTAAAGGTCGGTGTAAAGGTCGGTGTAAAGGTCGGTGTAAAAGTTAGTGCGAATCAAAGCAAGATACTTGCTGCAATATCCGCGAATCCACATATTACCGGGAAAGAATTGGCGGCTGTTGCAGGAATCTCAAAGCGTAAAGTTGAACACAACATACGCGAACTCAAGCAAAAAGGCCGTCTTAAACGGGCAGGGGCAGACAAAAACGGATACTGGGAGGTGTTATAAAACAGAACGGCCCCTTGCGGGGCCGTTCGTTGCGGGGTAAGGCGCTTACTCGGCGTAGGGGCCGGTGAGGGCGCGGGTGGCGGCTTCTTCTTTGGCCTTGGCGATGAACTCGTCGAGGTTTATGCCGAAGACGCTCTTGTTGCCGCGCAGGCGCAGGGTTATGTTGCCTGCCTCCTGCTCCTTCTTGCCCACCACCACCAGGTAGGGCAGCTTGTGCATGGCGGCGTCGCGCACCTTGGCGTTTATGGTGTCGTTGCGCAGGTCGGTCTTTACGCGCAGGCCGGCGGCCTTAAGCTTGGCCTCCACTTCCCTGGCGTAACCTTCCTCCTCCGAGGTGATGTTCATCACCTTTACCTGCACGGGGGCCAGCCACATAGGGAAGTTGCCGGCGTAGTGTTCTATCAGCACGCCGAAGAACCGCTCCAGGCTGCCCATGAGGGCGCGGTGGATCATGTACGGGCGGTGCTTGGCGCCGTCGGCGCCGGTGTATTCTATGCCAAAGCGCTCGGGCTCGTTGAAGTCGAACTGGATGGTGCTCATCTGCCATTCGCGGCCGATGGAGTCTTTCACCTTAAGGTCGATCTTGGGGCCGTAGAAGGCGCCGCCGCCCTCGTCGAGCGTAACTGGCACGCCTTCTTTTTCTGCGGCTGCGCGCAGGCTCTTCTGCGCCTCTTCCCAGAGGGCGGGCTCGCCCACGGCGCCCTCGGGGCGGGTGGCGAGGTAGGCTTTAATATCTTTCAGGCCGAAGGTGCGCAGGATGTTCATGCTGAAGCGCAGCACCTCTATGACCTCGGCTTCCATCTGCTCCTGGGTGCAGATAAGGTGGGCGTCGTCCTGGGTGAAGCCGCGCACGCGCATAAGGCCGTGCAGCACGCCGGCTTTTTCGAAGCGGTACACCGTGCCGAGTTCTGCCCAGCGCAGCGGCAGGTCGCGGTAGCTGTGCGAGTTGGCTTTGTAAATCTCTATGTGGAACGGGCAGTTCATGGGCTTGGCGTAGTATTCTATGCCGTCAATGTCCATGGGGGCGTACATTGAATCTTTGTAGAAGCCCAGGTGGCCCGACGTTTCCCACAGCTGCGCGCGGCCGATATGCGGGGTGTTCACCAGGTCGTAGCCGCCCTTGAAATGCTCTTCCTTCCAGAAGGTCTCTATCTCGTGGCGGATGCGGGCGCCGTTGGGGTGCCACAGCACCAGGCCGGGGCCTACGGTCTCGTTGATGCTGTAGAGGTCCAGCTGTTTGCCGAGCTTGCGGTGGTCGCGCTTGGCGGCCTCCTCCTGCTGTTTTAAATAGGCGTTCAGCTCGTCGGGGGTTTCGAAGGCCACGGCGTAGATGCGCTGCAGCATGGCGTTCTTCTCGCTGCCGCGCCAGTAGGCGCCGGCCACGTGGGTAAGCTTGTAGGCCTTAAGTTTGCCGGTATGCTCCACGTGCGGGCCTTTGCACAGGTCCTCGAAGGGGCCGTTCTTGTAGATGCTGATGACGGAGCCTTCGGGCAGGTCGTTGATGAGCTCCACCTTGTATTTCTCCCCCTTGGCCTCGAAGTGCTTCAAGGCTTCGGCGCGGGGCAGCTCTATGCGCTCGAACTTCTGGGCCTGGCCGAGGATGTGCTTCATCTTTTTTTCGATGAGGGGCAGGTCTTCCGGCGTGAAATGGTGTTCCAGG
This sequence comes from uncultured Elusimicrobiaceae bacterium, assembly GCA_964417965.1. Taxonomy (GTDB): domain Bacteria; phylum Elusimicrobiota; class Elusimicrobia; order Elusimicrobiales; family UBA9959; genus UBA9959. The sequence goes on from CAYQJX010000031.1 coordinate 15,012, forward strand.
TCGAAGTCGTAGTAGAAGCCGTTGTCTATGGCGGGGCCGATGCCGAACTTGGTGCCGGGCCACAGCTCGGCCACGGCCTGGGCCATTACGTGGGCCAGGGAGTGGCGCATCTTGTGGATAAGCTCTTCTTTGTTATCGTCGGCCATGGTTTCCTTTAAACTAGAAGCCCGCCAGTACCCGGAGAGGGTTCTAACGGGCTCTTTCTGGGGTAAATCTGGTGCCCAGTACAGGGATCGAACCTGTGACCTTTCCCATGTCAAGGGAACGCGCTACCGCTGCGCCAACTGGGCCTAACTAATGGATATTATATCAAAAAAGGTGACACAGAACTTTATTCAGAAATAAAGTACTATGTCACCTTTTTTTGCGCTACTTCTTGGCTTTGTAGGTGGCGACTATTATGGAGCTTAAGCCGCCGCGGGGGGTGAAGTCGCCGGTGACGGTGCAGCTCTTGGGCTTTATGGCTTTTACCACGTCGTCGAGCACGCGGTTGGCTATGTTCTCCATGAAGATGCCGCAGTTGCGGTACTGGAGGAAATAATACTTCAGGCTTTTGAGTTCCAGGCAGAGTTTGCCCGGGACGTATTCTATGGTGACGGTGCCGAAGTCGGGCAGGCCGGTCTTGGGGCACACGGAGGTGAACTCCGGGTGGGCTATCTTTATAACGTAGTCCCGGCGGTACTGGTTCTCCCAGGCTTCTATCTCGGGCAGCTTGATATTCTTTACGCTCTGGGCCTGGCCCGAGGTGTAACCGAACTTGGTAGAAGTGTTTTTCATAATGGCTCCTTTAGATCTTCATGCGCTTGAGGCGCAGGGAATTCATTACCACGGAAACGGAACTGAGCGCCATGGCGCCGCCCGCGGCCGACGGGGGTATGAGAATGCCCCAGACCGGGTAGAACACGCCGGCCGCCAGCGGGATGAGGACTATATTGTAGGCAAAGGCCCAGGCCAGGTTCTGCTTGATGACCCGGCGGATATACTTGGAGATCTTGATGGCGGTGATCACCGAGAGCAGGTCGTTGTGCATCAGGGTGATGTCGCTGGCCTGCACGGCCACGTCGGTGCCGGAGCGCATGGCCATGCCGATGTCGGCTTCGCTAAGGGCCGGCGCGTCGTTAAAGCCGTCGCCCACCATGGCGGTGCGCTTGCCCAGCGCCTTGTAATGCATCACCAGGCGGCGTTTGTCGTCGGGGAACACTTCGGCGTGGAAAGTTTTTATGCCTATGGCGGCGGCCGCGGCGGCCACCACGGCCTGGCGGTCGCCGGAGGCCAGCACGGGCTCTACGCCCAGCGCGGTCAGCTGGCGCACCAGTTCGGCCGCTTCGGGGCGGATAGTGTCGGCCAGGCGGGCGTAGCCTTTGAATTTATTGTCCAGCGCCAGGAGCAGCATAGAATCGGGCGAGGCGGTGATCTCGGCGCGGGCCGCGGCGGGCAGGGTGACGCCCAGCTCGTCGAACCATTTAAGGCTGCCGGCGGAGATCTCCCCCCCGGCATGGCGGGCGCGGGCGCCCTTGCCGGGCACGGCCTCGAAGCCGGTAACGGGCAGGGGACTAACGCCGGCCTCGGCGGCGGAGCGGCGCACGGCCTCGGCGAAAGGGTGCTCGGAGCTCTGCTCGGCCGATACCAGCAGTTCTATAAATTCTTTTTCGGTGGCCAGGTGCGGGTGCAGGCCCTCCAGGCGCAGGCGGCCCTCGGTAACGGTGCCGGTCTTGTCGAAGATGATGACGTCCACGCCGGACACGCGCTCCAGCACGTCGGCGTTGCGGATAAGGATGCCGGCGGACGCCGCGCGGCCGAAGCCCACGGCCACGGCCATGGGCACGGCCAGGCCCATGGCGCAGGGGCAGGCCACGGCCAGCACCGCGGCAAAGATGGCCACGGCGCGGGCGGGGTCCTGGTAGCGCAGCCACAGGGTGGCGGCCACGGCGGCTATAAAGAACACGGCGGGCACGAAGTAGGCGGAGATCTTGTCTACCAGGTGCTGCACGGCGCTTTTTTCGGCCTGGGCTTCTTCCACGGCCTTTATGATCTTCATCAGCACGGTCTCTTCGCCCACGCCCTCGGCGGTAAATTCCAGCGCGCCGGTCTTATTGATGGTGCCGGCGTACACGCGCGAGCCGGCGGCCTTGTCGGCGGGGACGGATTCGCCGGTGAGCAGGCTCTCGTCTACCGAGGAGGCGCCGCCGGTAACGCGGCCGTCCACGGGCACCTGCTCGCCGGAGCGCAGCAGAATGGCGTCGCCGGGGAGGATGTCGGTGACCGGCACGGTCTCTTCTTTGCCGTCCTTAAGGCGGCGGGCGAACTTGGGCGCTATTTTAAACAGGCGGCTTACGGCTTCCCCCGCCTTGCTCTTGGAGCGGGCCTCCAGCCAGCGGCCGAGGTTTATGAAGGTGATCAGCATGGCCACGTCGTGCCACTGGGCGTGCTGGTGCGGGCCGGCGAACCCGGGGGCCAGGGTGATGAGCACGCCGTAAAAGAAGGTGACGCTGGTGGACAGCGAGACCAGGGAATTCATGTCGGCCGAGCGGGCCTTAAGGGCGCGCAGGAAGCCGCGGTGAAAATGCTTGCCGGCGAACCACCAGGCCAGGCCGGCCGCCGCCATCATGGTATAGGGCGAAGTTTCGGTGAGCAGGAAAGCGGTAAGGGCCAAACCCAGCAGGAAGCGCTTGAGCATAAGGCCCTTCTCGCGTTCCAGTTCCTGCAGGGCGGTGTTCTCGGCGGCGCCGGCGCTCTCGGTGAAGGCCAGGGCCTTGTAGCCCAGGTCCTCTATTTTCTTGGAGATGGCCTCCGCCCCAACCTGCGCCGGGTCGTAGGCGAGAAAAGCGGTCTTGGACGGCAGGTTGACGGAGACGCGGGCCACGCCGGGCAGGGCGTTAAGCCCCTTCTCTATGCGGGCCACGCAGGAGGCGCAGTGCACGCCTTCCAGCGGGATCACCGCTTTCTTGAATTTAGCCGGGGCGGTTTCCATTTAGCTTTTTATCTCCAGCAGCCAGGTGCGTTCCACGTCGGCGAAGGTGCCCCACATGCCGGAATAGGTTTCGGCCAGGGCGCGGTCCACGTCGGCGCCGGCCTTAAGCCGGGCGAGGAACGTGGAGAAATTGAAGGCGCCGCCCTGTTTTATCAGGAAGCCGGCCACCGAGCCCGCCTGCGCGTACCAGCGTTCTACGCCGGAGCGGCTTTCGCCCTGCGGGACCAGGTTGACCAGCTGCGAGAACGGAATGGGATTGGGGGCGACCAGGCTTTTGACCAGCGAGGAATAATAGACGGAAGAATTCTGATTGGAGCGCCCTTCCTGGTACACGGCCACGCCCTCGTTAAGCCAGCGGAGCGCGGAGGACTGGGACAGGCCCATGAATTCGTTGAAGATGAGATGCGTCATCTCGTGGGCCATTACGCCTTCCAGCTGATTGCCCTCGTAGAGCAGCAGGGCGTTGCCGTAGGCCGCGCCGCCGCTCCAGTCGGGCTGGTTGGTTTTGGCGCGGTATTCCGCCGCGTCCCGGTAGACGGTTATGTTGTATGGGCGCGCCGGCACGAAGGAGTAGAGCCCCAGGTCCTGCATAATGCGGGTATAGTTGGCCTCGCAGGCGGCGGCGTGGCGGGCGGCGGCGTCGGAGCCGTAGGCCTGCACGGAAAAATGCGCCGTCTCCACGGTCTTGCCGCCGGGGTCCAGGCCTTTGAACGGGGACTCGGTGGGCTGCGGGATGGCCGCGGCGGGCATATCCGCGGTGGGGATGTCGACGCAGGCGCAGGCGAGCAGCAGCAGCAGGGCCGGGAGTTTCTTCATAGTTGCGGTCAGTACAGTTCTATCATCTGCTTGTTCACGCGCAGGCCGCCCACGCGCAGGTTGTACGGGTTGTCCGCCAGGTCCATGCGGAACGAGAACAGCGCCAGGAAATAGTCGGGCAGGCTGACGGGGCCGAAAGAGAATTCCGCCGGGCGCACTTCCAGCACGTTGTTGTGGATAGACAGCGCCAGCACCACGTCCAGCTCGCGGCCGCGGGTAATGCCTTTAAGGCCCAGGCCCCCGCCGTCCAGTTCTACCTCCAGGCCGGTAATGAAGGGCAGGCGCGCGGCCAGGTAGCGTTCTACGGCGTAGGCGCTGACGCGGGCCGAGGTAATGGTGGCCGAGTCGAACCCGGAGGGCACGAAGGGCGCTTTATTGGGGCTGGCGGCCGAGAGGCCGCGGAGGTCCACCGTAAGGCCGTAAACGTCCCCCCCCAGGAACTGCGCCGCCGGCACGAACAGCTCCGCCGAGGCGTACTTGCCGGTGCTCTTGTCGAAGCCGGAAAGTTTAAGGGTGGCGTCCTCCGCGGTAAGGCGGCCGAGGGAAAGGTTGCGCAGCCCATGCGTGCCTTCCTCGAAGAATTTCATGGTGTCGGCGCGCTTCTGGTAGAGCTCGGCGCGCGAACCGTCGGCGAGCTCCAGCTCGCCGGTGCGGTCGAACAGGGCGGAGAACCAGCCCTGCGTGCGGATGGCCGCGAAGTCGGTTTCCGTGGGCGAGGGCGCGGCGCCGGGGCGGGCGGTTTTGCGCACCACCAGGAAGGCGCAGGCCGGGCAGGCGGGAGCGTCGGCGAACTTTACGCCGGCGCCCTTTGCGGAATAGGCGAAGCGCAGGCTCTGCGCGTTCAGGTTGGCGTCGCCGCCGTAAACGGCCACCAGGCCGCCGCCGGCCGGGGCGCTGTTGCGCACCATCTCCAGCAGTTCGCCGGCGCGGTAGTCCTTGGCCGGGGGCAGCGGCAGGCCGCCCAGCGGCAGGCCGTTAAAGCTGAAAGGGCGCACCAGCCCGCCCTGGCCCACGGCCCCGAGGGCCAGCACAAAGACCAGCAGGTATTTGCGCGCCTGGTGCGGCGTCATTACCGGCAGGGCCACGGCGAAAGGCAGCAGCGCCGGGTACAGCAGCGCGGGGTGGCTGCCGCGCACCAGCCAGGTTAGGAGAAGATACGGCGCCCAGAACCAGGCGGCCACCACTTTGCGCTTCTCGTAGGGCATGAAGACGGAGAAATACATCCAGAACAGCCCGGCGGCGCCCAGCAGGAACAGCGGCAGCGACGCGGCGCGCAGGCCTACGCCCAGGTAATGCCAGAAGCCGGCGTAATGGCCCCACAGCGGCACAAAGCCGGCCAGCATGGCCGCGCCCAGGAACAGGTACCAGGGCAGGTTGATCACCAGGCCGGGAAAGAAGCCTTTAAACAGGTCGTCGCGCGTCGGAGAGGCCAGCCCCGCCAGGATGAACGGCGCCAGCGGCAGGGCGTACAGCCAGAAGAAGCGGTGCGAGAAGAAGCCCAAGCTGAACACCACGGCGAAGGCGAAGGTCCACTTGGGCAGTTCGAATTCGTCGGAGCGGATATAGCAGGCGTACATGGCCGCCACCAGGGCCATCAGCGCCATCTCGGGCGCGGGGCGGCGGGCGGTCTCCATAACGAACGGCATGGCCAGCGCGAAGGCGGCGCCCAGCCAGCCGGCGCGGTTGGGCCGGCTGCGGCGCACGGCGAGGAAGATGGCCAGGGCCAGGATCAGCAGGAAGAAGGAGTTGACCAGCACCAGCGCCAGGTTGAGGTCCGGCGTAAGGTAGTTGAGCACCGGCACGTAGGACAGGTAGTACAGCGGCGGGTTGAGCGCCAGGTCGGCGAACTCTGGCTTTACCAGCGCCCAGAAGCCCTGGCTCTTGAGGTAGGCGGCGTAGCGCAGCACGGCGCCGAAGCTTTCTGCGTCGGTCTGGTTAAAGAAGTAGCCGCGGCGCCAGGCCCACTGCGCCAGCAGCAGGGCGTGGAACAGCCAGATGCCCAGCGCGCCGATAATGCCGACGGAGAGTTTCTCCCGCTTGGGCTGCACCAGCTCGCGCTCGAAGAGGATGCTCTCGAAGGTCATCCGCGTGGCGAGGAACTGCTTGCGCCAGGCGGGCATATCCGTCACTTCATCTGACATGGTGGCTCCAGTTTTTTATCTGCGTTTACCGCGGGCGGGCCTGGCCGGGGCGCTGAGCGCGGCCAGCCTGGCCTGGTAGAAAGAGGCGAACTTGGGCGACAGCCCGGCGGCGGCCTTGTACTCGGCGGCGGCGCCGGCCTTGTCGCCGGTGGCGGCGAAAATGTCGCCGACCAGGCCGTGGGCCTGGTAGGAGTCGGGCTTTAGTTCCGTGGCCGTCAGGGCCGCCGAGAGGGCGCCTTCGTAGTAGCCGAACTTGTAGAAGGACAGCGCCAGCCAGTACTGGCCGAAATAGTCGCGGGGCTTAAGCTCGGCGGTGCGCAGGAATTCCTTGGCGGCGCCGCCGTAGTCCTGCAGGCTGTAGAGGGCCTTGCCCAGCTCCAGGCTGGCCGTAACGGCGGCGGGGTTAAGGTCCAGCACGGCGTTCAGGTCGGCGATGGCGGCGGGCATATTTTTGGCGTTGCGGGCGCAGAGGGCGCGGTGGTAGTAGGCCAGCTCGAACTTGGGGTTAAGGTCCAGCGCGCGGCTAAGGTCGGCGGTGGCCTCGGCGCAGTCGCCCTGCTTGTAGTGGGACAGGCCGCGGTTGAGCATGGCGAAGGCGTAGTCGGGTTTTACGGCGAGCGCGTCGGTGAAGATGCGCACGGCCTCTTTATAGTTGCCGCCGTCCATCATGAGGGCGCCGAGGTTGTTGTAGGCCGGCAGGTAGGAGGAGTTGATCTCTATGGCTTTGCGGTAGTCCTGGGCGGCCTTCTGCCGGTCGCCCTGCGCGTCGTGCAGCATGCCGCGCGAGACCAGGGCCTCGACATAGCCTTTCCTGAGCAGGAGGGCCTTATTGTAGTTCTCCAGGGCTTCCATCTGCTTGCCCTTGCCGAACAGGTAGTTGGCCCGCTTAAAGTAGTACTCCGGCGAGCGGTTGCACCCGGCCAGCCCGGCCGCGGCGATCAGCAGCAATAAGAATTTTTTCATGTTTTCCCCTTCGCGTCCTCTTTCATGCCCAGGGCCAGGCACAGCGCCCCCACCGTTATAGCGCTGTCGGCCACGTTGAATACCGCCGGAAAGAACGAAAAATCGAAGAAGTCCACCACGAAGCCGTAGGCGATGCGGTCGTAGAGGTTGCCCAGCGCCCCGCCCAGCACCAGCGCCAGGCCCAGCTCCGCCAGGCGGCCGTGGGCCTGGATGCGGCGCCGCAGGTACAGCAGCACGCCCACCAGCAGCACGCTGAACACCAGGAAGAACTTGTTGCTGTCCCGGAACATCCCGAAAGCCACGCCGGTGTTCTCGGCGTAGGTAAGGGAGAAAAAGGACGTTACCTCGACGGACCGGTGGAACAACGTCTCCAGGACGCGGGCCTTGCTGACCCTGTCCAGGATGAATACCGCCGCCAGGACCGCCGGGGTAAAAAGGCGCTTCACTTAGGGGCAGCCTCCAGCGCGGCGGCGCAGCGGCCGCAAACGCCCGCGTGCGCGGGGACGGAGCCGAGGTCCTGCTTCCACTGCCAGCAGCGCGGGCACTTGGCGCCGTCGGCCTTGAAAACTTTCACTTCCAGCTCGGGCGCGGCGGGGTCATACTCCACCGCGGCGGCGGAGACGATGGCCACCTGCGGCCAGGGAGCGGACTCGAGGAACTTTTTATAGTCCTCTTTGCCGGTGCGCAGAACGATGCGGGCCTCGAGGGAAGAGCCTACTTCGCCCGCCTGGCGCTTTTCCTCTATGGCCTTGGTGATGGTCTCCCTGACGGCCATGATCTTTTCCCAGCGCTCCAGCAGGGCCGGGTCGGCCCACACGGCGTCGTAGCGCGGGTAGTCCGACAGGAAGACGCTGTCCTCCAGGGACGGGTCTATTTCGGCCTTGGCGGTCTTCCACGCCTCTTCGGCGGTGAAGGAGAGCACCGGGGCCATCATCTTAAGGAGCGCGGTGAGGATGTCGTGCAGCACGGTCTGCGCGGAGCGGCGCTCGGGCGCGTCGGGGCTGAACGTGTAGAGGCGGTCCTTGAGCGAGTCCAGGTAGAAGGCCGACAGGTCCAGGATGCAGAAGTCCGCTATGGCGCGGATGGCCTGGCGGAACTGGAACCCGGCGTAATGGTGCTCCACGGCGGCCACGGTGACGGCCAGGCGGGCGCGCATGTAGCGGTCCACCTCGAGCAGCTTATCGTCGGAGACGCGGTGCTGCGCGGGCTTGAAGTCGGAGAGGTTGCCCAGCAGGTAGCGCAGCGTGTTGCGGATCTTGCGGTAGGTGTCTATGGCGCCGGCGAGGACCTTTTCGGAGATGCGCACGTCCTCGGAGTAATCGCACAGGCCGGCCCACAGGCGCAGGATCTCGGCGCCGTACTTATTGGTGATGTCGGCCGGGTCTATGGCGTTGCCGGCGGACTTGTGCATGGCGCGGCCTTTTTCGTCTAGCACCATGCCGTGGGTGAGCACGGTTTTGAACGGCGGCTCGCCGCGCAGGGCGACGGCGGGGATAAGCGAGGTCTGGAACCAGCCGCGGTGCTGGTCGGAGCCTTCCAGGTACACGTCGGCCGGGAAGAACTTGCCGGGCCCGAGCATGCCGCCTTCCAGCACGGCGTACCAGGAAACGCCCGAGTCCAGCCAGACGTCCATGATGTCTTTTTCTTTGGTGAAGACGGTGCCGCCGCAGGCGCACTTAGCGCCGGGCGTCATGAGTTTTTCCACGGGCTCGGAGAACCAGAAGTCGCTGCCTTCTTTGAAGACGCGCTCTTCCATGGCGCGCAGGAAAGCGTTATCCTCGTGCACCTTGCCGCACTCTTTGCAGTACACGGCTATGATGGGGGTGCCCCAGTAGCGCTGGCGCGACAGGCACCAGTCGGGGCGGGTCTTAAGCATGCCTACCATGCGCTCGTGGCCGGCCGCGGGCAGCCAGCGCACGCCGTCGGCGGCCTTGAGGAGTTTGCCCCGCAGGCCGTCCAGGTCTACCTTGAGGAACCACTGCTCGGTGGCGCGGAAGATGACCGGCTGCTTGCAGCGCCAGCAATGCGGGTAGCTGTGCTCTATCTTTTTGAGCGCCAGCAGGTTACCATCGGCCTTCAGCGTCTCCGCCACTTTCTCGTTGGACGCGAAGACCTTCATGCCCTCGAAGATGCCGGCGTCGGCGTTAAACGTGCCGTCCGCCTTGACCGGGCAGAAAATTTCCAGGCCGTGCTTCTTGCCGGCGTGGAAGTCTTCCTCGCCGTGGCCGGGGGCTATGTGCACTACGCCGGTGCCGGTGCTCATGTCCACAAAGTCGGTGGCTATCACCGGGCGCGTAAAGCGGCGGGCTTCGGGCAGGTGCGGGGCGAGGCAATGATGGTACTGCAGGCCCACCAGCTTTTCTCCGGGGAGGACGGCGCCCTTGACGGCCTCCAGGCCGGTGGCGGCCAGGAAGGCGTCGGCCAGCTTGTCGGCCACTATCAGGTACTGCCCGCCGGTCTCCAGCACGCGGTAGTCCTCGTCCTTGGCCACGGCGGCGGCCATGTTGGACGGCAGCGTCCAGGGGGTGGTGGTCCAGATCACGATGGAGGAGCGGTTCTTGCCCACGGCGGCCAGCTCTTCGGGCAGGGTCGCCAGCGGGAAGCGCACGTAGATGGACGGGGAGGTGTGGTCGTGGTATTCCACCTCGGCGTCGGCGAGGGCCGTCTCGCAGGTGACGCACCAGTAGATGGTCTTCTTGTCGCGGTGGATGTGGCCTTTCTCCAGCAGTTCGCGGAAGGCCTTTATGACGGTGCCCTCGAACTCCTTGGACATGGTGATGTAGGGCGCGGCCCAGGCGCCCAGCACGCCGAGGCGCTTAAAGCCCTCGCGCTGGATGTCCAGGAAGCGGTTGGCGAAGTCGCGGGCCTTCTGGCGGAAAGCGGGGATGTCGTCTATGTGGCGCTTGCCCATCTTCATCTCTTTGAGGAGGGCCTGCTCGATGGGGAGGCCGTGGCAGTCCCAGCCGGGCACGTAAGGGGTATAGAAGCCCAGGATGGCGTGGGATTTTACCACCATATCCTTCAAGATCTTATTGAGGGCGGTGCCTATGTGGATGGGGCCGTTGGCGTAGGGCGGGCCGTCGTGCAGGATAAAGGGCTTGGCGTTGCGGCGCTTGGCCAGCATTTTGCCGTACAGGTCCATTTTCTCCCAGTCGGCCAGCATGCCGGGCTCTTTTTTGGTCAGGTCTCCCCGCATGGAGAAAGAGGTATTGGGCAGGAAAACAGTCTTGGAGTAATCCGTGTTCTGTGTGGTCATTTCGGCAAGTCCTTATATAAATCTATTATTAATTATACAAAATCGTGGTAGAATAGAGTTTCCGAGAGGAGACACGATGTATTTTGAAAACGCACATTACCTGGTAACAGACAATGTAATAACCAAAGGCGACAGGGAGCTGGAAGCCTACCTGGCCCTGGTGGACAAGACCAAGACCGCCGCCGGCGTAAAACTGCCGGCCTACGCCCTGCTGCCCGGGCGGGCGCTGCTCTATTTTGTGACCCCCGGCATAGACCTGCGCCTGGTGATGCGCGGGATGGGCGCCTCCGGGCGCTGCAAGTACAAATTGATCCAGCCCGAAAAGTACGCCGCGCACCTGGCGCGCTACATTCACCTGGAGGCGGTCAAGGAAGGCCTGGCCCCCGCGCCGGAAGCCTACCGCTGGAGCAGCGCCGCGCAGTACCTGGCGCCCGGCCAGGGCATGGCGGACAAGGGCCTGGTGCTCGGCCTGCTGGACGCCGACCCCGCCGCGGCCCTGGCCAAGTACGGTGTCATGATGGCCGAGACCGTGCCCGGCAAGTTCTGGCGCCCCTTTGACAAGAACCGCGACGCGGTGCTGGGCGACGACGAGTTTACCGCCCTGCATTCCCCCCACGCCCGGGAGTAGGGCCGGAGCAAATTTAGTAGAATAGGTTTTCCGTTCCGGGCGAGTGGCGGAACCGGTAGACGCACAGGTCTCAAAAACCTGCGATCTCACGATCATGAGGGTTCGATCCCCTCCTCGCCCAAAACACTCTCGATAAAAAAACCATGGACAAAATACGCGTGCTGGTAGTGGACGACAACATTAACTTTCTCCAGCTGGCCGAGATGGCCCTGGGGACCGACGCCTACGAGGTGCACACCGCCACCGACGGCAAGGACGGCTTTGAGCAGGCGCAGAAGGTGAAACCCGACATCATCCTGATGGACGTGATGATGCCGCGGGTCTCGGGCCTGGAACTGATGCGCATGCTGCTGGCCGACGACGACCTGAAGAGCATCCCGATCCTGGTGATGACCGCCAGCCATTTCGACCCTTCCACCGAGCAGGTGTTCAAGCAGGAGAGCAACATAAAGGCCTTTCTGCAGAAGCCCTGCCCCGTGGACCTGCTCCGCTCGGAAATAGCCAAAGCCGTAAAGAAATAAACCACCGCGGCATAAAAGAGAAGAGGCGCCCGAGAGCGCCTCTTTTCTTTTTATCCCGTCGGGGTTTTAAGTGTAGGGGATGCTGATGCGGGTGGGCTCCGGCTTGGGCTTCCAGCGGAACTCGGTCTCCTGCAGCTCTATGGCGA
>CAYQJX010000032.1:0-26377 GCA_964417965.1 uncultured Elusimicrobiaceae bacterium
TTACCTCAGGATGTTGCGCGAAGAAGTTTCGAACTTCATCCTGAAAGGACCGCCAGTTTTTCTTCTCTGCAGGGTGGATAAAAATAGCCGCCGGATAGTATCCGGCGGTTATTTTTTAATTTCAAGACCTGGACGTTCAATGCTGGCGTTTAATTTCCGCGCAGGGACTCTATCGGGTTTACGGCCGCGGCTTTCAGGGCCGGCCAGAAACCGAACAGCAGGCCGCTGACCCCCATCAGGGCAAAACCGTAGAACACAGAGCCCGCTGTAAAGGCCGGCTCCATCTTCATAAGACCGGCCAGCTTGTATACCGCCGCCACGCCCGCGACAGCGCCGGCCAGCCCGCCGGCCGCGTACAGGATGAACGATTCCATCAGGAACTGCGCCGCTATGTCCCTGCGCCGCGCGCCCAGCGCCTTGCGCAGGCCAATTTCGGCGCGCCGCTCCCCCACGCTCAACAGCATGGTGTTCACCACCGCCAAGCCGCCCAGCAGTATCGGGATGGCGGTTACCGCCAGCAGGAAGATCTTGAAGAAATTATTAGTGCGCTTCATCGCGTCCAGGAAGAATTTAGCCTGGTGAACGGTGAATTTCTTCTGCGCCTCCGGGCCGGGGCCGGCCTCTCCGTTCAAGAGCTTTGAAAGTTTTGCAGCCGCGGCGGCCACGTTCTCTTCCCGGTCTATCTTCACCTCGAACAGTCTGGGCGTCCTGTCCGTTAAACCGCAGTTCTCCCCGGCTCCAGGCTGTATCACCACGCCGCGCGACGAATTAAGGCCCCTGGTCTCCTCCAGGTCCACGCCTTCTATGACCCCTGTCACAGTAAACTCTTTGCCGCCTATTTTAAGGCGGCGTCCCGGGGCGGACCCCTCGGCGCCGAACAGTTCCCGCGCGGTTTTGTGCGTCAGCAAAGCCGCGTCGCGGTCGGCCTCGTCCGCGGCGAAAAGCCTCCCGGCGACTTCGCCGCTGTAGCTCGCCCTCATCCGGTTGGCGCTTATCTCGTAAACAGGCGCCGCGGTTTTATTATCTCCAGCGGCCACAGCGCCCCACGAGGCGACGGAGACTACGACCGCCTCCACATTAGGGACCTTTTCCGCGATACGGCCCGCGTCCCCGAACGAAAGGCCGGCCGTCTTCACCGCGGGGTAAACGCTGATCACGCGCGGGTCGAGCGCGTCCAGGCGGCCGAAAACTTTCTTGCGAAAGCTCCCGGTAAGGCCCAGGACCGCCGTAACCGCGCCTATGCCTATAGAGAAGCAGGCGAAGATAAGCAGGCTGCGCAGCTTGTTGCGGCGCATACAGCCAAGGGCCGCCAGCGCCTGCCGCTTAAAAGTCCGGACCGAAAATAAACTGACGGGCCGGGGCAGCCGCAGCGGTTCCGCGGCAGCGGAGGCGGCGGCGGTCCCGAGGCTATCAGCGGCTATCCGCCCCCCCTCTATCTTTATTACACGGTTTGCGCGCGCCGCCACTGCCGGGTCATGCGTGATCAGGATGACGGTAATCCCTTTTTTATGCATTTTCTCAAAAACCAAAAGTATTTCATCGCGAAGCAGGCCGTCCAGGTTGCCGGTAGGCTCGTCGGCCAGTATGACGCGCGGGTTGTTTACCAGGGCCCGGGCTATCGCCATCCGCTGCTGCTGCCCGCCCGAGAGTTCGCCCGGGCGGTGATTGCGCCGGTCCGCCAGCTCTACCTGCTCCAGGCATTCCAGCGGTTCCCGGCCGCTGGAAACGCCTGAATAGGCCAGGGGCAGCGCCACGTTCTCCTCAGCTGTAAGTTCCGGCAGGGCGTGAAAATTTTGAAAGACGAACCCGATAAGCCTGGAACGCAGGGCGGAGAGCCCGGCGTCTTTCATGTCAGAGGTTTTATGCCCGGAGCAGTAATACTCCCCGGAGTCCGGCTGGTCAAGCAGGCCGAGGATGTTTAACAGGGTCGATTTGCCGCTGCCAGAAGGCCCGGTAATAGCCACGAATTCCCCCTGGGCGATCTCGAGCGAAATCCCGTCCAGGGCGGCCACTTCCCCGTCCCTGGTCTTATATTTTTTAGTGACCCCGGCAAGCTGTATCAATGGTTTCATGGGAGCAGCTCCAAAAGAGGACTCACGCCGTTCACAGGACGGTCTTTCTGAACTATTTTAGCTTTTTAAGCTCAGATCTTTTCGGCCAGGAAACACGCTAGCCCGGCCGACAGGAAAGCCGCGATCACGAAAGAGAACCCCGATGAAAATAAATATTCAGGTATTTCCATAGTCTTTTAAAGCCGCCCCGGAATTGCCGTTCCGCGCCGCCTTTTCGGGCACGGCGCGGAACGGGACCGGAGATTTGCGGTTTACATCCACTTGCAGGAATCCACTATGATGTCCTGACAGTCCTGCTTGCAGCCGGGATCGCAGACCATCTTGCACACCGTTTTGGTTATGGCCGTGCACACCCACTGGGCTACGCCTTTGTCGGAAGAGAAGCCCGGCAGGCGGTAAACCTTGGAACCGCCGTAGACGAATTCGTACTTCTGCTCCGGGGTCGCCTTCAGAAGGAACTTTTCAAGGGCGGTTTTCAACTCGGCGTCGCCTTTTGCTTCGGAGTAAGTTATCGCGCTCTTAACAGAAGCGTCCAGCACGGACATCATGCGCGGGTTGAAAAAATCTTTCGCTTTAACCGGCTCCGGCTTTATTTCGGCGGCCGCAAGGAGTGAGTTCTCATGCGCCTGGGCAAGCATCTGGGCAAACCCGACAGAGCTGTTGCCGCCGTCAAAATTGACCCTTTGTCTCCTGAGCCCCGGCTACCGAAGCCGCCGCCATCACCGCGAAAATCGCCACAAACATATTGCTCTTTTTCATATCTCTTTTCCTCATCCCTGTTTTAGTTTTACCGCTTATGCCAGATACAGAGCATTTTTTATGCCAGATGTATCCAGGCCTAGCTCTCTATAGGTAATAATATGTTAAAACCGGTATTTCCCCGGATAAACAGGATACGATCACTATTTCAATATTTTCACATGAAAGCCTGTATTTCCACATGAAAATGCAAAAAGAGAGCCGGCCCCGCTAAGGACCGGCTCTCTTTTTTTGGGGCTAGTTGAAGTGCGTATGGGAAGCTTATCTGGCAAGCGGCTGGAATAATCCCTATTTTACTGCACTCCTGTTTTTTAAAACCATCACTGAAACCCGGCAGATTGCTATAAAGAGCAGTGTCAGAAAAGCTACTCCCCCAGCTGCCTTGCCCCCGATAGGAGTGGTGTTGGCTACGAAGTAGACCATGTCGCCTGTTTTCATGTCCGGAAGGGTTTTGGAAGACATTCCAGAGCCCGGCAGCGCCAGGCCGGGCAGAAAGAGGATTCGCTTTGTGTCGCTTCTTGCCATGCAAGGAGAACTGCTTTCGGACTCTTCACACTTATATCCGGTATGCACATTAACCCTGATAAAAGCGAAGATAGAAACAAACAGCAGAATGACCATGATTAGAGAGAAGGACTTCTTTAGCGCATTTACCTCGAAGCTCTTGGGGTCCGCCTCAACGTTTATGCCGGTAAGCAAAGGGATGAGCCTCTCTCCAACTAATCCTGAAGAGACTGCGTATAGAAGAAGTACGGCCAAAACGAGAGTCCAAAGCCAAAAAAGCCAAGACAACAAAGGGGTCATGCCGTAAATTATCCTGGCAGCGTATACGGATGACCCTGCGAGTTGCGGCATCATAAAAACCGCCGCCCCTATCCCCGCAAACCAACCGCTCATTTTTACAAAAGTTTTCATGTGGTTTCCTTGTTTTCTATTCTAATCAGCGGAGTGTTTCGCAGGTGTAATAGCAGCTTAGATGACAAACAATTCCTCCAAGATCGGTGGGTTGGCAATCCTGAACACAATTAGACCAGCAATTATCTCCGGAACTGCCGCCATTTTGGTTCCCTTTTAAGACCATAAATGCGCTCTGCAAAGAGTTCATTGCGGGCCCAGCCTCTGCAAGAAAATCCGCACGGGTTGCTTGCCTCCCGGTGTTTGAGTATTTTAGCAACATTACATCAATGTTGTGCTCACCATTGGAGACGATCTCGAGAATGCGCCGCTGAGATTCGAAATCTAGGTTCGCCCTGTTTAGATACACCGGAAGAGATTTGATTATACCTTTCAGCTTGTTCAGATCAGAGACAGGGGAGAAGAAATCCCCCCCGCGGTTGGTGGTTAGAAAGTCATAATTGTCTCTGAATGTTCTCTTTGAGACAGCCACAGGACATGGCAAATCCCCGGGAAGGGAATTGTTGGAGATTCCCACCTCCAGCTCTTCAAATTGAACAGAAGGAAGTGTGAATTCCGGAAGTCCGCGGGACACTTCGTCGGCTTTTGCCGCTGAAGTCGCCGCCACAACCGCGAACATCGCTATCAGTATACTGGCTTTTTTCATAATTCCCTTATGTTTGTTTTTTAAACTTATACCTATCACCCCCAATGCGGGGCAACTTCTATGCCATAAATGCCGGACAGGGTTTAACGGTTTTTCCCATGAAAGAGAATTGCTTAAGAAAGGAGCGCCTGTTCTGCGGTTAACCGGGCTCGCTATTCAGCGCCATAAAAAGAGAGCCGGCCCCGTTAAGGGCCGGCTCTCTTTTTAGGCTATCCGCGCTTTAAGCGGCGCCCAGCTCCACGGTCACCACGGGGTCCGCGTCGTCCGAGCCGGTCTCCTTAAGGGAGAAGCCGGCCTTATCCACGCAGCCGGCCAACAGCACGTCCGCCAGCGCCAGTTTAAGCGCGGCGGCGCGCTTGGGGCCGCATTCCACGGTTAGTTTTGCTACCGGCCATTTCACACTGCGCTTCTCGGCGGCCTTCTTGGTGCGCACGGCCTCCAGCACTTTGCGGGCGGAATCCATCACGTGCACGTCGCCGGACACGGCGGCCATTTCGGCCGCTGCCGGCCAGGCGGCCTTGTGCACCGAAGGCTGCTTAAGAGCGGCCGCGTAAGACCAGCCCCACACTTCTTCGGTTATGAACGGGATGAAAGGCGCGAACAGCCGCAGGAACACGGAGAGCGTCCACTCCAGGGTGGCGCAGGCCGACCGGGCGGCCTCGGACGTGCCGGAATAGGCGCGGTTCTTCACCAGCTCCAGGTAATTATCGCAGAAGTCCCAGAACGCGGTCTCCACGTACAGCAGCACGGCGGCGTAGTCGTAATTACCAAAGTCCTCGCGCGCGGCGTCCGTTATCTTCTTCAAGTGCTCCACCCAGGCGCGGTCCAGCGGCTCGGTAATGCTGGCCGGCGTAAGCGCCGGGGCGCCGGCCATGGCCGGGCCGTTCATCTGCATCATGGTGAACTTGCTGGCGTTGAACAGCTTGGTAGCCAGGCGCATGCCCACCTTGAAGACGCTCTCGTCGTACATGGTGTCCTGGCCCAGCTTGGCCTTGCCTGCCCAGTAGCGCAGGGCGTCGGCGGAGTAAGTCTGCAGCAGGCCTTCGGGCGTTATGGTATTGCCCTTGGATTTGCTCATCTTGCCCTTGTCCGGGCTTACCACCCAGCCGCTGATGGCGGCGTTGTGCCACGGCACGGAATTTTCGTGCATCCAGCTCTTGGTGATGGTGTAGAAAGCCCAGGTTCGGATGATCTCGTGCGCCTGCGGGCGCAGGTCGGCCGGGAAGAGCTTTGCGTGGCGGTCTTTATCGTCGGCCCAGTGGGAGGAGATCATGGGCGTGAGCGAGGAGGTGGCCCAGGTGTCCATCACATCGGGCTCGCCGATGAAACCGTTCGGCTTATTGCGCTGTTCCTCCGTATATCCGGGCGGACAGTCGGTGGCGGGGTCCAGCGGCAGGCGGTCGGCCGAGGCCAGTATCGGCTTGGAATAATCAGCTTTGCCCGCGCCGTCTACCGGGTACCACACGGGGAAAGGCACGCCGAAGTAGCGCTGGCGGCTGATGCACCAGTCCTGGTTCAGACCTTCCACCCACTGCTCATAGCGCTTGAACATGTACTCCGGGTGCCAGGACACTTTCTTGCCCTGCTCGAGCAGCGCGGGCTTGTTGTCGAGGATCTTTATATACCACTGGCGGGCCGGCATGAACTCCAGCGGCTGGTCGCCTTTCTCATAATACTTCACGGCCTGCTTGGTGGGCCTGGGTTCGCCCACCAGGGAACCGGCGGCCCTGAGCAGTTCCACGGTCTTGGTGCGGGCCTGTTTGGCGTAAAGGCCGGCGAGCAGGCTGTAGTTGGCCACGGCCGCGGCGTGATCGGCGCTGTCGAGGAACTTGGAAACGTGCTCCAGGGAATGCAGGCGGCCGTCGGGGCTGATGAGCTGGCGCATGGGCAGGCGCTCCTTGCGCCAGAATTCCACGTCGGCGATGTCGCCGAAAGTACAGATCATCATGATGCCGGTGCCCTTTTCAGGGTCGGCGTGGTAGGAAGGCATTATGGGCACGCGCACCTTGAACAGCGGGGTCAGCGCGGTCTTGCCGAAGAGCGGCTTATAGCGCTCGTCGTCGGGGTGGGCCACCACGGCTATGCAGGCGGCCAGCAGTTCGGGCCGGGTGGTGGCAATGGTGAACTCGCCGCCGCCCTCCACGCCGAACTTTATGTCGTGGAAGAAGCCGGCTACCTCCCGGTCCTCGCATTCGGCCTGCGCCACGGCGGTCTTGAAAGTGGTGTCCCAGAGCGTGGGGGTCTCGGCGCTGTAAACGTGGCCCTTATTGAAAAGGTCCAGGAAAGAAGCCTGAGAAGCTTTGCGGCAGTAAGTGCCCACCGTGGAATAGGTCTGGCGCCAGTCTATGGACAGACCGAGGCGCTGCCACAGCGCCTCGTAGCGCTTCTCGTCTTCGGCGGTCTGCAGTTCGCAGAGTTCCAGGAAGTTGCGGCGGGAGATATGCTGATAATCCTTAAGATCTTTCTTGCCCTCCACCGGCTGCGGCTTGAAGTCGGGGTTATAGGGCAGGGCGGGGTCGCAGCGCACGCCGAAGAGGTTCTGCACGCGGCGCTCGGTGGGCAGGCCGTTGTCGTCCCAGCCGATAGGGTAGAAGATGTTCTTGCCGAGCATGCGCTGGAAGCGCACCAGGATGTCCGTCTGGGTATAGCTGAAAACGTGGCCGATATGTAGGGAGCCGGAAACCGTCGGAGGAGGCGTGTCCACCACGAAGGTCTCCTGCCGCGGGCGGGCGGGGTCGTAAAAGTACAGCTTGTCGGTTTCCCAGCGGCCGCACAGGGCGGGTTCCACCGAGGCGGGCAGGTAGCCGGCGGGCAGAGCGGGCTTTTCGGGAGCTTTTTCCATGGACGCTTCGTTCATATAGGAATATTTTACATTTTTTGAGGGCGCGGCCCGGAGGGTCTCCCCCGGGCGCGGGGCCAAAATTGTATAATTGATACGGTTTTCAGGCGGCAGCCGGGGCCTCTCCCCGGCACAAGGACATAAAATGGATATCGGCATAGTAGGCCTGCCCAACGTAGGCAAATCGACGCTGTTCAACGCCCTCACCAGGGCGGGTGCGGCCTCCTCCAACTACCCTTTCACCACCATCGACCCCAACGTGGGCGTGGTGCCGGTACCGGACAAGCGCCTGGACGCGCTGTTTGACCTGTTCAAGCCGCCCAAGAAAGTGGCCTCCTATATAAAGTTCGTCGACATCGCCGGTTTGATGAAGGGCGCCTCCAAAGGCGAGGGCCTGGGCAACAAGTTCCTGGCCAACATCCGCGAGGTGGACGCCATCGTGCAGGTGGTGCGCGTGTTCAAGGACCCCGACGTGGTGCACGTGCTGGGCGAAGTGGACCCGATCCGCGACATCGAGGTCATAGAGACCGAGTTGCTGCTGGCCGACCTGGAGAGCGTGGACAAGGCGCTGGAGAAGAACCAGCGCGACCTGAAAGCCCGCACCAAGGACGCCGAGGAAAAAAAGGTGCGGTTGGAGGCCATCAAGAAGCTGCTGGCCGACGGCAAGCCCGCCCGCGAGGCCGGCTACACCATAGACGAGGTGCGCGATTTCAACCTGCTCACCGTTAAACCTGTTTTCTTCGTAGCTAACACCTCCGAGCAGCCCGACCAGGCCGTGCTGGGCAAACTGCGCGACTTCATAAAGGCCCGCGGCGCCATCCTGGTGGAGATCTCCGCCAAGATAGAGTCCGAGATCATCGAGCTGCCCGACGAAGAGAAGGCCGTGTTCCTCAAGGACCTGGGCGAGGACTACACGGGCCTCGAGAAGATGGCCCTGGCCGGCTACAAGCTGCTGGACCAGATCTCCTTCTTCACCGCCGGCTCCGAGGACGAGGTGCGCGCCTGGAGCCTCAAGCGCGGCCTCAAGGCCCCGCAGGCCGCCGGCCGCATCCACACGGATTTCGAAAAAGGCTTCATCCGCGCCGAGGTCTACTCCTTCGACGACATCATGAAGTACAAGGAAGAGAAGGTGCTGCGCGAAAAGGGCCTCATCCGCTCCGAAGGCAAGGAATACGTGATGAAGGACGGCGACATCTGCTTCTTCAAGTTCAACGTGTAGCCTTCCCTGCGTAAAAGGAAAAGCCCGCTAAAAAAGCGGGCTTTTTCTTTTTTACCGCCAGCTTAAGCCTGCAGTTCGAAGACTTCGGCCGGCTCTTTGTAGCCTTTGAATTCCATTTTGCCGGCGCTCTTGTAGGAGAAATCCGCGGCGGTCTTGTCCTTTATCGCGCCGGATACATACACCGCTCCGGCCGGGGCTTTGCCCTGCAGGCGCGAGGCGAAATTCACGGTATCCCCCATCACCGTGTAGTCCATGCGCGTGGCCGAGCCCACGTTGCCGGCCACCACGGGCCCGCAATGCACGCCTACGCCCACACCCAGGGTGCGGGCGCCGGAAGCCTCCTGCGCTTTATTGAAAGCCGCTATCTCCCGCTGCATCTCGGCCGCGCAGGCCACGGCGCGCTTTTCCGCGTCGGGCTGCTCGAACGGGTCGTTGAACACCACTATCAGCGCGTCGCCCACAAACTTGTCCAGCGTGCCGTCGTGGCGGAACACCACGTCCACCATGCGGCTGAAATAGAGGTTGAGCAGCTTCACCAGTTCCGCCGGGTCCATGCCCTCGGATAGCGGCGTGAAGCCGCGGATGTCCGAGATCAGCACGGCCGCGTGCGTGCGCCGGCCTTCGCCCATGGCGGCGGCGCCGTCGGGGGCGTCCAGGATCTTCCTGGCCACCTGGTGGGAAACATAGCGCGACAGCGCGCCCTCGGCCTGCTCGCGCCTCAGCAGGTTCTCGGCGAATTTAAGCACCAGGTCGCGCATCTTCTTTACAGCGTAGGCGGCGAAGGCGCCCATCATCACCATGATGAGCAGGTGGATGATGGCCGTGTAGGCGGGGATCGGCGTCAGGCGCGGGTTGCCGAAGGAGGTATGCCAGACCGCGGCGTAGCCCAGCGCGGAGAAAACGGAAGCGGCGAGTATGGCCCGGTAACTGTAGCGCAGGGCGCAGCCCACGATGAGGATGTAGAAGACCGGCACCAGCGGGCCGTTGTTGCCTTCCACCAGCACGATGGTCAGGGTCAGGAAGAGGGCGTCCACTCCGGCCGAGACGTATTTGACCGGGCGATCGTACAGGCGGCGCCTGTTGACCAGGTACCACGCCCCGAAAGCGTAGGCGATCCAGGCCAGCATGGTCCACACGGCGCGCGCGTGCAGCCAGCCCTCCACTACCTTGAGCAGGTAGAAGTTGGAGAACTCGTTGGCGAGGAAGACCAGCAGGAAGCCCAGGCGCAGCACGTTTATCTTGCGCTCGCCTATCTGCTCCTCGGTCAGAAAAAAAGCGTCCAGTTTTTCTTTGGTCATAGGGCGCCGGAAAGCCGGCAATTAATGATACAAAATAGGCGCGCCGCAGCAACCCCACAAGGACCTCGTAAAATTATAAAATCATTACCTGTGAGCCTTGACCTTAACCTTAACCCCTCGCTGCTGCCCAAGCTCGGCCTGAACCCCAAGCAGGACGAAGCGGTGCAGTATTTCGCCGGCCCGCTGCTCATCCTGGCGGGCGCCGGCACCGGCAAGACCAAGACGCTCACCTCCAAGATCGCCCTGCTCATCGCCTCGGGCATCTCCCCCTCCCGGGTGCTGGCCATCACTTTCACCAACAAAGCCGCGCAGGAGATGCAGCACCGCGTGGGCAAGCTGGTGCCGTACTCGGGCGGCATGTGGATACACACCTTCCACGCCCTCGGCGCGCGCATCCTGCGCCAGCACGGCCGGCTGATAGGCATACAGCCCGGCTTCGTGATCTACGACGACGACGACCAGAAGAAGCTCATCGGCCTGGCCATGGAGGAACTCGGCCTGGAGGCGGAGAAGAACAAGGCCTCCATGTACCTCTCCATCATTTCCCGCGCCAAGGACGACCTCCTGGACTCGCAGAGCTATCTCATTAACGCCCAGGCCGTCAACGACCCCGGCCGCCTGAAGGCGGCCCAGATCTACCACCGCTACCAGAAGAAGCTGATAGAAGCGGGCGCGATGGATTTCGGCGACCTGATAGTACGCACGGTGGAGCTCCTCAACGAGAAAGAGGAGATCCGCAGCTACTTCCAGGAAAATTTCCAGTATATCCTCGTGGACGAGTACCAGGACACCAACCACGCGCAGTACGTGCTGGTGAAAACCCTGTCGGCCAAGCACAAGAACCTCTGCGTCGTCGGCGACCCGGACCAGAGCGTGTACGGCTGGCGCGGTGCCGACATCCGCAATATCATGGAGTTCGAGAAGGATTTCCCCGACGCCTTCACCGTGGTGCTGGAGGAGAACTACCGCTCCACCGCCCGCATCCTGCACGCCGCCAACGAGCTCATCAAGCACAACCGCAACCGCCGCCCCAAGAACCTGTGGACCAAGGCCGAGCACGGCGAGGCGCCGCAGGTGATGGAATGCCAGAACGAGATAGACGAGGCCCGCGGCATCACGGAAGAGATCAAGCTCCTCACCGGGCGCGGCAGCTTCACCTATAACGACATCGCCGTCTTCTACCGCACCAACGCGCAGAGCCGCTCCTTCGAAGAGGCCTGCCGCAGGGCCCGCATCCCTTACCGCCTCATCGGCTCGGTGCGCTTCTACGACCGCAAGGAAGTGAAGGACGTGCTGGCCTACCTTAAGCTGCTCGTTAACCCCGGCGACACCATCAGCCTGCTGCGCGTGGTCAACACCCCCACCCGCGGCATAGGCAAGACGGCCATGGACCACGTAATGGCCTACTCGCGCCAGAAGGAGATGCCGCTCTACGACGCGCTGCTCAGCGCCGAGCAGGTGCCGGACATCACCAATACGGCCCGGCGCGGCATAAAAGAATTCCTGGACCTGCTGGAAGGCGTTAAATCGGACCTGTTCTCCGCCACCCCGTCGGCCATGCTGGCCAACATCCTGGAGAAATCCGGCTACTGGAAGATGACCGAGGAACTGGCCGAGAAGGAGCCGCAGGAGTCGCTGGCGCGCCTGGGCAACCTGCAGGAGCTCGTCAACGCCGTGAAAGATTTCGAGGAGCACTGCACCCGGGACGGCGTCGCCCCGACGCTGCACAAGTACCTGGAAGAGGTCATGCTCTCCTCCCAGGTGGACAAGCTCAATACCGACACCCACGCCATCACGCTGATGACGGTGCATTTAGCCAAGGGCCTGGAATTCCCGGCGGTGTTCCTGACCGGCCTGGAAGAGAACCTTTTCCCGATCAACGCGGCCAACTCCTCCGAGGACGACATGGAGGAGGAGCGCCGCCTGGCCTATGTGGGCATGACCCGGGCCCGCCAGCGCCTGTTCCTTACCTGGGCCGGTACGCGCCGCATCTTCGGCACCACGTATCCCAACCTGGCGTCCCGCTTTATCTTCGAGAGCAAGGTGGCAAAGGAAACCGCTACCCGCCCGGGCGAGGAGGACGTGCAGGTGATCACCTCCTACCAGCCGCCGCCGGCCATGCCGCGCGTGGGCAAAGGCCGCAAGGTCATGCACCCCATCCACGGCCCCGGCCGCGTGGTGGACCAGATCGGCTCCGGCGAGCTGGCCAAGGTGACGGTAGTGTTCGACAGCGGCGTGCGGCAGACCTTCATGCTTAAATACGCGCCGCTGCAGCCGATCTAAATTTCACATGGGGAACAAAGAAACCAGGCATGAACATTCCGCCGGCGGCGTGCTGCTGGAGGACGGGAAAGTCCTCCTTATCCTCATGCAGAACCTGCGCGGGGAGAAGGTCTGGACCTTCCCGAAGGGCCACATAGACCCCGGCGAAACCCCGGAACAGGCCGCCGTGCGCGAAGTGCATGAGGAGACAGGCTGGGCCTGCGAGATAAAGTCCGAGCTGTACACCGCCCACTACTCCTTCTACCGCGGCGGCGTCCCGGTGCAGAAGGACGTGCGCTGGTTCCTGGTCAAGCGCAACGGCGGCGACGGCAAGCCCACCACCCCGGACGAAGTCTTCGGCGCCAAATGGCTCACCCTGGCCGAAGCCGAAAAAGAACTCCTCTACCCCAGCGACCTCGCCTTGATAGGCCTGCTCAAAAAACCGTAACTTGCGGACATCCCCGTGGGCACCTGTGCGCCGCGGGGACAGGAACGCAAAAACGTGGTCTCGCACACCGTGCTCGCCACTCCCCGCCTCGCCCCTCGCGCTTATGCAAGCTCGGGGCTCCGGCAGGGTTTTGCTAACCCTGTCCCCGCGTCACACAGGCAACATAGGTTATTTGCGTTTTTTAGTTACAGCGGGGATGTAGAGGGTATGGCGTTCGTTTAGTTTGGAGAGGAGGGCGGGGAGGGCGGAGATCCTGCCCTTCAGCACCGTAGCTTTGCTGCTGGAGATGGAAGCGCAGTCGGCAAGGTAGACGGGGGCCGAAAGCGGGTAGGCCTTTTGAGCCGCTCCCACGAACTTCTTCTTCAGCGCCGCGTTGGCCGGCAGGTTAAGCACGTCCGGCACGAAGAAAAGAGTGTCCGTACCCGGCGTGAACACCGGCTTGTAGATCAGCGTGGCCGTGTCCGCCACCCGCAGGCTGCCGTCGGAATATTCATTAAGATTAAAAAGATTTACCAGCGCGTCGAAGGAAGAAATGGCCGAGAACACCTTAACGAGGGCGCCTCGCCCGCGCGCTCCCGCCATCAGCTCCGCGGCGGTCTGGTTAAGGAACAGCGGGTTGCCGTACGTAAGAAAGCCCACTGTATCGTGAGTTCCCAGCCCGCGCACCGCCGCCGCCGCCGTCTCCCGGCGGCCCAGCCCGGCGGTCAGCTTCAGCCCCGGCGCGTAGCGCAGGAACTGCCGCGCCGTGGCCGCGTCCAGGCAATGCGAATAAACTTCCCCGCATTCGCGCATGGCCGCCAGCGTCTCCAGCGTTATCTGCTCCGGGTAGAGCCCGTAGGAAAAAATACAGAGCTTCTTCATTTCCGCATCACCTCATAAAAGGTGAGCTTGGGGCGGAAAGCCGCGCGCCCGCCCCTGACCGACACCCCCAGCTCCGCCGGCCTGAACAGCACCCCCCAGAGCAGGAATTGCGCCCTGCGGTTGAAAGCCGAGGCCGAAGCGGCCAGCGCCGCGGCCGCCTTAAGCTCGGCCGCACTCGCGGCGGCCCCGGAAAGCGCGCCCTCCATATCCCCGGCGTCAGCCTTCAGCAGCGCCTCGTCCAGCGCGGGCCGCGCCGACGCCAGTTCACGCCGGGCTTTCGGGTAGGCGGCCCCCGGGAAAAAAGCGGAGAGATACCTGTACGCGGCGTAATCGTAAAGACATGAGAACCCGGCCGGGGAAGCCAGCTCTTTCAGGCGGACCAGCGAATTGTAGGCGGAATACATCAGGTAAAAAGAGGCGAACTCCCGCTCGGCCGAGGAGGATATGGCCGAAAGGGAACGCAGGGAAGACCCGCCCTCCAGGATCTTAAGCGCCGACGCCGACAACCGCGCGGCCAGCATGTTGGCCTGCCCGGCGAGCTTTACGGCGCCGCGGCCCTTAAGCACCGCGGCCATGTTCTCCAGGTCGTAGGCCCGCTCGCCCAGCGCCAGCGCCGCCAGCCGGCCCCTCAGGGACGCGCGCCTGGCCTCCAGCGCGCGGGATTCCTCGGCTGTTATGGCGGTCCTGCCCTTGAGCGACGAAGCCGCCACCAGGAAAGCGCTGTACTCTCCAAAAGCCTCACCATAAAAATTCCTGGTGGACGCACCGGCCCCGCGGGCCGCCTCCAGCCAGGCGCCGGCGGCGGCCAGTTCTTTGTCCAGCCCGCCCTGGTTGAGGCGGTAATCGGCATAGTTGAGAGGAGAGTAGGCGGCTTGCCGGCGGGGAGTACCGCCCATGACCACGGCACCCTCGTCCTCGGCCTGCGGGCCCTCATAGAGCCGGCGGCTGGCCAGCTCCAGCTCCTCGTTGGAAACGTTCCTGTCGCCGGCGGCCGCGTTAAGCGCTTTTATGCGCTCCAGGAACCGCGGGTTAAGCTCGTGCACCGTCTGGCGCAGCTCTATCTTATCCGGCAAGGCCGTCGCCCCTGTCTTAAGATGCAGGTACGCGTAGGCGGCCTTGTCCGGGTTGCGGCGTATCCAGTTCAGCAGGGCGCTGCGCACCTCGGCGTGCGTCTCCATGCCTTCGACGTCCACGAAGGTCCCTTCCATGCCTGCGGCTATGATCTTATCGGCCAGTTCGCCCCTGGCGAACAGGCTGGTCGCCAGCCTGTCCCTCACGACCGAGAGCTCTTCGGCCTGAATATTCTGCGGCTGTATCTCCGGCTCCGCGGCGGCGGGCGGCAGGCAGAACAGCGCCGAGAGGAGGAGGAGCTTTATAGCCATGAGCGCACCAGGTAAAGCAGTTTAGAGGCGAGCTTAGCCGTCCACGGGCGCCGCCGCACGGCGGCCAGCGTGACCTGCCGGCATTTTTTCAGGTCCTCCCTGAAGGCGCGGGCCATCTCCGAACCGAACTGACGGTCGTAGACGTTCAGGTTCAGCTCCAGGTTGTAATGGAGGCTGCGGTGGTCCAGGTTGTGGCTGCCGACCGAAGACCAGATCCCGTCGATAACGGCGCTCTTGGAGTGCAGTATCGGCCCCTGCCACTCGTAGATCTTGATGCCGTTCTTGATCATGTGCGCGTACATGGACCAGGAAGCCCAGCGCACGTACGGGTGGTCAGTCTCGCGGGGCGCTATGACCCGCACGTCCACGCCGCGCCGCGCCGCGCGCACCAGCCTGCGGTAGACCAGCCGGTCCGGCAGGAAGTAGGCGTTGGTGATGTAGATGTGGTCCGCCGCGCGGTCTATGGCGTAGCGGTAGCTGCGCCGGATGGAGCGCACGTGGCGTATGCCGCCGGCGAAAACCACGGAAACGTGTTTCTGGCCGGCGGGGCCGGGCGAAGAAGGTTTGCCGGGAGGGAGAACGGAGCCGTCCACGGGGGTGGAGCCGGTCCAGGCGTCCCAGAACAGAGACTCCACCGGACCGACCGCCGGGCCGCGCACGCGCACGGTGGTATCCCGCCAGCCGCGGCCGCCCATGGATTTAGGGGCGTCGTACTCGGTGATGTTGAAGCCGCCCACGAAAGCCAGCCGCCCGTCCACGCAGACCGTTTTCCGGTGATCGCGCTTTATCCAGTTCCAGTAAGGTTTCCAGTAGATCACCGGCCGGAACTCGGCCACCTTCACTCCGGCCGCGGCGAGCTTGAGGAAAAAATCGCGCTCGGTAAGGATGGAGCCCACGGAATCGTAGATCAGGTACACGGCCACGCCCTCGCGCGCCTTCTCCTTGAGCAGGTCCGCCACCGCCCTGCCTATGGAGTCGTCCGAGAAAGAGTAAAACTCCAGCAAGATAAAATCGCGCGCCCCGCCAATGGCGGCGAGCATCTCGGGGAAGGCCTCTTCCCCGTCGCGCAGCAATTCGGCTTCGTTGCCGCCTAACGCGTTTTCCGGCCAGGCGCAGTAGCGCCGCCAGTCTTCTTCTTTCCGCATAGTTCCTTTTCCAGCCTTTTGGCCTGCTTCTCGTCCAGGAAAACTATAGCTTTTTGATAAAGGGTCCCGGCCTTCAGCGCGGCGGACCGCCTGGCCAGGGCCAGTTCTCCGCAGGCGTCACCCGCCCGGCCGGCCGCCGCCAGGCCCAGCCGCGCCCGCGCAAAATTCGGTTCAAGCTCCAGCGCTCTCCCGTAGGCGGCGGCCGCCCCGGCTTTATCC
The DNA here is from genome assembly GCA_964417965.1 of uncultured Elusimicrobiaceae bacterium. Lineage (GTDB taxonomy): Bacteria > Elusimicrobiota > Elusimicrobia > Elusimicrobiales > UBA9959 > UBA9959. The sequence goes on from CAYQJX010000032.1 coordinate 16,066, forward strand.
CCGGCGCCTAAAAGGATATCCCCCGCAGCCGCTGCCGGCACGGGGTTGCGCGGAGACTCCAGCGCGTCCAGGCGTACTTGGGCCAGCGCCGCCTCCCGGTAGCGGCCCCCGGGCCGTGTGTCCGGGAAAAAGGGCAGGAAAAACGGCGAGGCCAGGCCGGCCAGAACGACTCCGGCCAACAATATTTTTTTTGCCCGTCCGGCGGCAGCCGGCTCAGGCTCTCCGGCGGAAAGGATCCCCAGCGTACCCCAGAACAGCAGCGAGACAGCGCCGGAATAAAAAACCATATCCACCGCGCCCTGCAGGAAGGCGGCCAGGAGGACCAGCTTCAGCGCCAGGTCCCTGCGCCCGCCCTGAAAAGCAGCGTACGCCGCGGCGGCGGCGAACAGCAGCGCGGCCGGGAAGCCGGCTTCGGCGGCCAGGTTGAACAGTTCTCCGTGGGCGTGCAGGGTGCTGTGGCCGTAATAGGTAACGCCGTCGAAGTACGGGAACTTGAACAGCTCGAAAATTTTTTCAAACAGCCCGGGGCCCCAGCCCAGCAGCGGGCTGGCCGCCGCAGCTTCCAGCGCCGCGCCCCAGAGGCGCGGCCTGGCGAAAGCCCTGGGATCGTAAAATTTAAACAGCCCTTCCAGCCAGGCGGCCGGCAGCAGCGCGGCGGCGCCGGCGGCGGAGAGCAGGAAGATCCAGAAAGCCCGGCGGCTGCCTGAAACCCACAGACCGGCGGCGCCGGAGAGGAAAGCCGCGGCCAGCGCCCCGCGCGAGCCGGACGCCAGGATGCCGGCGGCCAGCAGCCCGGCCAGCGCGAAGAACAGCGCCCGGCGGCGCCCGGCTGCCGCCAGCCCGAAAAGCAGCGCGGCCGGGAGGGCCGCAGCGGCGAAGATAGCGGAATAATTTGGATTGGCGCCGATGAACCCGGTCACATTAAACCCCAGCGCCCGCTGGCCGATCAGGAAAAGAGCGGCTGCGAGGCCCAGCCCCATCACCCCGTGCAGCCAGCCTTTCCCGTCCGCCCGCCGGGCGGAGAAGACCAGCACAGCGAATAAGCCGCAGCGGGCCAGCGCCGGCAGAGAAATTTTTACGTCGTACGAGAACAGCGCGGCCGCTCCCAGCCAGCAGAAGAACAAAAGCGCGTACTCTCTGCCGCGCGCTACCAGCGGACGCCCGGACCGCAGGAACCAGGCCAGGAAGACGGCGCCGAAAAGCAGCGTTAAAGGCGCGGCCCTGAGCCCGCCGAGGGCCGCGGCCAGCACCAGGAGCAGCCCGGGCAGATAAGGTTCCGCTTCGGCCCGGCGGGGGATATTCATCTGAACGCCTCCGTCCGCCGGCGGCCCAGCTCGGCGGCCTGCCCCTCGGAGCCCGGCGCCGAGTAGACGCGCCGCAGGGCCCGCCAGGCCTCCGCGTCGTAAACGTTCTCAAGCAGGGCCATCTCGTAATATACCGCGGCGCGCCCGGCCGAGGCCGGGGCCGTCAGGCTGACCCGCCCGAGGAAATCCAGCGCCGGACCCCTGAAAAGCCGGCTGGCCAGCGCGGGCCGCAGTTCGGCCTCGGCCGCGGCCGGCTCTCCGGCCATGGCCGCTCCCAGCGCGCGGCTCCGCGCCTTTTCAAAAGCGAGCGCCCTGTAATGCAGCCCCGCGGCCGAGAGCAACAGCAGGGTCGCCAGGGCCAGGGCGTAAGCCGCCGTGCTTCGGGAAGGACGCAGCGCGCCCTCTTCCTCCGCCGGGGACGACAGCAGGTAACAGAACAGCCAGAAATTGGCCGGCACGGACAGGCCGAAATCCACCAGCGAATGGGCCAGGGCGGCTATGACCGAATATTTAACCAGACCAGCCTTGCGCCGGGCCGCGGAGAAGATGGCCCAGAACCACAGCAGCGCGGCGGGCAGGCCGTTCTCGGCGAGAAACTCGAGATAATAATTATGGGCGTAGATGGATTGCTCCCTGAACGCGCCGGCGGGCTGGAACACCCCCTGCGCCCAGCTGAAAGAGGCGGCGCCGAAACCAAACAGCGGCCTGGCGGCGAACATGTCCCAGGCGGTGCGCCACCACGCCAGCCGGCCGGCCACGGAATCGGCCTGCAGGCCGTAGAACACCGCCGCGCCCAGCACGGCCAGCACGCCCAGCAGCGCCGCGTTACCGCGACCGAGGGTCTTCAGGCGCGCGGCCGCGTAGAAAGCGGCCGCGGCCAGCAGCGCCAGCGCGGCGCCGAGCGACTGCGTCCAGACCATCAGCACTATCATGGCCCCGGCCAACTTCCACCGGCGGCCCTCCAGCGCCAGCGGGAGCATCATCACCGAAAAAAGCGCGAGCGCGTTAAGGTTGGTAAGCGGCGGGTTGGAAGAAAAGTTCTTAAGGACAAAAGCCTGCAGGAAGGAGACCGCGAAAACCAGCCAGGCCGCCCAGGCCGCCGCCGTGTCGGTTCTCTGCCGCTCCTCCTTATTAAGGAAAGGGGCGAACGCCAGGATCAGCAGCCCGGCGGCGAAGTTGCCCCATTCGTTAAAGATATGGCCGCGCAGCGGGCTGAAGACCACGGCGACCAGGCTGAGCGCGGCCGCCCCGGCGAGCGGGTAGAGCCGCCTGGAAAGAAGCCCGGCAGGCAGGCCCTCGCCGAAAGCCCGCAGGAAGCCCCAGGCCAGGCAGCCGAGCAGCACGGCGTACTGGAAAGCGAGCTGCAGCCGCAGGTCGAAGACGGCCTGCAGCGCGGGCGCCAGCGCCAGCACGGCGCAAAAAATATAACCTAGTGTCATTTAAAGCCAAAAATAAAGGACCAGGCGTTTTTGCACCCCTGGTCCTTTATGCGCCGCCGTTGCGGGGATCAGTCCTCGAGTATCCTCGGGGTGACGAAGATCAGCAGTTCCATCCTGGTGCGGCTCATGGATTTCTTCTTGAAGAGGTAGCCGAGCAGCGGGATATCGCCCAGTATCGGCACCTTGAACACGGCCTCGGACTGGGTATCGTGGATCAGGCCGCCGATCACGATGGTCTCGCCGTTGCGCACGATCACGCTGGTGTCGGCGGAGCGGGTGTCGATGCCCGGCGCGCCGCCGGCCACCGAGGCCACCGTGGCCGAGGGCTGGCTCACGCTGGGGTTGATCTTCATGGAGATGCGCCCGTCGGAGTTGATGGTCGGGGTCACCCTGAGGATGATGCCGGTGGTGATATAGGTGACCTTGGTGGTGGAGATCGGGGGCGTGGCCGCCGTGGTCTCCGTGGTGGTGTAAGGGATCTGGGTGGTGATGTTGATGTTGGCTTCCTTGTTGTTGAGGGTCGCCACCTTGGGATCGCTGAGCACCTTGGCCTTGCCTTTCTTGGCCGCCGCGGTGATCACCGCGTCGAACATGTAGTTGGAGGCCACCTTGCCCAGGCGGAAGGCGCCGTAGACCAGGTTGGCGGGCAGGTTGACGCCGGAACCGCCGGCGGACCCGGACAGCGGCAGGCTGACGGCCTTGCCAGTGGTCCCGGCCGGGCTCTGCACGCCGGGCGAATCCTCGCCGATGCCGACCTTGCTGGCGGAGTTGCCGGAACCGAAATAGTTGCCGTTCTTCTCGCCGTAGCCGGACCAGCTGATGCCGTAGTCCATCGAATTGTCCAGCGTAACTTCCACGAGCTTGGCTTCGATCACGACCTGCTTGGGCACCCGGTCGAGGCTGCGGATAAGGCGCTCGGTGAAGTCGAGGCCGAGCGGGGAATCCGTGACGATGATGGCGTTGTTCGTATCGTCGGCGGCGCACTTGGCCATGGTCCTGCCCTCGGCCGAGGCGACGGAGTCCACCTGCGCTTTGATCTCCGCGGCTTTAGAGTAGTTGAGGAAGAAGACCCTGGTCTGCGGCATCGCTTTCTTCTGCTCGGCGAGGAAAGTGGCCGGCGCGGCGATGCGCAGGATGTTATCTCCCACCTGCTGGGCGGCCAGGCCCTTCACGTTGAGCAGCGTTTTAAAGGCCTCGTCGAAAGGGACCTTGGCCAGGCTGATGGTAATGGTGCCGCTGACGTCGTCACCGTAGATCATGTTGATGCCGGCTTTGGCGCCCAGCATATCCAGCACTTCGCGCACGTCCGCGTCGCTGTAATCGAAGGTGATGGGGTCGGCGGGCAGGCTCTCCATTATGGAGCGGTACCCGGCGGGTTTGACCCGGCGGACGGACGGGGCCGGGATGCGGGGCGCGAGGTCGATCGGTTTTACCGGCGCGGCCTCGAGGGTCATCTCCACGGGCTTGGGGGCGCCGCCTTCCGGGACTATCACCTTGACTCCGGCGGGGATCTCGGCCGGGGCGTCCTTGGTGGCGACGGGGCGCGGCGCGGCCGCGCGGGCGCCGAGCATAACCACCAGCTCGGTCCCCTTGCGGGTGATCTGGTAGGCGGTTTTTGAGGAAAGGTCCATCACGACGCGGGAGATGCTTACGGGGCTGGTCGCGAACTGGCCGGTGCGGACTTTAAGCAGGTTACCGCTGTTAACGGGGATCTCCTGGAGGGTTTTCATCCTGGAGTCGAGCAGCTCGATCACCAGCCGCTGGGGCTGGTCGGTAGTGAAAGCCTTATACTGCACGGGCTTATCCGTAGCGATATAGACGCTGTTCGCGGAAACCCTTACCGACTGCACGGTGGCGTTCTCGATGGCGAAGAGCAGCGCGGGATTTTGCCCCACAAGCAGCGCGGTAACGGCGTAGACCATGAATTTTTTCATCATTTACCTCTCCAGGCGACTATTCCTTCTCGCGCAGGTTCAGCTGGTGGACCTTCTTGTCCTCCGTCATCAGCACTACCTGCTTACCCTTTACAACCCCGGAAACGCCCGGGACCGCCTTCTTCTTGGAATCTATAAGCCGGCCCGCCTTGAGCGTGTACAGCATGCCGGTGGCGGCGTCGCGCAGCAGGGCCTGGCGGCCGGAAGAGTCTTCCAGGATGCCGGTCAGCGCGAGGCCGTATACCGAGAAAGAACTTTTATCGGTCGCCGTCGAAGTGGAGGCCGCCACGTCCTTCTGGACGCGGCCGAAGCCCTTCTGGTCCCCGAAGACGGTAGCCGGCACCAGCGGGTCGCGCGCGTTCACGGGCTTGTAGGCCTGCTCTACGCTGACGGGCGGGGTGGACACGGCTACCTGCGCCGTAGCGGCGGCGGGCAGCAGCAGGAAAGCGGCGGTGATAATGGAGCGCATAATCTTATCCGTTATACTGGTAGGCCGCCAGCGTAAAGGTGGCGCTCACCGAGGCTTCGGGGGTGTTGAGGGCGGACAGGGTGAGGTTCTCGGACGTCATGATCCGCTCCTCCATGCCGAGCGCGGTGAGGAAACGGCCCACGTCGTGGTAGTTGCCCTTCAGGTTGATGATGTAGGTCACCTTGGTGAAATACTCCACGGGCATATTGCCGGAAGGGGTGATGCCGGTGACGCTCACGCGGTATTTTTTGCTGAGGGTGGTTATGGTGCGCAGCAGGTCCGGCAGCTTGCGCTCCTTGGGCAGCTTCTTCTGCGCGGCTTCCTTGTCGGAGCGCAGCGAGGCCAGCTTGGCCTCCAGGTCCTTGTACTTGGCCTTCTGCATTTTGGCCCTGTTGATGTCGGATTCTATGGAGGAGATCTTTTTGGCGCTGTCCTCTATCTTCTTGGCGGTGGGCAGCCAGAAATAGAACAGGTAGCCGTAAATGAACAGCCCGCTGAAGAGCACGCCGGCGGCGACCTGCCCCATCTGTTCCTTGGTAAGCTGTATGTTTTTCATGCGTTTACCTGTAGGTATACACCAGCACTATCGGCACGGTGAACCGCTTGCCGCCTTCCGTTTCCGAAACGGAAATGCCGCCCATGCCGACCCCTGAATACGGGCCGGAGGTTTCAAGCGAGTTTATCCAGTAGGCGAGGTCGTAGGCGGAATTGGAATTCACCGAGAGATTAACCTTGACCGTATTGCCGGCCAGGGCGGTGGTGACGCCCGTGAACCAGATGGTGGAGGGCAGGTCACTGACCAGGTCCTGCAGGAAGCGGGTATAGATGAAGCGCCCCTTGTTGATGCTGTCGATGGAGTTCAGGTAGCGCTGCACCTCGGCGATCTGCGCCTCGATGGCCTTCACCTGGTCCACGTCCTTCTGCAGCACCGCAAGCTCCGCCGTGCGGGTAGTGAGGGTAGACTCGAGACCCTTGGCACGGCCGAAATGCCAGGCGGAGACGCCCGCGACCGAGGCGGCCACCAGCACGCCGGCGAGCACCGCCTTGGCGATGATGGCGTTGCGGTTTATCCGCTCGATATACTCGGGGGGAATGAGATTTATTTTTATCATTCTTCCCAATCCTTTAGCTTGCGCAGCGCGAGGCCGGAGGCCACCGCCAGGGCGGGCAGCACGTCCTTGGGCATATTCTTGGGGATTTCCGGCAGGAACGAAAGCGGGTTCGCCAGCTCCACCGGCACCTTGAACTCGGCGGACAGGAACCTGGTCATGTTGGTCAGGTTGGACATGCCGCCGGAGATGATGATCCTGGAGATGGAATGATCCACGCCCTGCGAGAGGTAGAAGTCTATCGAGCGGGAAACCTCGGTGTAGAGGTCCCTGAGCACCCCGGAGGCGGCCTTGGAGACGGCGATGGCCTCCTTGTCGAAATTCTCGATCGCCGCTTCCTTGTCCTCGTCGGAAACCAGCACGCCGCGGCTCTTCTTGGCCGCGTCGGCGGCGGCCGCGTCGCACTTCAGGGTTTTGGCGATGGCCTTGTCGAACGTGGAGCCGGCGATAAAAATATCGCGGACCACGCGCGTGGTGCCCTGGGAAATGATGGAGAGGTTGGTCACCTTCTGCCCGATGTTGAGCAGCAGCACCGAATTATTCTCGCCCTTGGGGGCGATCCGCTCGTAAAGCGTCTCGAGCGCGAAAGAGTCCACGTCTATGATCAGCGGCTCCAGCCCGGCGCCGGCCAGGATGTCTATCTTGTCCTGCACGGCGTCCCGCTTGGCCGCCACCAGCACGGTGTCGATCTTGGGCTCGCCGTCCTCGGAAATGTCGTTGAGGATGTAGTAGGTCAGGTTGACGTCTTTGATGTCGAAGGGGATGAACGGCTCGGCCTCCACGTTGATCGTCAGCGCGAGCTCTTTCTTGGAGAGCTTGGGCAGCTTCACGTAGCGCACTATCACGGAGTTGCCGGAGATGGACGTGGCGGCGTAGCGGGCCTGTATGCCCTTTTTCTTCAGGTAGGTCTTGATCTCGCCGGAGATGATGGATTTTTTCTCTTCGGGAGGGACGTCGGCCTTGATGGCCAGCGGGATGAGGCCCCAGTCTTTCAACTTGAGGACCTTTTTTTCTTCCGTGAAGCACACCACTTTCACGGCATAATTGCCGATATCTATGCCTATTATGTCTTTAGGCGGGAACAGCGATTTTGCCAAATTTGAAAGCATCAGCTTTTAAGAACCCTCCGGTACCGCTAACTCGACCGCCCCTTTTGCGCGCTAACCGGCGCTTTTACACTATAGAACAATTATATTAAATAATTATTACATGGAAATCAATATTTGTCAAGGTATTGTTCCCCGGCTTCCCGGCGCCCGTTTGAGCCGGCCCGGGCTATTTGCTTAAATATGCGCATGCCGCTCCTTAAAACCGCCCTGCTTGGTTTCCCCCCGGACCTGCCCCCCGCCCTGCTGACCGCGCTGGCCGGGCCGGACTCCGGCTTCTCCCTGGCCGCGGTCTGCGAGGAGGACCCGGCGCGCCTGGCGGAGGCCGGCCGGCTGCTGCCGGAGGCGGCGCTCTACAAGGACGCGGGTGATTTCTTCTCTAAATGCGGCAGGCTGGACGCGGCCGTAATAGCGGTGCCGCCGGAGCGCCGGCACAAAACCGCGCTGCGGGCGCTGCAAAACAGGCTTCACGCGGCCTGTCTGACGCCGCTATGCGGCTCCACCTCCGAGTTTGAAGACCTGCGCGACGAAGCCGCCCGGGCCGAAAAAATAATTTTTCCGCTGCAGTGCTGGGAGCGGTCAGCGGCCTGGCTGACCGTGGACAAAGCCCTCACCGGCGGGCTGCTGGGGGAGCTGGATTACGCCGAAGTGCAGGTGCTCTCCGACGCTCCGGCGCCGGCCGGCGGCGTGACCGCGGCTTACGGCTGGTTCGCTTTCTCCCTGCTGCTGGCGCTGGTGCGCCGCCCGCCCTCTGCCCTGGCGGCCAGGCTTTCGCCCCCGCCCGCCGGCGGCGCCGCCGGGGATGGAGCGGCGGCCGTGCATGTGCACTTCGGCGGGGCCGACGGTTTTGTGCGCCTGGCGGCAGGGCGGCACGCCCCGCTGGTGCGCCTCGCCGCGCACGGCAGCAAGGGCCGGCTCGAGCTCGATGGCAAAACGCTGCGGCTGGACATAAAGGACATGAAACCGGAAACGGTGGAACTGCGCCACGGCCTGGCGGCCGGGGAGTACCGCGGAGAGTGGCTGGCGGCGGAACTTGAAGACCTGAGGAAGGAGATAGCCGGGGAGCTGCCGCGCGGCTCCGGCCTGCGCAATGCGCGCTACTGCGTAAAACTGATAAAGAACGCTTTCTACTCCGCCGCGGTCAAGTCGGCGGCCGTGCCGCTTTAATTTCCCTTCGCTTCCCCGGAAACCGCGCCCTTGTACGGGCGCAGCACCCCGACGAGGAACTTACTGATCTCCTCGCTGGCGTGGTACACCTGCAGCCCGGCGCGCACGACAAAGAACAGCGTGAACCCGAGGAAGACGGACTGGTAGATCCACTCGAAGTCGGAGATGAACGGGAAAACCGCGTCCTGGAAAGCGTAGTAGGCGAATAGCAGAGCGAGGACCTTCACCACGCTGCCGGCCAGCTCGCCGGCCTTCGGCACGAAATCCAGCAGGCCGTCCACGGACGGCCCCGCTTCGGAACCGAACTTCACGAAAACTATTATCGCCAGCAGGGAGACCACGGCGTTAAGGAACACGCTCACCGGCAGCCGGAAGCTGATAAAGGGCAGCGGCTTGGCGAAAGGCAGGCTGTCCACGAAAAACCCGATGGCGAAGAGCGTAAAAAGCACCACCAGCGTTTTTACGGTTTTTATCAGCAGGGTCCAGAACAGTTCTTTTTTTGCCATATCTGAAATTTAACAAAAATCGCGAATTCCCGCAACCTTATAAATATGAAATAAATATATTATTGATTTATATAGCGCCTTATGCTAGAATTTTGGCTTAAGCGCCCCAAGGGGGCATTGTTAAGGTGGAGGGAAGATCATGATCGTAGAAAGAACCGAATATAAAGGCCAGCCGGTGCTCATACTGAAGCGCAATGAGAACGACAAGTACCCGTTCTCCTTCGGCCTTTCCAAAGCCCGCCTCATCATCGAGGGCTTCGAGGAAATAAAGAAATTCGTGGCCGAGAACGACAACAAAGAAGAGAAGAAGTAACTTTCTTCCCGCCGTTCCCAGAAAATGCCGTCTAAAACTTCCGAGCTAGCGATAGCCGGGTTTTATGACGGCATTTATCTTTTTTACGAAAAAGCCAATTCCTTCCTGACCTTCGGCCTTGACCTCTACTGGCGCCGCCGGGCGGCCGCTATGGCCCGCAGGGCGGCCCCGGCCGCCGCTTCCGCCCTGGACGCCTGCTGCGGCACCGGAGACTTCACCAGAGCCCTGCGCGGGGCCTTCGGGCCCGCCTTAAAACTTACCGGCGCCGACCTGAGCGCGGCCATGCTTTCCGTGGCTCGGCCCAAAGACCCGTCCGTCGAGTTCGTACAGGCGGAGGCCAAAGCGCTCCCCTTCCCCGACGCCAGCTTCGACCTGGTCACGGTCTCCTTCGCCATCCGCAACCTCAACCTGGACAGGGAACGGCTGCTGGCGGCCCTGCGCGAGTTCCGCAGGGTGCTCCGGCCCGGCGGCGTCCTCCTTAACCTGGAGACCACGCGCCCGGCCAACCGCCTGCTCTGGCTGGCCATGCGCCTCTACGTGGGTACGCTAATCGCCCTGCTCAACCGCGTCTCCCCGAAAAGCCGCTCTTCGTACCTGTTCCTCCGGAACACCATCCTCACCTGGTATTCCGCCGCCGGGCTGGACGCCCTGCTCCTCGAAGCCGGCTTCGCCTCCTCCTCTCACGCCCCCCTCTTCCCCGGCGCCGTCGCCGTTCATACCGCCCTCAAATAAGGGGTCAGGTCTTGAATCTTGACATTCGCCATGACAACCGCCTGCCGGGTTACAGCCACCACAAAATGTCAAGATTCAAGACCTGACCCCATTCAAAAAAATACCCCGCCTTTCGGCGGGGTATTTTTCCTGCGCCCAAAGCGCTTACTGTTTGTGCTTGCGGCGGAACTCGGCCACTTTCAGGCGCACGGCGGCGCGGCGCAGGGCCGCGTTGGCCTCGTCGAGGTCCAGGT
>CAYQJX010000033.1:0-24907 GCA_964417965.1 uncultured Elusimicrobiaceae bacterium
CGACCTGACATTTCTAAAAAACTAAAACCATGACATTTCTACTTACTTGCAACATTGCCCCCGGGGGAGCCGGCTTTCAGGGGCGGTTCGGAAGATTTTCCGAAACCTGCCGGGAGAACAGGGCGGCTTCTTCGGCCAGCGGTTTGTTGCTGATGCGTTCTGCCAGGCCCTTGGCGAGCTGGCCGGCCAGGCCGCCGAGAAAGCTCTTGGGCGTCTTTACGTTCACCACGCTCTCTTCGAAAACAAGTTCGCGGCCGGGGCTCCAGACGCGCGCCGAGCCTTTGATCATGCGCCGGTTGTATACCCCGGCCATGATCTCCCCGAAATCCGTCAGGTCGCCGTAGACCAGCCGCCCCGCGCCCAGCCAGCCGGCCAGCTCGGCCGGTTTGGCGGCCGTCAGCTGCCCTCCTTCGCTGTAGCCGCGGCGCTTCAGCGTTTCGTCGGTCTGCTCCAGCGGGACCAGGCTGTAGCCGGCCGCCTTGAGGCTTTCGTAGACCAGCTGCCGCACCAGGGGGGGGCCGTCCACGCTGGTGGTCTCGTCGGAGAAAGGCAGCAGCGCCGTCTTTTCGGAAAACCACTCGCTCCCGCAATCTCCGGCGGCCGCGGTGGAGGAGGCCGCCTCCAGGTCGCCGTAGATCTGGCCCCAGAAGATCCTGGCGGCGTCTTTGTCCCCTGCCGCGCGCGCCTGCGCCTGGCGGTAATGCGCCTCCGCGGCGGCGTAATCCTTTTTTAATTCAGCGGAAACCGCCAGCCCGAGGTAGTCGCGCCAGCCGCCTTCCGCCGCGGCGCGCCTGAGCCAGATCTCCCCGGCCTCATCCCAGCGGCCGCGCTGCGCCAGCCGCCCGGCCTCTTCGGATTCCTTGTCGCCTTTTTTCAGGAAGACCGGCCTTAAGCGTTCCGAGGGGCGGCCGGCGTAGCGCGCGGCCAGTTTGGCGGCGACCGCGCCGAAGAGCCGCTCTTCTTTGGCCGCGTACCAGTCGGCGGGGGCCGTTGAACCGTCGCGGAGGTCTTCAGTATAGGTGAAACTCTCGTTCCAGGAATCCAGCTGCTGCATGGCCGGCCAGGAGTAGAGCTTGACCCCGGCGTAAAGGGAGGAGGAATAAACCCAGGCGGCGGTTTTTACCGTCTGCTTCTTGCCGCCCTTTTCGTAATGAACAGAAGAGCGCTCCTCTTTCCTGGCCGAGGCCGAGGGGGCGGCCGCCTCGATGACCAGCAGGCCGGCCGGCTTAAGCGCGGCCGCGAAGGGGTCCTCCGCGCCTGTCTTGTCCACGCGCCAGGCGCAGACCCTGGAGGCCGGCCGGGCCAGCGCCCTGGCCGCGTGGCGGGCCAGTTCCGACGGCCTGAAAGCCGGAGCCTGTTTAGCGCCCAGCGCGCTGGCCAGCGCGCCGAGCGCGTTCTCCTGCGCCGGGGGCGCCGTGCGTACAGTCAGGTACAGCGCGCCGAGCGCGGGCCGCGCGGCCGCCGCGCCCGGCATTTCCGGCACCTGGTGCGGCACCCTGACCGAGAAATAATTGCCGCAGCCGGCGAGGCCGGAAAGAAGGAGAAGTAGTGGCAGTTTTTTCATATTCATAGAGAAAGGCCCCGTTCCTGCCGGGGCCTCTTTCTTTTAACCGCGTCTTCCGTCAGGAACACTCCGAGTAGCCGCAGTCGTGGCAGGTGGGGCCGGAGCAGCCCGACTCGAAGCTGACGTTGGACGAGTAGCACTTGGGGCAGTACTGGGTGTGGGAGGCGTCCCACAGCTCCAGCTTCTCCTGCCCGTTTATTTCGGCGTCGGTGGCGATGATGCCGGTGCGCTTGAGGTGGCTCCTGAGCGCCACGGCTATGCCGTGCGCCACGGAGTTGATCCTGTTGTCGCCCAGGCCTACGGGCCGGTCGCCCTTCACGGAGTTGAGGTGCTTTATCACCTTTATCGGGTCGCCGCCCTCCTCCAGGTACTTGGAGAGCAGGATGCCGATGAGCGAGGTCAGGCCGCTGATCTCGGTGCCGAGCGGCGGCATGTTGGTGAACACCTGGTACGGGCCGTGCTCGTTGTAGTTGATGTGCACGTGCAGCGGGCCGTAGCCGGTCTTGAGCTGGAAATACTCCGACGATACGCCGAAGGACTGCAGCGGGGCCTTCTTCTTTTTCGTCTTGGCCTGGGGCTGCGTGCCGGAGCCGATGTTGAGCACCTGCTGGGTCTTGCAGCCGTCGCGGTAGACGGTGAGGCCCTTGCAGCCCAGCTTGTGGGCCAGCAGGTAGCAGGTCCTCACGTCCTCTATCCTCGACGAGGCGGCCATATTGATGGTCTTGGAGACGGCGTTGTCCGTGTGCGCCTGGAAAGCCGCCTGGATCTTTATGTGGTTCTCTATCGACACGTCGTGGGCGGTGGGGAACAGGTCCTGGATCTGCTTGGGGATCTCCGGGATGCCGCGCACGGCCTTGTGGTTGGCCTCTATCTTCTTCCACAGCGTCTTCTCGTCCATGCCGAAAAAGCCGTTATGCTGGGCGATGCGCTTGAACAGCGCGTTCACCTCGAAGAAGGTGTCCTTGGCCTCGGGGTCGCGGTTGTTCTTTATGGCGTCGAGCGCCTTGGCGTTGTAGCGCGTGTAGGCGATGGCGAAGAAAGGCTCTATACCCGAGCCCTGCAGGCCGGCCGCGATGGCGATGGTGCCGGTGGGGGCGATGGTGGTGCGGGCGGAGTTGCGCGGCCTGGCGGACACGCCGCGGAAATGTGCGCCGCCGGCGTCGTAGATGGAATCTTTCCAGTTCTGGAACACGCCGCGCTCTTTGGCCAGCTCCTCGGACGCCTGCATGGCTTTTTCATTTACGAACTTCATCACTTCCGCGGCCTTCTCCAGGCCTTCGGGGCTGTCGTAGGCCACGCCCAGCTTTACCGCGGTCTCGGCCCAGCCCATGACGCCCAGGCCGATCTTGCGGTTGCCCTTGGCGATGCGCTCGATCTCGGCCAGCGGGTAGTTGTTTATCTCTATCACGTTGTCGAGGAAGCGCACGGCCTTGGCCACGGTGGCGCCGAGGCGCTCCAGGTCCAGATGGCCGCGGTTCATCTCGCCGGTGACGTAGTTGGCCAGGTTGATGGAACCCAGGTTGCAGGACTCCCACGGCAACAAGGGCTGCTCTCCGCACTGCGCCGTCACAAAACCGTTAGCGACGATGGAATGCGTTTCTTTTTCGGTCGTGCAGTATACGTCCGCGGTCCCGGAGGCCCGTATTCCCTTGACCAGGTCCGTGAAGGTGTCCGCGTTCGATCTCCGCTGCTTGGCGGCGAGCCAGGCTTCGGCCCTCATCTGTTTGGACGGCGTCAGAAATCCTATCTCCCGTAAAAAACGGTCGCGGCTCCCGCCGTCCAGTATCAATTCGTACTGGTCCGAATAGGCGTACATTTTCGGCTGCCGCTTTGAATCCGGCATCAGTTTCCTGCCGGCCTTCCGGCGCAGATAAAGCTTTGCGACTATCCCTTCATTGAGCAGAAGCGCCTGAACTTGGCTTAATAGCGCCTTCGAGCTGCCGGCAAGCCGCACCGAGCAGGACTCTTTGTGGGCCGAAACGTTCACCGTGCCGTCCGCCGTGAACAGCGCGGCCAGGTAGCCCAGCACCGACTCGCGCGGGGCGCTCCACAACGCCTCCGGAACCTGCTTGCGGCAGCCGTCCTTCTGGTGTACGCCCAGGGAATTCAGGAAATAGTACAGGCCGGACTTGTAATACTGCGAAAGCGTCCCGTTCCTTTCTGTCTCGGAGCCGTCCAGCCCGGTCCAGGCCTTTATGAGGGCTCGGAATTTAGGGGCCAGTACCTTCTTCTCCTCGTCTCCGAACATCAGCCCGACGGTGTAATTCGGGACGTTACGCCCTTCGGGCGTCTCTTCGCTCACCCAGCCGTCGCCGGTCACCCAACCCAGCAGTTCGCCCAGTTCCCTGGACCATTTTTTCGGCAGGGCGGCCTCGCCGCGCGCCTGCCGGGCCTTCAGCTTGTTTTCCGCCAGGAAAGGCGGCAGATCATAATTTGTGCTCCAGGTGCCCGCGCCGGATTGTATCAGCACCTCGTTCCCGGGCTTAAGGTCCTTAAGTTCCTTAAGGCCTTCCGGAGTGAAAAACTTGTGGTCCGCCGTCGCCGTAACCTCGAAACCGTGCTCGGTCTCCAGTGTGAAGACGGGCCAGTCTTTGCGGGTCTTGAACACCGGGACTGCGCTTCGCAGCGTGACGCCGGTCTTGGTCCTTTCGGCCACGGCCGCCCCGCCGCCGGAGCCCGCCGCGCGTATGCCGGGGACCCTGTTGTCGGTGGCCGCCGAGATGGCCGCTTTGTCTATAAAGAGTTCCTCGAAGGTCAGGAGCCCGCGGTCCGTGGCCAGGCGGACGGAGCCCGCAAAGCAGGGGTTGGTGCTCTCGATCTGGCCCAGGGCGGGGGTGGGGTTGGAATTGGTCTCGTTGATGCGGTCTATGAAGACTATGCCGGGGTCGCCGGAGGCCCAGGCGGACTCGACGAGCATGTTGAAGACCTCGCGGGCCTTCATGGTGCCGACGGCTTCCTTGTTGCGGGGGTTTACCAGGTCGTAGCTGGCGCCGGTCTCCACGGCCTTCATGAATTTCTCGTCGAGGGCGATGGAGATATTGAAGTTCTCCAGCACGCCCTGCTGCGACTTGAGCGTGATGAACTCCTTGATCTCGGGGTGCCAGTAGGGGATGATGCCCATGTTGGCCCCGCGGCGGGTGCCGCCCTGCTTTACCACGTCGGTGAGCTTGTCGAAAAGCTTCATGAACGAGATGGCGCCCGAGGCCACGCCGTTGGTCTTCTTTACAGTGTCGCCCTTGGGCCGCACGCGGCAGAAAGAGAAGCCGGTGCCGCCGCCGGATTTCTGGATCAGGCTTTGCGCGGTCAGCGCCTTGGCGATGCCCTCCATGGAATCCGGCACGGGCAGCACGTAGCAGGCCGAGAGCTGCTGCAGGTCGCGCCCGGCGTTCATCAGCGTGGGGGAATTAGGCAGGAAGTTGAAGTCCGCCATCATGTTGTAGAACTCGGTCCGCCACTTGTCGGCGGCCGCGCGGGCGGCGTCCACGGTGGCGTAGGCCTTCTCCAGGTTGGCTACGAACTTCATAAAGTTCGCCTCGCGCTCGGAGCTCTCGGCCAGGCCTTCGTGGAAGAAGAGGGTGCGGGTGTGCGGGCCGTCGGCGGTTTCGCTCACGCGGCAGTTGACGCCCTCGAAGACGCCCCATTTGGCGGCGTCGGGGTGGAAGATGATCTCCGAAAGGGAAATGTTGTGGGCGACGCGCTCAAAAAGCTCCTCGGGGCCGGCCTCGTCGCGGAGGTACTTGTCTTTTATTACCTTGGCCTGGTTCTCGCTGAGATAGATCTTTCTCTTGTCCAATGTGTTGGTCTTCATTAAATCCGCCCTCGTAGGTATTTCCCGGCCCCGCTCCGGCTCCCCAAACGTTTGCGAGCAGGGGGCTCTGTCGTGAACCGCGCCAAAAATCTTTATCGGAATTAAAGGTAATCTATCAATACTGCGGTGGGTTGTCAACTTTGCCGACGAGGGGGGGCGCGGCCCTTTGGAAAGGGGTAAAATTGTTATAATCTGGACGGGTAGTTTTCCCTATGAAAAAGCCGGTAAAACAGGCGCAGCAGCTCTCTCAGCGGCAGGTCCAGCGGCAGGATCTGCGGCTTTTCTCCGTGCTGGCCGTGCCGGAGGCGGATTTTCTGGGCCAGGCGGCCGAGCTGGAGGCCGACCCGCTGTTCTCTAGATTGTTCCAGCCTGACGCCCGCGGGCACGCGCCGCTGCGCCGCCGCCGCTTTCCCGGGGCCTCCTACGCTTTTTCTCTCGCCTGCGGCGACGAGGCCCTGGCCGCGGCCGCCGGGCCGGGCGCCACGGCCGGGGAATGGCTGGCGGAAAGGCCCGCCATGCTCGATCTTGCCCGCCGGGCCGGGGCGGCCGCTTTTGAGAGCTGTTTTCTTTCCGGCCTGCCGTTCTCGCCGGCCTCCGCCGCCAAAGAGTGCGGCCTCGCCCAGACCGAAGTTCTGGCCCTTAAATCTTTCGTGGACGTTTTCATCCTGTCGCATGAAAGGGTGGCGCCGGCCGCCCTGCCCGGGCTTTTCCTGCGCTGCGCCGCCCGCATAGCCGCCGAGAAAGGCCGGCTTTTTATCGAATATACGCATCCCTCCTATCTCAAGGGAGCCTATGTCATAGACGGGGAAGCCTTCTCCCGCCTGCTCAAGAGCGGCGCCCTGTCCCCGGAGGAGGCCGCCCGCGTCCGCACCCTGGCCTCGCGCGCCCAGCGCATCGGCTGGCGCAAGGCCGGCTTTCACCGCACCTTTTCCGCCATAGTAGAGCGGCAAAAAAGCTTCCTGCTCGGCGAGGGGCCGCTTAAGCCTTTTACGCAGCGGGAGCTGGCCGCCGCCGTCGGGCTGAACCCCGGCACCGTCTCCCGGCTTATCTCGGCAAAAACGCTGATAACGCCGCAGGGAGAGGAAATAAAGTTGAAAAGCCTTTTCAGGCAGAAAAACGCGTATATAATTGATAAAATAAAAGACATCCTGGGGGCTGGGCTAAAAAAGATGTCTGACGCGGAAGTGGCCGAAACCCTTAAGGCGGTTCACGGGGTACGTGTTTCCAGGCGAAGCGTGAACCTTTACAGGAACAAGGCCGGGTTATGATGACAAAAAAAGAGAACGCCCAGCACGCGCTCCAGCGCAGCCTTTTCAACGCTATCTTCTTCAACGCGCAGGAGCCGATGCTGGTGCTGGACAAGGACCTCAACGTCCTGCTGGTGAACGCCACCACCCTTAAGCTGCTGGGCTGGGCCGACCAATCCCTCGACGGCAAACCGGTCTCCGCGCTGGTGCTGGAGAAGGACCTTAAAGAATTTTCGGACATGGCGGCGCTGGCCGCCCGCAACGGCGTGGTGCGCAACTACCGGTTCTACATGCTGACCGCCTCGCGCAGCATCGCCCGCCTTTTCCTCACCGTCCTGGCGCTCAAGGACGACAAGGGCGAGGTCAACGGCTTCTGCCTGTACCTGTCGCCCGTCTCGCCCGACGAATGGTCCGCCCTCAAGGACCCGCACGTTTTCAAGAACGCGGCCCGCAAGCTCAACCGCCTCACCTCCATAGGCCAGCTCACCTCCATGTTCGCGCACGACATCAAGAACCCGCTGCACGTGATCCTTTCCACGTCGGAGCTGCTGCGCGCCCAGGAGGGCCAGCCCGAGCAGGTGCGCACCGGCGCCGAACTGATAGAGCGCAACGCCCGGCGCGCCTCCAAGATAGTAAAGACCCTGCTGGACTTCTCCCGCAGCGGCATGTGCCGCCTGGAGCCTTACTCCGTACACACGGCCGCCGACTCCGCGCTGGAACTTATAGACAGCTCGCTCAAGTCCGGCAAGGTGGAGATAGAGAAGGATTTCGGCCACGCGCCCAAGGTCTTCCTGGACCCGAACTACATTCACAGCGTGATCTACAACCTGCTCAACAACGCCCTGCAGGCGCTGGCCGGCCGCCACGACGGGCGCATCCGCATCAGCTGCGGCTGGCTGGACGTGGAGCAGGAGGTGTTCCTCACCATCACCGACAACGGCCCCGGCATGGAATCCTCCATCCTTGAAAATCTTTTCCAGCCCTTCTTTACCACCAAGGAGAACGGCACCGGCCTGGGCCTCTACCTGGCCCGCCAGATCATGGACGAGCACGGCGGCCGCATCATCGCCTCCTCGCCCGCCGGCGGCGGCGCCTCGGTAAGCCTGAGGTTCAGGAAGACCGTCTGATCTTCGATATTTAATGGCCAACATCCTCATCGCCGAAGACGACGCCGATACGCGTTACGTGCTGAAAGCCGCCCTGGAGGCCGGCCGGCACGCCTGCGCCGCGGCCTCCTCCGGCGCGGAGGCCCTGGCCCTGGCCGACGCCCTCACCTTCGACGCGGTGATCCTGGACATGGTGCTCGGCGACGCCGACGGCCTGACCCTGCTTGAAAAACTGAAGGCCGAGGACCCCGGCCTGCCGGTCATCATCCTCACCGGCCACGCCGACGTGACCAGCGCCGTGAAGGCCATGAAGCTCGGCGCGCTGGACTACCTGATAAAGCCTTTCGGCAACGAGGAGCTGCTGCTCATCATCGACAAGGCCGTAAAAGAGCGCCGCCTGCGCCGCGAGTTCGACGCGCTGCGCAGCCACGTTAAGAAAACGCAGGGCGCTGAACCTGTGTTCGGCCCCGGCAAAGAGATAAAGCAGACGGCGGACCTGGCCGCGCAGGTGGCGGCCACGGACCTGACCGTCATCCTCTCCGGCCCGTCGGGCTCGGGCAAAGAAGTGTGGGCGCGGGAGATACACCGCCGCAGCACCCGCGGCGGCAGTCCCTTTGTGGCGCTGGACTGCGGCGCCCTGCCCGAGAACCTGGTGGAGAGCGAGCTGTTCGGCTACGAGCGCGGCGCATTCACCGGCGCGGACCGCCGCAAGCCCGGCCTTTTTGAGACCGCTTTCGGCGGCACGCTTTTTCTCGACGAGATAGCCAACCTCACCCTGGCCACGCAGGCCAAGCTGCTGCGGGTGCTGGAGGAGCGCCGCATCCGCCACCTCGGCGGCAAGAAGGATATCCCGGTGGATACCCGCGTGATAGTGGCCGCCAACCGCGACCTGCCCGCCTGCATAAAGGACGGCCTTTTCCGCGAGGACCTTTTTCACCGCCTTAACCAGTTCACGCTGCGCGTGCCTTCGCTGGCGGAGCGCAAGGAAGACATTCCCGCGCTGGCGGCTTTCTTTCTGAAAGAGGCCGAGCGGCTGGTGAATAAAAAAGTGGAGTCCATCTCCAGCGCCGCCCTGGCCGCCCTTACGGCTTACTCCTGGCCGGGCAACGTGCGCGAACTGAAGAACGTTATAATCCGCGCGGCCCTGCTCTCCGGGGGGGAGATACTGCCGGAGCATCTGGGTTTAGGTGGTCAGACCCCTGCCGGCTGCCCGCCCCCGGCCTCCGTCACTGCTCCGGAGAGTTTTGATCTGAAAGAAAATTTAAAACGTTCCCGCGGCGAAACCGAGCGCAGACTTATACGCGCGGCGCTGGCGCAAACCGGCGGCAACAAGTTGCAGGCCGCTAAGTTGCTGTCCATAGACCGCAAAGCCCTGTACGACAAAATCAAAGAGTATGGCATACAGGATTAAAAACTGTGGATAAATATCTACACTATATTGTGGATTTTTATCCACACTGTTGATTTTGGTCTACACCCTCCCGCAATAACAATTTAACCTTTCCGTATTCTTTCCTTATCAGTATATCTCCTATAATCTGTTTACAGCACTGTTAGGCAACTCGCATTCTGGCTCGGGTAGAGCCCGCGAGGACTACAAGTGACAAAAACAGAAACAGCAAATAATTCCGCTATCAGGCCCCGGTTGCCAGGCCCCGTTCCAAAGAACGAGGGTTTGGCAAAGTCGTTGCTATATAAAAAGGTGGGGCACCCCATGCAAATTTTATCGTCCACTAGCGGAGTTTCTGGAGGCAATATGAAGATGCTTAAATCCAACCTTATGGCGGTCTTAACGGTACTGCTGCTGCCCTTGTACGCGGCGGCTGTCCCGAACTACATAAACTACCAGGGCCGCCTGGTGGACAATAACGGCAACCCGATGAGCGGATCTAAATCCGTTACCTTCCGCATCTGCGACACGCTCGCCGGCGCTTGTTCGGCCACCTGCAGCGTGGGCAACACCTGCCTCTGGGACGAACCCCAGACCGTAACCCTGGAGAACGGCATCTTCAGCGTAAGACTTGGTGCCGTGGACCCGCTTACCTCCGCCGTCTACGCCGCCGACGACCGCTTTCTGGAAGTCATAGTGGACGCGGTCACCCTCTCGCCCCGCGTGCAGCTGGTCTCCGTGCCCTTCGCCCTCTCCGCCGGCGGCATCACCTCCGCCACCGGTGTTTCTATCTCCACCTACATCACCGTTGCGGGCCATGTCACCGCCTCCAAATTCTACGGCGACGGCTCCTCGCTGACCGGCCTGGGCGCCGGTGCCATCGCCGACGGTTCCATCACCACCGCCAAGCTGGCGGACAACGCCATCACCACTATTAAGCTAACCGACGCCAACGTGACCACCGCCAAGATCGCTGACTCCAATGTCACCGACGCCAAGATAGTCTCAGTGTCCGCTTCCAAGGTGAACGCTGGCGCGCTCGGCTCACAGGTCATAGCTTCTTCCGTCGCCGTCGGCGCGGTGCAGGACGCCTCCATCGTGGGAGTTAGCGCCTCTAAGATATCCGGCAGCCTCCCGGCCGCCCAGGTGGCCGCGGGCTCGCTCGGTTCTCAGGTTATAGCTTCTTCAGTAGCCGTGGGCGCGGTGCAGGACGCCTCCATTGTGGGGGTGAGCGGTTCCAAGGTTTCCGGTAATATCTCCGGCAACGCAGCCGGTCTGTCCGGCACTCTGCCCGCAGCCCAGGTGGCTGCCGGCACCCTGCCTTCTAATGTAATTGTTTCCTCCATAGCGTATAACGCCATGTACGCCCAGTCCATATGTACCGCCGGCCAGGTCCTTAAGGCGGCCGCCGGGGCATGGGCCTGCGGCACCGACGAAACCGGCGCCGGCGGCACCGTCACCGGCTCCGGCGCGGCGGACAAAATAGCCTTCTGGACCGCCGGCTCTACGCTCGGCAGCTACACCAACCTTACCTGGGACAGTACCAACTTCCGCCTCGGCATAGGCAACGCAACGCCTTCCCAGGCCCTGCACGTGACCGGCAACATCGCCGTGACCGGCACCGTGGACACCCGCGATGTCTCAGTGGACGGCGCCGCCCTCGATTCTCATGTCGCGAACGTGAGCAATCCTCATAGCGTGACAGCCACCCATGTGGGTCTCGGTAACGTCAACAACACCTCCGATGTCAACAAACCGGTGTCCACGGCGCAGCAGACGGCGCTGGACGGCAAGGCGGGGCTTGCGGGCGTGAACACGTGGACGAGCTCGCAGACGGTCACTGCGGCGCTGGGCGTGAAAGTGAATTACGGCGTTACGATGGCGACCGCGGTTATAAGCGACACGGGGGCTTCGGCGCTGGACGTGGCGGGCGGCATCAACGCGGGCAGCGGCAACGTCGGTATCGTGGACGCTACGGGCAAGATCCCCGCGCTTAGCGCGACTTACCTGGCGGACCTGAGCGGCGCGAACCTGACGAGCCTGAACGCTGGCAGCCTGGGTTCTGGCACGGTGCCGTTGGCGCGTCTGAGCGGCATCACGAACACGGAGATAGGTGCCGGCGCGGGCATCATATACAGCAAGCTGAGCATCGCGGACGGCGATCTGACGATAGCCAAGACGAGCGGCCTGCAGACGGCGCTGGACGGCAAGGCGGGGCTTGCGGGCGTGAACACGTGGACGAGCTCGCAGACGGTCACTGCGGCGGGCGGCCTGGCGGTTACTTACGGGATAGTAGCCGGCACGATCACGCTGAGCAACGGGATACACGCGTCGAGCGCGACTTTGACCGGCGACGCCGAGGTGCGCGGTCTCATTAAGGCCGGTTCTACGCCGGCGGCTATAACGGATGCTTCCGGCAGCGTGCTTGCGTCGAAACTGACCGGGGTTATCCCGCTGACCGTGACGGTATTCACTTCCGCGGCGTGCGAGGGTTTGTCCCCGTCTGCGGTCGGTCAGTTCTGCTATGACACCGCGCTCTTCAAACTGAACGTTTCTACTGCGGTTACGCCTGGAGGCTACGAGCCGCTGCACTAGACCGGCGCATTGCCATGGCCGCTTCTTCGGCGGCCATGGCGTACGGAGTTTCTTTTCGGCAGCTCAGTATAAGTCTGGGATGGCTTTTTATGAAATATAAAAGCGTAGGTGCGATCGCGGGAGTGGCGCTGCTGGGCGCGGCTATGCCCGTGTTCAGCGCGGCCAGTCTGGAGACCAAGGCCGTCAGCGCGGGCATGGGCCTGGCCGACGGTGGCACTTTCAGACTGGAGTCCACCGTCGGAGAAGTGGCCGGCTCGTCCATGGGCGCCGCCGGCATAGGCCTGCGTCCGGGGCATTCCGGCACCAGCCACAGCCCCGGCGCGGTCTACAGCGTCTCCGCCGCCACCACCTCCGGCACCTCGGCCCTGTACCAGTGGACCAACGGCACCGGCGAAGGCTCCCTTTCGCTCGAAGTAAAGATAGCGACGTTCTCCATCACCGAGGTCAACTACGCCTCTGTTTCGTCCTACCTGGTGCAGACCGCGCTCGGTTTTGAAGTGCTGGAGCAGCGCTCCCAGACCGGGCTGACGTCGGGCACCACCTATTACCTGGCGTTCCGCCTGAAGGACGCTTCAAACATGTACGGCCGCATCTCCGCCGCCGTCTTCGCGACCCCTCCCATAAAGCCCCGCGCGCCCATGGCCCGCGGCGTCACAACGGGCGGCGCCTTCGTGGTCTCCTGGGACGCGGTGCAGTATAATGTCGAAGGCACCACCATCGCGCTTAAAAGCCAGGGTTATGAGATCTATTACAGCACCGCCCTTAGCGGGACCTCCTACTACGTCGGTCCCGTTTCCAGCAATACCCTTACCTACAACGCCGGAGTGCAGTCCGCCCCCCGGTGGTACTACGTGAAATCCGTGGACAGCGTCAACGTGCGCAGCGACGCCTCTATCTGGCTCAACAGCCTGGAGGAAGTCGTGCGCACCGTCGCCGAAGACGCGCGCGCCGTGGTGGACATGGCTCCGGCCGTCAGCGAGGCGCTGTCCGACCTCGGCCTGAGCCCGTGCCTGGTGCGCCAGCCGCAGTACGAGAGCGGCGTCACTATCCTGGCCTATAAGTTCTGCGTAAAGGACGCGGCCAACGTGGAACAGAACCGGGACCTCAGCTCTGAAGTGACGCTTACCATGTCGCTTTCCCGGACCGGCGCTTTCACTATAAGCGCTTTCGGGCCCTCGGCCGCCTACACGGCCTACGACTACGCCGTCTATTACAACAACGGCGTGGAGGACGTGAAGCTGGGCGGCACCGTTAACCCGTCGGACGGCACCGTGTCCATAGTGACGCGCAAGACCGGCGTCTTCAAGGTGAAGCAGGTCATCAGGGCGCAGGCTTTCCGCATCACGCAGACCGTGCCCAAGAAGATCTTCACGCCCAACGGCGACGGCGTCTGGGACGACTTCAACATCATCTTCGAGAACCCCGAAGGGATCGAGATATCCGGCGCCAAAGTGTACGACCTGTCCGGCGCCGAAGTGGCCAACCTGCGGGTGGGTACCTACAACTCCGAGGCTTCGCTCGCCTGGGACGGCAGCCGTAAGGGCGGCGGCAAGGCCATGGCCGGCATCTATATCTACCAGTTCAAGGCCGGCGACAAGACTTACAACGGCACGGTGGTGCTGGCGCGGTGATAGGCGGGAGTTAAGGCGGGGAGCGCGGCGTCCGGACTGGCCGGGCGGGCCCGCTTTAACGATTAGGTAATAATTATGAAACAGTTAAAAGCTAAAATAATAACTGTGGCAAAGCTGCTGGCGGTTATATTTTGCGTTATGACACTGCTTTCTATGAAGGCGCACGCTACTTTCGCTAATTCTCCCTGCGGGGCGAGGGCCGCCGCCATGGGCGGGGCTTTTACCGCCATCCCCGGGGGCGCTGAGGCCGCCTGCTCCAATCCCGCCACCCTGGTGGAGACCACTTCCCCGGAGCTGACCGCCGTGTACGGCAGGCTGTACTCCGGCCTTACCGACGATTCCGAGATCGGCCAGGGCTATTTCGGCTTCGCCATGCCCGTTAAACGCTACCTGCCCGGCGCCGCCGCTTTCTCCTGGAGCGACATCCGCCTCAGCGACGCCTTCTCCGAAAGCGCCTTCACCGTCAGCTACGCCACCCACGTATACCGCGGCGTCAACGCCGGGCTTTCGCTCAAGTATCTGCGCCGCGGCTATGTCTCCGACGCCTACACCGCCATGGACCCGGTTTTCTCCGACGGCTACTCCAAGGGCGCCCTGGGCGCCGACCTCGGCTTTTTCTGGCGCCCCGAGCCCCGCTACGCGCTGGGCCTTACGATCAAGAACCTCAACAAGCCCGACCTCGGCCTGGCCTCCTCCGACCCGCTGCCGGTGGAAGTCCGCGCCGGCGTCTCCTACGCCGTAAAGTCCAGCCTGCTGGACTTCGACGCGGCGTTCTCCGATTCCGACTATAACCTGTCCGCCGGCGCCGAATACTTCTTCCAGCGCCGCTACGCCCTGCGCATGGGCCTGTCCGCCGGCAACGACGCCCGCCGCTCCGTCAACATGGGCCTGGGCGGCCGCTTCGGCCTGGCGGAGTTCAACTACGCTTTCAGCCTGCCCATAGGCGGCATCTCCGGCACCGTGGGGACCCACCTGCTGGCCTTCTCTTTCCGCTTCGGGGCCGAGCCCGCGCAGTTAGCGGAGCAGGCGGCGGCCGCCGCCGCGGCCGCGGACCTCAAGCGCGCCGAAGAAAAGCTCTCCCTGCAGGGCGAAAAGATACGCGTGCTGCAGGACAAGCTGGACTCCGTAGTGAAGCAGGGCTCCGAGCAGGCCAGGCAGCCGGCCCAGCCCGCCGTCGTGCCCGCCCAGATCCCGGGCCCCCAGCAGTCCGAGGTTTCGCGCGAGATAGAAGCTCTCAAGCAGGAGCTGGACAAGGCCCGCGTCGACATGGAAGCCCTCAAGGCGCGCGCCGCGGCCAAGCCCGCCGCGGTTAAACCCGCGCCCGGCGCCGCCCAGCCCGTCCGCCGCAATTACGTGGTAAAGGAAGGCGATACACTGGAGAGCATAGCCGCCGCCACCTACGGCGACTCCGAACGCTGGCCCGAGATCTACCGCGCCAACGCCGGTTCGATCGGCCGCGGCGGAGAAGTAAAGCCGGGCCAGGTGCTGGTGCTGCCGTAACGGAACGTTTTAAAGTGAAGCCTTTGGTAACGCTACTATGAACGAGAAATTTGACGAATCTTCCCTGAACGAACAGGCGATCAACGACGTGGAAACGGCGCGGCTGGCGCTGCGCTGGGCCCTGGACAAGATCCGCGGCCTCCACGAAGAAGACCTCAAGACCCGCCAGAACCTGCAGGAAAAATCCAGCCAGGTGGCTTTCCTCGAGAACCAGCTGAAGTCCAAGAATTCGGAGATAGACCGCTCTTCCCGCGTGCACGAGGAGGAGATGAAGTCCCGCCAGGATTCCCTGGAATACCAGTTCCGGTCGCGCCTCGAGCGCCTCGCCGAGCGCGAGAAGGAACTGGAGGACAAGATCTCGAAGAACGAGGAGATCCTCAAGCAGAAGGAGCTCCGCCTGCAGGACGACTACCAGAAGAAGGCCGAGGAGCTGCGCGGCCGCTGGGGCCAGGTGGAGGGGGAACTGTGGCAGCTGCGCCAGGAGCAGCTGGCCAAGCAGCAGGAGGCCGAGCGCGTGTACGGCGGCCGCCTGGAAGAAGAAAAAGCGCGCCTCACCGAGGAGCTCCGCGACCAGAAGGCCGCGCTGGAAACGTCCTACCGCAACCGCGCCGAGGAGCTGGAGAAGCGCGAGCGCCAGGTAGGCGACGAGCTTAAGAAGCAGGAAGCCGTCCTGAAATGGGCCAAGGACAGCTGGCAGAAGGACGCCGAAGAGCGCGAGCGCGCCCTCAAGTCCAAAGATCTGGAGATCGACAAGAAGGTCCTGGAGAAGAACCAGGAGATCGACGATTACAGGGTGAAGGTCCAGCTGCTGGAGAAGCAGCTCAAAGAATTTCCCGAGGCCGTCAAGCGCCGCGACGAGGACCTTAACCGCTACAAGGACGCCATCGGCAGCCTGGAGAGCGTCATCCGCACCCTGGAGACCGAGAAGAAGCAGCAGCAGGCCGATTACGAGACCCGCCTCTCCAAGGCCGGCGACGCCGTAGAGTCCGAGAAGGGCCGCTTCCGCGAGATGGAAGTGGAGATCCCCAAGCGCCTCAAGATCGCCGTCGAGCACGAGCGCAACCGCTTCGCCGAGAAACTGGCCGACATCGAGCGCGGCTACCGCGAGGACCTGGGCAAGCGCCAGGACGAAATAGACTATTTGCAGCGCAACCTGCGCACTTTCGAAGAGACCATCAAGACCCTGCAGGCCGAGCGCGAGGCTTTCGCGCACAAGGTGGAGCAGATGCAGACGCAGTACAGCGTCAAGCAGGAGGAGTTCTCCTTCCGCGAGAAGCAGCTGCAGTCGGAATACGACGTGCGGCTGAAGGTGGAGATGGAGAAGCACACCGCCGCCCTGCGCTCCGAGATCGAGACCGCCGGCCGCATCTACGAGGACAGCCTCAAGCTCAAGGTGGAGGAGATCTCCCACCTGCGCCGCGAGATAGAGGACCTGTCCAAGGATAAGAACACCGCCAAGGAGCAGGTCGCCGCCCTCCGCCGGGACCTGGACTCCTCACACGAACGCGCCCTTTCCGAGCAGGCCGCCCTGCGCGCCAAGCTCAAGAGCGAGTACGACCAGAAGCTGGCCGACGAGGCCGTGCAGGCCGAGAAGCGCCACGCCCTGGACAAGCAGAAATTCGCCGACGAGCTGGAGCGCCGGAGCGCCGAGTTCGCCGCCGAGGTCGGGCGCAAGGAAGACGAGATCAACTCCCTGCGGCTCTCCCTGCAGAAGGCCGGGGACGATTTCAGGCTGCTGCGGCAGAAAGCCGCGGAAGACCTTAAGACCGGCGTGGCCGAAGAGCGCGCCCGCGGTGCCGCGGAACTGGACGACAGGACCGCCCGCCTGGCCGAGACCATCCGCCTGCGCGAGGACAAGATCGCCGAACTGGGCCGCTCGCTGGAAGCGGCCAAGATAGAGCGCGAGGAGCTGATGCTCCTGGAGCGCGAACGCCTGCAGCGCGTCTACGCCGAAAAAGAGAGGGCGATGGACGAGGAGCTGTCCGCCCGCGATGCCGAACTGCTGCGCGCCAGGGAAGCTTTAAACAAGGCCGCCGCCGAAAAAGAGGCAGCTGCGGCCGGCTACGCCGCCGAAAAAGAGGTCGCCGCCGCCGCGCGCGCCGCCGAGAAGCGCGCCCTCGAAGAGAAGCTGGCCGCCGTTCATTCCCGGCTGGCCGACGACGAGTCCGCCGCCGCGCTCAGGCTGGACGCCGCCCTCCGCCGCGAGGCCGAGCGCTACGGCGAGGTGATAGAGCGCAAGAACCACGAGCTCGAGGCCGCCTCGCAGCTGCGCCAGAGCCAGGAGGACACCTACCGCCGCACGCTGGAAGATTTCCGGTCCAAGCTGGCCGACGCCATCGGCAAGTTCGAGGAGCTCAAGCGGACGGCCGAGGACCGCCAGGTCCAGGTCTCCTCCCTGCAGGCCGAGCTGGCGCAGGAGCGCAAGCAGGCCCTGGACCAGGGGTCGTCCCTGTCCGCCAGGATGTCGGAGCGGGAAAAGCTCTACCGCGAGCTTCGCGCCGAGTACGACGATTTCAAGGAGACCTTCGAGGAAGAGGTCAAGCTCTCGGAGAAGAATTACAACGACGTAATGCTGAAGCTGCGGGCCGCCGAGGAGCAGAAAGCCGCCCGCGACAAGCAGATAGACGCGCTCAAGCGCGACGGAGAGCTGCTGCGCCTGGAGCTTTCCCGCCGCGACCAGGAGACGGCCGCGCTCAAGGACACCGCGGCCAAGCAGGCCGAGACCGGCCGCCGCGAGGTCCACGCCGTAGGGGAGCGCCGTTCGCAGGAATACGCCCAGAAGGAAAAGGCCCTGCTGACGGAGATCTCCGCCCTGCGCGACGTGGCCAACGCCAAGGATCTGCTGCTGGAGAAGCAGCGGGCCCAGGCGGAAGAGCTGCGCAATACGGTGGAGCGGATGAAAGCCATCCTCGACGAGGAGCGCGCCAAGCAGGCCGAACTCGCCGCCGCGGAAAAAGCGGCCCGGGCCGAGTATGAAAGGAATCTCAACGATATCTCCGGCAAGGAGAAGGCGGAAGCCTCCGAACTGCTGGCCCTTAAGAAGGCGCTGGCCGCCAAGGGCGAGGAGACGATGGAGCTGAAAGCCGGGGCGGAAGGCACCCGGCAGGCCTTCGAGCGCCTCAAGGCCTCCTACGAGGAGGAGAAGCGCAAACGCGCGGAGGGCGAAGCGGCTGCCCAGGCCACCCGTTCCGCGCTGCAGGAGAAGACCGAAGAGATCATGGGCACCCGCTCCGACGTGGAGGCCCTGAAGCATTCGGTGGAGCGGCTTAAGAAGGCTTTCGAGGACGAACGCAAGAAACGCGCGGAGGCCGAGCTGCTGGCCGAGACCTCCCGCTCCGCCCTGCGGGACAAGCAGGAGGAATTCCTGAAGACCCAGAAACTTGTGGAACAGCTCAAAGATAAATTCAGGGTATGGAAGACCAAGTAAACCATATAAACGACCTCGAGGGGCTTAACTCCGAGCTCGAGGGCTTTCTCTCCGACCTGCACGGCCGGGAGGAAACCCTCGGCGCGCGGATAAAGGAGCTTGAGGACGAACTGTTCTCCGCGCGCGAGGCCTATAACGCGGAGATGGAACGCTTTGTAAGGAAGGAAACCGCGCTGTCGGCCTCCCTGGAGGAAGCCAGGAACGCTCTTTCCCGCGAAAGCACCTCCGCCATCTCTTTAAGTTCCGAGCGCGACGACCTGGCCCGCAGACTGGAGGCCGCGTCCAAAGCCCTCGACGACGAAAGATCCCGCGCCGCGGATAAAGAACTTTATGTCAACAGCGCCCGCTCGGTCCTTAAGGACAAAGAGGCGGAGGTGGACAAGATCTGGCGCTCCCTTGAGGAGCTCAAGGCCGAACTGGCTCTGGAGCGCGCTACGGTAAAGGACCGCGAGGCGCAGATCCAGAAATACGTGAAGATACGCGAAGGGCTGGAGAAGCGCCTGGAGCAGGCCGCCCAGGAGGGCGCCCGTTCCGAGGAAGGCTTCACGCTGAAGGTGGAGCTTTTAAAGAACGAGCTGCGCGAGCAGATCCGCAAGGCGGAAGACCTGGAGCGCAAGCTCTCCGCCGCCGCCCCCAGGATGGAAGAGGCCATAGCGGAGGCCGCCCACCAGGAAAAACTTTACTCGGAGGCCAAAGCCGCCCTGGCCGAAAAAGAAGCCGTGCTGAAAGACGCCAACGTGCGCATCCGCGCCCTGCTCAAGGAGCTGGAGACCGCCAGGAGCAGCAGCGGCAAAGATACCGCGGAGCGCGCCCAGGAGCTGGCTTCCTCGCTGGCCGGGCGGGTGGACGAACTGGAGGCGGAACTCTCCGCCGCGGCCGCCCGCAGCCTCGAGAAGGTCCGCTTCTCGCAGGCCGCCCTGAGCGACGCCCAGGCGGCTCTGCGCGCCAAGGAAGAGGAGAACGCCCAGCTCAGGGCAAGGGAGAGCACCCTGCTGCGGGAACTCGGCGACGCCGAAGAAAAGTGGAAATTATCGTCGGCCCAGCTCCATAACGCTTTTTCAAAGCTCCGCGCCGCGGAGAACGAGAACGAGATAAACGCCGGCCGGCTTAAGAGCCTGGAGGAGGAGCGCAATAAGTTCCGCGCCGCCGCCATAAAGGCCGAGGCTTCGGCCTCGGCCCTGGTTTCCCAGGAATCCCTGGCGCGCGACAGCGAGGCCGCCGGGCTTATGGCCGCCCTCGAAGAGCAGGCCGGCAAGTATACCGCCCTGCTGCGCAAATACGACGACCTGGTGCTGGCCAACGAGGCTGTCCGCCTGGAAAAAGATTCCGCGCTGACCGAAGTGGAAGCCCTGCGCAACAGCATCAAGAACATCGAGAGCGGGGCCGCCGGCGCCTCCGGCGCCGAGAGGGCCCGCTACGCCGAGGTCTCCTCCAGGCTGCGCGAAGCGGAGGCCCTGCTTAAAAATAGGGAGATGGAACTGCAGTCCTCCGCGCAGGGCCGCGAGGCGCTGCGGGCGGAACTGGATATCATGCGCGCCAGGATAAGCGAAGTCGAGACCGAGGCCGCCGGTTCGGGCGCGGCCGAAAAGACCCGCCATTCCGAGCTTGCCGCCAGGCTGCGCGACGCCCAGGCGCTGCTGAAAAAACGCGAGATGGAGCTGGAGGGCGCCCTGGAGGCCAGGTCGGCCCTGGAAGTGGAGATAGAAACCCTGAACTACAGGCTGGCCGAGGTGGAGGAGGAAGCCGCCGCCGTTTCCGGCGCCGAAAAGGCGCGCTACGCCGAACTTTCCGGGAAACTGCACAACGCCGGCGCGCTGCTCAAACAGAAAGAATTCGAGCTGGACGAGGCGCGCTCCGCCTTGTCCGGCCTGGAGTCGGAATGCGCCCTGCTGCGCCGCAGCCGGATAGAACTGGGGGAGAAATACGCCAGGGAGATCCAGGCCGAGAACGAGATGCTCAGGGAAGCCCAGGGCCGCATCCTGGAGCGCGACAACACTATTTCCAAGCTTTCCCTGACGGAAAACGAGCTTAAGAACGAGGCCGAAGCCCTGCGCAAAGAAAAGCAGAACCTGGCGGCGCTGATGCGCAAGAAAGCGGCCCCGGCCCATTCGGCCAGGGCCACGGAGGCGGAACGCCTGCTGGCCGACAAGGAAAGCCGCCTGGAGAAGCTGCGCGCCGAGCTGGAGGACACCCGCGCCGAAAAAGCGGAGCTGCAGGGCCGCGAGAAGGAACTGCGCGAGGAGCTTAAGTCCAGGCCTTACCGCGCCATGCTGCGCGAAGCCGAGGAGAAGCTGGTCATCAAGGAAAAGATGCTCTCCGACGTTAACTCGCGCATGAAAAAGATCGGCACGGATTTCGACGAGCTTAAATCGCGCGGGCAGTCTTCCGGCGCGCCCGGCTACATGCCGGACTTCGAGGAGCTGGTGGCCGGAGTGGCGCACCAGATAGCCAATTCCATAAGCATCATCCGCAGCCACGCGGAATTCTGTTCCGAGGCCCCGGAGGCGGAGGGGGCCAAGGAGTCCCTGGACGTGATCGTGCGCAATATCGTGGCGCTGCAGAAGAAGATAGACACGATAATGAATTTTTCCAGGCCCGTGCTCCCGCAGCGCTCCCCGGAGCGCGTCTCTTCGGTGCTGTCCGAGGTGCTCACCTCGCTGCGCTCCTCCGGGCGGCTGAAGGGCGTAAAGGTGCGGCAGAAGGGCGGGGATAAACTTAAGGCAGTCAGCCTGGACCGCGTGCGCTTCGCCACGGCGCTGGAGCAGCTGCTGGTAAACGCGGCCGAGGCTATGCCCGCGGGCGGCGAGATCTCTGTTTCCGTCTCCTCCTCCGGCGGCAGGCAGCGCCTGGAGATCGCGGACACCGGGGAAGGCGTGGAAAAGAAGAACATGGGGGCGATCTTCCATCCTTTCTTTACGACCCGGCCCGGCAAGATGGGGCTGGGGCTTACGCTGGCCAGGAACGTAGTGCGGGCCCACGGCGGCACGCTGGAGCTTTCCAGCGAGCACGGTAAAGGGGCTACGGCGATAATCGAATTACCTGAAGCCTGAGGGGAATATGGCACGCATTCTTATTGTTGACGACGAGCCCGACATGCGCCTTGCGGTGCGCAATGTCCTCAAGCTGCGCGGCTACGAGGTCTCCGAGGCCGGCGACGGCCCTTCCGCGCTGGCGATGGTCGCCGAGAGCCGCCCCGACCTGGTGCTGCTCGACATCCGCCTGCCCGGCATGGACGGGATCGAGGTGCTGGAGGGACTGAAGAAGATCGACGGCACCCTGCCCGTGGTCATGATCACCGGCTACGGGCACATCCAGTCCGCGGTGGACGTGATGAAGCTCGGCGCGAACGAATACCTGCAGAAGCCGTTCGAGAACGCCCAGCTGGTGGAGACCGTAAAAAAATTCGTGCAGGCCGGCACCCCGGCCGTGATCCGCGCCGTCCCGCCCCGCAGGGAGGCCCCCGTAAGCCAAAGGGCTCCCGAACCCGCCAGGCGGCTGCCCGCGGCGGAACCCGTCTCGGCCGCCCCGGTGGAGCCGGTCATAGTCCGGCCCGGCCGCCGGCCGGCCTGGGTGATGGCCCTGGCGGCCATCCTGCTGTTCTCCGGCGCGATGGTGTACCGTCAGACAAAAGTGGCCGCCGCCGCCTATCATAAGGAATACCCGGGCGTCGCCGCGAATATCTCCGCCATGGTGTGGAACGATAAACAGCTCGTGGCCGGCGACTGGCTGACGCAGGCCGTCTACGTCTACGCCGAAGAGAAGGACGGCCTCCGCCTGGAACAGACTTTCCCGCTGGAGAAAACGCATATCAGCGGCCTGGCCCTGGCCGGGGACACGCTGTACGTGGCCGACTCCTGGAAAAAGACCGTGGAGGCCAGGCGCCTGGCCCCCGGGCTGCCGCTGCTGAAGAGTTTTCCCATGCCCGGCAAGGTGAGCGCGCTGTTCTACGACGGCGAATACCTGTGGACCTGCGACAGCGAGGGCAACGCCGTGCTGCGCATGCCGGACTCCGAGCTGACGCCCACGGTCTCCTTCAAGCTGCCGGAGAAGCCGGACCAGATCTATAAGACAAAAACACACCTGTGGGCAGCGGTCTCCGCCACGGGCCGGCTGTACCGGCACAACCTCGACGACACGCTTTCCCTGGACGGGGTCTTTACGCTGAAGACCTCCCGGCCGGGCAGCCCGCTCTCCGCTTTCGCCTGGCGCGGCTCTCGCCTCTGGCTGGCGCGGGACGGGCTGTCGGTGATCTACGAGGCCGGGGCGGGGGAACTGGTGAAGGCCGAGTAAGGTATTCAGGAAGGCATAAAAAAACCCGCCGAGGCGGGTTTTTTTATTTGTTGCTGCGTTGTTTTCTTAGTCCACCAGTTCGTTGAGCACCGCCGAGGGGGCGGCCATCTGCACCTGGGGGCGGTCCGGCACGTTGACGTTCAGGGCGTAGCTGCCGTAGCGGGCGGCGACGCTGGAGGCGTTGGTGTGGCGGGTCACGGTCATCATGAAGCAGGGGCCGCTGGCGCAGGTGCCGTTGACCACGGTGCCGGAGAAGAACTTGGTGGCCACGGTGGTGGCGGTCATGCCCGGGTAGGTGATGTCGAGCTTGGTGAGGTCGTTGGTGTAGGTGCCGCCGCGGGCCAGGAACCTTTCCTGGGCGGACTTCACGCTGGCGATGAGCGACATAGCCTCGGCCACGCGGGCCTTCTCGACGACTTTAAAGTACTGCGGGATGGCTATGGAGGCCAGGATACCGATGATCAGCACGACCACCAGCAGCTCTATCAGCGTGAAACCTTTTTTTGCGTTTTTCATGTGCGTTTCCTTAGTCCACCAGTTCGTTGAGCACCGCCGAAGGGGCGGCCATCTGTACCTGGGGGCGGTCCGGCACGTTGACGTTGAGGGCGTAGCTGCCGTAGCGGGCGGCGACGCTGGAGGCGTTGGTGTGGCGGGTCACGGTCATCATGAAGCAGGGGCCGCTGGCGCAGGTGCCGTTGACCACGGTGCCGGAGAAGAACTTGGTGGCCACGGTGGTGGCGGTCATGCCCGGGTAGGTGATGTCGAGCTTGGTGAGGTCGTTGGTGTAGGTGCCGCCGCGGGCCAGGAACCTTTCCTGGGCGGACTTCACGCTGGCGATGAGCGACATAGCCTCGGCCACGCGGGCCTTCTCGACGACTTTAAAGTACTGCGGGATGGCTATGGAGGCCAGGATACCGATGATCAGCACGACCACCAGCAGCTCTATCAGCGTGAAACCTTTTTTCGTGTTCTTCATTTTGTGCGTCTCCCCCTTGGAAACTGTCGTTTATAAATGCGCCCGGCGCGATTCGAACGCGCGGCCACCCGCTTAAAAGGCGGATGCTCTACCACTGAGCTACGGGCGCTTTTTGTACTACAGCAGTTGTAATTATACAAAAAAAAATCCGCAAGGCAAGGCAAATAGTTACTTGATTGACAGCCACCGGCCTTTTACAGGATAATATCTGCGATGCCGGCAAAAAGAAGATACAAGGTAAGGGTGCGCATGAAGGTGCGCAACAGCCTGCTGCGCCGCGGCGGGGTCGTGGCCGGGGCCGTGCTCGGCCTGATGGCCGCCGCCTGGCTGTCCGCCGCCGCGCTCAAGACGGCCCGCGGCTTTTTCGGCGGCGGGATCCTGTCCTTCAAGCCCGACTCTTTCGAGGTGGACTGCCCCTCGCCGTCGGCCGCCGCTTCCGTCAGGGAGCTGATGGCCAAGGCCGTCAACTCGCCGCTTTCCGCCCGGCGCTGCGCCGAACTCGCCGAGGAGATCCGCCGCCGCCACCCCGGGCTTTCCGAGGTCAGCGTGGGCAGGAATTTTCTCACCGGCAAGGCCAGCGTAAAGGCCCTCCCGGAAGAGGTGGTCTCGCCCGTGCTGCTCAACGGGGCCACGGCCTACCTGGGCGTCTCCGGCCGCTTCATGACGGAAAGCCTGCGGGACGCCGGGGCCGCGCCCTTCGCGGTTTCGGTGCGGACCCAGGCCCAGAAGGCCCCGGTCCTTGCCGCTTTCCTGGCCGCGGTCAAGCCGCTCGGGCCCCTGTTCGCCACGCGGCCGCTGCTGCTGGACTGCCCGGGCGTTTCCGGGGACTGCCGGCTCGGCCTGGAGGACGGTTCCACCGTGCTCTGGGGGGAATTTGAATTCACCCGCTTAAAAATATTAAGATTGAATGAAGTCATGGAAGACGCCGCCCGGAAAGCCGGGGGGCCCCTGCGGGTGGATTTGCGATATTTCAGGGAAGGCAAGGTTTTCGTTTCCTCGCTGAAGCGGTAAGACGTGTCAGACATCCTGCGGCCGCCGGCGCACTGCCGGAGACCTTTCTTAATTTCTGGAGCATCATATGGGAAAATCAGAGATCATCGCCGGGCTCGACATGGGGTCGAGCCGGGTCACCTGCGTTATCGCCGAGCGTGACGAGGAGCACAACAAGATCCGCATCCTCGCCGGGGCCTCGGCGCCGTGCAAGGGCCTCAAGGGCGGCGTGGTGGTCAACATAGAGGAGACCGCGCGCGCCGTGGACCACGTGATGGAGGCGGCGGAGAGCAAGGCCAACGAGGTCGTGGGCGAGGTCTACCTCGGGGTGCGCGGCTCCCACATCCAGGCTTTCGACAACAAGGGCGGCTACAACATCGCCC
>CAYQJX010000034.1:0-24811 GCA_964417965.1 uncultured Elusimicrobiaceae bacterium
AAATAAACCGGGGGAGGCTTTGGGCCTCCCCCGGTCGGCAGTACGCCAGGCGTTGATTAACGTTTGGAGAACTGGAAGCGTTTGCGGGCTTTGGGCATACCGGGCTTCTTGCGCTCGACCATGCGGGAGTCGCGGGTAAGGAACCCGGCCTTCTTCATGGAAGCGCGGAAGCTGTCGCCCAGGCTGGCGATAGCGCGGGCTATGCCGTGGCGGATGGCGCCGGCCTGGCTGGAGACGCCGCCGCCGTCAACCTTGATCACGCAGTCGAACTTCTGGTCCTTGGTGAGGTCGAAAGGCCTGACGATCTCGTGGCGGAGCCTCGGGTTGTTGCCGAAGTAGGCCTCGGGGGTCTTGGTGTTGATGGTGATCTTGCCTTCGCCGCCCTGGGACATGCGGATCTGGGCCACGGAGGTCTTGCGGCGGCCGGTGGCCAGTATGAGATTCTTGTTTTCCATGTTTTCTGTTTCCTTTAGTATTTACTTCGCGGCCTTGGGAAGGGGGAACTGGGTCTGCGCGCCGGCGAAGATGCGCAGGCGCTTCATGCGCCTGCCGCGCAGGGTGTTGTCGTCAAGCATGCGCTTCACGGCGAGTTCCATTACCTTGGTGGAATCGTTTTCCATCTGCCTCTTGTAGGGGATGGTCTTGGCGCCGCCGGCGTAGCCGGAGTGGCGGAAGTAGAACTTGTCCTCGGTCTTGTTGCCGGTGATGCGGACCTTGTCGGTGTTGGTCACGACGACGAAATCACCGCAGTCCATGTTGGGGGTGAAGTCGCGTTTGTGCTTTCCCATCAGGAGCACGGCGATCTTGGTGGAAAGGCGGCCGAGCACCTGGTCGGAAGCGTCCAGGAAATGCCATTTCCTGGTCTTTTCGTTGGTGTCGACTTTGGGTAAAGTAGTTTTCTGTGTCATAGTCATATTATGATACAAAATTTCCCGGGCGGATGCAAAGGCGGTTTCAGCGGGGGGACGGGAGGGGCGCCGCGCACGGGTTCTTGTCCTTCGAGATCCCGACGTCGCCCATCCAGACCTCACCGTTCTCGCAGAAACGGCGTTTCTTGATCGCGCCGCGGCCGAAGAAAGCGGTGGAATAGTCGCTCTCTATTTCGGAGGTGGTGTTGGCGCGGTAGGAAGCGATATAGCTGGGGAGCTTGTTGTTGCAGAGGTTGGAGCAATCGGCCCTCTCCTCGTAGCAGAGCATGTAGCGCGGCCGG
The DNA here is from genome assembly GCA_964417965.1 of uncultured Elusimicrobiaceae bacterium. GTDB lineage: Bacteria > Elusimicrobiota > Elusimicrobia > Elusimicrobiales > UBA9959 > UBA9959. The sequence continues at coordinate 1,211 of CAYQJX010000034.1, forward strand.
GTGCCGTCGTCCAGCTGTGTTATGGCCGAGACCGGCGCGTTCTGCAGCGCTATCTCCGGGCAGCGCGTGACCTTCAGCAGCCACAGGTATTCCGGCTCCGAGATCTCCTGCCAGCCGCGCCCCTGCAGGGCGGCTATCTTCTGCCTGGCTTCCCTGGCTTTCGGGTTTTCCTGCACCGGTTCATGCGGCAGCAGCCAGGTCTTCTGCGTGCCGGCGCCGGTGCGCCAGACCGCTTCTCCCTCGGGCGTAAGTTTGCCGGCCGGGTCGAAGACCGGGGCGCCGGAAAGGTCCCGCAGCTGGAAGATCTCGCGCAGGCCCACGCCGCTGCCCTCGAAAACTTTTATCGCGTCCTTGCTGGCGTGGAACACATACGCCTTGTAGCCGGCCCCGGTGAGCAGCAGCCGCGTCCCGGCGGCGGTTTTCTTCTCCACGGTCATGCCCCTGGCCGCGGGGACCTTGGCCTTCAGGTAGTCCACGGCCCCGCCCAGTTCCGCCGCTTTTATGGACTTGAAAAGTTTGGCGTCCTCGGGCAGCAGGGCGGCCTTTTGCTCGTCTATCGCCTGCCGCAGGTGCAGCTCGGCCAGTATCTGGTCGTCGCTGAGCAGGGCGGTCTTCAGCTCGTCCCTGCGCGCGCCGGCCCTGGCGTTGCCCGGGTCGAGCTTCAGGATAGCTTCGTAAGTCGTCAGCGCGCCGGAGTGGTCGGAGCGGGTTTCCTGCAGCTCCGCCAGGCCTTTGAGCGCGTTGAGGTCTTGGGGGCTGGCGGCCAGGGCCAGCCGGTACTGGGCCAGGGCTTTTGCCGTGTCGCGCAGTTTGAGCCAGGTCTCGGCCGCCTTGACCCGGCAGAAGGCGGACATGGGATTTTTTGGACCATAAAGGGCGGCGGCCCTTTCGTATTCGTTCACGCCTTCCTCGTATCTGCCGACGCGCACCATCAGGGGCGCCCTTTCCGAAGCCAGCTCCGGATTGTCGGGGGAAAGCTTTACGCACCCCTCGCTGGTCTCCAGGGCGGTGCCGAGGTTGTCTTTTAAAAATTCTTCGCGGAATTTAGCCAGGCAGGCCGCGGCCTGCTGCGGGTCGGCCGCTTTCCTGGCCGCGGTCTTCACGGGAGCTTTAACCTTTGGCTGGGCTTTAGCTTTCAGCCCGCCGGCGCGCCGCAGGCCGGCCTTCAGGAGGGCGCGGTAATACTGCGCGTCCGTGGTTTTGTCGCGACCGGACAGCGCGAGACCCCGGGAGTAGGACTGCGAGGCCCTCGCCCCGTCGCCGCGCAGCTCGAGCACGCGGCCCAGGTTGTAGTGGGCTTTATAGTCGGCCGATGAGATCTCCACGCCCTGCTCCAGGGTTTCGGCCGCCTTGCGCGGGTTGCCGGCGGCGGCGTAGGTAAGCCCTAATTCCCGGTACACGGGGTAGGCCGTAGGCTCCAGCTCCAGCGCTTTTTTGCAGTTGGAGAGGGCTTCCTGGGATTTTGCCGATACCCTGAGGGCTTTGCACAGGCCGAGGTACCAGGCGTAATGGTCGTCCTTCTTCTCCACCCTGGCCGCCGCCGCGGCCGCCAGGGCTCCGGTGTGGGGAGTCTGGGCTTCCGGCAGCATCTCCACGGCGTAAAGGAAAAGTTCGCGGTCGGCGGGGGAGGCCTTCAGTCCTTCCATCGCTATGGAGAGTGCCCTGGCGGGATCGCCCAGGGCCGCCGTCTCGCGGGCCCGGACCAGGTGGTCTCCGGCGGCCGCGGGGCCGGACAGGGCGGCCAGGAGGGCCGCCGCAAAAAGAGCGCGACGAAGGTTTGCTTTCATAAGGAACTGCGGCCCCCTTGCCCCTGCGGCTTAAGCCCGGCTTTTCTTCAGTATGCGCGGCAGCGTTACCCCGCGCTGCGCCTGGTACTTGCCCTTCCTGTCTTTGTAAGAAGTTTCACACTCGCGGTCGGCTTCAAGGAAGACCAGCTGGGCTATGCCTTCGTTGGAATAGATCTTGGCCGGCAGCGGCGTGGTGTTGGAGATCTCCAGCGTCAGGTGCCCTTCCCATTCCGGCTCCAGCGGGGTGATGTTGACCACTATGCCGCAGCGGGCGTAGGTGCTCTTGCCGATGCAGAGGCCGATGACGCTGCGGGGGATCTTGAAATATTCCACCGAGCGGGCCAGGGCGAAGGAATGCGCGGGCACGATGCAGTACGGGGCCTTGAGGTCCACGAAGGACTTGTCGTTGAAATCCTTGGGGTCCACCACGCAGTTGTGCACGTCGGTGAAGACCTTGTACTCGTCGGAGACGCGGATGTCGTAGCCGTAGGAGGACAGGCCGTAGGAGACCTTGCCCTTGGCCACCAGGCCCTCCACAAAGGGGGCGATCATCTTGCGCTTCCTGCACATTTCCCGTATCCAGGCGTCCGATTTAAGCATAATTTCTCCGTCAGATCTTAAGGTAGTCCAGCCAGGCCTTTAACAGCGCCCCGGCTTTCTCCGGCCCGGTCAGGCGGATGCGCCTTTCCTTTATCCGGAAGCCGCGCCGGCCGAGCTTGGCGAGCAGGCCCCGGTACAGGCGGGCCATGGCCAGCGCGGGGGCCAGCTGCCGCTTCGCGGCCGGGTCGGCCAGGGCCAGCGCCTCGGCGTAGAACCCCTCCGCCCTCGCGGCCTCGAATTTCATCAATTCTATAAAATTGGGAGTGTAATTGGAACCGCCCAGGCCGGCGGGCGGGCAGCCGAAGCGGGCCAGGTCCTCCGCCGGGAGGTAGACCCGGCCGGCGGCGTAGTCCTCGGCGGCGTCGCGCAGGATGTTGGTCAGCTGCACCGCGTAGCCCAGCTTGACGGCCAGCTCTTCGGCGCGGGGCGCGGTATAGCGGAAGACGGCCAGGCAGGCCAGCCCCACCGCGGAGGCCACGCCGTACAGGTAGCGCTCCAGCTCCTCAAAAGTCGCGTAGGAATTCTTTGAAAGGTCCAGGCCGACGCCGTCGAGCACCAGCAGGAAATGTTCGGGCTTGAGGGGGAACTCCCGCGCCGCGGCGGCCAGTTCCGTTTCCAGCGGCCCCTGCGGCGCGCCGGCGAAGATCCTGCTCACGGCCGGGCGCCAGGCCGCCAGGCGCGGCGCCCTCTCCCCGGGCGGGAGGGCCGGGTCGTCGGCTATGTCGTCGACCTCCCGGGCGAAGGCGTAATAGGCCGACAGGGCGCGCCGCTGCCCCGCGTCCAAAAGCAGAAAAGCCGGCCCAAAACTGCTGCCGGCTTCCGGTGGTTTGCCCATTATATAAGGAAAGCCCCTAGTTCGCGGCTTCCAGGTACTTCGTGAAAACGCCCCAGCCGCTGTCCTGCGCGAAGAGGAGCTTTTCGTAGGTGGGATAGTACTCGATCAGCGTGCCGGGCCGGCCGGGAATGTTGATGGCCAGGCCTTTTACGGCCGAGAAGTCCTTGCCGGTGCGGTCCCGGCCGATGGAGGCGTTCTTGATCAGCAGCTCGTTGGCTATGAACTTGTTGAGCCGCTCGCCGGCCGCTTTAGCCGCGGGAGCGCCGGGGCGGGACTGGTCGGCGTGGCGCGCGGCCAGGTCCACGAAATGCGACAGGTCGCCGTAGAAAGCTATCTGCTTGTCGGGGTCGGTAGAGGGGTCGCCTATTTCGAAGCGCACCACTTCCGTCTTCGCCTTCGCCAGCGCGGCCCGGTCGCCGGCGGCCATGGTCAGGGTGTACCAATCCTTTATCTTCGCCACGAGGCCGCGCATTTTGGCCCCGCGTATGGCCGACAGCTGCGTGCCGTAGCCGCCCTGCGTCAGCAGTTCCAGCATTTCAGGGCGGGAATACATTTCCTTGAAAGTGTCCACCATAAAGACGCCAGCCTTCTCGGCGCCGGCCGCGGGGTCGGCCTTGAGCAGGGACAGGAAACTCTCCCAGTTCAGGCCGGGCAGCTGTATCACTTCCTCGGCGCCCACTATCACGTCCGCGCCGTCCTTGATCTCGTAGGCCACCTCGGCCATCTGCATGAAGCAGGCCATGGAGACGTACAGGTCCACCTTGCCGGCCTCTTTGAAAATGCCGCCCATCTGCCGGGTGCCGATATAATTGCCGGTCACAAAATCGTGCGAGATGGATTTACTTTCGTCGGGCCCCTGGCCGGGCTTCACCGGGTCCAGCCAGCCCCAGCCGTGGTCCCAGATCACGAAAACGTATTTTTTCGCCGGGTAGGCGGCCTTGCCCCATTTCAGGAAAGCCGCGGCCTGCCGCCAGTCGCCCATGTCCGGGTCGCCCAGGTCCGCCAGCAGCGGGGAGGCGATGTGTTCCAGGTCCGCGTCTTTGGTGACGTAGTAGCGGCGCACGCCGGCCCAGTCCCCGTCGGCGGTGGTGTCGTTGTCCAGGCCTTTGGAGCGGCCTATCTCGGCTACGATGGCCACTTTTTCCGAGGAGCCAATGGTTTCAAAACGGTTCAGGTCGCCCAGGGCGAAAGGCTCTATGTTGCTCTTGCCGTTCATGTAGACCAGCACGGTCCATTCGCGCAAGGGGGGGCGGGCGGGTTCGGGGGCGGCCGCCGGGGCGGGGGAGCCGAGGGAAAGGGAGTCCAATGCGGGGCCGGCGAAGGCCGTGGATAGAAGCAGGGAGGCGAGCAGTGAGGGCAGCATTTAGTCTCCTGAAACCAAAAGGTATGCGGCTACTTAAAGAATTATTACTGAAAAAGCGCCTTTAATCAAGGTCTAAAGTCCTAGGCCTACTTGGGCCCGGGCTGGTAGCGCAGCTTCTCGCTAAGCAGCGCCTCGTACCAGGCCTCCAGGTCCCCGCCGGCAGAGGCGGTCTTGTAGACCTTGCCCAGCGGGAAGATGATGGTTTTCCAGGGCAGCTGCATGGACCAGCCGCCGTCCTCGCCGTCCACGTTGTACCAGGCGGCCTTGAAGTCCCTGGCCGCTATGGCGGCCAGCACGTGGCCGTAGCAGCGCAGCAGTTTCCAGCCGTCGGCCGTGGGCGGGATGTCGGGCTTAAAGCCCGTCCTTATGGCTTTCTCCAGCTTGGCTACGCCCGAACGGGCGAGCTCTATGTGCGAGGTTTCGGAGATGGAGGAGGCGAGCACCATCATCCTGCGGTGCTCAGTCTGGGCGTCGGCGATCCTTTCCTGATGGCTGGTGATCCTGTTCTTCGCCGCTTTGGCGCCGGACGCGGGAGTTTCGGCGCCGGCGATGCGGCCGGACACCCATTCGAAATACTTGGTCAGCCAGCCGGGCTCCGGCACGGTTTCCTGCCAGAGCAGGCGCCAGGTCCGCTGGATCGGGTAGGTGGTGACCTTTATCCCGGGCCGCTCTATCACCATGGGCCAGCCCCACGGGTCGAAGTCCGGCATCTTCACCAGGCGCCCCTTGTGGCGCTCCTGCAGGAAATAGCAGAGGAAGGCGGCGCTGTCCTTGACGGCTTCTATGTTCTTCTGCGGGTTGCCGCTGCCCTTCAGGAAGGTGAGCCGCAGTTTGCGCTCCACTTCGTTGAGCCCGTCGAGGTTGAAATAGATCTTCTTGCCGAATTCGTCCTCCAGGGCGGAGGCCAGCTTGAACGCCCTGGAGACAAACTCGTCCTTGCGGCTGTCCTCTTCGCTGGGGGCCGAGGGGGCGGCCATCACGTCGCGGAGGGTCTCGAACTTGACTTCGCGGGCCGGGGCCGGCGCCTGGGCCTTCATGCCCGGGCCGGACCCCGGTTTCCTGCCTGAGACCGAAGAGTCGCGCGGCTGCGCGGGCGCCAGTCCGGCTGCGGGCGCGGAGGGGTTTATGAACTGGTAGTCTGCCCCGGAGCTTTCAAGACCGCCGGAAGGCGGCTGGGAGGGAGCGGCTTCGGGGGCCGGCTGCGGCGCCGGGACGGCGGCGGGCGGTGCCGGTTCCTGCGCGGGGGCGGCGGGAATTACCGGGGAGCCGGCCTGCGCTTTCCTGAACGCGGCCGGGATCTCCGGCATTACCTCTTTCATGCTCCCCAGGGCGGAGTATTGCGCCGGTTCCGGTTCGGGCTCCGGCCGCTGCGGCTCCGGCGGCGGCTGGAACAGTTCTCCCAGCTTGTCCTTGGGGAATTCGGCGGCCAGGCGCCGGGCTGAAGCGATATCGGTGAGGGCCACCTGGGAAGTTACCTGCGCGGCCTCCTGGAGTTTGCCGGACTTCAGCAGCGTCAGCCCCAGGTTAGCCAGGGCCTGCACCGCCGGGGCCAGGGCGGCCGAGCGGCGGTAGCAGGACTCGGCCTGGGGCATGTCGCCCGAGCGGAAATAAATGCTGCCCAGCTGGAAGAAGATGCGGTAGGAGGCCGGCGAGGGGGACACCAGGGCGGAGCGCAGGGCCGAGGCCGCCCCCGCCAGGCGGCCCTTGTCCTTGGTGCGGAAGGCGTTCTTCGCCATGGCCGCGCCCAGGCCGGAAAGGGCCTCGGTCTTGTCGAAGGAGGAGGAGGAAAGGCGCTGGAAGGCTTTTTCAGCGTCTTCGGGCGAGGTTTCCAGGTCCAGCCAGGCGTTCTCCACCGCCGCCCTTTCGTCGAGCACGGTCCCCTTGTCGAGCGAGGCCAGGATCTCCCTGGCCCGCTGCAGGTCGCCGGTCTTCCTGTGGATCATGGCCAGGCACAGCCGGGCCTCGGGGTCGGAGTCGGACTTCAGAAAATCGTAAGCCTCCTGCAGCAGGCCCAGCTCCGCCAGCACGAAGCCGAGGGCGAAGCGGGCCCGCGAGCCGGGGCTGCGCGCCACCGCCAGGTCGTAGAGGTAATGGGCGGAGTGCAGGCTGCCGAGGCCGTACTCCCCGGCGGCCAGCCTGCCCGGGTCGCCACCGCCAGCCTTGTCCCCCGTCTTCAGGAAGCCGGCCAGCAGGGACAGGTCCCTGCGGGAAGCTTTGAGGGGGGCCAGCGGCCCGCGCGCCAGCGGGAGAGCCGGGTTAAAAACGAAATGCTCGTGCCCCGGGGCGTGGAAGAACAGCAGCGCCGCGGCCTGCGCCGGCTGCCGTATGAAAGGAGGGTTGACCAGGCTGTCGGAGGTGAAAGCGGGCAGGAACTCCACCCCGCCCTCGCTGAAGGGGGGCACCGTGTAGAGCGTGGCTCCCCCGGCGGCCTCCGGCGTTACCGGGAGGGCCAGTTCGGCCAGGCCCGCGAAGCGCGGCAGAGCGTCCCGCAGCAGGGGCGGCGCGCCGTCAAAAATGTTAAGATTTACCGGGTTATCGGCCACGGCTATATTTTAATATATTTCAGCCCGCTTTTTACCCCCGGAGCCTCATGGAAAAAGAACTGGTCATAGCGACTTTCAACCGCCATAAACTTGAAGAGATAAAGGACATCCTCCCCGCGCTGCGTCTGCGCCTGCGGGCCCTCGCCGAATTTCCCGGGGCGGCCCCGGCGCAGGAGGACGGGCTGACCCTGGAGGAGAACGCTTCAAAGAAAGCCCTGGCGGCCGCCCGGTTCACCGGGCTCTGGGCCCTGGCCGACGATACCGGCCTGGAGGTGGACGCGCTGGGCGGCGCGCCGGGCGTGCGCTCGGCCCGCTTCGCCGGGGAAACCGCCGGGGCCGCCGAGAACAACGCGCTGCTGCTGGCCAGGCTCGCCGGCGTTCCGCCCGAAAAGCGTTCCGCCCGCTTCGCCTGCGTGGTGGCGCTGGCCTCCCCAGCCGGAGAAGTGTCGCTGGCCCGCGGCACGCTGGAAGGCAGGATAGCCGCCGCGCCCAGCGGCGCCAACGGCTTCGGCTATGACCCGCTGTTCGAGGTCGGCGCCGGCCCAGGTACGCTGGCCGCGCTTTCCGCCGCGCAGAAGAACGTCCTCAGCCACCGCGCCAGGGCGCTGGCGGGGATAGCGCTCCTGCTGGAGAAACTTTGACCCGCCTGGCCCCGGCCGTACCGCGCGCAAGAATGGTATAATTAAAAATCGTGAAAACCATAAGGTTCAGGCTGCTCTACAAGTTCGTGGCCGTGCTGGTCCTGGTCTCGGTCCTGCCGATGACCCTGCTCGGCCTGCGGCTCATCAACCTCGGCCAGACCGGGGTTATCAACGCCCTGATGGAGCTGCACCAGACCTCCGCCGACAAGCTCGCCTCCGAAATAAACACCTACGTCAGGAGCGCCGACCTGGGGCTCCGCTCGTCCATGGCCGCCATGCTGCAGATGGACTGGGAGAACAAGCAGACCATGCTGTCGGCCCTGCTGGAGACCCGCCGGGAGATAAAACAGCTCTCGGTGCTTTCCAAGGACGGGGCCGAGCTCATAAAGATGCTGTCTCCCTACGGCGGGGGAGAGGAAGGGCTTAAAAAATACGCCGCCACGGAAGGCTTCAAGGCCGCCAGGAAAGGCACCCGCCACGTCTCGGTGGACGGGGCCACCAGGCTCGCCGTGCTGTACTACCCTTTCGGCAAGGACATGGTCCTGCGCTCGGAGCTGGACCTCCCGGCCTTCATCGCCTCCCTCGACCTCAAGCGCGTCGGCGCGGAAGGTTTCCCCGTCGTGCTCGACGCCGCGGGCAAACCTATCGCCTGGCCCGGGGACCTGCCGGCCGAGGCGGCCGCGGAGGCCGCCGCCTGGGAGTTCTCCTCCAACGCGGTCAAATCGCTTTCTTCCGGCTCCTCCGAGATCCGCACCGCCTCCGGGCGCGAACTGCTGGCCGCCAACTCGCCTATAACCGAACTCGGCGGCGCCGTGGTGGTGGTGCAGCCCCGCAGCGAAGCCTACAAGTACGCCATGTTCATGGAGCGGCAGGCCATCTACGTGGTGCTGCTGTTCCTGGTGCTCACCGTGGCCGCGGCCTGGTACTTCAGCCGCAGCCTTTCCAAGCCCATCACCGTGCTGACCCGCGCCGCGGAATACGTGGCCGCCGGGGACTTCTCCCGCAAGGCGGAGGTGCAGACCACCGACGAGCTCGCCGACCTGGCCGAAACCTTCAACAAGATGACCGCGCAGCTGAAATCCTATTCCGACATGCAGGTGGACCGCATCATCCGCGAGCAGAAGAACACCGAAGCCATCCTCTTCTCCACCGAGGACGGCATTATGATGACGGACATGGCCGGCCGGGTGCAGGTGGCCAACCGCACGGCCCGCTCCGTGCTGGGCATCCCGCACGACGCGCCGGTGGAAGGAAAAACGCTGGAGAGCCTGATCCCCGCCGAGGCGATCAGGGAGTCCGTGCTCGACGTGTTCGGCAGCAAGAAAGAAAATTATTTCAGGGAGCTGGAACTTTCCCAGGAAACCTCGCACCGCTTCTTCAGGTGCTTCGCCGCGCCCATCACCGCGCCGGGCCACCCGGAGCCTTTCGGCCGGCTGGTCGGCTTCAACGATATCACGCTCGACAAGGAGCTCGCCCGCATAAAAGACGAGTTCCTTCACTCCATCACGCACGACCTGCGCAACCCGATGGGCGCCATCAAGGGTTTCGTGGAGTTCATGCTCAAGGGCATCCCGGGCCCCATCAACGAGTCCCAGAAGAAGATGCTCATCTCCATCGACCGCGCCTCGTTCCGCCTGCTCGGCATGATCAACAATATCCTCGACTCGGCCAAGATGGAGGCCGGCAAGATGGAGATCTCCATCGCGCCCGTCAACCTGCGGGAGGTCGCCTCCAGGGTGACCTCGCTGCTCGAGTCGCTGGGCCAGCGCAAGAACATCCATTTCGAGCTGGAAGGGGAAGAAAACCTGCTGGTCAACGCCGACGCCGGGCTGATGGAGCGCATGTTCACCAACCTGATCGGCAACGCCATCAAGTTCACGCCGGAGAACGGCACCATCACCGCCGGCGTGGCCGACAGCGGCGCCACCGTGACCGCCTGGGTGCGGGACACCGGCGACGGCATCCCGCAGGAATACCTCTCCAAGGTTTTCGAGAAGTTCGAGCAGGTCAAAGGGCAGAAGGCCGGCGGCACGGGCATCGGCCTGACCATCTGCAAGTTCGTGGCTTCGGCCCACCTGGGCAAGGTCTGGGTGGAGTCGGAAGTGGGGCACGGCGCTAAATTCATGTTCTCCTTCCCCAAGAACCTGGGCAAGGACGAGGGCGGCCGGGTAGTGGTCAAGGAGGCCGCGTGAGGCGCCTTATCTCCGCGCTGCTGCTGCTGTTCTCGCCCGCGGCGGCCACTCCCGCCGAGGAGCTGCAGACCATCATCGTCAAGCCCGGCGATACGCTCTGGAGCATTTCCAACACCTACCTCAAGGACCCCAAGAAATGGGGGGAGATCCTGAAATACAACAGGCTGCCGGCGGCGGACCCGTCGATAGCGCTGCCGGGCATGGCGCTCAAGGTCCCGGTGAACCTGATCAAGGAACAGTTCCGCGCCGCCAAGCTGGTCTATTTCGTCAACGAGGTCATGTTCCGCCGCACCGGCGCCCCCGACTGGGGCGGCGTCGCGGCCAAGATGGACCTTTTCAAGAGCGACACCGTGCGCACCAAGGTGGACGCCCGCGCCGACATCCGGTTCTATACAGGCGAAGTGCTCAACCTGTTCCCCAATTCCATCGCCGTGCTGCGCCCGCCCGGCAAGAAGAACGTGGACGTGGAGCTGCTGGCCGGCGAACTGCGCGGCCTGCGCTCGCGCGTGGTCACCGCCTCCGCCAGGATCACCCCGAAGACCAAGGATACCGAGTTCGGCGCCAAGCTTAAGGACGACCTGACCACGCTGGTGCAGGTCTACAAGGGCAAGGCCGACGTGGAAGCGCAGGGCAAGACCGTGGAGGTGCAGGCCGGCTTCACCGCCGAGGTGAAGATGGACATGCCGCCCTCCGAGCCGGTCAAGATGCCGCCGCTGCCGCAGCTCGACGGGGCCCAGACCACCCTTACCGCCTCCTCCGGCCCGCAGCTGCGCAGCGAGGGCGGGAAGATCTCCCTGGGCAACCTGAAGACCGGCAAGACTCCGGGGGTTAACGCGGCCCTCCCCGGCGATAAAAATCTTACGCAGAACATGCCGCAGACCGGCAATCTCGACGACAAGAACATCGACGCCAACGAGATCGTGAAAATGATCTCCGTGGCCAACCCGGTGGCCAGCTACCACCTGCAGGTCTCCAAAACCCCGGCCTTCACCACGCTGGCGCTGGACAAGACCTACGACGCCTTCGAGACCATCAACCTCAACGGGCGCATCCCGGCCGGCGACTACTACATGCGCGTGGCGCTGGTGGACCTGCTGGGCTTCGAAGGCAAGTACAGCGCCCCGCGGAAAATTACCGTAGAGAAAGAGTAGCCGCTCCCCCGTCCTAATGCGCATCAAAGCGATCATCACGCAGGCCGCGACCGCCGCGGCGCTGCTGCTTGCCGCGGCCTTCCCGGCCGCCGCCGCTCCATCCGCCCCGCCGGGCTCCCGGACCGTGTGGGACCGCATCATGGAAGAGCAGAGCGCGGTCAACCTGCGGCGCGGCTACGGCCTGATGGAGGCCCAGGACTACGCCGCCGCCGCCGACGAATTCTTCAAAGCCGCCCAGAAAAGCCCGGAGAGCCCCTGGCCCCGGCTCCTGTACGGTTCCGCGCTGTACTGGCTGGGCGAGCCGGCCAAGGCGCTCGAGGAGTTCGAGGCCGCGCTTAAGCTGGACCCGAAGAGCTCCATGGCCTACCAGCTGCGCGGCATCGTGCGCGCGCGGGACGGGCAATACCGGCAAGCCCTCGCGGATTTCCTGCAGTCGGAGCGCCTGGACCCGTCCCGCTCCGACGTGCGCATGAACGCCGGCTCGGTCTACCACGCCCTGGGCGAGCCCGCCCGCGCGCTGGACTATTTCAGGGCGGCCGCGGCCCTGGAGCCCGCCAGCCCGCTCTACCGCTACCAGCTCGGCATGTTCTACGCCCGCCTGGGCCGCTACGAGCAGGCGGCGGTGCAGCTGGAGAAGGCCGTCTCGCTTTTTCCCGATTACGAAGACGCCGTGCTGGAGCTGGCCGTGCTGCGCGAGCGCGACGGCCGCCTGGCCGAGGCCATAAAGCTCTACCGCCGGGCCGTGGCCATAAAACCCGGGGATTCCGTCGCCCGGTTCAGGCTGGGCTGGGCGCTTAAAAAAGCCGGTAAGGCCAAAGAGATCCCGGCCGTCCTGGAGCGGGCTTTCCTGCTGGCCCCGGTCAACGAGAAGGGCGGGATCTCCATGGCGCTGGCCTACGCCGGGCGCCCCGCTCCGCCGGAGACCGGCCGCGAAAGCCCGCTGTTCTCCGCCCTGCGGAAGATCCCTCCGGACCAGGACGCCAGGATCACCGTGGAGCTGCTTGAAACCCCCAAGACCTCCCTGCAGCCAGGGGGCGCGGAAAAACTTAAGGGGAGCCTGGAGACCGCTTTCCGCCGCCCCCGCGTCAGCTACACCAAGCGCGAGTATTTCCTGCCGGCCGCCCCCGCGGCCGAGCGGGCCAAACGCGCCGACGAGATAGCCGCCGAGGCGGAAAAACTGGTGAAGGGCGTGGCGGGTTCCAGCGACGCCCGCCTGAATTTCAATATCGAGACCTCGGCGCCTTCCGGCCGCAAGGACGCCGCCAATAAGGCCCTCTACAAGCCGCGCGACGTCGGCAACGACATGGGCCTCTGGGTGATGGGCGACTCCTGGCTGGAAAACGCCGCCGAGGCCATGGAGGAGCTGGAGGAGGCGGACCCGCGCGGCCTGGGCCTGCTAAAGGGCCTGGGTTACCTGCTGCTGGGCGAGCACGGCGCCGCCCTGGAAGAATTTTCCGGCGCCGGGGCGCTGGACGCCCTCGGCCGCGGGGCGGCCTGGGTGGAGGCCGGTTCCGAGGAGAAAGCCCTCGCCGAATACGCGCAAGCGCTCCGGCTGGACCCGGGCAACAAGACCGCCGCCGCCAACAAGGGCTGGCTGGAGGGGGGGAAGCGATGACTGACGCGCGCCTGACGGCGGCCGTAAGGCTGGTTTTCGGTTTCAGCGACTGCGCCCTGAAAGAGCGCCTGAGCTCGCGGCTGGCCGCCGATTACGGGCGCTGGCTGGGCGGCTTCCGCACGCTGGAGCGCCGCGCCGGCGCCGCCAGGGACGGCTTCGACGTCGAGGCGCTGGGCGGCGGGCGCGAGACCCTGGCGTCGCGGAGCCTGGTGTCGGGAGAGGCGTTCAATAAATACGGCCTTAACCCGGCCGCCCTGGAGCGCGTCGCGCTCCCGGCGCTGGAGTCGGCCGCCGCCGCCGGGAAGGTCCTGCTTTTAGACGAGCTGGGGCCGATGGCCGCGCGCTCCGAAAAGTTCAGCGCCAAGGCCGTGGAACTGCTTTTCTCCGGCGCGCCCTGCCTGGTTTTCTACCGCCGCGGCGCGGCGGCTTTCGAGGACGCTTTCGGGCGCATGGCCGATACTGCTATACTTGAACTTTCCGCGGAGACCTGGGCGGAGGCCGTGGCCGCCTCCCGGGCCTGGCTGGACTACAAGGTAAGACTGATGGAGAACGGAAGATGAACTACGCAGGCGACCTTTCGCTGGACAATTTGAAGAAAGCCCATTTTATCGGGATAGGCGGCATCGGCATGAGCGGCATCGCCCGGCTGATGCTCGGCCTCGGCTACCGCGTCTCCGGTTCCGACGCCAGGGAGTCGGAGATAACCCGGGCCCTGGCCCGGGAAGGGGCGGAGATCCATATCGGCCACTCGCCGCGTGCCCTGCGCTCGCCCGACGCCGTCGTTGTCAGTTCCGCGATAAAGCCCGAGAACCCCGAGCTGAGGGAAGCCTTCCGGCTGGGCGTGCCCGTGGTGCAGCGCGCGCTGATGCTGTCCAAGCTGGCGGAGCTCAAGAAAACCATCACGGTGGCCGGCACGCACGGCAAGACCACCACCACCTCCATGACGGCCGCGGCCCTGGAGGCCGCCGGCGCCGACGCCACCGCCGTGGTAGGCGGCATCGTGAAGGGGGCCGGGTCCAACCTGAAGCTCGGCCGCAGCGAATACCTGGTGGCCGAAGCCGACGAGTCCGACGGGTCTTTCCTCTATTTCTCGCCGCTCGTCACCTGCGTCACCAACATAGACTCCGACCACCTCGACCATTACGGGAACATGGACACCCTCAAGGCGGCTTTCCGCGCCCACCTCGCCAAGGTGCCGTTCTACGGCATGGCGGTGCTCTGTTCCGACGACCCCGTGCTGCGGGGGCTGCTGCCCGGACTTAAAGTCCCGCATCTCACCTGCGGTATGACCCCGGGCGCCGACTGGACGGCCCGCGACGTTAAATTCGGCGCCGCCGGCGCCTCCTACACCGCTTTTTATAAAGGCAAAAAAATGGGCCCGGTGCGGCTGCGGCTCGGCGGGGCGCATAACGTGCGCAACTCCCTGCTGGCCCTGGCCGCCGGCTGCTACCTGGGCTTCGACTTTAAAAAACTGGCCGAGGGCCTCCGGGATTTTACCGGCGTGAAGCGCCGGATGGACAGGCTGGGCGAGGCCGACGGGGTGGATTTTGTGGACGACTACGGCCATCACCCGACCGAGGTGAAGGCCACGCTGGAGGCCGCGCGCGGGCTTTTCCCGGGCCGGCGCCTGGTGGTGCTCTTCCAGCCGCACCGCTACACCCGCACAGCGCTCCTGTACAAAGATTTCGGCCGCGCCTTCGCTAACGCCGACCGCGTCTACGTGGCCCCGGTCTACGCCGCGGGGGAGAAGCCGCTGCCCGGAGTAAATTCCGGCCTTATCCTGAAGCAGCTGCTCCGCAACAAGGCCCGCGCCGCCGCTTTCCCCGGCGCGCTCGAGCTGATGAAGGAGCTGAAGTCCGGCGACGTGTTCCTCACGCTGGGCGCCGGCGACGTCTGGAAGCTCGGCGAGGAGATCAAGCTCAAGATGGAGACCCTCACCTGATGCCGCGCTACAGCCAGGTCTTTTTAGCCGACGCGGGCATCTGCGCCCGCATAGCGGAAGGGCTAGCCGGGGGGGAGTTCGACCGCGTCATAGAGATAGGCCCCGGCGGCGGGGCGCTTACCTCTTTTCTTTTCCCCAAGTACGGCTCCCGCCTGACCGCGGTGGAGATAGACCCGAGGCTGCTGCCGGACCTGAAGGCCAAATTCCCCGGCCTGAACGTGGTGAATTCCGATTTCCTGGCGGCCGACCTGGCTGCGCTGGCCGGCCCGGGCCGCACCGCCTTTATCGGCAACCTGCCCTACGAGTGCGCCACCCCGATACTGGAAAAAACCCTGTTCTTCGGCGGTTTTTCCATCGCTGTTTTCATGTTCCAGCGGGAAGTGGCCCGCAAGCTTACGGCCGCCCCGGGCGACCACGACCACGGCTACCTGTCGCTCATCACGGCCGCCCGCGCTTCCGTGGAGCTGCTCCTCGACGTGAAGGCGGGCAGCTTCAAGCCGGTGCCGGCCGTGGATTCCTCGGTGCTGCTGTTCAAGCCCCGGTCTTTCTTCCCTTCCCCGGAAGAGGAGGAGAGGTTCCGGGCCCTGGCGCGGAAAGCTTTCTCCCACCGCCGCAAGACCCTGATAAATTCCCTGGCCCTCTGCGGCGTGGAAAAGGCCAAGGCCGCCGCGGCCGTGGAGAGGGCAGGCCTCAAGCCGACCGTGCGGGCCCAGGAACTTTCGCTGCCCCAGTTCGCGGCCCTGGCCGGGCTGCTGGCCGGCGCCTGAACGCTCCGTCCTTGATATCAAAAATAGTATAATTACCATGCCTCCGGCCCGGCCGGCGGCTACTTTTCGTTTTCAGGGCTATACTTTATGAATACTCACGCCGCGCGCATCAAGGACCTGCAGCTCCTGCTCAAACAGCACCGCCTGGACGGCCTGCTGCTCGGCCGCACGCTGGAGATCGGCTATCTGACCGGCTTCCACCTCGACGACTGCGTCATGCTGGTCACCCGCGCCGGCGCCTGGGTCTTCATGCCCCGGATGTTCGTGGAGCAGTTCAAGGAGACCGTGGCTTTCGCGGTGCCGGTGGCGGAAGACCTGGACCGGGCCGGCCGCGCCCTGGCCAAGGCGAAGGAACTTAAGCTTAAACGGTTCGCTTTCGAACCCGATTCCGAGACCTACTCCCGCGGCTCCGCCTGGCGCAAGGGCGGCGCGCTGGAGCACAACGGCCTCACCGGGGCGCTGCGCGCCGTGAAAGAGGGCCAGGAGGCGGAGGCCCTGCGCAAGTCCTGCCGCATCGCCGCTAAAGCTTTCGGCCTGGTGCGGCCCCGCATAAAGACCGGCCGCACTGAAATGTCCGTGTACCGCGAACTCGAGGACGTGATGCAGGCCATGGGCGCCAAGGGCCCGTCCTTCGACATGATCGTCGCTTTCGGGCCCAACTCGGCCAAGCCGCACCACGCCACTTCCGAGCGGCGGCTGAAGAACAACGAGGCCGTGCTGCTGGACTACGGCTGCCTGTACGGCCATTACTGCTCGGACATCACCCGCACCTATTTCCACGGCCGCGCGCCGGAGGATTTCAAGAAGGTCTACGCCGTCGTGGCCGCCGCGCACAAGGCGGGGCTCGCCGCGGTGAAGGCCGGCGTTAACGCCAGCGCCGTGGACGCCGCCGCCCGCGGCCTGATAGTGGACGCCGGCTACGGGCAGTACTTCACCCACGGCACCGGCCACGGCCTGGGGCTGGAGATCCACGAATTCCCGCGGGTCAACGCTCCCTCGCAGGCCGTGCTGCGCGCCGGCATGGCCGTTACCGTGGAGCCGGGCATTTACCTGCACGGCAGGTTCGGGGTGCGCATAGAGGATTCGGTGCTCGTGACCAAAACCGGCTGCGAGATCCTGACCAGAACGAATTAAGCGGAAGAAAATAAGGGAGGAAAGATGACGATATTAGCGATAGTACTTTTAGCGGTAGCGGCCTGGGTGGTGGTGATGTTCAACAGCCTGGTGGGCCTGCGCAACCAGGTGGCCAACGCTTTCAGGCAGATCGACGTGCAGCTCAAGCGCCGCCACGACCTGATCCCCAACCTGGTGGAATCGGTGAAGGGCGAGATGAAGTTCGAGAAAGAGACCCTCGAGCGCGTGATCCAGGCCCGGGCCGCCGCGGTTTCCGCCGGGCAGGCCGGCAACACCGGCGACATCCTGGCCAAGGAAGGCATGCTGACCCAGGCCCTGGGCCGGCTCATCGCCATCTCCGAGAACTATCCCAACCTTAAAGCCAACGAGGCCGTGCGCACGCTGATGGAGGAACTGACCCACACCGAGAACCAGATCAGCTTCTCGCGCCAGTTCTACAACGACGTGGTCACCAAGTTCAACACCAAGCAGCAGGTGTTCCCGACCAACATGTTCGCCTCCATGCTCGGCTTCACCCTGTCGGCGCTGTGGGAGCTCCCGGCCGATTCCCCGGAGAGGGAGAACCCCAAGGTTAACCTGACGATATAAACGGTCCCTGGCCCGGGCGGCGGTGCGCCGCCCGGCATAACGCATGAACATATACGAACAGCAGGCTTCCAACAGGCGGACGACGGCCATTATACTGGCCGCCTTCGTGGCTTTTTTCCTGCTGCTCGGTCTGGGTTTCGACTATTTCTATTTCAATTTCAACCCGGCCGGCCAGCCGCAGATGGCGATGAACTCTGACGGCTTCTACGAGGCGCGGCGCCAGGGCGCCGCTTCCAAAGTGCCGTTCGGCACCATCCTTTCCCTTCTGGCGGGCCTGGGCCTGGCCGCCAACAGCATGTTCAACGGCAAGGCCATGGTGCTGCGCTCCACCATGGCGCGCCGCGCCGTGCAGTCCTCCTCCGACAAGGAGCGGCAGTTCCTCAACGTGGTCAGGGAGATGGCCACCGCCTCCGGCCTGCCTGCCCCCGAGGCCTACGTGGTCCCGGACCCGGATCTTAACGCTTTCGCCACGGGCATGAGCCCCGACAGTTCCGTGATCGCCGTCACCGAGGGCCTGCTGTCCTCCCTTAACCGCGAGGAACTGCAGGCCGTGGTGGCCCACGAGATGAGCCATATCCGCAACTACGACATGCGGCTGATGACGGTGATGGCGGCCCTGCTGGGCGCCATAGCCCTGCTCTCCGATTTCGCCGGGCGCTCCATGCGCTACGGCGGCAGGAGCACCTCTTACGGCGGCTCGCGCAGCTCCGGCGGCTCCGGCAAGAAGGGCGGCGCCGCGCTCCTTTTCTTCGCGATCTGGCTCGTCGCCATCATCCTCGCGCCGCTGCTCTCTCGCATGCTCGCCATGGCCATCTCCCGCCAGCGCGAGTTCCTGGCCGACGCCAGCGCGGCCGAGCTGACCCGCAACCCGCTGGCGCTGATCGCGGCGCTGGAGAAGATCCGCCGCGCGGTCATGCCCACCAACGCCGTGGACAACGGCGTGGCGCATATGTGCATCGCCGACCCCCGCGGCAGCCTGATAGAGGAAAAACTCGGCTTTACGGCGGACCTGCTGGCCACGCACCCGCCGATGGAGAAACGCATACTGGCGCTGAAAGTAATGGCCTACCAGGCGGCCAACCCGCAAGCGGCCTGACGAAGTGATTTGAAAGGAACTCCTCATAGGAGGGGTTCAGCGAGGCCGCAGGGCCGAGCGACGATGAAATGGGGAACCTTAGGTTCCCCTTGTAGAGCACCCGGCCGACGAAGGCCGGGCCGGTAATCGGCCCCGGGCGCATGCACGGGGTGCGACAAATAAGGAGAAACACATGATACTCGCAAGTCAATTCAAAGAGGGCAGCATGTTCATCAACGAGAACGGCCAGATGGTCGAGGTGATGACCGTGCAGCACCACCGCAAATCCCAGGCCCGCGCCGTGGTGCGCGTGAAGCTGTCCAACATCGAGACCGGCTCGATCATCGAGACCGCCTACCGCCCCGAGGACAAGTTCAAGGACGTGATGGTGGAGAAGCGCCCCAAGACCTACGTGTACGCCGAACCCGAGATGGCCTACTTCATGGACAACGAAAATTACGAGCAGGTCGGCCTGCCCAAGGAAAAGATCAAGGCCATGCTGCCCTACATGACCGAGAACATGCTCGTCGAAGGCGTCTACCTCAACGACGCTTTCTTTACGATCCAGCTGCCCGCCAACCTGGTGATGACCGTGGCCCACACCGTCGACGGCGTGCGCGGCGACACCGTCTCCAACACCATGAAGGACGCCACGGTGAACACCGGCCTGGTGGTGAAAGTGCCCATGTTCATCAACGAAGGCGACCAGATCCGCGTAGACACCCGCACCGGGACCTACGTCGAGCGCGTCTCTAAGTAGTCGGCCCCCGGGCCCGGAGCTTACATGATAAAAGCGGTAATCCTCGACATCGACAATACGCTGATGGACTTCATGCGCATGAAGCGCGCCGCGGTGGACGCGGCAGTGGACGCCATGATAGACGCCGGCCTGCCCATGCCCAAGGAGCAGCTCCGGGAGAAGATCTTCGAGATCTACTGGAAGGAAGGCATCGAGGACCAGAACATCTTCGACAAGGTGCTGATGAAGGAGTTCGGCAAGGTGGACCCCAAGATCCTCGCCGCCGGCATCATCGGCTACAAGCGCGCCAAGGAGGGCCATATGACCCTCTACCCGCACGTGAAGATGGCCCTGACCGACCTGCTCAAGATGGGCGTGCGCATGGGCGTGGTGTCCGACGCGCCGCGCCTGTCCGTCTGGATGCGCATCGTCGGCCTCGGGCTGCACCATTATTTCGAGCATGTCGTCACCTTCGAGGACACCGGCGAGAAGAAGCCCTCGCCCAAGCCGTTCAAGAAGATCCTGTCGCTGATGCAGGTAGAGCCGGCCGCCGCCATCATGGTGGGGGACTGGGCCGAGCGCGACATCAAGGGCGCCAAGGCCTTCGGCATGAAGACCGCCTGGGCCAAGTACGGCAACGAGTTCGACACCCCCGTCTCGGGCGCGGACTACGAGCTGGACGACATCTACGACCTGGTAGGCATAGTCAGGAGGGAAAATGAGAAGGCTGCTTAACCTCGCGGTAGCCCTGCTGCTGGCCGCCCCCGCGGCCGCGCTGGAGATCTCCGGCGTGAGCCCGGCGCAAGTTAAAGGCGCGCCCAAGGCCGACTTCGCCTTCTCCGGAGTGACCTTAAAGAACGTCGCCTGGGAAAAGGGCGCCGTCGTTATGCCGGTCACCGACAACAAGGGCAAGAAGTACAACGACATAAAGCTGCTCTCCAAGGGGCTCTACTCCAAATTCGAAACTTGCTTCAAGAACGGCTGCGCTCCGGCCAAGCCCGGCGCCGCGCCCAGGGTGAAGGTTTCCGCCCCCAAGGCGCTCAAGTCGCCCGCCAGGGTGGCCAACGCCGAGCTTACTTTCGACGGCGAGCTGCTGGTGGTGGTCGGCGTGATGGCCTCCAGGAAAGAGGAGGGCGCCTTCTGGGTGGCCTTTCCCCGGGACCTGGAATTCACCGACCCGGCCTTCAAGAGCGCGCTCGAGTCCGCCGTGATAGCGGCCTGGACCAAGAAGAAATAGATGAGCCACAGGGCCCCGGCGGTCATACTGCTCGCGGCGCTGTTCTGCGCCGCCGCCGCGCCCGTCCACGCTTTAAAGATAGAGCGCCTGTCGCGCGTTTCGCCCTCCTCCGGCAAAGCATCCTACATAGAGGCCGCCTCGGGTTCGGCGCTGGTCCGCTTCAAGGCCGGCGTCTCCACCTCGGCGGCCGCGGCGCAGCTTTCTCCCGCCGGCTTTTCCGTGGTCCGGACTTTTGACCGCTTCAACTGGTCCGTGGTCAAGCTGCCTGCCGGCCTGGGCGTGGCCGCCGGCCTGGCCAGCCTGGCCGCCAGCCCGGCGGTGGAATGGGCCGAGCCTAACCATGTGTACCGGCCGGCCATGGCTCCGAATGACCCTTACGTGCAGATGCAGTACGCATTAGCCCAGGTACAGGCCTTCGCCGCCTGGGAATACGAGACCGGCTCCTCCAGTCGCGTCACCGTTGCCGTCATAGATACCGGTATTTCAGGCATTCATCCTGAATTGCAGGGAAAGCTTGTCGGGACCAGCCGGGCTTTTACTCCCGAGTCTTTTCCAGTCCCTTCCAATAACCAGCCGCCTACCCCGGCCTGCAACCACGCCACCAGGGTGGCTGGCGTAGCGGCGGCCGCCGCCAACAACTCTTCCGGCGTGGCCGGCCTGTCCTGGGGTGCGGGCCTTATCTCCATGAAGGTTTTCCTGGACTCGGACTGTAACGACGATTGTTCCGACGCCCTGTATTACGGTTCCTGTAGTACTGATGAGGGAGCAATAGCCGAGGCTGTAAACGAGTTGATTCCCCTACACAATACGCCCCTAGTGGGTAAGATCGTGGTCAACATGAGCCTGGGCAGTTCCCTTTCAGGCTGCTCTCCGGCTATGCAATCCGCGGTCAATGCCGCCGCCTCCGTCGGGATTATGATGTTCGCCGCGGCCGGGAATTTCGGGCTCACCGTCGTGGACTCCCCGGCCAACTGCTCCGGGGTCATTCCTGTCGGCGCCACCGACGCTCAGGACAACCTGGCCTCCTTTTCCAACAGCGATTCCACCATGACCACCAAAGGGCTGACCGCTCCCGGCGTAGAACTCTATACTACCGACATCGGCAATGGTTATGCCTCGGCTACCGGCACCTCTTTCTCCTCACCTATGGCGGCGGGCCTAGCCGCACTTATATGGTCCGCGAGTCCCAACTTAAGCGCTGGGGCAGTATTCAGCAAAATGAAAGACTCCGCTGACGACCTGGGGCCCGCCGGGCCGGACCGGGACTTTGGCTGGGGCCGTATAAACGCATACAAAGCGATTTGTTCTGTTTTTTCTTGTCCTCCATCGCTCATAGGTCGGAAAAAGGCTGTGGCTTATCCTAATCCTTTCCTCCCCAGAGTTCACAGCATAGTCGCCTTTAAAACAGGGGAAGATATCGGTACGACCGGTATCGAGGTTAAAGTCTACACATCGGAGGGGGAGCTGGTGAGGAAACTTGACGGACTTATGTGGGACGGCCGCAATACGGCCGGCGCGCCGGTGGCCAGCGGGATCTACATCTTCCGCGTAAAGACGGACAAGGATTCCGCCGTGGGGAAAATGGCGCTCATCCGCTGATATGAAAGTTTTTAACAAGACCAAGGGCCTGCAGGTCAGCGCCGGGGCCGCGCGGGCCGACACTTTTTCTGACCGCCTGTTCGGCCTTATCCCGCGCCGCTCGCTCGGGCCGGAGGAAGGCCTCTGGCTGGAGCCCTGCGCCATGATCCACATGTGCTTCATGAGCTTTCCCATAGACGCCGTCTTCCTGGACGCCGACCTGAAGGTCCTGCGCGTGATCGGCGGCCTGAAGACCTGGCGCTTTTCGCCCTGGGTTTACGGCGCCCGCGGCGTGCTGGAACTGCCGGCCGGCCGGGCAGCCGGCCGCGTTGAAGAGGGGGACCTCCTGGAATTCCTCTAGGGCGTTTGGGAGAGTTGCGGTTTTTAGGGGAGTTCGGGAATTTTAGGCCTTGTAAGTCAGCGGCAATATATTTATAATAATTGGAATTGTATGGTACAACCAGCCCCCAAAGGCCTGCAGCGCAAGCGGAACATGAGGGAGATCCTCGTTGAGGGTAAACTCATTTCCGAAGAGCAGTACAAGGCCGCGGAGGAAGCCTCCAAAAAGGACGGCAAGCCGCTGCAGCAGGCGCTCGTGGACCTTAAGGTTATCGGCGAGCTCAATCTCCTCAAGGTGCTGGCCGACGAGTGGGGTTTCAAGGCCGTAGACCTGTCCAAGATCCAGGTGGCCCCCGAAGTAGTGCAGCTGCTGCCCGAGCAGCTCGCCCGCAAGCAGCTCTGTGTCCCTTTCGCCCGCCAGGAGAACGCGATGTTCCTGGCTATGTCCGACCCTCGCGACTTCCTCATTGTCGAAGACATCAGCCTGCGCACCGGCCTGGACGTCAAACCTTACCTCGCCCTTTCCCACTGGGTGCTCAAGGTCGTGGACGGCGTCTACGGCAAACAGGACAGCGCCCAGGTCGCCCAGCTGGTGGAATCCGTCCAGCAGAGCCAGAGCCAGGCCAAGGCCGACGGCACGGAAGAAAGCTTTTCGCTCGCCGCTTCGGAAGAGAAGAAGGACATCAGCGACGTCGACGCCAGCGCCCCCGAAGTGGAGAAGCTGGTCAACGCCATCATCCTCGGCGCGCTCAGCATAAAGGCCTCGGACATCCACGTGGAGCCGTTCGAGGACGCCAATAACGCCAAGAATTCCAAGGTGCTCGTGCGCTACCGCGTGGACGGCATGCTGCGCGCCGCCTCCTTCACCATCCCGTGGAACTTCCGCCAGGCCATAGCCGCCAAGATCAAGATCATGGCCAGCCTCAATATCACCGAGCGCCGCATCCCGCAGAGCGGCCGCATCCAGATCATCGCCAAGGGCAACCCCATAGAGTTCCGCGTCGAGATGGTGCCCACCGTGTACGGCGAGTCCTGCGTCATGCGTATCCTGGACCGCGCCTCGGTGCGCGTGGACATCAAGATCATGGGCTTCATGCCCGACACCGAGAAGAAGCTTTTGGACCAGTTCGCCGGCATCGGCGGCAAGAAGAACTTCGGCCTCGTGCTGGTCTGCGGGCCCACCGGCTCGGGCAAGTCCACCACCCTTTACGCCTGTCTCAACTACGTCAACCGGCCCGACATCAAGATCATCACGGCCGAGAACCCGGTGGAATACAATATCGACGGCATCATCCAGGTGCCGGTCAACCCCGATGTTAAGCTCGGCGAGGGCAAGAAGTTCGACTTCGCCTCGGCCCTGCGCTCCTTCATGCGCCTCGACCCCGACGTCATCATGGTCGGCGAAATCCGCGACGAGGAAACGGCGCACATCGCGCTGGAAGCCGCCATGACCGGCCACCTCGTGTTCTCCACCA
>CAYQJX010000035.1:0-23855 GCA_964417965.1 uncultured Elusimicrobiaceae bacterium
GTTCAGGGTGCCCATTCATACATAATTTTTTAGAGAGCAAACCCTTTTCCTGTTTTGTGGATTGCACTCCACAGGTAGAAGGTCGTTTGTTACGGTCGCGGCTTGTGTTCGCTACCGTAAGTAAATCTTATCACAAAACTGCGAACCCTGTCAACAACTATTTTTCACGTCGGAGAAAGTGTTTTTTGAGATGTTGCTTTTCAAAAAACTTTTTTGTTTCGCACTGTTGTTTATTGCTTTTAAAGATCGTGTTGCTGGTTTAAGGTTCGCGCCCTTTGTGGGGGGCTGTTTCCGACAACATGATTAGTATAGCACAAATAAAAAAATCCTGTCAACAACTATTTTTCACGACGGAGAAACAACATTAACACGACGACAAGTATCTTACACAATTATTATTCCGCGCGCAACACCGGGGCTGCCGCAGGGTGCTGAACCGCAAAAACGTGGTCACTGCAGTGGCCTGCGGCCACCCGCACACCGGGCTTGCTGCAGGGGTGTGGGTTCGGCAGGCCCTCCCGGAGGCCCGAGCTTGCATAAGCGCGAGGGCCGAGGGAGGAGGGGCGGGCACGGTGTGTCCCGACCCCGTGCCTGACGTGCCCACACCCCTGCAGCAAGCCCCGACTCCGAAGCCTGGCTTTTTTGTAGGATATATATTTATATTTATAAATATAATTATATGTAATCATATATTTCATCAAAAAGAGGGTGTTTTTGGTGGAAATAACGGAAAATTATGTATAATCGAAAACATATGAGCATACACCATAACCATCCCAAGGGCCTGTTCCTGCTGTTCTTCGTAGAGATGTGGGAGCGCTTTTCCTACTACGGCATGCGCGCGCTGCTCATGCTCTACATGGTCAAGTACCTCATGTTCTCCACCGAGAAATCCGCCCAGGTCTACGGCTGGTACACCGGGCTGGTCTACCTCACCCCGCTGCTCGGCGGCTACATCGCCGACCGCTACCTCGGCCAACGTCGGGCGATCGTAATAGGCGGCACCCTGATGGCCCTCGGCCACTTCGCCATGGCCTTCCCCCCGCTGCCGTTCTTCTTCGGCGCCATGATCCTGCTCATCATGGGCAACGGCTTCTTCAAACCCAATATCTCTACGGTAGTCGGCTCCCTTTACGAGGAGAACGACCCCCGCCGCGACGCCGGGTTCACCATCTTCTACATGGGCATCAACCTCGGCGCCATGTTCTCCCCGCTCATCTGCAGCACGCTGGGCGAGAAAGTGGGCTGGCATTACGGCTTCGGCGCCGCCGGCGTGGGCATGGTGCTGGGCCTGGCCATGTACCTCTGGGGCAATAAGGCCCTGCTGGGCGACAAGATGATGAAGCCCTCCACCCCGCAGACCAATTACTGGGTACCCATAGCCATGGTCACCGCCATGGTGGCCTTCCTCGTCGGGAGCGCCCTGCAGATGAACGGCTACAATATCACCGGCCTGGTCCCCAACTGGGTCTACGGCCTGGCCGCCGTGCTGGTGCTTATCGGCATGGCCTACGGCTACGCCTCCAAGCCCGTAAAATCCACGCTCACGCAGGTGGAGAAGCAGCGCCTGGCCGTCATCTTCATCATGGTGTTCTTCTCCATCTTCTTCTGGTCCGCCTTCGAGCAGGCCGGCAGCTCGCTCACGCTGTTCGCCGACGCCGAGACCAACCGCGCCATCCACATGTTCGGGCGCGAATTCAGGGTGCCCGCCGGCTGGTTCCAGTCCCTCAACCCGTTCTTCATCGTGCTGCTGGCCCCGTTCTTCTCCAAGATGTGGATCAGCCTCGGCGAGACCAATCGCGAACCGTCGAGCCCTATAAAGTTCGCCATAGGCCTGGGCCTGCTGGCCATCGGCTTCGTGGTGATGATCGCCGCCGCGGCCTCGTACCAGAAGTACGGCCCGGTCAGCATGCTGTGGCTGGTGGGCGCTTACTTCTTCCACACGCTCGGCGAGCTGTGCCTGTCCCCCGTCGGGCTCTCGCTGGTGACCAAGCTGGCGCCGGCGCAGTTCGGCTCGCTAATGATGGGCGTCTGGTTCCTGTCCAGCGTGGCGGCCGGCTTTGTGGGCGGCTTCTTCGCCGGCAACTACGACACCGTCAACCACATGACCTTCTACATGATCCCCACGGCCACCGGCCTGGGCGCCGCGGCCCTGCTGCTGATCATGACCCCGAAGATCCGCAAGTGGATGCACGGCGTGCACTGACCGCTCCTACGTAAAAACAAGAACGCCCGGGACTTCCCGGGCGTTCTTATTTGGCGGGAGCGGCCGTTTACTTTTTAGCCACCTCGGCCAGCTCCACGGCGCGGCGCGTTTTTACCAGCTTCAGGCCCAGGCCCTGCAGCGCGGAGCCGGCGCCGGCCGCGTCCACCGGCGAGATCTTAAGATCGAAATCAAAACGCTTTTCGGCCAGCCCGGTCCCGTCCAGCACCGGCACGCCGAGCCAGCCCTCCAGCTGCCTGGCCAGCTCTTCCATGCTGCCGCCCCGCGCTTCCAGGGTGGCCTCTTTGGCGGTGCGGGAGCTCGTGCGGCCGGACCTTTTTTCCGCAGGCTTCAACAGCGGTTTGTCCGAAGCCTTCTCCAGCAGGTAAACGTCCTTTTCCGCTTTCACGATCTTAACGCTGAGAGGCAGGCCCGCGCCGTTGAAGCCCTTCACCACCAGGTCCCGCAGCGCAGCGCCGCCGTCTTCCCCGCCGGGCTTAACCTTGGCGACGAGCGAATATTTTTTTGCCAGAAGCGCGCCGTCCACGCCCTTTAACTCCACGCCGTGCGCGGTGCGCATTGCGAACTTTATTACGGCCTCCAGGCTGAGGCCGTCCAGGGTGAGGCCCGAGTCCGAATAGCTCATATACGGGCCGTTCTTGGTGGGCTTGAGGGAAAAATACGGGGGTGCATGCGCGTCAGCCTCGGCCTTGGCTTCGACTCCCTCATCGCCCGCGTCATAGGTCAGCTCCTTGCCGGCCAGCAGGCTCTCCAGGGTCTTCTCCCCCACCTCGGAGGGATAGGTGACGGCCGCCACGCGCCCGTCCCTGCCTATCAGCACCGTCTTCGGCACTCCGTTAACGCCGTAGCTTTTGGAAGCGGCGGCCGCGTCCGCGGCCACTATCCCTTTTATCTCATGCGTCTTCAGAAATTCCGCCACTTCGGCGGCGGGCTCCTTGGAGACCGAGAGGAAAACCACCGGCTTGCCCTTGAATTTTTCTGCGAGGTCATTGAGGTGCGGAATGTTCTCGATACAGGGGTCGCAGTAGGTGGCCCAGAATTCCAGCACCACAACCTTGCCTTTCATCGCACCCCAGCTGGCCACGGCCTTGGGGTCTCCCTGCAGCACCGTCTCCAGTTTTAGTTCGGGGGCGAGTTCCCCCACTTTGGCCATAGCCGGCCTTTCAGCCGGTTGTCCGCCGCAGGCGGCCAGCGCCAGCACAGCGGTGAACATCAATATTTTTTTCATTTGGCTCTCCTAGAATGTGTACACAAATCCTGCCGCCAGGCCGGTGCCGTAGAAGCGCGTACCGCCGCCCATGGACCTGTAGCCTTCGGCCAGGGAGTGAAAGCGCCAGTTGGAATTGGCGAACTGCCACTCGTAACCGAGGCCCAGGTTCCAGGCCGGGTGCCAGCCTTTCAGCGGGGCGTTAAATTCGGACTTGTCCCCGGGACCGGAGAACAAATGCGAAGAAACCCCGCCCCGCAGCAGCACGTAGCGCGTATGCGGCGTACCCAGGGGGATCAGCGCAAGTTCTATGCCGGCGGGGACTTCGATGTGGGAGAAATGCGCCCGGCTGCCGTCCAGCCGGTCCTGGCCGATCCTGTTATATTTAAGACCGGCGTAATAGCGCACCCAGGAGAACAGGTGGCCGCCGACGAGCAGCTTGGGGCCGAGGGTGGTGGTCTCGGTCTTGGTCCGGCCGCCGCCGGTGTCAATTATCATGGTGTCGGTCACCAGCGCCAGCGAGGCGTAGCGCGCCTTATGAGGCCGGCGCGCGCCGTTGCCGTCGGGCACGTACTTTACCTGGCCGCCCTGCGGGGCGGGCTGGCCGGAGTTTACGAAGTTCAGGAATTCTTTTTTTTCCTTGTCGCCCCAGGCGGCCTGCCTACGCAGGTCCGGCAGGCCGGCGCAGAACCCGGCAACGGAAAGGCCGGCCAGCAGGAAAAAAGTGAATAATGTCTTTCTCATCAGGTTTAACCCTTTTATATAATAGCTTAATCGCAAAATGACCGCAAAAACACTTCTACTGGCGGCGCTGCTCGCCCCGGCGCTGCTGCCGGGCCCGGCCGGAGCCGTGGCTATAACGGACGCCAGGGCGGCCGTGGTAAAAGAGACGCTCACCTTCCTCAATACCCCGTACCTGTGGGGCGGCATGCACCCGGATACCGGCATGGACTGCTCCGCCTTCGCCAAACTGGTCTACGCCAAGGCTGGCCTGCACCTGCCGCGGGTCTCGGGAGAGCAGTACGCGCAGACCCTTTACCTCGCCCCCGCCGCCGTGCAGCCCGGCGACCTTATTTTTTTCGCGATGAAGAACCCCGGCACGGCGAAGGTTGACCACGTCGGGATCTACGTAGGCAAAGGCTTCTTTGTGCACGCCTCTTTCAGCAACGGCGTGCATATAGACTCGGTGGCCAACCCGTACTATTACGCCCGGCTGATCAGCCTGCGCAAGTACAGCGGTTTTTAGACTAACGCAACAGGAGAACACGATGAACGAACCCCAGCACCCGGTCATGATCTTCGCCGAACCCACCCCCATGGGCCTCATAGGCCTGGCGGTGGGCTGCGCCGCCCTCACGCCCATAGCCTTCGGCGTAACGCTTACGCCAGCCGCGCTCAAGACGGCCGCCATGCTGTGCCTGCTCTTCGGCGGCGGCTGCCAGTTCCTCGCCGGCGTGATGAGCCTGGCCAACAAGAACCTCTACGGCGGCACGCTGTTCACGGCCTTCGCCTTCAACTGGGTGATGAACTGGTGGATGCTCACCTCCATCGCCGGCGGCGTCATGCCGGACCACTCGGTGCTGCTGGCGACGGATGCCTGCTTCCTGCTGATCTTCCTGGCCATGACCTACGGCTTCGGCTTCTTCAGCGGGCTGCTGTTCGCTTTCCTGCTGGTGATAGACCTGATGTACGCCTTCAAGATCATCGCCGCCGTAACCGGGGCGGCCCTCGGCCTGCCGATAGCGGTGCTGACAGTCGTCCTCGGCCTGCTGGCGCTGTGGATAGCCTTCGCGCTGCTGCTCAACCCGGTGGCCGGGCGCAGGCTGTTCTGGTTCCCCGGCCCGGTGTTCCGCGCCGCGCTGCCCCAGCCCAAATGAACGGCGGCGGCCTGGACGCCTTCCTGAAAGAACTCTCCGGGGAGCTGGACCTGTCCAAAGCCTGTGTCTCCATCGTGGACCTGCGGGGCGCCGAGCCGCAGCGCGGCGGCTGGCGCGATACGGAAATAAAACCCGCCGCCAGCGTGATAAAGCTGAACCTGATGGCCGGCGCCTGGCAGGCCGCCGCCAACGGCGTGCCTTTCTCGTCGGAGATAAAGATAACCCAAAATAACTGGACCGGCACCTGGGACCCGGGGTACGACGGGATAAAGGACCCCAACCCGCCGATAAAAGTGGGCGAAACCTGGACGCTGGGCCGGCTCACGGAAGTGATGATACGCCGCAGCGACAACGTGGCCACCAACGCGCTGATAGATTTTCTCGGCCGCAAGAACGTAACCGATCTTGTGCAGAGCGCGGGGCTTGCGAACACATACGTGCGGCACAAGCTCTCCAGCGGCAACGACGTGGACGACCCGGAAAACACCGGCTACAACCAGATGCCGGCGCGCGACGCGGCCACGCTTCTTATGCTGGTGGCGCGGGGGCGGTTGGTCAGCCCCGAAGCCTCGCAGGCCATGTACGGTCTGCTGGCCGGCCAGCTGGACCGCGAGCTGATAGCGGCGGCACTGCCGGGCGACGCGGCCTACGCCGGCAAGACCGGGAAACTTTCGGCCGCCCGCAACGACGCGGCCATAGTGCGCGGCCCGGGCCGCGACTACGTGCTGGTGGTCTATACGCAGCTGCCAGGCCCGCAGGGCAAGCCCCTGATACAGGCCGTCACCAGGGCTGTGGATGAGTATTTCAGGAAGAACTGAAGGTTTGGATAACTGCGGACCGGCCGGGCAGCTCGCCCGGCTGTTTTTTTGGGGCTACATCAGGCACCAGGTCAGGAGTATGGCCATGCCCACGGTGAGCGAGGCGTCCAGCACGCCCGCGGCCACGTTGCCGTTACCCTTGAGTATCTCGCCGCGGAACGTGGCGCCCGGCAGCAGCACAAAGTCAGCCGCCGCGCGGAAAACCGTGATGCCCAGCGCCCCGGCCGCGTAATAGGCGGCCGTATCTACTACGCTGCGGCCCCAGCCGAGGAAAGGCCCCGAGAGGGCCGACCAGGCTATGAGCCCGAACCCGGCAATCATGCCGGCCGCGCTCAGCGCCGCCGCGGTATTGCCCTTATCCAGCTCCCCGGCCAGGTCGAACCCGGAGGCTTTGAAATAGACCGTCACCGCGGCGCCCAGCAGCAGCTGCCCGAGCAGCCAGAAAGAGAGCATTACCATAACCCCGCCGTTGTCGCCCCAGGAGGCGCCCAGTATCACCAGGCCCAGCGCCGTCTCGTGCGCCGCGCGCAGCAGCCCAGCGCCCAGCGAGCCCCCGGCAACCCTCTTCTCCAGCCGCAGCCGCCTGAGATAGGTTTTGTCGGCCGCCCAGATGGAGGCGTTGAGCAGCACTATGGCCAGCGCCCCGAAGCCCAGCGCCACGGCCGCGCCCTCGAGGAAGGACTCCGACGCCCAGGAGATGGGCCCGCCCAGCGAAAGTATTACCGCCAGGAAATAGCCGCCCGCGCCCGCGGCCTCGGCCGGGCTTCCGGCGGCCAACGGCGCGGCGCCCGTATTTTTCCTAACCGGGTTCAGCGTATAGACCAGGCGCGCCAG
Source organism: uncultured Elusimicrobiaceae bacterium (assembly GCA_964417965.1). Classification (GTDB taxonomy): domain Bacteria; phylum Elusimicrobiota; class Elusimicrobia; order Elusimicrobiales; family UBA9959; genus UBA9959. Next base: position 6,961 of record CAYQJX010000035.1, read on the forward strand.
CCAGCACAGCGCCAGGGCGGCCAGGCCATAGCCCAGCGATCTCAGGATATCCATTAAAGTTTCGATCATACAGCCGCTCCTTGTGACCGCGCGCCGAGCCGCGACACCAGCGTTTTGGCCAGCTGCGGGTAGAAGTAAAGGTCATGCGCTCCGACGGGGGTGAACAGCGCCCCGCCGAACCGCGCCTTGAAAGCCGAGAACCTGGCGTAGGGATGGTGCGGCTGGTCCGTGGGCGCCGCGCCGTAAAGGTCGTAGAAGCCGCAGCCCTTGTCGCGCGCGTCGCGCATGATGCGCCAGTGCATGGCGTAACTGGCCATGCTCCCCCGCAGGAAAGGCGAAGTGCCGCCGTAAAGGTAGGTGGCCCTGCCGCCGAAGAACACCGCCACCGCGGCGGCGGCCGGCATGCCCTGGCAGGTGGCCAGATAAACGCGCGCCAGGCCCGCGGGCCCCAGCGCGGCCATCAGCCGCCTGAAAAAACCCACCGGCTCGCCGGAGAAAGCGTGGCGCGCGCAGGTGAGTTCGAACAGCTCGTGGAACTCCCCGGTCAGCTCGTCGCCGGGCGTGGAGACCACCTCCACGCCCTTGCGCTCCGCCAGGCGCACGTTGTAGCGGCCTTTCTGCGTCATGCGGGCCAGCAGCCCGGCGTCGTCGGCGCCGAGGTCCACCAGCAGCGTGGGCGTGGGCACCAGGTCCAGCGGCGCCCGCAGCAGCCCTTCAAAAAATTCAGGCTTGCCGCCCACGAACGGCTCGAACCTGGCCAGCGGCGCGCCGGTCCGGGCGGCGATGGCGCCCAGGCGCTCCTTGAGCAGCGCAAAACAGGCCGCGGCTTTGAACGGGTCGTTCCAGGGCAGCACCGGGCCGTGCGGCATGGCCAGCGGCGACACGCCCAGCGTGGTCTCCACGCGGTAGGCCAGCGTCCCCGCCAGCAGCGCCCCCCCGTCGAAAATCCCGAGCCGCTCTACCTTGGCGCCTTCGGCTTCTTTGAAATCGCCCCATTCCCAGCTCTGCATGAAGCCGGAGCCGCCGCAGGCGCGGACCAGGTCGTTCCAGACCTTGAAATGTTCTTTTTTGAGAGGCGTTATCTTCATCAGCGGTCCAGCATCCTTTCTAGCACGCCCTTCATCGGGTCGTTCGGGCTGGTCTGGGCGCTCTTCGCGCGCAGCATGGCCGTCACAAAACTGTCCAGCCAGTCGTTAGCGGGCAGCGCCGTGTAAACCATGGCGCGCCCCTCCCAGTAAGGATAGGAGAACAGCGCGCCGGCCTTATCCACCAGCACCACCTCCGAGATCTCCGTCAGGTACAACCCCGGCGACAGGCGCAGCCAGCCGGCCGGTATTTCCGGGGCGGGCGCAGCCGCGGCGCCGCCCTGCAGGCGGGCGGTGGCGAGGTCCAGCGAAGCGCGGATGCTTTCTATATTTTTAGCCTCGTTCACGTTGGCGCGGATCTCCGTGAAGACCGGCGCCGCGGGCTTGGCCCAGGCCAGCCACTTGGCGTAGGCCGCCAGCGCCTTGTCGGCGGCCTTGAGGTGCATCTCCATGACGCCGAGGGCCGACTGGATGGCGGCCTGTTCGGGGTAGAATTCAAAGATCGGCTCCGGCCGGAATTTATCCAGCAGCGAGAACCTGTCCGGCCGGGCGTTGATCAGCCAGCCCTGCTGCCCCGGCGTCAGGAACAGCTCGCCGGCCTTGGAGACGAAAGACTCGTCGCCGAGGGCGAAATAAAGCCGGTCCTCCTTTACGTCGCCCGGCCCCGCGGAAGTATCCGGGGCCTTATAGCGCACGAACTGCGCCGGCCGCGCCCGTCCTCCGGAATGCAGCGTGTCCAGGATGGCGGCGCCCTGGAACACCTTGTCGTGGAAAGGAGAACGGGTTGTCTGTATGAATAAATTAAAATCCATCTCGCTGCCGCCGGAGCCGCCGCGGCCGCCGGAGTAGCCGCCCTTGGCGTAAGCGTTGTCCGGGTAGGCCATATTCACGAAGACCAGCACGGTCATGAGCAGGGCGAAGACCTGCCAGGCGCGGTCCGCGCGGGGCACGGCGCCCGCCAGCAGTTCCGGCAGCCGCCGCCGGAGCAGGCGTATCTCCTCGAGCGCCAGGCCGGGCAGGGCGGCGGCGCTCTTTTCCAGCTCCGCCAGGAACAGTTCCCAGTCCATAGCCCGCAGGCTACCCATCAGCAGTACTTCCCATTCGGAGGAAAGCTGCGGCCAGACAAGATTTTCGGAGCCGGGGACGCCGGCCAACAGCCGCCGGGCCGCCGCGGAATCGGCGAAATCCGCCATGGCGCTCCCGCCGGGCCGGCCGGGTTCCTGCATGTTGATCAGGCAGAACAGGTCGCCGGGTTTTTTTATCACCACGCTGAGCGGCAGGCCGCGCTCGAGACTTGAAACGCGCAGCCGCAGCGCGGCGCCGAAACCCGCCTTGTCCAGCCGCGCGCCGCTCCCGAAGGCCAGCGCTCCCAGCTCCGCGTCCTTGATGGGGCGGGGCGAGGCCAGGAACATGCCCCAGTCGCCGTAGCCGTGCGCGGAGAAAGAAGGGATGGAGATCCGCAGCGGCCGCGGGTAGAGGCGGGCGGAGGCCAGCGTGCGGTAGATGGCCCAGAAGGCGGCGGGGTAGCGGTCCGGCGAGACGGCGTTCATGGCGAAAAGCCCGCCCGGGCGCAGCCGGGCGCGGATGCCGGAAAAGAAAGAGCGCGTAAAGAGCGAGCAGCCTTCCAGGTCTTCGGGGAAAGTGAAGTCGGCCAGCGCCAGGTCGAAAGAATCCGTGGAGCCGGCCAGGTGCAGGCGGGCGTCGCGCGCCAGCACTTTCACCCGCGGGTCGTCCAGCGAGCCGCCGTTGAAGTCCCGGAACTCGCCGCGCGCCAGCCCGAGCACGTCCGGATCGTAGTCCACCAGCTCCGCCCTGCGCACCGGCCCGGCCAGCAGCCTTTTCAGCGCCAGCCCGTCGCCGCCGCCCAGCACCAGCGCGTCCAGGCTCCGCCCGCAGCGCGCGCGCGCCAACTCCAGCGCCGGCAGGGCCAGCGCCTCGTGGTAGACCGCCTCGTCGCGGCTGTCGAACTGCAGGCTGCCGTCTATGTAGAAAGCCCGGCCGCCCGGCACTTCCCGGACCTCAAGCCTGTGCGTTCCCATCGGGGTCCCCTTTAAACCTGTAGAAAATATAGACCGCCAGCGCCGGCGGCAGCGGCAGCGCGCAGGCGGCCAGCAGTCCGCTCATGTTATGCGGGTGCGGCGCGTAACCCGCGTAATGCGAGAGACTTATGATGTAGAGAAAAATCAGCGTAGCGCCGGAGGCGGCCGGGGTTTTGTCCGACCAGCGCGCCTCAGGGAAGAAGCGGGAGGCCGCCTCGGCCAGGGCCGGGCCGGCCAGCAGGCCGTAGAGCGCGTATTCCCAGTAGGGGGCGCCCAACCCCCGTAACTTCACCGCCAGCAACCCGGCGGCGCAGGCCGCCGGGAGCGCCGTGGCCAGCAGGCCGGGGTGCGCCCCGCGCATGTAGGCCGCGTAGATCAGCAGCCCCGGGACCATGGCGGCCAGCAGGTATTCGGCCCCGACGTCAAAAACGTTCAGCACGCCGCCCGCTATCGGCACTATGAACAGGCTGGCGAAGGCGATGGCGACCAGGTGGCCGGCCAGCTCGCCTATTTTAACGCCCCGGCGCGGCCGCGGCGGCAGGAAATTAAATTCGGCCGGTTTGACCACCAGGCCGTCGTAGGCCTCGTAGTAATCGGCGTCCGGCTCTTTCCAGATCTCTATGGCCAGGTTGCGGCGGCGGGACTTGTCGTAATAATCCCAGGTGTACTTGGGAACGTTGTTGCCGTCGTCGTCCTCGGCGGTAGCCCTGGTCTCTCCGTCGAGCGTGAAATCCACCCCGCCCAGGCGCACGGCGGCCGGGGCATCGGGCAGCGAGTCCTGCTCCCGGAAAGCGCGCCACTCCCCGGCGCCGGCGGCGTACTCCACCCCGCCCACGGAGGTCTGTTCGGTGCAGACCCAGACCTCTTCGGTCCGGCCTTCCTTGTTCTCGCGGGACAGCACCAGGTAGCGCTCCCCGCCCCCGTCGGCGGAAAGCTCCCACTGGATCTCGCTGTAGTCAGCGGATTCTTTATAGACGTCCCGGTCCGTAATTTCCCAGTCCCGGGAATTCCAGCGCACCCAGTCGCCCGGGCGCAGATCTTCTAGTTTTTTCATTTCCCTATCCGTATGATAACAAAAAGCGGGCCGGAGCTGCGCCAGGCGCGCGGCCCGCGCGCTATTTCCTATAATATACCTACGCCATGCTTACTGAAATCGAACGCCGCCGCACCTTCGCCATTATCTCCCACCCTGACGCGGGCAAGACCACGCTGACGGAGAAAATGCTGCTTTACGGCGGCGCCCTGCACCTGGCCGGCACCGTGACCGCCCGCAAGAACCAGCGCGCCACCGCCTCCGACTGGATGGAGCTGGAGAAGAAACGCGGCATCTCCATCAGCTCCACGGTGCTGCAGTTCGACTACGCGGGCTACAAGATCAACCTGCTCGACACCCCCGGCCACCGCGATTTCTCCGAGGACACCTACCGCGTGCTCACCGCCGTGGACGCCGCCGTGATGGTGATAGACGGCGGCAAAGGCATAGAGGCCCAGACGCTCAAGCTCTTCGAGGTCTGCCGCCGCCGCCACATCCCCATTTTCACGTTCATCAACAAGATGGACCGCCCCTCCCGCGAGCCGCTGGAGCTGATAGACGAGCTGGAGAAAGTGCTCGGCCTCAAACCGTTCCCGGTCAACTGGCCCATGGGCAACGGCAAGGATTTCAAGGGCGTCTACGACCGCATGACGCGGCAGGCCCACCTGTTCGAGCGCACCCCGGGCGGCGCCTACAAGGCCGGCGTGGAGACGGCCGGCCTGGAAGACCCCCACATAAAAGAAAAGCTGGACGCGGTCAGCTACCGGAATTTCATAGAGGAAGTGGGCATGCTGGAGCTGGCCGGCACCGCCTACGACCAGGAGGCCGTGCTCTCCGGCGAGGTCACGCCCGTGTTCTTCGGCAGCGCGGTCAACAATTTCGGCATCCAGCTCATGCTCGACGGCTTTGTGGAGCACTCGGCTCCGCCCGGCCCCCGCGACGCCACCCGGGGCTCTATCGCCCCCGGCACCCCGGACTTTTCCGGCTTCATCTTCAAGATCCAGGGCAACATGAACCCGCGCCACCGCGACAAGGTGGCTTTCGTGCGGGTCTGCTCCGGCAAGTTCACGCGCGACATGAACGTGCACCACATGGGCGACGGCCGCATGGTGCGGCTGTCCAACTCCAATAAGCTTTTCGGCCAGGACCGCGAGACCGTGGACGAGGCGTACCCGGGCGACATCGTGGGCCTGGTAGGCCACCAGGACTTCAAGATCGGCGACACGCTGACCGAGAACCCGGCCATAGTGTTCAACGAGATCCCCCGCTTCCCGCCGGAATGCTTCACCTACCTCTCCAACCCCGTGCCGTCCAAGTTCAAGCCGTTCCGGACCGGCCTGGAGCAGCTCATCCTCGAGGGCGTGGTGCAGCAGTTCCAGGTAAAGGACGCGCCGACCTCCACCCCGCTGCTGGCGGCCGTGGGCCCGCTGCAGTTCGAGGTGACCCAGTACAGGCTGGAGGCCGAATACGGCGTAAAATCCGTGATAGAGCCGGCGCCGTGGCAGTTCGTGCGCTGGCTGGACGCCGACAGCGTGGCGCAGCTGGCCTCGGGCGCCGTGCACCTGGGCGACAACGTGCGCCTGGGCTCGGACTCCGAAGGCAACCCGGTGATCTTCTTCCCCACCCCTTGGGCGATGAAATACTTCAGCGACACCAATAAAAAAATAAACCTCTCCGAACTGCCGCTCAGGCCGACTGCGGTCTGAACGCGCCCCGCGCGCATGAACGCAAACACTCCCAACCCCGCCGGCAGCGCCCCCGCCATAGCGGTCATAGGCGGCGGCCCCGCCGGCCTGATGGCGGCCGGCCGCGCCGGGGAACTTGGCGCGCAGGTAACGCTGATAGAAAAAAATACGCGGCCGGGCAGGAAGCTGCTCATCACCGGCGGCGGCCGCTGCAACGTCACCAACAGCGCCGGCCTGAAAGAATTCATAGCGGCCTTCGGCCGGAACGGCAAATTCCTCTACCGGGCCTTCAGCGTTTTTTCTCCCGAGAACCTTATCGGCTTCCTTAAATCCTTCGGCGTGCCTGTGCGCACGGACCCCGACGGCAAGGTCTTCCCCGCTGACGACAAGGCGCAGAGCGTGCTGGACGCGCTGAACTGCTACGTCAGCCGCGGCAAGGCCCGCACCCTTTTCGGCGCGCAGGCGGCGGGCCTCCTGCGCAGCGGAGCGGCGGGCATAGTGGGCGTAAAGCTGGCCGACGGCGGCGTGGTGCGCTGCAGGAAGGTGATAATAGCGGCCGGCGGCCTGTCCTACCCGGGCACCGGCTCCACCGGCGACGGCTACGCCCTGGCCAAAGAATGCGGGCACACCGTAACCCCGCTCCGGCCCGGGCTGACGGCCCTGGAGTCCGACGAGACTTTCATCAAGGACCTGCAGGGCCTGACCCTGCAGGACATTAAAATTTCGGTTTTCATCGACGGCAAGGAAGCGGCCGCGGAAAGGGGCGACCTGCTGTTCACACATTTTGGCGTCTCGGGCCCGAAGCTGCTTATCCTGAGCGGCCACGCCGTGGACGCCCTGGCCGGGGGCGGCAAAGCGGAGCTCCGCCTGAACCTCGCCCCGGACCGCAGCGCCGCCGGGCTGGCGGCGGACATTCAGGCCTATTTCGCCGCCAACGGCGCCAAACAGTTCGCCAGCTACGTAAAAGCTTCCGTGCCGCATTCGCTGGCCCCCGTGTTCGAACGCCTGGCCGGCATAGACCGCACCCGGCAGTGCGCCTCCATCACAGGCGCCGAGCGCCGCAAGATAGCTGATCTGCTGGGGAACTTTAAAATTAATCTCACCAGGCCGCGCCCGCTGCGCGAAGCCACCATCACCCGGGGCGGAGTGAACCTTAAAGAGGTGGACCCGCAGACCCTGGAGTCGCGCCTGGTGCCCGGCCTTTATTTCTGCGGCGAGGTGCTGGACCTGGACGGCCTCACCGGCGGCTACAACCTGCAGGAGGCCTTTTCCACCGGCTACCTGGCCGGCCAGGCCGCCGCGGAGAGTGTGCTATAACATTTTGAATTTCAGCCTGTGGAAAGCATGAAAATCCTGTTAGTTAAGCCCGGCATAGCGCTGGGCGACCACATACAGCCGCCGCTCGGCATAGCCTACCTGGCCAGCCGCCTCCGCGACAAGCACGAGGTGCGGGTGCTGGACTTCGGCAAAATGGACCGCCGGGACGACCTGTTCGCCGGCGCGCTCAGGGAGTTCAACCCCGAGGTGGTGGGCTTCCAGTGCTACTCCCCCGAGATCGACGAGGTAAAGCGGCTTTCCTCCCTGGTGCGCAACAGACTGCCGGGCGCCGTAATAGTCGCCGGCGGGCCCCACCCCACCCTCTGCCCCGAAGAAACCTTCAAGAAGCTCTCCCCGGAAGCGGCCTACCTGCTGCGCGGCGAGACCGAAGAAAGCTTTCCCCTGTTCATAAACCTGCTCGGCGGCAAAGGCTCCCCGGCGGCGGTCCCCGGCCTGGTCTGGAGCGAGAACGGCGCCGTGCGCGTGAACGACATGCGCCCCATCGCCGACATCAACGCCCTGCCGCAGCCCTCCTGGGACCTCATAAACCCGCAGGAGTACCCGCCGGCCCAGCACGGGGCTTTCTTCAACAAATTCCCCATCGCGCCAATCATCACCACCCGCGGCTGCCCCTTCGCCTGCGGCTTCTGCACGGCGCCGATCCTGAGCGGCCGGCAGATGCGCAAGCGCAGCGCCGACACAGTTATGGCCGAGATCGAACGGCTTTACCACAAGTTCGGCATCCGCGAGATCCACATCGTAGACGACAATTTCACGCTGGACAAGGCGCACGCGGTCTCCATCCTGAAGCGGATCATCGCCAGCGGGCTGCCCATCTCGCTGGCCTTCCCCAACGGCGTGCGGCTGGACACCCTGGACGGGGAGCTGCTGGACCTGATGAAGCAGGCCGGGGTCTACCTGATCTCGGTCGGCATAGAATCCGGCTCCGACAGGACGCTCAAGCGCATGGACAAGCAGCTCAGCGTGGCCCTGATCCGCGAGAAGGTGGCGCTGATAAAGAGCAAAGGCATAGACCTGGCCGCCTTCTTCATCCTCGGTTTCCCCGACGAGACCGTGGCGGAAATGCGGGAGACCATAAACCTGTCGCTCGAACTGCCGCTGCTGCGCGCCAATTTCTTCACCTTCCTGCCGCTGCCCATGACGCCGGTAACCCTGAAGCTCATAGAGAGCGGCGAGATCGGGCACATGGACGTGGACGGCCTGATCTTCCAGAAAGTGCCTTACGCGCCCAAGGGCGTTACGCGCGAGCAGCTGCGCAACCTGCAGCGCGAGGCTTTCCTGCGCTTCTACTTCAGGCCCGGCATCATGCTGCGCAACCTGAGGCAGATCCGCTCCTTGACGCATTTCGGCTACCTGGCCAAGCGGTTCTACCACTGGATAATAATGTAAATAAAAAAACACCCTCCGCCTCCGGAGGGTGTTTTTTTTAGCGCGGGGCCGTCAGACGGCCGCGCGGAAGATGCGCAGGTTCTCGTCCAGTACTGCGGGCGGCACTATTTCCTTAAGCACTTCCTCTATGACCCCGGCTCCGAGGCCGGGCACCGCGCCAAGCGCGGCCAGCCGGCCGAGCAGCGCGGAATTCTGCATGCGGGGGTCGCGGATATCCGGCAGGAGGACGGGGACCGTTTCCCCGCCGAGGGCCGCCACCGCGGCGGCCGTCTCTTCGGGCGAGGGGTACTGGGCCTCGCCGCGGCGCACGCTGACCGGCTGGTAGGCCGTGTCGTAGTAAAAAACCTTGCCGCCTTTCTTCAGGTACTGGGCCGCGCCGCGCAGCGCCTCCAGCCGCTCCAGCGCTATCACCAGGTCGGCCCCGCCTTCCGGGACCAGCGGCGTCAGCGCGTCGGCGCCGAGGCGTATATGGGAGGACACCACGCCGCCGCGCTGGGCCAGGCCGTGCGTGTCGCAGGAGATAACCTCAAGGCCGGCCCGCGAGGCCGCCTGCGCCAGCGCCGCCGCCAGCACGCCTATGCCCTGCCCGCCCACGCCGCAGAGATAAATATTGAAGGACATTACTTTTCCCTCCCTATGGCCGCCGCCGGGCAGGTCTGGATGCAGGAGCCGTCGCCTATGCAGAGTTCCGGGTTGACCGTAACCGAACCGTCCCCGTGCCTTATGAACGACGGGCAGGCAAAATCGGCCGCGCAGGTGTAATGCCGCGCGCACTTAGCCTGGTCCACTCCCACGTGCTGCGGTTTAAGGCCGGGGTTGGCCCGGCGCCGCTCGCGCATGAACTTGAGCATGCAGGGATGCCGGGCTATCACTACGGCCAGGCCCTTGTGGTCCATGGCTTCCTTCAGGTGCGCGGCGAGCTTGGCCTGGTCGTAGGCGTCGCATTCGCGCAGGAATTTTACGCCGAGGCTCGCCAGGATATCCGCCAGGTTCAGGCGCTCGCCTATTTCGCCGTTGCCGGGCCGCGGCTGGTGGCCGGTCATGGCGGTGGTGCCGTTATCCAGCAGCACCAGCGTCACGTCGCTGTCGCGCCAGGCGGCGTTGGCCACGCCGGGCAGGCCGGCGTGAAAGAACGTGGAGTCCCCGACGAAGGACACCACCTTGCGCGAGCCGTTGTTGAGGGCCAGGCCCGAGGCGGTGGAGACGGAATGCCCCATGGAGAAGAGCACTTCTCCCATGTTATACGGGGGCAGGAAGCCCAGAGAATGGCAGCCGATGTCTCCCACGGTTATAGCCCCCGGCGGCAGGGCTTTTTTTATGGCGTGGAAAGCGGAGCGGTGGCCGCAGCCGGGGCACATCTGCGGCAGGCGCGCGGCGGGCGCCGCTGCAAGGCGATGTTCGGGAGCGGGAAAATGTTCGGGCCAGGCGTCGGCCAGGGCGGCGCGGGCGCGTTCCGGCGTCATCTCGCCCATCAGGGCGGCGTTGCCGCGGCGGGCGTGCAGGCGGCAGGCGAGGCCCCTGTCGTAGGCCAGCGCCTTGATCTCGGTCTCCATCACGCGGTCCAGCTCCTCGAAGACGTAGACTTCGTCGTGGGAGGCGAGGAATTCGGAGACGAGGTTTTCCGGCAGCGGGTAGGTGAGACCCAGCTTGAGCAGGTCTACCGGGGCGCCGCTGTTGCGCAGGGTTTCCAGCAGGCACAGCGCGGGCAGCCCGGCCGCTATGGCGCCCAGCCGGCGTTTGCCGGGGACTGAAGCTTTATAAACGGCGTTGAGCGGGCTTTTCTCCCCCGCTTCGGCCCAGGAGGCGAGCTTCTCCAGCGCCCTTTTCTTGAGCGGGAACACGGCGGAGGTGATGGGCACGTAGGGGCCGTTCTTGACGTCGAAGCGCGGGGTCCAGTCGTGCCGCGCGGGCAGGTCTCCGAACTTCACGCTCTCTCTAGCGTGGCAGACGTGGGTGGTGAGGCGCAGGATAACGGGCGCGCGGCGCTCGAGGGCGAGGGCCGCGGCCTCTTTGTACATGACGTAAACTTCGGCCGGGGAGGCGGGCTCGAAGACAGGGAGGTAGGCCATGCGGGCGAACCAGCGGTTGTCCTGCTCGTTCTGGGAGGAGTTGGCGCCGGGGTCGTCGCCGAGGATCACCACCATGCCGCCGATAAGCTCCATCAGGGCGAGCTGCACCATGGAGTCGGCGGCGACGTTGAGGCCGACGGACTTGAAGAAGACGGCGGAAGGGTGGCCGTTGAGGGAGGCGCCGGCGGCGAACTCGAGGGCGACTTTCTCGTTGACTGCGAATTCAAAATGGCAGGGGCGGTCTTTTTCTGCGGGGGCGAGCAGGGCCTCGGCGATCTCCGGCGTGGGCGAGCCGGGATAGCTGGTGACTACGGCGGTGCCGGCCTCGGCCATGGCCCGCGCCAGCGCGTGGTTGCCCATCACGAAAGCGCTGAACCCTTCCTTCTCCGTCATCATCTCGGCCAATGAACGCATGCTTAGCTCCTTAACCGTTAAAAATTTAGTTACGTTTCACCGGCTGGTATTCCTTGAGCGGGTCTACCGGCTGGGCGTAAGGGCCGTTCCAGGCCCTGGCGAAGATGTCCTCCAGCGCCTGGCCGGCGGCGTGGCCGCGCAGTATTACCGCGGCGCCGCGGGACGTGAGGAAATAGCCGGGCCCCCAGTTGGAGGTGGTGACAAAGCCGGTCTCGCCGTCCGCCACCAGGAACTTGAGATGCTCCACGCGGGAAAAGGGAATAAAGCCGGAGGCGTGCTGCGGCAGCGAGGAGATCTTTATATGGATATTGTCCGTCTTGGACAGCGACTTGATGTCGCGGTCGGCCTTGCCGCCCATGGCCCAGTCGGCCAGGACCAGCTCCACTTTAACGCCGCGCGCCGCCGCCTTCCTGAGCGCCGTGTCCAGGTCGGCCCAGCGCTTGGACCCGTATTCGGACAGGGCGTAGAGCATCACCTGGCCGCGCACCGTATGCCTGGCCTTGTCCAGAATTTTCACCAGCTCGCTGATCTCGGTATCCGCGCCCTTGGGCACAAACCCCACGGGGCTGAAGGCGAGGCTGTAGGAAACCTCGGCGCCGTTGAGCAGGGCCTTTTCCGGTTTGGAGGCCACGATCTCGGCCTTGCCTTTCTTGGGGAACATTTTTTTAGGCTCGGCGCCGCCGGCCAGCGCCCAGTCGCCCTCGAAGACCAGGGCGAAGTCGGCCGCGGCCCTGGCGCTCTTTATGCGCAGGCCCAGCTCGTGGATGTGCTTGAGCGAGCGCCAGTCGAAATTTTGGCTGCCGGTGTAGACGTCGGCGCCGTCCACGATGAAGAACTTGGCGTGCTGCACGCCGCCGCCGGCCTTCTTGAAATCTATCACCCGGGTCTGCACGCCGGCCTCTTTCAGGGCGGGCAGGGAGCGTTCGCTCTCCTTGAGCATGATCTTGTCCACGAGGAACCGCACCTTTACGCCGCGCTTGACCGCGTCTTTAACGGCGGCCAGCACCGGCTCGAGGACTTCGCCGGCCTGGTCGGCGATGTAGAACTGCTCAAGGTCCAGGGTCTTTTTGGCCGAGCCTATCATCTCCAGCCACAAGGCCTGCGGGCGGACGGTGTGGGTGGACCCGTACACCGTGCCGTCCGGCACGCTTTCCACCAGCGTCAGCTCCGCGGCGGCGGCGGGCAGGGCCGCCAGGACGAACGCAAGGCCTAAGAATATTTTTTTCATTTTTCCCCCTACACAGGCAACACTTCTTTCTTTGCGGCTTTCCTGAAATTCAGCTTGGACAGTTCCCCTATCAGCATGCCGGAAACTATCAGCAGGCCGCCGGCGGCCTTTACGGGGACGAACTCTTCCCCGCCCCAGGTCCACGCGAACAGCGCGGCGAACACGGGCTCCAGCGTAAAGATTATACCAACCTTGAAAGGCTCCGAGTGCCGCTGCGCCAGCATCTGGATAAAGAAGGCCGTGAGCGTGGGGAACACGGCCAGGAACAGGATGACGCCCCAGGCGTTGACCCCGGCCACGGCCAGCGAAGAGCCGGAAAGCAGGGCTATGGCGAAGGAGAGGGCCGAGACCATCCAGAACTGGTGGAAGACCAGCAGCACCGGGTCCGCCTCCGCCTTGACGTACTTGTCGGTAAAGATAAGGTGGGCGGAATAGGCGGCGGCGGCCACCAGCGTGAGCGCGTCGCCGATATTAAAGCCGCTCGCGCCGCCGGTGAGCAGCCACATGCCGGCTACGGCCAGCGCGGCCGACAGGCCCTGCAGGCGGGTAGGCTTCTGCCGCCGGAACAGGTACATGAAGACCGGGATGAAGATGATGAACAGGCCGGTGATGAAGCCGGAGTTGGAGGCCGTGGTGTAGACCAGGCCCACGGTCTGCGTGATGTAAAGCGCGGCCAGGAACAGGGACAGGTAGAAGCCCTCGCGCATATGCAGGGTCTTGTCCCGGCGCTTGAGCACCCACGGCAGCAGGATGGCGGCCGAGACCAGGAAGCGTATGCCCACCATCACCACCGGGTCCACGGAGTCCAGCGCCCCCTTGGTAACTATAAAAGTGGAGCCCCAGATGGCGGCGCAATAGAAGAGCCCGATGTCGGACCAGAGTTTGGCGCGCGGGGTACGCTTATCCATGATTTAAATTATACCTTAATGCCGCCAAAACCGGCCCGGGCGGCCGCGGCGTTACCGATTAACGGCGATACTGACAGGCGTCAAGTGCAAAACCTCTTCATTTTTGAGAGAATATACACATACCGGCCCGGCCGGTCCTGTAACGACTTTTTGTACAGACTTCCAAGGAGAGTGACCATGGCGCAAAACATCGTTGAAAAGATCCTCACGTCCCATCTCAAAGAAGGCGAATTCGTAAAAGGCCAGGAGATCGGCATCCGCATCGACCAGACCCTCACGCAGGACGCGACCGGCACGATGGCGTACCTGCAGTTCGAGGCGATGGGCCTTAAAGAAATAAAGACCGACCTTTCCGTTTCCTACGTCGACCATAATACCGTGCAGGTCGGCTTCGAGAATTCCGACGACCATAAATACCTGCAGACCGTGGCCGCTAAGTACGGCGTGGTGTACTCCCGCCCCGGCAACGGCATCTGCCACCAGGTGCACCTGGAGCGCTTCGGCAAGCCCGGCACCACGCTGCTCGGTTCCGACTCCCACACCCCGACGGGCGGCGGCATAGGCCAGGTGGCCATCGGCGCCGGCGGCCTGGACGTGGCCGTGGCCATGGGCGGCGGCCTGTTCTACACCGCCTGTCCTAAAGTTTACCTCGTCAACCTCACCGGCGAGCTCAAGCCGTGGAGCACCGCCAAGGACGTGGTGCTGAAGATGCTGGAGCTCCTCACCGTGAAGGGCAACGTGGGCGTGATGCTGGAGTACGGCGGCAAAGGCGTGAAGACCCTTTCCGTGCCGCAGCGCGCGGTCATAGCCAACATGGGCGCCGAGATGGGCGTAACCTGCTCGGTGTTCCCCTCCGACAATATCACGAAAAAGTTCATGAAGGCCCAGGGCCGCGAGGCCGACTGGAGCGAACTGAAGGCCGACCGCGGCGCCAAGTACGACCGCGTCATCGACCTGGACCTGTCCGCCGTAGAGCCCATGGCCGCCTGCCCGCACAGCCCCGGCATAGTGAAGAAGGTCTCCGAGCTCGGCGGCATCGCCGTGGACCAGGTCTGCATCGGTTCCTGCACCAACTCCTCCTACCGCGACATGATGACGGCCTCCGAGATACTCAAAGGGCGCCGGGTGGCCCCGACGGTGAGCCTGGGCGTGGCGCCCGGCTCGCGCCAGGTGCTGCAGATGCTGGCCCGCAAGGGCGCGCTCGCCAACCTGCTGGACTCCGGCGCCCGCATCCTGGAGAGCGCCTGCGGCTTCTGCATAGGCAACCACTTCTCCCCCAAGAGCGGCGGCGTTTCCCTGCGCACCTCCAACCGCAACTTCGAGGCCCGCAGCGGCACCAAGGACGCGCAGGTGTACCTGGTGAGCCCCGAGGTGGCCGCCGTGGCCGCCGTGACCGGCAAGTTCAGCGACCCGCGCAAGGCCGGCATCGACTACCCCGTGGTGAAAGAACCGGCCGCCTTCCTGGTGGACGACTCCATGTTCATAAAGCCGTCGGCCGAACTTAAGGGCACGGAAGTTTTCCGCGGCCCCAACATCGGCGAGCCGCCCAAGAACGAGAAGATGCCGGAGCGGCTTAACGGCGCCGTGCTGATACACGTGGGCGACAAGATCACCACCGACCACATCATGCCCGCCGGCGCGCGGCTGAAGTACCGCTCCAACGTGCCCGCCTACGCCAAGTACGTCTTTGAGAACGTGGACCCCGCCTTCCACCAGCGCTGCCAGGAGAGCAAGGCCGCCGGTTTCCATAACGTGATAGTGGCCGGCGAATCCTACGGCCAGGGTTCCAGCCGCGAGCACGCGGCCATGTGCCCGATGTACCTGGGCGTGAAGGCCGTGGTGGCCAAGTCTTTCGAGCGCATCCACGCGGCCAACCTCATCAACTTCGGCATAGCCCCGCTGACGTTCAAGAACGCGGCTGACTACGACGCGGTCAAGGCCGGCGATAAGCTGACCTGCGGCGACTGGCGCGCGGCTTTCGCCGAAGGCCGGCAGGTGCTGCTCAGGAACGAGACCAGCGGCAAGACCATAGAATGCGCTTGCGCCCTCTCCGGGCGCCAGAGGGCCATCCTCACGGCTGGCGGCCTCCTCAACCAGACTACCGGTAAATAAGGGAGACAACAAAATGGCTCAAAGAGGCATAAGGGAATACGAAGGCAAGAAGATACTTTTCGACGGGCTGGCGCGCACCCTCCCGTCCTTCAAGGGCAAGTCGGCCAAGCTGGCGCTTGTGCAGCCCGACACCGACCTGAAGCAACTGGTAAAGGACCACCCCTGGCTGCTTAAAGAAAAGCTGGTGGCCAAGCCCGACCAGCTGTTCGGCAAGCGCGGCAAGCACGGCCTGCTGTGCCTGAACGCCGATTGGAAGACCGCCTCAAAGTGGATCGCCGACCGGATGAACAAGACCGTCACCGTGGGCAAGACCACCGGCGAGCTGAACACCTTCATGATAGAGCCGTTCACCCCGCATAAAGAGGACGCCGAAGAGTGCTACGTGGCCATCCGCGCGTACCGCGACTACGACACGGTGTATCTTTCCAACAAGGGCGGCATCTACGTGGAAGAGAACTGGGAGAAAGTAAAAGAGACCCAGATCCCGGTGCTCTCCTCCATCGACGACGTAAAGCTCAACATGCCCGAGTTCGGCAAGCGCCGGGCGCAGATAGAGCAGTTCGTGCGCGCGCTGTACAAGGTGTACGCCGAGGGCCACTTCACCTACCTCGAGATCAACCCGTTCACCTTCCTCGGCGACGAGATAGTGCCGCTGGACCTGGTGGCCCGCGTGGACGACACCGCGGCCTTCGAATGCACCAAGGTCTGGGGCGACCTGGAGTTCCCCTCCTCGTTCGGCCAGCACCTCACCAAGGAAGAAGAATTCATCCGCAAGGTGGACGAAGGCACCGGCGCCAGCCTTAAACTTACGATGCTCAACCCCGAGGGCCGCGTGTGGAACATGGTGGCCGGCGGCGGCGCGTCGGTGATCTACGCCGACACCGTCTGCGACCTGGGCTTCTCCAAGGACCTCGCCAACTACGGCGAATACTCCGGCGACCCGTCCGCCCAGGACACCTACCAGTACGCCAGGACCATCCTGGACCTGATGACCCGCAAGAAAGACCCCAAGGGCAAGGTGCTCATCATCGGCGGCGGCATCGCCAACTTCACCGACGTGGCCAAGACCTTCAAGGGCATCATCAAGGCCCTCACCGAGTACAAGGCCAAGCTGGTGGAAGGCAAAGTAAAGATCTACGTGCGCCGCGGCGGCCCCAACTACCAGGAAGGCCTGGCCAACATGCGCCGGCTGGGCGAAACCCTGGGCGTGCCGATAGAAGTGTACGGCCCCGAGACCCACATGACCGCCGTGGTTTCCATGGCGCTCAAGCCCGCACCCGCCAATACCTGCAAACCGCAGCGCGTAGGAGGCAAAAAATAATGAAACCCGAGCTTTTCACCAAAGATACCACCTCAATAGTTTACGGCTACCACGTCAACGCCATCCAGCGCATGCTGGACTTCGACTACGCGGCCGGCCGCAAGGTCCCGTCGGTGGCGGCCATAGTGAACCCCGGCAGCGAGGGCGTGCACAAGGTCTTCTTCGGCAAGGGCGAGATCCTGCTGCCGATGTACAAGAGCCTTTCAGCCGCCGCGGCCAAGCACCCCAAGGCCGACGTGGTGGTGAACTTCGCCTCCTACCGCTCCGCCTTCGA
>CAYQJX010000036.1:0-23366 GCA_964417965.1 uncultured Elusimicrobiaceae bacterium
ATCTTGCGTTGGAAACGGGCTTTTTCTCATGCTCATCCTGCATTGGATAATTCTCTAACTTTTTTGATGTTGGCCTAAAATGTTAAACTATAAACGGATTTAGAGGACCTAATAACATGAAAAAACCGATTTGGCTGGTTACCGGGGGGGCCGGGTTCATTGGCTCCAATATCGTGGAGGAACTGCTGCGGCGCGGCAGGCGCGTGCGCGTGTTCGATAATTTTTCTACCGGCAAGGCCGAGAACCTGGCGCCTTTCAAGGGCAAGTTCGAGCTGGTCAAGGGCGATCTGCGCAATCCCAGGGATTGCGCCAGGGCCATGAAGGGCGTCACCTACGTGCTGCACCAGGCCGCCTTCCGCTCGGTGCCCAAGTCGGTGGACAACCCGCTGGCCGCGCACGACAATAACGCCACCGGCACGCTCAACGCCCTGATGGCCGCCAAGGCCGCCGGCGTGCAGCGCTTCGTCTACGCCGCCACCAGCTCCGCCTACGGCGAGTGCGACGTCTTCCCGCAGAAAGAGACCCTGCCCACCATGCCCGTTTCCCCGTACGCCGTCAGCAAGCTGGCCGGCGAGAACTACTGCCGCGTCTACGCCAAGACCTACGGCCTCGAGACCGTGGCGCTGCGCTATTTCAACGTGTTCGGCCCCCGGCAGAACCCGGAGTCCATGTACTCCGCCGTGATCCCCCGCTTCATGGAGCTCATGGTGGAGGGCAAGCCGCTGGAGATCCACTGGGACGGCCGCCAGTCCCGCGACTTCACCTACGTGGCCAACGTGGTGGACGGCAACATCCGCGCCGCGCTCGCGCCGGCGCGCGTTTCCGGCCTGACCATCAACGTGGCCACCGGCACCAACATCTCCCTGCTCGACATCGCCCGCCAGCTGGAGAAGATCACCGGCCGGAAGACCGCCAAGGTGTTCTCGCCCAAGCGCAAGGGCGACATCCGCAAGACTTACTCCGACATCTCGCTGGCCCGCCGGGAGCTCGGCTACAAGCCGCTCGTGAAGTTCCCCGAGGGCCTCGAGCGGACCTGGGCTTATTTCTCGGCCAAATGGGGGAAGAAATGATCTTCAACGTCTCCGCTTCTTCGGGCTGGATAGAGGTGGTCTGCGGCAGCATGTTCTCCGGCAAAACGCAGGAGCTCATCCGCCGCCTCAAGCTCGCCAATATCGCCAAGCAGAAAGTGCAGGTCTTCAACTCTCACCTGGACGTGCGCTACGCCAAGGAGCACCTGGTCTCGCACGACAAATCCATGCTGGCCGCCAAGCCGGTCAAGAGCGCCAGGGAGATAATCAAGGAAGTCGACAAGGACACCCAGGTCATCGGCATCGACGAGGCGCATTTCTTCGGCCCCGAGATCGTGGACGTCGCCCAGCGGCTGGCCAATTCCGGCCGCCGGGTCATCGTGGCCGGCCTGGACCAGGATTACCGGGGCGAGGCCTTCGACAATATGGCCAAGCTGATGGCCGTGGCCGAGTTCGTCACCAAGAACCTGGCCATCTGCATGGTCTGCGGCAACCCCGCGCATTTCAGCCAGCGCCTGACGGATTCCGGCAAGCGCATCGTAGTGGGCGCCGGCGACAAGTACGAGGCCCGCTGCCGCAAGTGCTTCCAGCCCGAGAACTAAAATCATGTACCGCTCTGAAAAATTCAACCCCACGCTGTTCGGCAAACTCTTCCACCTCGGCGCCAAGCTGGCCGACGCTAACCGCTGGCTCAAGCTGGCCGAGGCCCTGCCCTGGGAGAAGTTGGACGCCGAGTACGGCAAACATTTCGCGGCCGGCCAGGGCCGGCCGGCCAAGGACGCCAGGCTGGTCTGCGGCCTGCTGGTAGTAAAGCAGCTCAAGACCCTTTCCGACGAGGACGCCGTGGCCGAGTTCATGGAGAGCCCCTATATACAGGCTTTCTGCGGCCAGGAGTATTTCGCCCTGGAGGACGTGATCAACCCCGGCATCCTTTCCGAGCGCCGCAAGCGCCTGGGGCCCGAGTTCATGGCCCTGCTGGACGCCGAGCTGGCCGCCGCGCTGAAGGCCAACAAGGACCTGAAGTTCCATCCCTCCCGCCAGGCCGCCGGCGACGAGGGCTTCCTGGCCGCCCTGTTCGGCAAATTCCGCAACCTCTTCACTAACTAGGCCCTTCCCGGACAAATAAAAAAAGCGGAACATTGTTCCGCTTTTTTTATTTTATGGCGAGACTTTTTACGGTCCCCAGTCCGGGGTGAAGGACCAGCCTTTCAGCTCCGTCAGCGGGTGCGGCGCGCTGCCGTCCGCGTCCATCAGGAAGATCTCGCGGCGCCCGCGGCGCGTGGAGGTGAAGGCTATCAGGCGGCCGTCCGGCGACCAGGTCGGGTCCTCGTTGTCGGCGGCCTTGTAGGTGAGGCGGCGGATCTGGCTGCCGGTCAGGTCGGTGACGAAGATGTTCAGGTTCTCCTTCGAGGTTTCGCGGCCGGCGAACACTATCCATTCGCCGGAGGGGGACCAGGAGGGGGAGTCGCACCAGTTCATCTTGGTCAGCTTGCGCGTTTTGCCGGTCTCGATGTTGATGATGTAGATCTGCGGGTTGCCGGACCGGTCGGAGACGAAGGCCGCCTCCTTGCCGTCGGGGGACCAGGTGGGCGAGGAGCTGACCCCGAAACCCTTGAGGAGCTTCTTGGCCTTCTTGCTCACCACGTCGAGCGCGTAGATGCTCGGGTCGTCGCCGCGGGACAGCGTCATCAGCATGGTCATGCCGTCGGGCGAGACGCCGCCGGGGATATTGAGGCCCTGGAAGGTGGTGAAAGGCCGGATCTTGCCGGCTTTCAGGTCTATCTCGAACATGTCCGGGTTGCCCCAGCGGTACGTGGTGTAATAAATGCGGGAGGCGTCGTTGGACCAGCGCGGCAGCAGGTTGATGCTGTTGTCGGAGGTAAGGCGGGTCAGGTTCTCCCCGTCGTAGTCCACGATGTAGATCTCTTTGCGGCCGGTGGAATTATTGGAGAAGGCGATCTTTGAATGGGCCACGCCCAGGCGTCCTGTCAGGCGCAGCACCACGTCGTCGGAGAACAGGTGGGCCGCCCGGCGGAGCGCGCGTTTTTCGCCCTGGTAGAACTTCTCCATGACGACCTTGCCCTTGGCCAGGTCGTAGAGGCGGGCGTTGAAGGTCCAGACGCCGCCGGAGTCCTGGGCTTTGCCGGTTATCAGGTGGCCGGCCAGGCCCTTCCACCAGGCCAGGGATTCTTTGCCCGTGTCCAGGTTGGCCTGGGACATCGGGTCTTCTTTAATATCGAAATAGCGGGAGTAGAGCAGGTCGGCGCGCACTATGTCGCGCAGGCTCTCGGCCAGCGCCGCGTCCTCTATGCTGTCCGGCCTGGCCGGCAGGAACGAGGCCATGGCCAGCGCGCTCTTCTTCACCTCCGCGCCCGGCGAGATGCCTATATAGACGTCGGTGCCGGCCGCGGCGGGGCCTACGGCCGCGGCGAGCAGCAGCAGCGCCGTCAGGATCTTCATTCCTGGTTAGCCTTTTTTGGCCGGAGCTTTGGCCGGGGCTTTCTGCGGCGCCTTGGCCGGGACCAGCCTGCTCAGGTGGTCCTTGGCGGTCTTGGCTTCCTGCGAGGACGGGAAATCTTTGACTACCGACTGGAGGTATTTAACCGCCTCGGCCTTCTTGTCCTCGGGGAGCTTGAGCAGCGCCATGGCGTACTTGAGCCTGGCGGCGGGCACCCTGCCGGACTTGGGGAACTTCTCCAGCACGTTGGCGTAGGCGAGCGCGGCTTCCTGCCAGCGCTCCTTCAGGTACAGCGATTCACCGAGGTAGAAGTAGGAATTCTCGGCCATCTCGCCGGCGGGATATTTGGACAGGTAGGCCTTGAACCCGGCCGAGGCGCCGTCGAAGTTGTTGTTGAGGAACGCGCTGTAGGCGTCGTTGTAGGTCTTGGCGGGCAGCAGCGCGCTCTCCACCTCGTCCTGCTGTTTCTTTATGGTCTGGCCGATGGCGTTGACGCGCTTGTTCATCGAGTTGTCGATCTCGTCCAGGCGGGCGGTCAGGCGGTCCATCTGCACGGAAATGTCCTTCATGCTCTCGGAGGAGGAGTTGAGGTTCCTGGACAGGTCCTCCATCTTCACGGCGAGCTCGGCCTGGTTCTTCTGCATGTTGGTCAGGCTGTTGTTCAGGTCGTCCATCTGGCTCTGCATCTGCAGCATATCCTGCTGCGTGGCCACGCAGCCGGAGGCCAGCAGGCAGACCGGCGCGAGCAGCATCAGTTTTCTGAAAGACATTTAATTGCCCCTTATCTTGGTTTCGGCGCGGCGGTTGGAGAGCCAGCAGGGATCGGTGGCTTCGGTGCAGAGGGGCTTCTCCTCGCCGTAAGAAATGGTGCCTATCACGCTTTCCGGCACGCCCAGGCGCACGTAGTAGTCGCGCACGGACTTGGCGCGCTTCTGGCCCAGGGCCAGGTTGTACTCGGTGGTGCCGCGGTCGTCGCAGTGGCCTTCCACCAGCACGGACCAGTCCTTGCGGGCCTTGATCAGCACGGCGTTGGCCTGCAGCGTGGCGCGAGACTCCTCGGACAGCTCGTAGCGGTCGTAATCGAAGTTTATGGTCTTTACCGTTTCCTGGGGCAGGAACTCGCCGCCGCGGATATCGGTCTCGGTGCCGCCCGTCTCGGCCCCGTCCTGCATGTCGACGCCGGGGATAGTGGCGGTGTCCGTGACCATGTCGGGATTCTCGGCGCCGGCGCCCTTCACGTTCTTCTTGTTGCAGGCCGAAAATGTGAACGCTAAAACCAGCGGCAGGGCTACCAGGGCGAACAGGGTATTCTTCTTCATTTACTCGTTACCTCCGGACAGACATATCTAAATCCAGCCTATAATCTATAAAAAATCCCGCGCCTTTACAATACGTTTATAGTGTGGACGAGGTAGAAGGTGGAATCTGGGAGCGGCGGGGGGATTGCCCCCTAAAACCCGTTGGGGAAGGGAGGCTCAACCGCTTCCTGCGGTTGAGGGGAACCGCGCAACGGTTCCCTGCAGTCCGGGTTTGAGGGGGCAGTCCCCCTGCCGTGACCTAAGCAGCGATATACAACCCCGCCGAGAGCAGCAGCCCGAACACCGCCACCAGCTTGGCCGTCTCCGGCACCAATTCAGAAAAATCGCCCTTCGCCGCCATCCCGCGCAGCTTCACCGCCAGCGGCAGCGAGAGCGCGCAGAACACCGCCGGCCAGACGCTGCCGAAAGTCAGCGAGAAAGCGTAGGGAACAAAGATCAGCCCGTAGTAGAACCGCTCCGCGCCCTTCGGCCCCAGCGCCGCCGCCAGCGTTTTAAAGCCCGCCCCGGTATCCCCGGCCACGTCCCGCATGTTGTTGGCGTGCAGGATGGCCACGATCAGCAGCCCCACCGGGATAGACGCCCAGAGCGCCTCCGGCAGAAAAGCCCGCGCCTGGATGAGCGCCGCGCCGCAGACGATAAAAGGCCCGAAAGCCAGGAAGATCCCCGCGTCGCCGAGCGTGCGGTATTTGTAGGCAAAGCCAGTAGCCGTATAGAACCAGGCCAGGGCAAAACCCGCCGCCCCCAGCCAGGCCAGGCCCGGCACGCCGTTCTTGAAGACCAGCAGGAAACCTATGACCGCGCCGCCGCCGAACAGCCCCAGCGCCAGCCGCAGCATGCCGGGAGGCGTCATCAGCCCGTCCACCAGGCCCCTGTCGTCGGCGGTCTCCTTGCGGTCCACGCCCTTCTTGAAGTCGAAATAAGTGTTGGCCAGGTTGGCGCCGGAGTGCACCAGCAGCGCCGCGGCCAGGGTCAGCGTAAGATCAAGCCAGGAGAAAAAACCGTGCCGCCAGGCCACTACCGAGCCCAGCACCACCGGCACCAGCGAGGCCGGCCAGGAATAAGCGCGCAAGACGATAGCCCATTTTTTCATACGTCACCCCGGTCAGGCCCGGCGCTCCCCCAGCGCCAGCAGGAACCCCTTCAGGGCCGTGACCCCGTCCCTCTCCGGCAGACCGTCGGCCAGCGCGCAGGCTGCCCTCAGCCGCTCCGCGGCCCCCTGCCTGGCGGCCCGCGCGAACCCGCCGGACTTTACCAGCCCGGCCAGCTCCAGCGCCGGGCCCATATCCTCTTTCGGCCCCGAGCGCATGGCCTCCAGCAGCCGTTCCGCCCTGGGGCCGGTCTGCGGGTCTTCCAGCGCCAGTATCAGCGGCAGGGTGAACTTGCCCTCCGCTATGTCCTTCAAGATCTCTTTGCCGCAGGCGGCCTGGTCGCCTTCAAAATCCAGCACGTCGTCTATCACCTGGAAGACGGAGCCAGTTTCGGCGCCTATGCGCGCGCAGGCCTCCAGCAGGTCGGGACGGCGGGCCAGGTGGCAGGCCGCCAGCGCGCACCAGCGGAACAGCGCGCCGGTCTTCAGAGAAACTATTTTTTCGGCCTCGGCGGCCGAGAGCCTGCGCCCGCGGCAGTTCTCCTCTATCAGGGCGCCCTCGGCCATGCGTTTTACGGCCAGCACCAGCTCCGGCTGCAGCTCGGGGGCGGCGCGCCCGGCGCAGTCGAAGGCCAGGGCTATCACCAGGTCCCCTACCAGGATGGAGGCGTTCACCCCCAGCCGCGCGTTCAGCGAGGGCAGGCCCCGGCGGTAGGCGGCGGAATCTATGCAGTCGTCGTGCAGCAGCGAAGCGGTGTGGGTGAGTTCCGCGGCGGCGGCGGCTTTTTCCACTTTCGCGCGGTCCGAGCCCAGCGCCCCGGCCATCAGCAGGGTAAAGCGCGCCCGGGCCGCCTTGCCCATGAAACTGACGGGGAATTCCTGGAAATCAAAAACGGATTTATCTATGGAGGAAAGGGTGGCGGAAAGCTCCTCGGCTACGGAGCGCAGAGAATCTTCCAGTTTTGGCGGCGTAGTTCCCATAGTTTAGAGGGGATATTTTAGCATTTCAGTATAGCGAAAATTATATAATCGGTACTGACATGCACGACCATCACGACCACGACCACCACGACCACCACGGCCGCGACAAACATCGCGATCATGACAGCGGCCACGCCCACGGGCCGTCCTGCTCCCACGGCCACGACCACGCCGCCGGCGCCGGCCGCCGGGCCATAACCGCCGCGTTCTTCATAACGGCGGGGTTCATGGTGGTGGAGGCCGCGGGCGGCCTGCTGACCGGCAGCATGGCCCTGCTGAGCGATTCCATGCACATGCTCACCGACGCCGCCGCGCTGGGCATGAGCTTCTTCGCCTCCCGCCTGGCGTCCCTGCGCCCCGACTCCTCCCGCACCTACGGCTACCGCCGGGCCGAGGTGGTGGCCGCGCTCGCCAACGCCCTGCTGCTGTGGATACTTTCCGGCTATATGTTGCGCGAGGTCTATGAGCGCTTCCATAACCCGGTGCCCGTGCTTTACGGCCCCATGCTGGTCGTAGCCGTACTGGGCCTGCTCGCCAACCTGGCCAGCGCCTGGATCCTGCACGGCCACAGCGAGGATAACATCAACATCCGGGGCGCCTTCCTGCACGTAGTCAGCGACCTGGCCGGGTCGGTAGCCGCCATCCTCGCCGGCGTGGTGATCTATTTTACCGGCTGGTACCGGGCCGACACCATAGTTTCCCTCCTTATAATCGCCCTCATCCTCTTCAGCTCCACCCGCCTGCTCGGGGAGGCCTTCCATATACTTATGGAGGGCGCGCCCAAGGGGCTGTCCCTCAAGGCCGTGGAGAAAGAGCTGCGGGCCATAGACGGCGTCTCGGACGTGCACGAACTGCACGCCTGGAGCCTGTCCTCCGGTTTCAACGCGCTCAGCGCCCACCTGGTGGTAAAAGACCCGGCGCGGCAGCAGGCCGCCCTGAAAAAGGCCACCTGCGGCGTGGCGGCCGGCTTCGGCATAAAGCACACCGTTTTCCAGGTGGAGAGCGAGCCAGTAGAGAACTCCTCCTGCGATATCTGCTCCTGAACCGCCTAGTAACCAAAGTCACATCCTTTTTGCGTTGACAGGCGCAAACCTGTAAACCTATAATTACCCTAATATCCGGGATGGGGATCTTGGATGCGGGTTTGGGTAAAAACGTACGCGCTTAAAAAATCAGGAGCCTATATGCGTTATCTATTTTCATTGATACTGCTGGCCGTTTTCTGTCCCGGCCTGCACGCGGCCTACATCTATTCCTGGCGGGGGGAAGTGGACCTCCGCAAGACCCCGGACTCCGGCTGGGAGCGGGTGAGCGGCGACGAAAAGCTCAAGCTCTCCGGCGGCGAAGAGATGCGCACCGGCCGGGCTTCCACGGTGGAGATCTACATGGAGGACGGCTCCCGGATCAAGGTGGCGCCCCTCTCCTCCTTTAAAATGGCGGCCGAGACCAACGAGAGCGTTTCGGTCGGCCTTTATTTCGGGCGCGTGCGCTCCTGGGTTAAAAAGTTCTCCCGCAAATTCGAAGTCCGCACCCCGTCGGCGGTCTGCGCCGTGCGCGGTACGGATTTCATGGTGTCCGCCGACGCCGAGGGCAACAGCCGCGTCGAGGTTTACGAAGGCAGCGTGCTGACCGGCGACTCCAAGGGCAACTCCTCCCTGGTGCGCGAGGGCCAGTTCTCCGAGATCCCCGCCGGCGGCAGGATGAAAGACCCCGGCGCCAACCCCAACGACCCCAGCGACATGAATTCCGCCGTCGGCAGCCCGTCCCAGATAGCGCGCAACGAGATCTATAACGAAATTTCCAAAGAGGACGTGATCGCCCGCGCGCAGGAGGAGATGCAGTCCGCCGAGTACCAGATGCGCAAGACGGCCGTGGACGCCTTCGGCAACCGGGTGCGCATGGAAGAATATACCATCCGCCCCGAGGCCAACCAGTTCAAGTACGTGGTGCTCAACACCCGCGAGAACCGGTTTGACTTCGGCAAGATCCTCTTCACCTTCAACGCGGCCCTGCCTACGGACCTATCCCAGGCTACCGCCGGCATGATAACCTCTCCCGGCTCAGCCGCGCCGGCCTGGTACCTGACCGCCATGAACAGCGTGATGAGCAACACCCAGGACAAGGTGACCGAGGACGCCCTGGGCGGTTCCATGGTTTCCAACGGCAGCATTTCCTCGCCGGCCTATAACCTGGTCTTCAGCAGCTATAAGTTCTACGCCGCCGGCCCCAACGAGGCCGCACTTAACGGCGGCCTGGGCAAGGAAATGTGGGCCAAGACCAACTATAACGTGGCCACCAACCAGCAGACCGGCATCACCTACCTGGGCGTAGCCGGCACCCCGGCGCCGACCATAGACTCCTCCATGCCGTCCGGCTCCGACGTGTTCCATACCTACGCCAAGAACACCTATTCGGATACTTCCTGGATCGCCGCCGAGGACTTTGTGCTCTTCGACAACGGCGACCTGCTCTCCACGGGCGATTTCGGCGCCGGCCTGGGCGGCGGCGAGACCGTGGACCAGATCACGGACCGCCTGAACTTCCAGCGCGTCTACACCAGCTCTCTTTTCGGCGGCCGCACCATAGACGTAATGTATTCCGCCAAGCTGCTCAAGGACGCGGGCCTGCTGCGCTTTTAAGGATAATCAAGGACCCTTATAATAACCATGCTTAAAAACAAGAAACCGGCGGTAAAGACCCTTTTGATAGCAGTTCTCTTCGCCCTTCCCGCGGCCTACGCGCAAGCCCAGGTAAAGTTCCTGCCCGTAGCCAACGCCTCCCTGCTGGGCGGCAAGTACTACCTGGACTCCGACGCGGCCTCCTTCCAGGGCCGTTTCGACGCCTTCTTCTCCCCGACCCTGCAGCTGGGCGAGGGGCATGACCTGATCCCGGTCTACGCGCTGAATTATTCCGGCACCCAGGACATACAGGAGCTCGCCGGCGGCGACGTGCTGACGCGCAAGCGCCAGACCCACACCTTCTCCCTCAAATACGTCTACACCAGCGACTTCAACAAGTATAAGCCCCGCTTCTCCTACTCCAAGGCCCTCATAAACGAGACCAAGGACGAGGACTGGGGCGACGGCCTGTTCGACTACGCCACCCTCTCGGCCGGCATAGACGCCGAGCAGGAGCGCCCGCACGGCACCTTTACGGAGTCCTACGACTTCTACAAGGTGAGCTATCCCAACTACAGCTCCCTGCTCTCGCAGTCCCAGACGGTGATCGACACCACCACCTTCAACGAGCTCTCCGCCAATGCCGGCACCGACACGATGGACAACACCAACCACCGCCTCGGCTTCAGCTACAGCTGGTTCCCGGAGCCCATGACGATGCAGGCCGGCTACGATTTTACCTACCGCCGCTACGGCGACCAGTCGGTGGTGGGCAGCCTGGGCAGCTTCAAGAGCGACAAGCGCTACGACCTGGCCCAGAACTGGAGCCTAAAGGCTTCCAGGGCTGCCAAGCCGCTTTACTTCAGCGCCAAGGCAAGGGTGGGCTGGCTGAGCTCCAACCAGAACTCCTACGATTCCTCCCGCACCAAGTACATAGACGACTACTACAGCTACCTCGACGTGTCCGTCAGCCCGGCCGCCACGCTGGCCCTGAAGAACGGCACCCAGTTCAGCTTCGGCCTGGACTGGCGGCGCCTCTACTACCTCAACCGCCTCAGCCAGGACGTGAGCGGCAACTACACCACCTCCAAGATCCGCCAGACCTTCTGGCTCACCTCCATTTCCGCGCGCTACCCGGTGTTCGCCGGGTTCTTCGCGCGCGCCGCGTACAACTACCAGGTGTCCTCGTCCAACATGCGCTACGAGGACAACTACAGGTACAACTACAGGGCCAGCACTTACCTGATGGGCCTGGAGTGGGAATTCTAAAACCGGAACAGCAGGCAGCTTTAAGATCGACCGTCAGCCGTTACTTACGGAGAATACTATGAGCAAGATAAAGAATATTTTAATAACCATCCTGGCCGCGGGGGCGCTGTTCCCGGCCTGCCTGGAGGCGCTCCCGCCGGCCGATCTCCTGGAAATGCCCACGGAGTACCTGACGCTGGGGACCACGGTATACCTGACGAAGACCTACCAGTGGCAAAACGACGACTGGAACAACGAGGGCAACATCGCCCGCGGGGCCGACGGCAGCGTCTATATGGCCGGCACTTTCAATACCGACCCCAGCGTTCAGCCTTCCAACACCGCTATCTTCGTGCGCAAGATATCGGCTGACGGCGCGGTAGTCTGGACCACCACTTTTACTTTGACGACCTCGGCCTACGCCCGCGGCGTGGCGCTGGACGGCGCCGGCAGCCTCTATGTGCTGGCCAGGACCATGGACTCTGCCATCTCGGTCAGCAAACTGGGGACAGTGAGCGGCTACATCTGGGGGCGTAAGGACTTTCTGAGCGGCGGCATGTACGCCGACGCGTACGATATAGGCGCGGACAACGACGGCGCTTATGTGGCCGGCACTGTGAACAGCCGCGCGGCCATACTCTTTTTCGCGGCCGACAATTCCACCACCACGGTCACTTCCTATAATTCCGGGAATAATTCCTCCGCGTATGCCATAGACGTTAACAGGCAGGTGGGCAGAATAGCGCTCGCGGGCACCATCTACGATAACACCTACGGCAACGAAATCTGGGCCGCCAGCTATAACAAGTCCGACCTTTCCCTCGTCTGGGCCAGCACCTACGCGCCCACAGTTAACCACCCCGCATGGGGCTACGACGAGGCGCACGGCGTAAAGATAGACAAGAGCTCCAACGTCTATGTGACCGGCTTCTACTACAGCCAGGACACCGGCTCAGACATCTTCCTCGGCAAGTTCGACCCGGAGGGCAACCTGGCCTTCTCCCGCACCAAGAACGGCCCCTCCAACGGCTACGATAAGGGCTTCGGCATAGCGCTGGACGCCTTTGGCAATATCTACGTGTCCGGCAAGATGGAGGCTTATTCCTCCAACCAGGGCGACAACGTCTGGGTGGGCAAGTTCCCGCCCAGCGGAGGTATACCTTCGGAGATCACCATTCACCGCGGGCAGGAGTCCGCCTATGACGTCGAGGCCAGCACCGGTGTGGTCGTGGTCGGCTGCGGCTTTGAGGATAAATACGCCGTCCTGAACATTCCCCAGACCTCTTTCGGCGAACCCCAGCTTCTTACGGCCGGCCCCGGTTATAATACCGGAACGGTCAACCTCTCGTGGATGTTCGACGCGGCCGGCAGCTATCTTTATAAGGTCCAATTCTCCACTTCTCCGGCCGGTCCTGCGGCCGGCTGGAGCGTTGCCAACGCGCAGGTCAGCAGCGGCCCTGTCGCCGCCGCCGCCGGCCTGACCTATACCCATACTGTCGCCGACCTGCCCGTGCGTGTGAACCACCAGACCGGCACTAACACCGCCGGGCCCGCAGCCCCGGAGCCTTCCTACTATTTCCGGGCCTGGCACAGTTCCGACAGCGGCAGTACCTGGACCCCGCTTGCCTCCGGGGCGACCCCGCCCAACGCCGTCCCCAACGCGCCGTACAGCTACTGGTGGGATACCCAGCGCGGCCTGGACCGCATGTGGATATTCAACGGCACCAACGCACCTTATTCGGCCGTGGCGAGGGACTCGGCCGGCAATACTTATTTCGGCTACCAGGCCAACTTCGGCGGCGGGGCCATAACCAAGTTCAACAGCAGCGGCGCCGCCGAGTGGACGTCGTACACCAACAGTTTCGGCGGCCCCGGCAGCCTTACCTTCCTGCGCATGAAGGTCGGTCCTGACGGCTTTATCTACGCCGCCGGCACGGCGGAAACTTCCGGCGGAGGCCAGGCGGGCATGCCTTCGGCCTGGCTGGCCAAGTTCACCCCGCTCGGGGTCAAGGTCTGGGAACGCGTGATCTCCGCTACCCCGGCCGACCTGGATTATTTCAACGACCTCGTGTTCGACGGGTCCGGCAACATCTACGCCGGCGGCGGCGTTTCCTATGCCGCCAACGACAGCGACATGCTGCTGGCCAAGTACGACCCGGCCGGCACGCTGCTCTCCTCCGCGACCTTCAGGGCCCCGGGCTACCCCGGCCCGGCCGAGCTCGGAGGCCTGGTGCTGGACGGCGCCGGCAACCTCTACGCCGGCGGCAGTTTCTCGATCATCAGCAGCACCGCGGTGGACAAGGAAGCGGCCCTGATAAAGGTCTCGGTCTCCACGCTGGGCGTGAATGCCTGGCACGTCTACCCCAAGCCGCAGAATCCCTTGGTGAGCGGGTCCGACTCCATTTACTCGCTGCGCTACGCAAACAACAGACTTTACGCGGCCGGCAGCAAGAGCATGAACCCCGCCAGCCAGGACTCCGTGTTCTGGGTTGCCAGGGTGAACCCGGCCGACTGGAGCGTGATAGAAAGCACCTATAACTCCGTCGACAACCTGGAGGCCGGGGCCTACGACATTTCCGTCAGCACCGCCGCCGGCGCGGTCTATGTTTCCGGCTCGGAGACCCGGTTCTACCCGCAGACCGTAGCCAGGCAGAAGAACGTACTTCTGCGCAAGTACGATCTCAACCTGGTGGAGCAGTGGGGCAGATCCCTGGACGGATCCTGGCAGAACGAGAGCGCCAAGGGCTACAGCTTCGAACTTGGTTCCGACGGCTACTTCTATATGGCCGGCCTCTTCAACGTCAGCGGCATCGGTTTTGCCGAGACAGGCAACCCTGGCGTCATACGCATGGCGGAGCCCCAGACCGGCCTGATCGTGGAACAGGGGTATAAGCCCTGCTCCGTGCGTCTGGCCTGGGTCGCCGACACGGAACTGCCGTCGGGCACCACTTTCTACGTGCAGCACTCCACCTACACCCCGTTCGTTTTCGACGCCGCGGCGGCCCAGTTCAGCTTCGTGTCGGACCGCATGGTTTTCAACGGTGAGTACGTCAACCGGCTGGTGGCCGGCCTGGAGGCCGGCAACGGCGCCAACGGCATGGATACGCCGACGCATTACTTCAAGATGGGCTACAAGCGCCCCGCCGACGGCTCCGCTTTCGCCATCCCCGGCTCCACCAGCGCCGTGCCCAACACGCCCGGCGTCTGGGACCGCATGGACCGCTACCCGAACGGCAACCTGTTCGTGGTCAATAACGCGCACGGCGGCAGGAACCCGCTGGCGCGCGACGCGGCCGGCAACATCTACACCGCCGGCACCTTCAATACCTGGGGCAGCAACTACGCCGCTTACGTGCGCAAGTTCAGCTCCGCGGGCCAGCCCGTCTGGACCCGCTTCTACTCCGACCAGTACGAGAATTCCATGCCGGTCATAAACGACCTGGCGCTGGACTCCTTCGGCAATCTCTACGCCGCCGGCCAGACCGGCTCGGACGGCTACGCCAATATCGACGGGACATACCGCCAGGAGTCAGCGGCCGGCAAGAACGCGCTGCTCGTCAAGTACGGCCCCGACGGCCGCATGCACTGGGCCCGCGCCTACGACTTCGTCTACGGCTCCCTCAGCGGGGCGGACGCCGCCATGGGCGTGGCCGTGAACGTTAACGGCCTCTACGCCGCGGGCTACGCCTACGGCTTCGGCGGCAGGCAGGCTTTCATCGCGAAACTCAATCCCGAGACCGGCGTGGTGGATTCCAGCACCACTATCGGGGCCCCCAACAGCTTCTTCAACGACGGCAAACTCGACGCCGCCGGCAACGTCTACGCCGTTGGCGCCTCCAGCAACGGCGCCTCCGGCATGGACATGCTGATAGTCAAGAGGAATTCGGGCCTGTCGCCCCTGGCGCAGTTCCAGCTGAACAGCGCGGGCGAGGACGAAGCCTACGCCCTCGCGATAGACACCTGGAGCGCCGGTGCCCCCATACTGTATGTCGCGGGTGAAATGTCAGTGAACGGGCAGCAGGACGCGTCCCTGGCCAAGTTCTCCGGCGCCGACCTTTCCGGGCTCTGGGCCAGCACGGTGACCTATAATTCCTCCAACGATAACGGGGACGAGGCCCGCGGCGTGGCGGTGGACGGCTCGGCCGTCTACATTACGGGCACAGAGGCCCGCTATGACATCAACCAGGCTAAGAACGTCTTCGTCCGCAAGTACAATAATGACGGCCAGTTGCTGTGGACCCAGTCCCTCAACAGCGCCGGCACCAACGAGGATAACGCCGGCGGCGTGGCCGCCGCGGGCCGCGACGTGTTCGCCGCCATTGACGCCGGCCTGCCCGGGATGACCTACACCTACGGGCCGAGCGCCATAAACGGTTCCGGCTATTTCAGACATCCCCAGACCAACATCAATACCACCAACCCGACGCTGACCGTTTACGTCAGCACCGGCACGGCGGCAGGTTCCGGCGCCGGCGTGGCCGGCGTGCGCGTGGCCGTGATGGGCTTCAGCCAGACCGGCGGTATCGACCCCAACGGCATAGCCATGGACCTCACCGGGGCGGGGGGCAAGAAGACCTTCTCGCTGCCGGCCGGCAAGACCTACTTCGTGGCCATTTCAAGCCATAACATGGTGCCTACGATCAAGGACCAGCTGTCCGACCCGGGCGGCAACTTCTTCGTGGACCTCAACGCTGACACCACTAAGCAGTATTACATCTCCCCGCGCTCCTCTACCACCGCCGACGCGGTGTACAAGATGACGCTGAACGTCTCTACCCATACCGGCTCGCTCGCGGTGGGCGACTATATCATGGGCGAGGCCTTCATCACCCAGACCGGCGAACGCGTTGGCTACAGCGTGATCCGGGCCACCGACACCTATAACGCGATGGAAATATACAATCTGCCGGCCGCCGCCAACGGCGTGTACGGCATGGCCGTCAGCGTGCCGGCCAGGGGCAAGGTGCTCCAGGTCTTTATGAACGGGGCTTTCCCCGCCACCAGCGTGTACCCGGTGGCCATGGCCGACGCTTCGCAGCTGACCGGCTCTTTCGAAGTGGGCGCCTCCACGGTGGCGCCTTCCATAGCAGGCATGGTGCTGGACGCCAACTGGTCGCCTATCGAGGGCGCCCGCGTGCGTATAGAGCGCAGCACCTGCGCCGGCAACGCGTATTGGAACGACAACGGCACCCCGGCCGATCCCAACGACGACAATTGCAACAGGTGGACCATGCTCTACAGCAAGGAGACCCTGACCGACGCCGGCGGCGGCTTCTCGTTCTACAACGCGCCGTATACGCCCTTGGTGGTCTGCGCCGTTCCGATGAACTGCACCCAGCGCGAGACCGTGGGTACCAGCTACAATCTGAACGTCGGCAAGGCCGGCTATGAGAGCGGCTACCGCGGTTTCCCGCTGCCGGAGGGCATGCCGCTCCCCTATACCGGGGATCCGATGAACCCCGGTATGTCCACCACGTTCAACCTGGCGCTGGCCACCTATACGCTGACCGGCGTGCTGAAGTATAACGGCATGCCGCTGCCCAACGCCACCATCATGATCAACCCTGACGGGATGAGCTCTTCCGAAGGCTCGGACTCCTACCGCTTCTGCCAGTGGGGAGGCTGCGGCATACGCACCGACGCCAGGGTGCGCACCGGCGCCGACGGCAGTTTCACCGTGCCAGGCATCACCGACGGCAACGCCCGCATAGATGCCGCCTTCGAGGGCGGCTGGCGCTCGCTCAACGAGGGTAACGACTACGAGTCCAGGAGCGACAACAGCCGCGTAACCATCTCGTCGCAGGGCGCCACGGTGCCGGCCTACCCCCCGAACAACGGCTGCCGCGCTGGCCGTGTCTGGGTGCTGGACAGCTCCGGCACCTGCAAAGGCTTCGGCAGCGTCTCCTTTAACATCATCCCGGAGGGGGCCAACGAAGGAGGCCAGTTGTACGGCAACGTGACCTTTGTTACCACTTACACGGTCACCGGGGCCAACCCGCTGGTTATCTCCACCTCTGCCCCGTTGACGCTTATGGCGCAGGAAACCTGCCGCGACGGCTGCAAGAACACGCAGATGAGCTTCACCTCGCTGGCCGGCACCTTCGTAGACAACACCACCAGCTACACCATGGTGCTGTCCACCGGCGTGAACTACTACACCAAGGTGT
Source organism: uncultured Elusimicrobiaceae bacterium (assembly GCA_964417965.1). GTDB lineage: Bacteria > Elusimicrobiota > Elusimicrobia > Elusimicrobiales > UBA9959 > UBA9959. The sequence continues at coordinate 16,907 of CAYQJX010000036.1, forward strand.
TCTCCTCGGACTGGGCGCAGGCCAATATGTTCAAGTCAGAGGTGGAACCGTCCACCACTGTGCCGGCTATCCGCCAGGACTTCTCGGTAGTGAGGGCCGGCGGCCTGCACGGCGTCATAAAGCTGCCGGACGGCACCAGTTTAAAGCCGTCCTACGGCGAAGAGGACTCGCCGACGTCATATTGGGCTGATGTGGTAGTGGAGGGCGAGAATGTGGACGCCTACGAGGACAGGCAGCTCAACGAGTATGGCGAGTTCGAGTTCCCGAACCTTTCCCCCGGTAACTACTCGGTGTCCCTGCGGCCGCGGGGCGCGGGCTTTATATGGGCCCCCGCCAGGCAGACTGTGGCCGTGACCGAAGGCAGGACCACCGAGGTTAAGCTGCAGCTCGAGGGCGGGCTTGCGGTGCAGCCGCAGATCTTCGGCCTGCCGGAGATCTCCACGGCCAGCTGGGGTTACAGCATAATCGGCGTGCCTTCCGGCACCGAGATGAACCAGAAGAAGGTCACCGACCTTTTCTTCTCGGACCCCGAATATGCCTTTGAATACAGCACCAGCACCGGCTGGCAGACCAAGTACATGCCGGCCGGCCAGTACGACTTCTACCTGATACTGGGCGCCCAGTACGACCCGGGCGGCGGCGACGAGGGGATAGTCAGCTATAAACAGTTCGGCAACTTCATCGGCCGCGTCAAGGGTGTAGCCGTGCAGAAATCGGACACCAACCCGAACATCGGCACCGCGGCGCAGCCTATCGCCATCAACATCCTTGGCTCCATCGGCCAGGGCAGCATGGCCGGTACCATACAGGGCGCCACCATGTTCACCGATGCCGACCTGGACCGCATGTTCGGCAACTTCGAGGAACTGTTCAGCGTTATCCCGGCCATGATGCTCTATGACTCGGCCGGCGACCTGCGCGGCTTCTCCAACGGCATGCCAGACAACGAGGCCTTGTTTAATGGCTTCATGAACGCCATGCAGATGAAGGACAAGACGCTGATGCGCGCTTACCTTGTGGCTAATGCGCTGGACTACGGCGTCTGGGGCGTTCCGCCCGGCCGCTACACGGCCGTGTTCAACAACCCCAACTACCCGCCCGTGGCCAAGGAGATCACCCTGCCGGCCAACGCCGCCTACAGCTTCGACTTCGACGACGAGACGATGCTGCCGTCCGGCATCACCGGCGTGGTCAGGAGCAGCGCCGCGCCCAACGCGCCGCTGGAAGGCGCCCGGGTATATCTGAAGCACCGCACGGTGGAAAAGTTCACCCTGACTGATTCTGTGGGTGCTTTCACCTTCAACAACCTGCCCACCGGCATCTACCGCCTGGAGGTCAACCGCAACGGCTACGTGACTGCCGGCGAGAAGACCAGCCTGGCGGCCGACGACTCCAAGTCCTTCACCATGTACATGCTGCCCTCGGAGTCCAAGATCACCGGCAGGATCTTCATGAGCAAGTTCCCCACGCAGGTTACCAAGGCCGGCGTGGATATTGTGGTCTACGACGAGACCCACAACGTGAACTACCCGGAGTCCTACCTGCCCAAGACCGAGACGCAGACCGACGCCTCTGGCAACTTCGAGATCAACGGCGTGGTGCCTGGTCACCTCTACAAGCTGTCGGCCTTCTATTCCGGCAAGCTGCCCGAGGTGCTGGAGATCACCGCCGAAGATGGCAACACCGTCATCAGCGAAGTCACGCTGAAGGACATCCCGCCGCAGATCACGATCAAGGTTAAGAAGGCGGCCGACTCCGTCAACAAGGTGGACGTGATCATAAAGTCCCCCAAGCAGCTGATCACCACGCCGTCGTGCAGCTACAACCCCGGCGAGGGTTTCGCCGCCGACAGCGCCGTTACGCTGGCCCTGGTGCCCGGCCCCAACAAGACCTACCTGGGGCAGTTCACGGTAAGCAGCAGCCAGCAGTACTACACGGTGCGGGTCACCGCGGGCGACGCCGGCAACAAGATGGTCAAAGAGTTCGTTTACGACCAGGTCAGCAACGCCAAGACCGAGCAGTATATACAGGAGGAGTCCCTGGCCGGCGGCGCGGTGCAGATGGACAAGGAGACCGAGGAGTACTCCGGCATAGAGCTGGACCCCGGCGCCCTGTCCTATTCTACCGTCACTACCGCGGCAGTGGACTACACCAACCTGGTGGGCGGTTTCTTCAGCGCGCTGCCCTCCGTGCGCACGGTCAAGACCGCCAAGGGCAACCTCACCATCAGCGACGCCATCCAGGACCTGATGGCCTCCGAGGTGTACAACATGGACCTGTCCAACGCCTCGGCCAACAAGCCGTTCACGCTTACGCTCAAGTACGACAAGGAGCGCGGCGCCGGCAGCAGGAACCTGCGCATCTACCAGCAGGACGCCGACAACAACTGGCAGGAAGTCCCCGGCAACTATACCGTGGACCCGATGCTGGGCGTGCTCAGCGTGGACGTGGCGGGCCTGACCAACGCCTACGCCGGCACCAGCGCCGTGCGTACGCCGCTGGGCCGCAAGCGCGCCGGCATGAGCTCGGTGGTCAACGGCCGCTACCGGCCCTCTGCCGTAAGCACCCAGAGCGGGCGCTTTGCCGTGCTGACCGCGCCCCCGATAGTCGGCGTCAACGCCTTCAGTTCGGACTTCGAGATCTACAACATGCCGAACCCGTTCGACCTGAAGACCAAGACCGTTACCCTCAGCGCTGACGCCGGGGCCAGCGCCGGCGCCTACACGACCGTCGGTACGGTCATAAAGTACAACCTGCCGGCGGACAAGGTGGGCAACCTGAAGTTCGTACTCTACAACCTGGCGGGGGAGAAGGTGCGCACCTTTAACATGGGCAGCCCCACCCCCGGCAAGGTGCATTACTTCGAGTGGGACGGCAGGAACGAGACCAACCAGGACTGCGCCTCGGGCGTCTACTTCCTGATGACCTTCCTCGACGGCAAGCAGGTGGGCTCCAAGGCCCACAAGATGGCGATAATAAAGTAGCGCGCGCCGCCGGCGGCCGGCACTCCGGCCGCCGCGGGCACGCGGGCAGGACCATACAGAGGTAACGCATATGAGAAAATTGATTTTAGCGGCTTTGCTGGGGGCGGTCCCCGCCGGCGCCTGGGCTTCCGGGGCGGGCACCACGGCGGCGCCTTTCCTTAAAGTGGCCATGAGCCCGCGCGCGGTGGCCATGGGCGGCGCCTTCGGCGCGCTGGCCGACGACTCCGGCGCGGTCTTCGTGAACCCGGCCGGCCTGGCCCAGTCCGAAACGACCGAGGTGGCGCTGGACTTTACCACCTACCTGCAGGACGCCAAGATGGGAAATCTTTCCTATTCCGGCAACGCCGGCGGCAAACGCTTCGGCTTCGGCGCCACCTTCATGACGGTGGGGGGAATAGAGCGGCGGGGCCTTACCGACGCGGTAGGGGCTGTGCCCGAGCTCGGCAGCTTCAACTCCAGCGACATGGCCGTCACCCTGGCCTACGCCAAGAAAGACTTCATGCCCGGATCCGTAAAGGGCCTGGACGGCGGCCTGGCGGTCAAGTTCATCCGGTCCTCCATAGACGACCACAGCGCCGTAGCTTTCGCGCTGGACGCCGGCGCCATCTACCACGCCTCGGAGAAGATCAACTTCTCCATGGCGGTGCAGAACCTCGGCACCAAGATGAAGTTCGAGGAAGAGTCCGACCCGCTGCCCGTGAACATCCGGGCCGGCATGCTGTACAAGACCTCGGCCGAACTGAACCTGGTGGCCGAGATCAACGAGTACCTGCAGGACGAGAAGTTCTATCCGTCCTTCGGGGCGGAATACTGGATGCGCGACGCCCTGGCCCTGCGCGGCGGCTACAAGTTCGGCTACGACACCTCCAACCTGGGGGCGGAGGCCGGCCTGAGCCTGGGCTTCGGCATAAAAGTGTCCGGCCTCGGCGTGGACTACGCCTTCCTGCCCTTCGGCGAGCTCGGCAATATCCACCGGTTCGGCTTCTGGATGCAGTTCTAACCCGCAGCCGGCAGCAAAGAAAAAGAGCCGCGATCGCGGCTCTTTTTCTTTTGTCCCTCTTTGCTCCGGCCTATTGGTGCCGCACAAAATCGTCGTCCGGCCAGTCCCCGGGGGAACCGTCCACCGAGACCAGGCGGCTGTCCTCTACCGCCGCCGAGCGCATCTTCTGGAAGGACTCCTTGAGTTCCGTGAAGGAGACATCCGACTTCTTTATCTTCATCAGCACCAGGTAACCCACCCCGGCCGTGACGGCCGCTACCGGCAGGACATAGATCCACGCCGCGGATTTGAGCTGGAAGATGAGCACGGCGCACAGGAAAGTCCAGAAGGAGATCGTAAAGCTGGCCCCCGAAAGCATATACGAAACTATCAGGTTGTACTCGGAGGTCCGGGAGAGCGACAGGGTGACGGCGATGAGGGCGATGTTGATGAGGGCGAGGTACAGGGCGCGCGTCACCCAGTTTTTCCAGCGGTACTTGGAGAGCATGATGGTGCCGTAGACCGGGTGGTTGACCATCTCCGCGTCCTCGAAGGTGGTCTCCGCTATGGACTGCTGCAGCTTGGGGAGCTCTTTGCCGGCGTCCGGGTTGTAGTCGAAGGTCTGCTCCTCGGGGGCGGTGTTCGCCTGGGCGCGGGCGGGGGCCGGCAGGGCCGCGGCGGCGCCCAGCCAGAGCAGGGCGATAAAGGGGCCGGTATACCTATTCATCTTCGCCCAGCTCGGGAACGGAGGGTTTTGTGTCCTCGTCCAGTTTGTAATATTGTTTGCCGCCGACCTTCAGTTTGGAGGGGGTATACTGCACTTCCTTAAGCGTCCGCCGTTCTTCCTCCGGGGTGCGCCATTTGTTTATCTTGATGTCCTGCCGCACGCTGATGCGGTCCGTAAAATGCCAGTAGGAAGAGATGAAGGCGCCTATCGTGCAGGTTATGATCACCCCGCTGAGGAAATACTGCTCGCGGTCGCGGCGTATCCAGAAATCGCGTATCTTCACTTTAGCTCCTAATATGGCGGTCGGCCGCAAGACTTTGCCTTCGTGGCTTTAAACGAATTCCCTGAAAACGGCGTTGGCAACGTAAAGGCGGTCCGGTTTTATCCTGATGGAGCGGCCGCGGCGCTCAATGAGGCCCGCCTTGAGTAGGCGTTCCGTTTCGTCCTTAAATTCTATAAATATATCGTCCGTAAGTTCAATTCCGGCGGACCTGCGCAGGCCGAGCATTATCCGCTCCGCCGTTCTGGCCCGCCCGGTAAGGGTTTCCCTGTACTGCTGCGGCACCGGCTCCCCGGCCAGCGCGGCTTTTATGTAGGCGGCCGTATCGGCGGTATTGGCCCGCCTTTCCCCGCCCAGGCAGGAGGCGGCGGCCGGGCCCAGGCCCAGGTATTCTCCCTGCGCCCAGTAGTTGAGGTTATGCAGAGCTTCGCGCCCCGGCCTGGCGAAGTTGGAGATCTCGTAGCGCCCGAGCCCGGCGGCCTCCAGCGCGGCCGCGCCGGCCTCGTACATGCCGGCGGCGCCCTCCGGGTCTTCTTTCACTCCGGCCGCGGCGAACGTGGTGCCTTCGTGCACTTCCAAGGCGTAAAAGGAGACATGCTCCGGCTTAAGTTTCAGCAGCCAGCCCAGGGACTCGGCGAAGTCGGCCTGGGCTTGCCCCGGCAGGCCGCACATCAGGTCGGCGTTAAGGTTGTCGAAGCCCGCCGCCCGCAGCGCGTCCCAGGCTTTCAGGAAATCTCCCGACATGGCCACCCTGCCCAGCCGCTGCAGCAGGGCGTCCTGGGAGGCCTGCAGGCCCAGGCTTACCCGGTTTACGCCCGTCCGCTTAAGGAGTCCGGCCTTTTCGGCGTCCAGGCTCTCCGGGTTGGCCTCGAAGGTGGCTTCGGCCAGGTCCTTCACGGGCCCGGAGAGTTTTTCTATTACGGCGAAAAGTCTTGTCAGTTGCGGTGCTGAAAGCAGGCTGGGGGTGCCGCCGCCGACGTAGAGGGTGCTGAATTTGCCGGCCAGGGCCCCGCAGGAGGCCGCTTCTTTCTGCAGCGCGTCCAGGAAAACGTCTATCTCTTCCGGGGTGCCCGGGGCCGAGGCAAAATCGCAATAGCCGCATTTGGCGCGGCAGAAGGGGATATGGATGTAGAGTCCGGGCATAGCTTCCAAACAGAACCGGTCCGGGTTTGACCCCGGACCGGCGCCGTCTCCTGTCAGCCTGTTTTAGGCTTGGGGCTTGCGGCTTTCCATGAACATCTTCACAAGGTCCATGGGCACCGGGAAGATTATGGTCGAGTTCTTGTCCACCGAGATCTCGGTGAGCGTCTGCAGGTAGCGCAGCTGGATGGCGGCGGGATTCACGGCCATGATGGAGGCCGCGTCCGAAAGCTTCTGGGCGGCCTGGAATTCGCCTTCGGCGTGGATGACCTTGGCGCGGCGCTCGCGCTCGGCCTCGGCCTGGCGGGCGATGGCGCGCTGCATCTCCTGCGGCAGGTCCACGTTCTTCA
>CAYQJX010000037.1:0-22771 GCA_964417965.1 uncultured Elusimicrobiaceae bacterium
GCGCGGTGGTAAGAGTGGATTTGCCGTGGTCGACGTGGCCGATGGTGCCGACGTTAACGTGAGGCTTGGTGCGGTCAAACTTAGCTTTTGCCATTTTGATCTCTCCTGATTTTTTAGTCTCTTCTAAAGCTGATAGCTGGGGATGGGGATCGAACCCACGACCTTCTCCTTACCATGGAGATGCTCTACCAGCTGAGCTACCCCAGCATAAAAACGCTGCTGCTAACTAAAATCAACTCTTTGCGGGCGACATGCGAGCGGCAGCGAGCTCTCCCCTTAAGGACATTCCCATCGCCGTCTGCCCAAGCGCGCCAGTTAAACCCGACGCCTTGCGCCTGCACCAGGCACTAAAGTCAATTCTAAGCGGGCGATGGGAATCGAACCCACGTGATCAGTTTGGAAAACTGACGTTCTACCATTGAACTACGCCCGCACAACGTAAAAGAACCGTAAAAGCGTTCCGCCCTAAAGCGGCTACGGAAGATAAATTATATTTATTTAACCCCGTTTAGTCAAGAATGCGCGGCCGGCCTATACTTTAATATAATAACTTACCTCAAGGGGGCAGCATGAACAAGAACGATTCCGGAGACAAAAAGTACTACCGCGTACTCAATATCCTCAACCGCCTTAACGAAGGCCCCGTGAAGATCTCGGACCTTTCGGCCGAATTCTGCGTCTCCGAGCGCTCCATCCAGCGCGACATAGAACGCATCAACCTGACGGGGTTCCACCTCGACTCCGTGCAGAAAGGCACGTACGCCTTCGCGCCCGGCGTCTCCCTCAACAGCTTCAACCTCTCCAGCGAACAGCTCTCGGTGCTGGTGCTGATGCGCGAGCTGGCCGGCAGCCTGGGCGGCGCCATAAAGGACGCCTTCGACAACGTGTTCGCCAGGGCCACCGCCTCCACCTCCGGGGATTCCCCCTTCTACGCCGTGGGGCCGCGGGCCCTCAACCCGCTGACGCGCAAATTTTACGAGGACATCGTCTTCGCCATAGAGCACAACAAGAAGATAAAGGCCCGCTACGTCTCCGCCTCCGGCGAGAAAGACCGGGTGCTGTGCCCGGTAAAGATCCTGGCCAGCGAACACTTCTTCTACATGATGGCCTCCGTGGACGGCGGCAAGGCCGGCCAGTTCCCCAAGTTCCGCGTTGACCGCATAAAGCGCCTCGACATCCTTCCCGACGAGTTCCCCCCGTTTTCTCCGGAGCTGATAAAAAAGATAATAGGCCCGGCTACCACCATCTGGGGCGTCAACGAAGGAAAGAAGATCCAGGTAAGGCTGAAGGCCGAAGGCGCGGCCGCGGACTTCCTGCAGAGCAAGGAGATCCTGCCGCTGCAGAAAGTCTCAAAACCCGCGCCGGACGGCTCCGTTACCGTAAAGGCCGTGATACACCACCCGATGGAAGTGGTGCCGCTGGTGCTGCACTGGATGCCCGAGATCTCGATCCTGGAACCGGCCGAATTGCGCGCCGAGGCGGCGGGCCGGATAAAGGCCTACCTCAAGAAGGCCGGCAACTGAACAAGCGCGAACCGATGAATACCGCGGAGATAAAAACCTTTCACCTTATAATCCTGGCGGCCTGCCTGGCCGCCGCCGCCGCGCTGTGCCTGGACCTGGAACGCAGTCTGTACGCCCCGCCCGAAGGCGGCTTCCTCCTGCGCGCCCAATCCTCTTCCGACGACGAAGGGGAGGAGGAGGAGGAGGACGAGGAGGAAGTGCAGTATACCAGCCGCGAAAGCCGCACCGAGACCGGCACCTCCCAGAAGATCTTCAAGGAGGGCGCGGCGCGCAAGGCCGAATACCATTTCATAAATTTCAACAAGGACAGGCTGAACATCTCTTTCTCCATGCAGGAAGCCGATTACCGGCGCTACGCCGCCGGCTACGGCTACTCGGACGCGGACCTGGACATCCTGAAGGCCTGGCGCGAGAACGCCCGGCAGGCGGCCTGGAAAGAGGCCCTGCCTAAAGGCGGCAAGGCCGCCGCCGACGCGGCCGTGGCGAACGTGGACCTGGAATACGATACGCGCCTGCGCGCGCTGCTGCGCTCGCGCGGCCTGGCCCTGCGGGCCGGCAACGTGGTGGAATGCGATATGCCGGTCATCGTAAAGAGGAACATAAAGACGCTCAACCCTTTGGCGATGGCTTTCCAGAAGGTAGCCGCCGGGAGAAAATACGCGGAAGAGGACCTGGTGGGCGCGGTGGTCTCGCTGGTGCAGACGGCCATCCGCTACAAGATCCCGCCGGCACTGGAGAACGGCCTGCATACCGGCGGCCTGCTGCCCCCCGGCCGCTCGCTGCTCGCGGGCTGGGGTGACTGCGACACCAAGACCGGCCTGCTGGCCGCCATCCTCGGCAGCTGGAGCGGCATGCGCATGGTGGGCATAGCCGTACCGGGCCACTACCTTATGGCCATCAGGCGCATCCCGGGCAAGGGCGACATGTTCGTGCGCTACGAAGGGCTGGAATACGTGCTGGTGGAGCCGGCCGGCCCGGCCTGGCTGGAGCCGGGCCAGGTGGGCGTGCGCACCAAGGAACTGCTGGCCGCCGGCGACGGCTACAAGGTTGAGCCGTTCTTTTAACTATTTTTGGGACGAGTATCCAGGGAGGAATAATGTTCACGACGAGAATACTGGTAAGCGTTTTCGAGTTCCTGCTGTCGGTGGTGATGTCCGGTTTCATCATTTACCTGACCTACAGGGTCTTCATCAAGGCCAACCCCGACTTCAACATGGAGGAGGAGATAAGGAAAGGCAACGTTTCCGTAGGCATCCTGGTAGGCACCATCCTTTTCTCGGCCTCCATGATACTGCAGAAAGGCCTGGGCTCGGTGGTCAGCATGTTCCGGCTCTACGTCTCGTCTCCCGGCGAGAGCGGGCTGGCGCTGTGGAAGCTTGGGCTCCTCTCGGTGGCCCACCTCGGCCTCTCCATGCTGCTGGCGGTCATAACCATCTCGGTCACGCTGAGGCTTTTCGGCAAGCTGGTGCGCAGCCATTTCCACGCCGGCAAGGAACTGGAGAAAGGCAACCTCGCGGTGGGCATAATCCTCTCGGCCGTGGTGCTGGTAGCCGCGCTCTACGTGGGCGAGGGCGTCAGCGCCATCTCCAAGGCCCTGGTGCCGCAGCCGTCCATAGGCCAGATAGAGATCATGCAGTAGCTTTTTTTAGCGACAAGGATCCCGCCCGCGAACCCGACACTACGGTGTCGGGTTCGTCTGTTATGCTATGGGTATGACCAACAAGAACAGACATTCGCTCATCAACGCTAACGCCGGCATACCGGCCCTCGGGCTGAAGGCCGGCCTGCGCGTCTACACGCTGGGGACGGGGGCCGACACCCAGGTGTTGTTCTCCATGCGGCTATGGCTGGCGGCGGCCCAGCGGCAGGAGCGCCTGGCGCGCTGCGCCGCCTACCCGGCGCGCTGAGCGCCGCACAAGGGGGACTTATGGCTTGGGAAATAAAGGGGTGGATCTGCGGGGGCTACGTGGCCGCCCGCGGGGACGGGGAAATGGTTTTCATCTACCGCCGGCCGGACTGGGGCACGGGCATGAGCGGGGTGCGCGCTTTCTACGAGCTGCGCAGCCGCGGCAGCATAGTGGGCAGGATCACCGCAGAGAATTCCTGGCGGCCGCAGATAAAGGCGGAATGGCTGGCGGAGACGGACCGGCCTCTCAATGAGACGGACCTGATAGAGATAGCCGGCGCCTTGAAATTTTAACGCTTCCGGCCCCCGGATTATGTAGTAGAATTTGGGCGGGGGTTCCCCGGTCTGGCCGGGGGCTATGGAAAAGCAAAAAGGTTTCCTGGAAGAATCGCTCGCGGAATCGCAGGGCAAGGACGTCTGCCGGGCTCTTTTCGACGGCTCGCCCGACGCTATTTTTTTGGCCGACCCCAAAACCGGGCTGATCCTGGACGCCAACCCCGCCGCCGAAGAACTGACCGGCCGCCCCCTGAGCAAACTGATAGGCCTGCACCAGTCCGCCCTGCACCCCCCGGGGCGGGAGGACGCCTCGCGCCGCATCTTCGGGCAGCACTCCCTTTCCGAAGGCGAGACCGTGAACAGCGGGCCGGAGGAGCACTACGCCCTGCGGGCTGACGGCTCAGAGGTCCCGATAGAAATAACGGCCAAAACAATAAAGATCAAGGGCCGCAAGATACTGCAGGGCTTCTTCCGGGACGTTTCGGCGCGAAGGGAGGCGGAGAAAGCGCTGCGAGAGAGCGAGGAACTCTACCGCACGCTGGTCAACAACGCGCCGGCCGGCATAGTCGTGCATTCCATGGGCGTGATGCGCTTCGTCAACAGGGAAATGGCCGAACTGGTGAGGGTGCCGGGCCCGGAAGCCGTAGTCGGGCGCAACGTGCTGGAATTCATGCACCCGGATTACGGCGAACTGGTAAAGGAGCGGATCCGCAGGGCCATGCAGGAAGGTCTGCCGATGCCCCCAGCGGAAGAGAAACTGGTGGCCTCGGACGGCGCCGTACTGTACGTGGAAATACGCTCCGTGCCGATCACCTACCGCGGCGAACCGTGCGTGATGGCCATAGTGCAGGACATTTCCGACCGCAAGAAAGCCGAAGCCGAGGCGCAGGGAGCGCACCGCCAGCTGCTGGAGGCCAACACCGAACTGGAAAAGCGCGTGAGCAGGCGCACCTCGCAGCTGGAAGAGCTCAACAAGGAGCTGGAGGCTTTCTCCTATTCGGCCGCGCACGACCTGAAGGCCCCGCTGCGCCGCATCAATATTTTTTCGGACCTGCTGGAAAAAGAGGCGGGGCCCTCGCTCGAGGGCGCCAACCACGACTACCTGGTCAACATACATAAATCAGTCACGCAGATGACGGAACTGGTCAACGGCCTGCTAACCCTTTCCACCACGGGCAGAAAACCGCTCTCGCTCGAAACCGTCGGGCTGTCTAAACTCCTGGAGGAGGCCGTAGCCGACATAAAGGCCGAAAACCCCTACCAGGAGATAGCCTGGAACCTGGAGGCGCTGCCGACCGTAAGCTGCGACAGGGCCATGCTCAGGCAGGTGCTGGTGAACCTGACAGACAATGCCGTAAAATACTCGCGCGGCAGCAAACCGGCGAAGGTAGAGGTCTTTTACCTCAAGAAGGAACGCGAGCACGTGATAGGCGTGCGCGACAACGGGGTAGGCTTCAGGATGGAGAACGTGGACAAGCTTTTCGGCGTTTTCCAGAGGCTTCACCGCAGCGATGATTTTGAAGGCACCGGCCTCGGCCTTTCGATAGTTAAGCGGATAATCTCAAGGCACGGCGGCAGGGTCTGGGCGGAAAGCGAGCCGGGCAAAGGCGCAGTTTTCTATTTTTCCCTCCCCAACAGGTGAAGAAACCCTTCAGGCGCGCGCTCCAGTTGATTTTGCTCAACCGCTTTATGTAGTATTCTGGGTATGAAGGCAACCGCCTTTATCCTGATAACCCTTCTCCCGGCCGCGGCCCTCTGCCAGACACCCTGGTACGCCCCCTCGCGCGCGGACATAACCGTCCCCGCTCCGGACCAGCCGGCCGACACCCTGGACGCCTGCCCCAAGCTGGGCAAGCTCAAAGCGGATGAAGGCTACGCCGACGCCCCGGCCGTGAAGGAAGTAGCGCAGGTGGGCGCCGAAGCCCTGCCCCTGCCCGCCGACGACCTGGAGCGCGAAAGCCTTATAGAGGTATTGAAGACAAGCTTGGACTACTGGACCGCGCGCCCCGACGGCACGAAGATCCAGTTAGGCGCGGACGCCTACGACGCCCCCCGCCTGCGCCGCACCATGCAATCCCTGCTGGAGCTCTTTTCCGCGGCCATGCCGGCGGAAGAACTGCAAAAGGCGCTCAAGACCCGCTTCAAGATCTACCGGGCCTCCGCCGACGACGGGACCGGCCGGACGGTGATCACCGGCTACTACGAGGCCGAGATCCCGGTAACGCGGACCCCGGACGCGGACCACAAATACGCCATTCACCTTAAACCCGCCGACCTGGTGAAGACCACCCCGGCCATGGGCGTGGATTTCGACTACGGCCGCTACGACGCCGCGGGGGCCCTGGTCCGCCACTATTCCCGGCAGGAGATACACGCCGGCCTGCTGGGCGGCCAGGGGCTGGAGCTGGTCTGGTCGGCGCACCCCTCCCAGATCATGCTGCTGCAGATACAGGGTTCGGGCGTCCTGCGCTTTCCCGACGGGGACTATATCCGCGCCGGCTTTGACGGCGCCAACGGCCACCCTTTCCGCAGCGTGCAGAAGATACTGATAGATTGCGGCGAGATCCCCGGCATGTCCTTCAAGGATTTCATTAAGTACCTCTCGGCCCAGGGGCCGCGCGAGGAGCGCCTGGCCGACCTGAACCCGCGCTACGTCTACTTCCGGCAGCGCGCCAAGGACAGCAAGCCCTACGGCGCCATAGGCCGCGCCCTCACCGCCGGCCGCTCCATCGCCATAGACCCCAGGTACGTGCCGCTCGGCCTGTTCGGCCTGCTGAAGTCCCGCCGGCCCGTGGCCCAGGGCGAAGGCCTGGCCTTCAAAGATTTCAACCGCTTCATCTCCACCCACGACACCGGCTCGGCCATACGCGGCCCCGGCCGCGTGGACCTGTTCTGGGGCACCGGCCCGACGGCCGAGACCGAAGCCTCCTCCATGAAGGCCCCCGGCGAACTATACCTCTTCATAGAGAAGTAACCGGGCCCCTTGACCTGTCAAGACTTACCCCCTTGACAAACCAATATTATCTGCTATACTATTTTCGGAGCGGAACACCTTATCGACGGTTGCTTTCCGCTCCTTCACTCTGAGGGAGACAGCGCGGGCAAGTGCCCGCGTTGTCATTTTATATCGTTAAAAAAGCCTTCTGAGCTTTCCAGGCCGGCGGGGCCGGCAAAGGCAAGGGTTCGGAGGGGCAGCGCAGGCCCGAGCCTGCGTAAGCGCGAGGGCCGAGCAAGGAGCGGCGGCCGCTATGCGGACGACCGCGTACCCGGAGAACCCTTGCCTTTGACGGCCTAGATTTTTTTGGAAAGTTCGTAGAAGACGATGGCCGCGGCATTGCCCGCGTTCAGGCTCTCCACCCCGCCCTTCTGCGGAATAGAAACGATCACGTCGCAATGCTCGCGCGTCTTCTGGTGCAGGCCCGCGCCCTCGGAACCGATAATGACAAAAGCCGGCAGCGTAAAATCAACCTTCGGCAGCGCCTGGCCGCCCATATCCATGCCGTAGATCCAGAACCCCTTCTCTTTGAGCTTGATGATGGTCTGATTCAGGTTCACCACTTCCACCACGTTCACCCGCTCCACCGCCCCCGAAGCCGTCTTCTGCGCCGCCGCGTTCATCCCCGCCGAGCGGCGTTCCGGCAGGATCACCGTAGAAACCCCAAGGCAGGCCGCCGACCGCACGATAGCCCCCAGGTTCATCGGGTCGGTAATGCCGTCCAGCGCCGCCCAGACGGTCTTCTTAAGGTCCTTCTCGCGCCCCAGCGCGTCTTCCACCGTAAGGCGCCGCGCCGGCTCGGCCTCCAGCAGCACACCCTGGTGGTTCCCCCCCGCCGCCAGCTTATCCAGCAGCTTCGGGTCGCAGAACTCCACGTTTACGCCGCTCGCGCGGGCCAGCGCGGCCAGGTCGTTCACCCGGGCGCCTTTCTCGGTACGCGCGATCACCAGGCGCAGCACCCGGCGGCGCCCGGCCTTGATTATTTCTTCGGCGGTGTTAATGCCGTACAGTATTTCTGAAGCCATAGGATAGTTAAGCCCGCCGCCGTCAGAACGGGGACGGGTAGACCGGGTCTTTTTCTTTGGAGATTATAAACAGCAGCGCGGCCAGGATCTGCGCCGGGTGGCCCAGGCGGGCGAAGGCGTAGTCCATGTGCACCTGGAAGCGCGACGCGGAGGAAGGGTCCAGGAAGACGAAGCCGGCCCTGCGCTCCTGCGCGTAAATGCCGTAATGGGTGCGCAGCGCGCCGCCCAGGTTGCCGAACAGCTTGCGCAGCAGGTACCCCTTGGGGAAATCGTCGCGGATGGTGAAGACCACCATGTTGTCGGTGTCCACGAACTCCCAGGAACGGTCCATAAGGCCGCCCTTGCGCACCAGGCGGGCCACTTCCTTGCCCTCGCCGTCCCTTATCAGGCCGTAAACGATCTCGGACTTAACTTCCATCACCGGCGTGGACTGCGCGTCAAAGAGCTGCAGCGAGGGCTTCTTGCTGAAGTAAGCCGCCAGCCCGAACACGAAAGGCACGATGAAGAAGAACTCCGGCAGCGAGCCGAAGAACCGGCCCAGCGGCAGCCGCATCATCACGTTAACGACCGCGTCGCCCTTGCCCACAAAGGCCAGCAGGCTCCAGACCACGTGCAGGAACAGGCAGCCGTAGACCGAACCGGCCAGGTAGATCTCGTGTTCGTAGGTATAGCCCGCGAGCAGCAGCTGGCGCTGGCGCGTCACCACGTTATAGGTCACGTCCCGCATGGTGCTGACCGTGGAGGCGAGGAAAGGGAAGAAGAAGTCCGGCGGCACTTCGGCGGGCGGGGGCGGCAGCTTGGGGTTCTTGTAGGCGGCGGCCGCGGAACGCGCGGCGAAGGAACCGGCCACCCACAGGCCTATCACCGCCGCCCAGACCGCCAGCGGCAGCGGGGAACGGGGGAGATAGGGCGGCAGGCCGGCGTCGTCGCGCTTTTTGGCCAGGCCCGCCAGGAAATTCTGCGCGGCCTCGCCGGCGGCCTGCCCCGCGGAGGCCTCCGTGGATCCGTCCACGGACACGACGGAGGCGGTGGACAGCGAGAAGGCGTCCATCACGGACTCGGTGGAACCCTCCACCGCGGCGGTGGAAACTTCCAGGGAGCCGTCCTTGAAGACCTGCGTGATAAATTCGTCGTCCGGCTCCGGCTGCTCTTTTTTGCGGCGCACCACTTTTATCTTCTTGGGCTTGGGCAGCTCTATCTTTTCGCCCGGCTTGCGCAGGCTGGCCATCACGCCGCGAAATTCGCCGTCCGAGAGCCCGCGCGCCGAAACCGCGTAGGAGGCGCTGTTGTAGGTGAAGAAAGCGATATAGACGGGCGCGCCCATCGACTCGTAGGAAGTGTAATAGGCGGTCGAGACGCCGTGCAGGCTCACCTGGTTCACGTCGCCGGAGAGGCTGGTGCCCTTGGAGCGCAGGGAATCCACCTGCTCCTTTACGCGGGCCTTCAGGTAATAATCCCCGAGTTCGGAATCCTGCTTGGAAAATTCGAAGAAAGACTTGCCTTTCTCCAGTTTAAGGGTGACGGTAGGGTCGTCGGTCTTGCCGGAGTCCCAGCCGGACGGGAAATCCGCGGCGATGACTTCGCCCTTATCCTTGAATTCCCCGGCGAACGCGCAGAGGGGCAATGCCAGAAGCAGCGCCGCGCGGAGAATTGTGTTTCGGTTCATACGTGATAGAGAAATATAACGTTATCCCTTAACGTTATCGATACAGTATAGAAAATTATTGTAACTTAAGTCACATCAAGAAACGCTCAAGTAAAGGCGGCGTCAGGCGTGGCCGTGCCGGTGATGGGCGTCCGGCAGGTGAGGGTGTTCGTGCTCCGCCGGCTCGTGGCGGTGGAGATGGGAATGGGGCCCGGCGGGACCGGTGCCGTGGCTGTGACCGTGGTGATCGTCGTCGTGAGCATGGCTGTGCTCGTGCTCCAGCGGCTCGTGCTGGTGCCGGTGGCCGTGGCGCTCCAGCGCCAGCAGCAGGAAAGCGCCCAGCATCAGCGCCCCGGCCGCGAGCAGGCGGCCCGTGACGGGTTCGCCCAGGGCCAGCACGCTCAGGGCCGCGCCGATAAAGGGATAAGAGCCGAAAAAAGCCCCGGCCCGCGAAGCGCCGAGACCGCGCATGGCGAGGATGAAAAGCACCAGGCTCACGCCATAGCTGGCCAGCCCCAGCGCCAGGGCCGCCGCCGCCCACTTAAGGTCCGGCAGGGAGCCGTAGGAGTAGAGCGCCAGCGCGCCGTTTATCACCCCGCCCGCAAGGCCTTTGAGCATGGCCAGCGTGACCGGGTCCTTTATCGAGACGCGCGCGGTGAGGTTGTTGTCCACGCCCCACATGAAACTGGAACCCAGCACCAGCGCGGCGCCCCAGCCGACAGCCAGGCCGCCCCCCTCCCAGGAGAGCGCGAAGCCGCCCGCTGTTATCAGCGCCGCCGCGGCCCAGAAGCGCCCGCCGCCGTGTTCCTTGAAGACCAGCACGGCGATGAGCGAGGTGAAGACCAGCTCGAAATTCAGCAGCATCGACGCCGAGGAGGAGGACGTGAGGTTAAGCCCCGTGAACAGCAGCAGGGGCGCCAGCACCCCGCCGGCCAGCACAAAGCCGGCCGCGTAGGGCAGGTCCCGCCTGGTCAGCGGGGCCTCCGAACCGCTCCCGCCGGCCAGCAGGCGCCAGGCGGCCAGGCCAAGGCCGCTGCCCAGGTAGCACAGGGCCGAAAGCTCCAGCGGCCGCAGATGGGCCAGCAGGTATTTCCCGGCCGGCACCGACACCGCGAACAGCAGGGCGGCCGCCAGGGCGAAGAGGTAATTCATGCGTAAATTCTACAATTTTGCGGCGCGCGCGGACCGTTTTTTTATAACGGGGCCTGAGTTGACAACCCATATTTAGGTTTGTAATATAAATCTATAGCTTTTAGTCTGTTTTCAGTTTCTACTGACCCGCAGAAAAATCAAAAAGGAAGGAAATCATGTCTAAACCCTCAGCTGTAGCGGAGAAAGGCAAAAAGTCCGTTCATGATTATGTAAACGGCGTGCTGGCGAGCGTTATCGCCAAGAACCCCGGCGAGAAAGAATTCCACCAGGCGGTTAAAGAAGTCCTCGAAACCCTCACCCCGGTGCTCGAGAAGCACCCCGAATACGTGAAGGCCAAGATCCTCGACAGAATTGTGGAGCCCGAGCGCTCTATCACTTTCCGCGTACCGTGGACCGACGACAAAGGCGAGGTTCAGGTGAACCGCGGCTTCCGCTTCGAGTTCAACAGCGCCATCGGCCCGTATAAGGGCGGCCTGCGCTTCCACCCCTCGGTCAACGCCAGCATCCTCAAGTTCCTGGGCTTCGAGCAGATCTTCAAGAACGCCCTCACCACGCTGCCCATGGGCGGCGGCAAGGGCGGCTCCGACTTCGACCCCAAGGGCAAGAGCGACGCCGAAGTTATGCGCTTCTGCCAGAGCTTCATGACCGAGCTGTGCCGCCACATCGGCCCCGACACGGACGTACCCGCCGGCGACATCGGCGTGGGCGGCCGCGAGATCGGCTACATGTTCGGCCAGTACAAGCGCATCAAGAACGAATTCACCGGCGTGCTGACCGGCAAAGGCATCACCTGGGGCGGCTCCCTGATACGCCCCGAAGCCACCGGTTTCGGCGTGGTGTATTTCGCGGAAGAGCAGCTCAAGACCAAGGGCACCAGCTTCAAGGGCAAGACCGTGGCCGTCTCCGGCTTCGGCAACGTGGCCTGGGGCGCGGTGAAGAAGGTCAACGACCTGGGCGGCAAAGTTGTCACCATCTCCGGTCCCGACGGCTGCATCTACGACAAGGCCGGCATCACCGGCGACAAGTGGGAATATATGCTCGAGCTGCGCGCTTCCGGCCAGGACATCGTGGCGCCTTACGCCAAGAAGTTCGGCGCCGAGTTCCGCGCCGGCAAGAAGCCCTGGGAAGTCAAAGTGGACGTGGCCCTGCCCTGCGCCACCCAGAACGAGCTTAACGAAGCCGACGCCAAGACCCTGATAAAGAACGGCGTGATCTGCGTGACCGAAGGCGCCAACATGCCCTGCACCCCCGAGGCCGTGACCGCGTTCCAGGAAGCGAAGGTACTGTTCGCGCCCGGCAAGGCTTCCAACGCCGGCGGCGTGGCTACCTCGGGTCTCGAGATGAGCCAGAACAGCATGCGCATGAGCTGGGGCCGCGAAGAGGTGGACAAGCACCTGCACGGCATCATGGTGAGCATCCACAACGCCTGTGTGACCGCCGCCAAAGAGGCCGGCCAGCCCGGCAATTACGTCCTGGGCGCCAACTGCGCCGGCTTCAAGAAAGTAGCCGACGCCATGATGGCCCAGGGCCTGGTCTAAGAAGTCTTTAGACGAGCCTTAAAGGAGGGCGGAGCCGGAAGGTTCCGCCCTCTTTATTTGTTTGGTATCATAATAGGGCGGTATTACCGGAGGAGAGCTTATGTCTAAAATACTTGTGGTGGACGACATCCCGGCTATAGTCGATTTTTCCAAAGAATTCTTCGAGGACGCGGGCTTCGAGGTGCGCACGGCCGACACGGCCCCCGGCGCCATCGCCGCGCAGCAGGCGTTCAAGGCCGACGTGATCCTGCAGGACCTCAACATCCCCGGCGGCGGCGGCACGCACGTCTACGAGACCCTGCGCGCCCAGGGCGACCTGGTGCCGATAATCTTCTCCACCGGCAAGCCGGAAACCCTCGGCGACCTGGCGAAAATGATCAACGTTTCCGCCCTGCGCAAGCCTACGGACCCGGAAGTGCTCATGGCCGAGGTGCGCAAACGCATAGCCGCCACCCAGGCAGCGGCCCCGCAGCCCGCCGCCGAGCGCCCGATGAACCCCGTCCCCCCGCCCCCGCCCAAGCTCCCCCCCGCCCGTCCGGTATGAGCCGCCTCCTTGTTTGGTATGATTATAGGCGAATATGGTTACCGGGTCGGTAAAACCGATTAAGATCCTGGCGGTGGAAGACAACCCCGCCATCATAGATTTCTACAGGGAATTCTTCAGCGACATGGGCTTCGAAGTGAAGACCGCGGAGGACGCCCTGTCCGCGCTGACCCTGCACCAGCAGTTCCAGTCCGACCTGATAGTGCTGGACCTCAACATCCCGGCCGGCGGCGGCATGCTGGTCTTCGACACGCTCCGCACGCGCCTGCACGACCCGGTACCGATAATTTTTTCCACCGGCAAGCCGGAAATGCTGCCCCACAACGTCAAGAGCCTCCACAACGTAGCGGTGATCACCAAGCCCACGCCCCCCGAGGCGCTGCTGGCCGAGGTGCGGCGCCTGCTGCCCAAGTTCTTCGACCGCCCCCTGGACCCCAATCCCCCGCCGCCCCCTCCCCCGTCGCTGGTGGCCCGGGCCGTCACGCACAAGATCCTTGTCGTGGACGACGACCCCGTCATACTGGAACTGTACCGCGAGATCCTCTCCAAGGCCGGCTTCGAGATCCAGACCGCCGAAGACGCCATCGGGGCCGTCACCAAATTCCAGGCCTTCAAACCGGAACTCCTGATCCTGGACGTGGACATGCCGGCCGGCGGCGGCAGGAAGGTCTTCGAGCGGCTGCGCATGCAGCTGGCGGCGCCCACCCCCATACTTTTCGCCACCGCCTCCCCGGCCTCGGTAGCCGACCTGGAAAAGAACCTCGGCGTCCTCGTGCTCAAGAAGCCGGTCACCCCGGGCATACTGATAGGCGCCGTCAAAGACCTGCTCAAACTTTCCTGACGCCGGGCGCAAAAGAATAGGGCGGAGCCTTAGGCTCCGCCCTATTCTTTTCCGCGCTGTCTGTGCGCGGCTATTTCAGCTCTTTGTCGATATGCGCCCAGGCGTTCTTCAGTTCCACCGTCAGGTGCTGCAGCTCGGCCCCGCTGATGGACTCCAGCCTGGAGTAGCGCTCCGAGATCTTGTCCACCATGCGCAGGTAGGTTTCCCTGTCGATTTTTTTCATCGACTCCATCTTCTCTAAAACTTCGCCTTTCATCTTCAAGGCCCAGCCGCGCACTTTCTCGCGGTTTTTTGCGTTCTTTTCGCCGTAGAGGAAGTAGGCGCCCGCCGCGGCCAGGGCCGCCAGGCCGATCCCCGCGCCGATGAGTTTTCCGGATTTTTTCATAGTTCGCTCCTGTACCCGCTTACCGGTTAATATTATGCACCGTATCGCGGCCGCCGCGCAAGTTTAATTTAACTCCGCCGGAATTTATACAATCAGGTTATGACGCGCCTGATACTGGTATCCTGGCTCTGGGCTTTCTCGTTCGGGATCAACAAACAATGGGTGGCCGGGGCCGACCCCGTGCTGGTCTCTTTCCTCCGCCTGGCCCTCGCCCTGCTGGCCCTGCTGCCCTGGCTGCGGCTGCCGCGCGCCGGCCGGGGCGCCGTTGCCCCGCTGATGGGCATCGGGGCCGTGCAGTTCGGCCTGATGTACGTGGCGCTGAATTACTGCTTCATCGTCCTGCAGGCCTACCAGGTGGCGCTGTTCACCATCCTGACCCCGCTTTACGTGGCGGCCATACACTCCCGGCGCGCGGGGCGCGCCCCCGCGGGGCTCTTCGCCGCGGCGGCCGTGGCGCTGCTGGGCGCCGCCCTGGTGGAGCGCTGGGCGGTGGACCGGCGCGTCTTCTGGAGCGCAGCCGCGGTAATGCAGGTCTCCAACCTGGCCTTCGCCTGGGGGCAGGTGGCTTACGCGGACTGGCGCCGCCGCAACCCGGACGAGAACGACCTTAATATTTTCGGCTGGCTTTACCTGGGCGGGGTCTTGGTCTCGGGCGCGTGGGCCGCTTTCGGCTCGGATTGGGGTGAACTCGCCGCTTACGGCCCCGGCCGCTGGGCCGCCCTGACCTACCTGGGCCTGGTAGCCTCCGGGGCCGGGTTTTTCCTGTGGAACACCGGGGCCGTCAGGGTGAAACCCGGCGTGCTGGCCGTGATGAACAACCTCAAGAGCCCGCTGGCGGTGGTAGTGTCCGTGGTTTTCTGGGGAACCTATTGCGCCATGCGCCCCCGCGACTGGTTCTTCCTGGCCGCCGGGACCCTCTGCATCATAGCCGCGGCGGCCGCCGCCCGGAAAGGCGCGGAAAAAGCCTGAGCCGGCCGACCGGGAAAGCCGGACCGAATATCTCCAACTTCCCATTGAAAACCACGGTTTTCTCTGTTAGACTATTCTAATGAGAATTCTGTCCCTGCTGCTCCTGCTGATCGCCCTCAACCCCGCCGCCGCCCGCTGCGGGGAGGAAGCCTCGCGCTGGGGTTCGCAGGTTTCCGAGGATTACAATGTCTGGGGCTGGATCGCGGCCTATACGGACGAGGACGAGGACTCCTGGGACGCGCTGACGCCGGCCGAACGGGCCGCCCTGGTAAAGAAAGCTTCCGCCGCCTGCGCGGCCGCGGGGCGCGAGCTGGCCGCGGCCGAGGGTCAGACCGACGGCGAGGCCCTGCTGGCCGTCCAGCCGGCGGCGCTGAAGCGCGTGGCCTCTTGCGAGGCCGGCGGCAAGGACGCCGCGGCCGGGCTCAGCCAGAAGCAGCGGCGGCTCGCCGCTATAAAGCAGAAGGCCGCCGCCGGGCGGTTCGACCAGGGAGACGCGGACTGGCTTAGGGAGAATAACCTTACGCTGCGCATGGACTCCGCGCAGGCCGATGAGTTCGGCAAGAAAAAAGCCCTGAACGCGGAGAAACAGAAGAAGACCAGCGAGAAAGTGGAGAAGAAATACGGCGCCCTGAACAAGAAGGACCTGGACGCCGAAAGCCTGGCCAAAGCCTATGACGGCGGCGGCGCCAAGGCCGGGGGCGCCGACGGCTCGGTGGCGCTATCCGGCAAACACGCTTCCGCCCCGCCGGACCCGGGCAAGCGCGGCCCGCAGAAAAAGCTTTCTTACGCCCCCCCGCCGGAAATGCAGCTGACCGAGGAGTTCAAGGACATGAAGGGTTACGGGGAGATGAAGAAGGAGAACGTCTACAACAAGGTGATGGCCGAGGTGGACAAGGACGGCGAGGACGCCGCCGCCAAGAACAAGAAGCTGAAATCCGCCGGCCTCGCGTCGCTGAAGGCGGTCTACTCGGTTTCAAAGGATTTCGACGAAACTTTCGTAAACAATCCCTCGCCCAAAAACGAGGATGTTAAAAAGGTCATCGACCGCATCAACAGCAAAGCCAAGAATCCGCAGGAAGCCTGGGAGATAGCCTACCAGATGCGCAACAAGCGGGACTTCCCCGCCCTGCGCGACGCGGAGCATTACCTCTGGGCCTGCTCCGAGGCCAACGAGAGCCGCTGGAAAGCCACCCGCACCATTATAACCACGCCCCTGTATTCTGCCGCCAAGCTGCCCGGCCTGCGCAAGATCTTCTTCGACGAGAACGCCTCTCCGCCTTCGGCCAGCGAGATCAAGTGGGGCTGGAAAGGCGCTACGGAATGCGTGAAGTAGCGCCGGGCCCTATTTCACCCTGTCGGAGCTAAGCCGGGCGTAAGTCTTTACGTTCTTGAACATCCCTTTTTCAAAGACCACGTCACGCGCCAACCCTTCGTACTTCATGCCGCATTTCTGCATTACCCTTTCGGAGCCTGTGTTGGGCTCATTGCACCTGGCCTGCAGGCGGTGCAGCTTCATCTTATCGAAGCCGAAGTCCATTACCGCGCCTACGGCCTCGGCCATAAGGCCCCGGCCCCAGTACTTGCGGGAAAGCACGTAGCCTATTTCCGCTTTGGCGTGCTGCGGCAGCCACCAGATAAAACCGCACATCCCGATAAATTTATTATTTTCTTTGAGGACAATGCCCCAGTCGCTGACCTCCCCGCGCCCGTATTTTTCAACAGTAAATCTCAAAAAGCCTTCAGCTTCCTTTATGGCTTTATGCGTGTCCCAGGTAACTTCTTTAGTCACCTCCGGGTCGGAAGCGTACTCGAACATATCCGCCGCGTCCTCCAGCCTGACCCGCCTGAGGAGCAGGCGCGGGGTGTGCAGCTCCGGCAGGTCCCTGAATACGTCTTCCACTTTAAGCGCTTCCATGAGAGGTCCTTTCAGAATCAGCACTATCGGGATTTTAAAAAAAGTCCCCGGGAATTTACTTCCGGGGGCTTGCGCGGGAGACGCGCGTTTAGAACTCGCTGTTGCTGAGGCCGGCGTAGATCAGCGCGCCGCCGTTGAGCGAGGACAGCACCTTGCGGATCTCGCTCTGGGCCACGGCCAGGCAGCCGTAGGAGCGGCCCTGGCGGACGTTGGCTTCGCGCACGTACTCGGATTCGTGGATGACCACGGCCCGGGAGAGCACGTTGGAGTTGGTGCTGGAAAGGCCGTGCAGGCGCATCGATTTGCCGCGGCTGCCGTTGTACAGCGCGCCGGTAACGTAGAAGCCCAGCGAGGAGGCCCTGGAATTGGGGACATTGCTGAACCTGTTGGCGAAACCGTCGCCGTCAGGGTCGGAGCCGGTGCCGTGCGCCACGTGCATGGCGTGCACCGAGCCGCTCTCCACGTCCAGCAGGAAGAACCGGACCTTGCTGGAATGGGCCGCGAAATCGACTATGCCGATATATTTCTTGTTGGTTATCCTGTCGGCGTTGGAGCGGAAGTACTCCAGGGCCTTGCGCTTGAGGTCCTCGGGGATCTCGCCGGTCCTGTTGGCGCCGGAGGCCTGGCCGCCGTGCAGGTACTCCTGGAACTGCTGCACCTGGGAGGGCTGCTGGCCCGGCTGCCCGCCGGGCTGCTGCTGGAGCTGCCCGGGCTGCTGGCCGGCAGAGTTGTCCTGGTAATCGGCCGCCGCCAGCGGGGTATAGGTGGCGTTGGCGTCGTATGTTTCCTCTCTCTGGTCGTCCTCCAGCACGCCTTCTACCTGCGGGACTTCGGTGGGAGGGTTGGCGATCTCTATGTCGCCGTTGGGGCTGAAAATAAGCTTGAGGATGTTGACTATCAGCTGGGCCAGGCCCTGCAGCGGGTTGGTGGAGACCTGCGTGGCGGCCGCCGGGGCGGGGGTCACACGCGTGGGGGCGATCTCGTGGTTGGCGGAGGCCGTTTTAGGAGCGGCAGCGGTCCTCTTCTTAAGGCTGACGGTATCTATACCGATGTCCTCGGCGGACTTGCGCAGGCGCTCCAGGTTTTTAGCCATGAGCGGGGCGGCGGTGAGAAGAACCGACATGGTCATCAGGATGAGCTTTTTCATAACGTCTCCGTGTATATAGGGTAACAAGATTACCCGGGCTTTTACAGGGGTATAAGTACCAGACGCGTATAGGACTTTGGACCTACGCAAAAAGTAAACCCCGTAAGGAGGAGGTCTCCTTACGGGGGCTGTCAGATATACAACGTCAGATCAGTTGAGAGAAGCGGCCGACCGCCAGCCTTTGGGCGAGCGGCGGCGCGGGTTCATTACCCAGAGGTAGGCTCCGTTCTTTGAAATCTTAAGCTCGGGGGTATCTGAACCGATGGTCTGTCCCGGCTCTATGCGCACTATCATCTTCTCCGCTTTCCTGGTTTCCTGATCGTCCCTTTCGAAGTTACACGTTATAGCCATACTCTCCTCGCGATCCAACCCGCTACCCCTATGCTATTAAATAGCCCGCGGCAGCGATAGGCCCAAAGGGCCCAGCCGGGCCCGGTTTTTTGGCCCAGCTCAATAGGTCATGCCGGACAGCGCCGACTGATAGGCCGTCCATAGCCTGTTCAACTGGTTTATGAAATACAGGCTCACCAGCGAGATAACGGCGGTGTAGGCGAACTTGGCGTTCCTGGATATCACAGGCGAGCGCCACAGGAAGACCAGGCTGATCGGCCCGCCCAGCAGGGTGATAGCGATCACACCCCAATGCTTATACTGCCAGGTCACATAGGCGTTCTGGCCGCGGCCGCAATACCGGCAGTACCGGTCCTCCCCGGCTATCATGGCGCCGCAGGCCCAGCAGGGCACCGGCAGCGTTACGGGACTTTTTTCTTTTTCCATATATTAAGAACCGCGCTACGGGTAATCCACGAACTCCGCCTCCAGCCGCGGCCGCAAGCCGCGCCCGAAGTCGTTAAAGGTGATGTTCTTTATTGTTACCAGGGTCTTAACACAGCCCTGGTGGCTGGAGCTGGCCATATTGTACATCCTCTCGGGGTTGGTGATATAGACCGACCTGTCTTCCCTGCCGTCGTAATAAGTCTCAAGGAAATTATTGGGAGCGCTGGCCGGGGCGGCGGGGGCCGGGCCTGCTACACCCCCGTAACTGCCCTGCCGTATTACCCGGCGCAGGCACCAGACGGCGGGCCTGCCTGAAGCTCTTTGGGGATCGGCCAGGACCGATTCGTAGGTAAGGCCAAGGCCGCGCGCCTCTTTTATGAGCGGGGCGCTGGCCGCCTTCCGGGCCAGGCGCGCCTTCATGGCGGGGGCCAGCTTACTGCTCCACATCACCCCTGCCAGCAGCAGCGGCGCAACAATGACGAAGGCTCCGACGGCGGTGATTATGTTCTTATAACTTATGACCGGCTTATCTTCCATCGGCGGGGGTCTCCTCGGGGGCGGTTTCAGGCGGGGCCGGCGGAGCGGCAGGCTCCTCCAGCGGGTACTGCAGCGCCAGCACGGAGGCGCCCAGGCCGTAAATAAAGACGGCGCTGTAGATCAGGCGGCCGCCTATCGGCAGAAAGTATTCGGCCGCCATCGAAACCAGGCCGGTGAGCAGGATAGCCGGGAATTTGTACTGCTCCACGTCCAGGCCGGCCAGCCCGGCCATAAGGGCGCTGCCGGCGGTAAAGCTGACCAGGAGCACCGGCAGCACGAAAGCTATTATGGCTCCGCCCCTGGCTCCGGGGGGCAGCGGGGAGGTGGCGAAGATAAAGACCCAGAGCAGCAGCAGGCCGCCTAGGCCGTAACCGAGACTCTTAAGGATATGGGAGTTCCCGACGCGGTAGACGTGCAGGAAATATTTTTTAAAAACGCCGGCCAGCGCCAGGGCGACCAGCGTGAGTATCGCTTCATAGAGCAGGGTTATCTTCATATCCATCCTTTGCCCGCGAGCTGCGCGCGCAGGCGGGCTATGGCCAGCTCCTTCGCTTTGGCCTCCACTTCTATCGTCACGTCCAGGCCGCGCCAGGGAGCGGGGAAATCCTTGAGGTCTATGTAATCGTGGTGGCTGCGCGTGTCCGGGCCGTGCCAGCCCTCCCTCGGGCTGGACAAGTGAAAGAGCGGCTCCCTGCCCCAGGTCGCGAGCGCCAGTTCGGTGACCTTCTCAACCCCCAGCCCGTCCGGCAGACAGCGGTGATGGTGCGCGTCATAGACGAAAGGGACCCGGTGCTCGCGGCAGAAGGGCAGCAGGTCGGCCGGGGTATAGACGCGGTCGTCGTTCTCGAGGACCAGCCGCGAGCGTACCGCCGGCTTGAGTTCATTTATAGCTTTGGCTACCCGCGCCAGCGCCGCGGCTTTGTCCCCGTAGGCGCCGCCGCCGTGTATGTTTATCACGTCCGCGCCTATCCACTCCGCAACCTCGGCCTGGTAGTTCAGTTCCCCTACGGCGGACTCTGTGATCTTGGGATTTTCCGAGCTGAGCAGGATGAACTGGTCGGGATGGAACGTAAGGCGCAGGCCCAGCCGCCGGGCCAGGGCGCCGCAGGCTTTGAAAGATTTTATAATCTCCCTGCCGCCCGGCAGGTCCGGCAGCTCGTAACCGAGCGCCGGGTGGGTTTTAAGCGGCAGGATCTGGCTGTTGACGCGGAAGGAGCCTATGCCGTTGGCGGCGCAATAGTTCAGCGCCTGTTCCAGCGCGGCCGCGTTGGCCCGGCACAGTGCGGCCAGTTTTACGCGCCTCGCGGCGGGCTTCAGGCGCCCGGCGGACAGGGCGGTGGTGACCGGGAACTTTATGTCCGCGGCGGCGAATTTACAGCAGAGGCCTAAACGTATCATTTTTTAGCAGGCATGGAATACCGCAGAAAAAAATCCAGGATCTCGTCGCTGGCGGCCAGCTCGTCCGAAGTTTTCCCGATGATGAACTGCGGCAGGTACTGCAGGCCGCCCGGCCAGGTATGTCCGCCGCCCGCCACCTTTACAAAATCCACGGCCGCCCCGCCGGCGCAGGAGGCATAGACTTCCCGGGAGATGGAAGTCCCGTCGTCCGGGTTCTCGTCCTTGCGCGAAAGCACGGCCTTTTCCGCCCGGCAGGCGTTGTTCTTCAGCCAGAAGTCCCGGCTCCCCTCCACCGGCAGCACCCGGCCCAGTTTCTTGCGGCCCAAAGGTCCGGT
The DNA here is from genome assembly GCA_964417965.1 of uncultured Elusimicrobiaceae bacterium. Lineage (GTDB taxonomy): Bacteria > Elusimicrobiota > Elusimicrobia > Elusimicrobiales > UBA9959 > UBA9959. Next base: position 20,909 of record CAYQJX010000037.1, read on the forward strand.
CACGTCGCCGCCCTCCCAATGCACCAGCGTGTCTTTTGTCCCGTTAATTATCATTACGGGCACGGGCCGGGACGGAGAGCAGCCTGCGGCCAGGTTCTCAGGCATTGATCCCGCCACGGCGGCTATGGCCGCAAAGGTATCCGCGGCGCGGCAGGCGAGGGTGTAGCTCATCATGGCGCCGTTGGACATGCCGCCGGCGTAGACGCGCGCCGGGTCCACCGGGTACCTGGCGGAAATTTCAGCGACCACGGCTTTAAGGAAAGCAACGTCGTCTATGTTCTCTCGCTGCGCCCGGCGCGACGGGTCGCCGCGGTGATCGTTCCAGTTTTTTTCCAGGCCGTCGGGGTAAACCACCAGCCCGCCGGCCGCGGCGGCGCTTTTTTCAAAGCAGTAGCCGGTGAGGCGGCGCATGCCCTTGCCGGTGCCGCCGCCGCCGTGCAAGATCATGAACAACGGATGTTTTTTAGCGGCATCCAGGCCGGCGGGGACATAGAGCCGGTAGACGCGGTCGTAGCCGCCGGACTTCAGGGTGAACTTTTTAAAGGCGCCGTCCTTCCCGGCCGCACCGGCCGGGGCCGGCAGCAGCGCCGCCAGCAGCGAGACGAGGAGCAAAGCGGTTTTCATCTCTCCCCCCCGGCCCGCCTGGCCTTGCGTGTCCCGCCGTAGGGTTTAGGGCGGCGGCGGATGAGCGGCGCGCGGGAGCCGCCCAGTATTTCCGCCTCGCGCAGCAGCGAGTCGGCCGGCCGCAGGGACCGCTCCTGCCGCCAGCCCACGATGCGGTAATGTTTTTGCGCGTCCAGCCGGCGGCTGACGAAGAACACGTTCTTGTCCGAGTACAGCCAGTCCGGCTTGAGCAGCGCGGCGTCCAGCGGCGCGGAGAACTCCCTCAGCGTTTTTTCTCCGGCGCGGTTGTAATAGAACTCGAAATAGCTGCGCGCGAGCTCCGCGCAGGAGCCGTAGACCGGCTCCCGGTAGCGCAGGCCGCAGAAATGCGACATGGCCACCGCTCCCCAGCGGCCGTTCTCCGTAAAAGGCGCTATCACGTGGTCGTCGTCGCTCGGGTTGGCGCGCAGGTCCAGCAGCAGCGGGGGCCTGCCATGGAACAGGAAGGCCGCCGCGGCCAGCATCGCCCCCTCTATGCAATGCGCCCTGCCCCGCCTGAGCGTCTCAAGGGGCGAATAGCAGGTGTCGGGTTTGGAATCGTTGTAGGCTAAGGCGTAATCGAGGAAATCCTGGACCTTTCGCGGGGAGTCCAGGCGGCGCAGGACGGCGAGCTGTTCTCCCGGGAAAGCGAAGAACGTGCCGTCTATTTGTCTTTTTTTATGCGCCAAGGCTTTTCACCGGAACTGTCATGGCTGTCCTTCTTCTCCTGCACGTCGAAAGCGGCCGACACTATCAGGCGTATCTGCGCCAGGTCGAAAGGCTTGGTCAGGTAGCCGGCGGCGCCCTGGCGCAAGGTCTCTATGGCCATCTCCAGTTCGTCGTTGCCGGTGAGCATCCACACCACGGGCGCGGCCCCTGTGGCCTTGATCCTGGCGAGCACTTCCAGCCCCGAGAGGCCGGGCATCTTGATGTCGAGAAAAACGAAATCAGGCCTTTCGACCCGCATCACCTCAAGGGCTTTCTCTCCGCCCGGAGCCGTATGGACCTCATAGGCGTCCTGAAAAGCCTGCCCGATAACGAAAAGTATGTTCGGTTCGTCATCGACTATCAATATTTTTTTCTTTTTCATAAACGCGTACCGCCGTTGTCCCCTGTCTCTATTCTATAACAAGATAAGCGCGTTTATCCACAACTAAAAAGCCCCTTGTAGCGATTTTTTTAAAATGTCATGGTTGCGGTAAGTAGAAATGTCATGGTTTA
>CAYQJX010000038.1:0-20816 GCA_964417965.1 uncultured Elusimicrobiaceae bacterium
GCTTCATGAACAGCGCGGCCACGCGCGAGCCGGGCTTCTTGGCCTCGCGGATGATCAGGGTCTTGAGATCGGCGGTGGAAAGCTTTAGGCCGTTGATGATCTCCAGCACCTTCTTGGCGGCGGCGTTGGTCTCGGGGCTGATCAGGGCGCAGCCCTCGGGCAGCAGGTATTTCTCCCGGTAGTTGCCGCGCTTGTGGAAAGCGAAAGAGAGGGCCCCCGGCTCGCCGGTAAAGCTGTACTCGATCTTGGTGCGGTAGCCGAAGGTCTTCTGCGCGCCGTAAAATTTGTCCAGGCGGATGGTTTCCTTGGTGGTCTGGTAGAGCAGGTCCTCTATCAGCTCCTTCTTGGTCTCGCACTGGAAGCCGTACTCCATGACCTGCCACGGGGAGCAGCTGAGGTAATGGTCCTCCTTCGGCGCCACGCGCTTGGGCGACGGGGTTATGATCTCCAGCAGTTCCGCCTCCGCGAAGTTCTTCTTCTCGAAAGTGATCCTGACGCGGGCGGTCTCGTCCGGCAGTACGCCGTAGCAGAAAACGACTTTGCCTTCGCTCCGGCCCAGGGCTTTGCCCTCGCCTACTATCTTTTTGAATTCAAGGGTTATTTCACGCATATTTTTATATACTACAATTAATTGAAGGGTTTCCCAAAAATGCCTGACTTCTCAAAGCTGTTTTCCAGGACGGATCTCCCGGGTCTTTTCCGGAACCTGCTTTTTATCCTGGCGCTGACCGCCCTCCTGTTCAACCTGGTCACCTGCTGGAAAGTGTACCGGCACGAGCCGCTCAGGGAAGCCGCCTCCCGCGCGCTGATGGCGGAGAAAGCCTCCTTCTTCTATAATTCCTCCATGGCCGAGCCGGTGCCCGTGTTCGCTCTGAAGCTGGCCCTGGCCGCTGGCGCCGACCCCGACGCGGCGCTGAGGGCCGAAGGCCTGGCCGTCTACGCCGCCCTGTTCCTACTGACTTTCTTCATACTGCGCGCCCGCTTCGGGCCGATCTGCGCCGTTATGGCCGCGTTCTTCGTGGGGGCGAACCCGTACCTGGGCTACCACGCCATGCAGGGCAGTTCGCACCTCTACGCCCTAGTCTTCCTCCTGCTGTTCTGGTATTACTCCGGCGAGCGGCCGCTTTCGCGGCGGAGCGCCCTGCTGGCCGGGCTATGCGCCGGGCTGGCCTGCCTGAGCCGCCTTGATTCGGCCTGGGCGCTGCTGCTCCTCGCGGCCCTGGGCTGGGTGGCGGAGAAGCGGGCGTTCCCGCTGCCCCGGATCGGCCTGGCGCTGGGCCTTGCCCTGGCGCTGGCGCTGCCCTATGTCGCCTGGCAGAAGGCGCATTACGGCAATTTTTTTTACGCGCAGGAACTCAGCCTGCGCCGCTGGGCCAACCTGGACCGTTTCGGCTACGCCCCGGGCGCGGAAAGGCCGCAGGGGCCGCTGGGGCCGGCCGCCTTCCTGTTCAGGGACGGGCCTGCCGGGGCTTTCAGCGGCGTTTTCAGCGGCCTGGGCAGGGCCTTCGCTTACGAGCTGCCCCGCGCTTTCTACTACAAGCTGTTCATGGTCTTCGTTTTCCTCGGAGTATACGCGGCTTTCGCTCTTAAGAAAGACCCGCTGCTGATTTTCGCCGCCGCGGCCCTGCTGCCGGTGCTGCCGCTGGCGGCTATCGACCAGGTCTCGGTCACCGGCGGCATAGAGCTGCGTTATTACCTGGTCACGTTGTGGGCGCTGTGCGCGCTGGCCGGGCTGGGCATGCAGGAGACCTTGAGCTGGGCTGAGGGCAGGATAGACGGGTGGGCTGCGGCGAAGGCCGGCGCCGCCGGGCGGGAAACCAAAGACCGATAAAGGGACTCATTATGGAAGTGAAAAACAAATACAAATTCATTGCGGCGGTGACGGCGATGTTCCTGGTGCCTTTCCTGATCCTGAGCCGGCACTTCATCTACGGGGCCGCCGAGCTGCAGAAGAACGACATGCTGCGCTACCTGGAGCTGCGCACCGGCACCGGGGCCGGCATTATCTCCGACGTGCTTAATCTCAACTACAGCCTGAGCCGGCTCACGGCCGGCAAGACCGGGGCGGCCGCGCTGAAGTCGGAACTCGGCCGGCGGGTTAAAGAAAATCCTTTCATCTATTCTGAACTGGCGCTGCTCGGCGCTTCCGGTTCCGAGCTGGCGCGCTTCTCCGCGGAAAAAAGCGTGCGCACCCGCCTGGAGTATTCCAAGAGCGGGGAGCTGGCCGAAGCCCGGCAGACCCTGGCCCCGGCCGGGGCGGTGGAGTTCGGGGAGTACACCCCGCCGGCGCTGATAATCGCGGAGCCGGTGCTCAAGGGCGGCAAGCCGGAGTATTTCCTGTCAGGCAGGCTCAGCCTGGCCTATGTGGGCGAGGTGGTGCGGCTGATGGGCCGCAATTCCCAGGGCAATTTCGGGCTCGTGGACGTGGGCGGGCAGATCATAGCCGACTCCATGAGCATGTCCATAGTGAAGCCCGGGCTTAAAGCGCCCCCGGAAGTCATCAAGCTGCTCTCCGTGGCCGCCGGCCGCGAGGCGAGCAATCTGGCCAGCGAGGTGCATTTCCGCGGCCGGGTGTACCTGGTTTCGGTCTGCAACGTAGTCGGTTCCAAGTGGTGGATCTACGAGCTTATGGATTCGGCCGACATCCCGGTGCGCAAGGGCGCCTCCTGGGCCTGGCGCGTGGTGGTTTCCGGCGTCCTGCTGATCATGATCTTCGGCGCTATCTCGTACGCTCTGGCTCTGCGCTGGCTTAAGGCCGGCCCGGACGCCGACGCGCCTCCGGCGGCCTGAGGCCGCCTGCCGCCCGGCGGCCTTCTGGCGCCGGCCCGCTGGGCCTTTCGGCCCTTGCCCGGGAGCGTTTCCGGCTGTAAACTGGATACAATGGGATTTAACCGGCTTTTAACCAGATCCTTATTCGCGCTGCTGCTGCTGCCCGCGGGGCTTTTTGCCGCCGGCCTTGAGGCCGAGCGCGAGGGCGCCGGAGCGCTTTTTGACGGCGGTCTGCCCTCCGCCCCCGCCGGGGATCTTTCAGCCGGCGCGCCGAAGGACGCCTCAGCCGATTTCCTGCGCCAGATGAAAGAAGTGCTGTCTTCCGGGGCCTGGAACGGTTCGGCCCCGCAGATGCGGCCTTTCATGTTCAAGAATTCCGGGGAAGGCTGGACCGCGCAGGCACAGAGCGTGGGCCTGGAAGGTTTCCTCTGGACCAAGCGGGAACTGGAGGGGAAATACGGCGAGGCGCCTTTCGCCGGCCAGCTCGACGACTATTTCAGCTACCTCGATTCCCTGCTTAAGCCCGTAGCCTGGACTTCCGACCTGCGCCGGGCACTTTCCGACCTGCGGGCCTCCTCCCTGCCCGGGCCGGAGAAGAACGCCCGCCTGAACCTTATCCTCGAGAACTACGTGGCGGGGCTGCACTCCAACATGGAGCGCTACGACGCCGCGGCCTGGGCCAAGAAGGCCCGCATCTACGAGCTGTTCCCGCGCGCCTACAACCTGGACGGCCGCCGCAGCGCCGGCGCCAATACGTTCTTCCGCGATTTCCAGGCCTCCGATTTCGAGGTCATCAAGAAGATGGGTTTCGACGCCGTCTGGCCCATGGGCATACTGCCTATCGGCGTGCGCGGCCAGACCGGCACCGGCGGCGGCTCGCCGTATTCCATAAGCGACCATGCCACGGTGAACCCGGACCTGGGTACCGAGGAGGATTTCAAGAATTTTGTGAAGAAGGCCCACGGGGCCGGGCTGCGGGTGATAGTGGATTTCGTGGTGAACCATACCTCCCTGGATTCGAAACTGCTGGCCGAGAACCCCGATTATTTCGTCAGCTACCGCTACGCCGGGGCCTGCGCCCCGGATTACTTCGACGTCAGCTGGAGCGGGTCTAAATACTGCGTGCACCACGGCGGCTTCGAGTACGGCGGCGGCGTGTCGAGCTGGATAGACACCGCCCAGGTCAATTACTCCAACAGGGGCCTGCGCGACAGGATGACCGCCATCGTGAAGGGCTGGGTCACCAAGTTCGACGTGGACGGCTTCCGCGTGGACATGGCCTACCTGGCGCTCAACAACGTTTTCTCCCGCACCTGGCAGAAAAGCATGCCGTCCGACGAGTTCTACCGGCAGCTGATCTCTACGGTGAAGGCAGCCAAGCCCTCCGCCGCCTTCATGGCCGAGGCCTACGCCTACCAGGAGGACCTGGGCGCCTGCGGCTTCGACACCATCTACAGCAAGCACGAGGACGCCCGCCCGGAGGGGCAGACCGGCTGGTACAACGCCAGCGAGTCCGGCAGCGCCTCCGCGATGCAGAGCTCCATCAACCGCAACGCCTTCCTGGCCTGGCAGGCCGGCGGCGCCGGCTCGGTGATGTTCGCCGGCAACCACGACGAGCCCGCCCCCGAGCGGGTCTACGGCAAGCGCCTGCCGGCGGCCCTGGCCCTCACGATGCTTTATCCCGGCTCGGTCCTGGTCTATTCCGGCGCCGAGATCGGTTACGACGCTTACATCCCCACCGAACACAAGCCGCTGCCCTTCAGCGCCCCCTGCGAGATAAACTGGGACGGGGGGGACCCCTGGGTGAAGGGGGTATACAAGGACGTGTTCGCCCTGGCGGAAAGGACCCGGAGCGAGCTGGGGGATTACGATATAGAGCCGCTATGGCCCGCCCCCGGCCAGGGCTGGGCCGGTTATATCCTCAAGTCCAAGGACAAGCCAGGCCTGCGCCGCGCCGTGATAGGCAACGTTACCTGGACTTCCACGCGGGCCGACCTGCCGCAGGCCGGCTTTAGCGGCACGCTGGCGCCGGGGGAATACCGCTTTTTGGACCTAAAGTAGCCGTTTTGCTATAATAGCTGTGGGGAAAGTCCACATTATCGCGGTCCAGTCTAAAAGATCAAGGGGAACTGTGCTTCGCTCGAATCCGCATTTGATAGAAATCAATACCAGGCTCTGGCTTAAACAGCTGAGGGCCAAGTATTCGCTGCCGGAGATGACGCTTTCTTCCGTGCCGGACGACGAGTGGCTGGAGCTGCGCCACCTCGGCATAGACATAGTCTGGCTGGTCGGCGTCTGGGAAGCCAGCCCCGAGTCCGAGCGTATAGCGCGTGAAGACCGCCCCCTGCTGGAAGAGCTGAAGAAGCTGCCGCCCGGTTTCGGGCCCGAAGCCGTGGGCTCCTCGCCCTATTCGGTGCACTGGTACCGCCTCAACGCCGCGCTCGGCTTCGAATGGGAGCTGAAGGCCCTCAAGGAAAAGCTCAACTCGATGGGCATGAAGCTGATGGTGGACCTGGTCTCCAATCATACCGCCAAGGACAACCCTTACATCCAGGAATGCCCGGACTGCTTCATTAACGGCAGCGAAGACGATTTCAAGGCGCACCCGGACTGGTTCTTTGAACTGGCCGACGGGGAAAAGAAGCGCTACATCGCCTACGGCCGCGACCCCAATTTCCCCGCCTGGACCGACAGCGCCCAGCTGAACTATTTTAATCCCGCCACCAGGGAGCGCATGCTCAGCGTGCTGCTGCGCATCGCGGACATGGCCGACGGCGTGCGCTGCGACATGGTGATGCTCACCCTCAACGATATACACGAGGGGACCTGGGGCTGGCTGCTGGGCAAGAACGGCTACAAGCGCCCGGCCGACGAGTTCTGGCAGGACGCGATCCGCGCCGTGAAGGAAAAGCACCCGCAGTTCACCTTCCTGGCCGAGGTCTACTGGGGCCTGGAGTGGCGGGTGCAGCAGATCGGTTTTGATTATACCTACGACAAGGGCACCTACGACCGCCTGCGCTTCCAGGGGGCGCAGGAAGTGCGCGGCCACCTGCGCGCCGAAAAGCTTTACCAGAAACACTCGGCCCGGTTCATAGACAACCACGACGAGCAGCCCTCGTTGGAGGCTTTCGGCCGGCAGAAGGCCCTGGCCGCCGGGGTGGTGGTCTCCACCATAAAGGGCCTGCGTTTCTACAACGACAACCAGCTCGACGGCGTCAAGGTGCGCGTCCCGCTGCAGCTCACGGAACTTTACGAGCGCGTCCCGGACCTGGAGATCAGGAAATTTTACGCCAAGCTGCTCAAGATCACGGACCACCCCGCCTTCCACGGCGGCGAGTGGGCGCTGCTGGACGTGAAGCAGTGCGACCCGGAGAACAAGACCAACGGCAATATCCTCGCCTGGTCGTGGGCCCAGCGCCGCACGCTCAAGGTGGTGGTGGTCAATTATTCCGGCGACACCTCCTGCGGCATCGTGAACGTCTCCATAAAGAGCGAAGGCGAAACCACCGCCATCTTCGAGGAACTCTCGGACCGCTTCTTCTCCTTCAAAGCTTCCGAACTCTCCGGCGGCCTGCGCCTGCAGCAGATGCCCCCCTACTCCGCCTACATCTTCGACGTAGAATTCTAAAAACACAAGAACGCAAAAAAGCCGGCGACCACTCGCCGGCTTTTTTGTTCATCCCGCTATGGACCTGCCACAGGGCACAGGAACGCAAAAACGTGGTCTCGCACACCGTGCTCGCCACTCCCCGTCTCGCCCCTCGCGCTTACGCAAGCTCGGGGCTCCGACAGGGTTTTGCTAACCCTGTGCCCTGCGTCAGGTCCGGGCAGGGGCTGGTCCCGCGCGACTTTGGGGAAGGGGGGCCCCGCTTCGGGGGGGAACCGCGCAACGGTTCCCTGCAGTCCAGGAGCGAGGGACCAGCCCCTGTTCGGACCTGCCCCCTCGGCGATCCCGTGAGCTAGGGTTCTCTGGCTAATGTATAGGCGGCGACGGATTTGGCGCCGGCTTGGGTGAAGGCTGCGGCGAGGGAGGTGAGGGTGGCGAGGGTGGTGGCTACGTCGTCGATGAGGAGGATGGAGCGGCCTTTTACGAGTTCAGGGTTTGACACCCGGAACGCCCCCGCCATGTTGATCTTGCGCTCTTCGCGCGAGAGGTTGGTCTGGCTGGGCGTGTCCTTTACGCGCACGGCCGCGCCCGGCAGGTGGAAGAGGTTGGCCGCCGCCGACAGCCTGCCGGCCAGCAGCTCCGCCTGGTTGTAGCCGCGCTCCCTGGCCCGCGCCGGGTGCAGCGGCACCGCCGCCGTGAAACGGTGCTCCCCGAGTTCCGGGAAACGGCCCAGCGCTCCCGCCATCTCGCCGGCCAGAAAGCCCGCCAGGTCGTCGCGCCCGCGGTACTTAAAAGCGTGCACCAGCGAGCGCAGCTGCGGGTTGAAGACGAAGGCCGAGCGGGCCGTCAGGGGCGCAGCTATGCCCCGGCAGTCGCGGCAGGACGCGCCCCCGTCGCGCAGGGGCAGGCCGCAGCGGCCGCAGTGCAGGTCAGGCAGCGGTTCCAGCGCTCCAAGGCAGGCCGGGCAGAGCGGGGCCGGCCTGTCGTAGAGCAGGTCCAGCGCGCAATGGGCGCAGGTGCGCGGCAGCAGGGCGTTGAGCGCCCAGCGGCCGGCCTTTAAGAGAAGGTGTTTCATGGTCCCCCCGGAACATAAGGCGCGCCTGGCGCGCCGGCTGCAAAACAGCGCTAGAACTGGAAAGTAAGCGTGCTGCCGGCCTGGTAGGAGAGGTATTCCTCTTCCTTGAGGTACTTGTGCCACAGGCGCTGCAGGCCGGCGTTGAACGTGAGGCGCAGGTTCTTGGCCGCCTCGTAGTCGGCGCTGGAATTCAGCGAGAAGAGCCGGGTATTCTCCGCGATGGTTATGGGCGAGGACTTTATGGCGTAGCTGAGCGTGGTGGTCCAGACTATGCGGTTGGTGAACAGGAGCACCTGCTTCATGAAGGGGAGCTTCAGGCCCTTGGGCAGCTGGAAGTCGGACTTTATCAGCAGGCTGGGCGTGATGGTCTTGGTGTTGGCGGTGACCACGCCTAGCGCGCCCTTGGAGACGTCCGACACGTAATCGGCTTTAGGCGTGAAGCGGACCTTCCGGTAGTCGAAGGAACCCTGCAGCGTCAGGTCGTCGTGACGCGACTGCCGGGTGATCTGGCCGGAGACCTGCTCCTTGTACGCCGAAGTCTTAAGGTTGTAGCTGGCGGCCGTGTCCACGAAGTTCAGGAGCTTGAAGCGCAGGTCCATGCCGTAAGCGTCCGCCTGCTCCACGGAGATGCTCACCGCCTCGTTGCGGTTCCTGGAATACTTCAGGTTCATGGTGGCGTTCTGCGCCCAGCGGCGCGTGCGGGTCAGCAGCTCCAGCTGGGACAGGGACAGGATCATGTCCGGGAAGGTGCGGTTGATGCTCTTGGAGACGGTGCCGGTCACTTCCGAGCGCTGCACCGAGTTGCTGAAATTGTTCGTCACCGAGAGGGTGTTGAGCGCCGCGGCGGCGCCCTTGAGGCCGTAGCCCTCGAAGGGCTGCCAGCGCTGGGTGGAACTGACCGTGTCGCGCAGGGTCAGGGAGTTCCGCTGGGCGAACGGGTTTACCGGCGAGAGCGGGTCCCTGAGCCACAGTTTGGAGCGGGTGTTGTAGTCCTTCTCCACATAGTACCAGGAGTCGCCGTCCTGGATCTGGTAGTTGGAGGAGAGGACCAGCGAGCGCAGCAGGCGGTTCCTGGGCACCAGGTCGTTGAAGCTGATCGTCATGCTCACGCCGCCCTGCGCGCTGCGGGTCACGGTCTTTATCTCGCCGGCCGCGAAGGCCTGCGAGGACTGCGCCACGGTCACCGTGGTGACCGTCAGGTTGTTGTTCTCTATGGTGGTGACGGAGTAGTTGACCGACGGGTTCAGCCAGCGCGCGAACAGCAGGTTGGAATTGAAATCCACCGTCTGCTGCATGGATTTGGGATAGGTTTCGAACGCGGCCGGGTTGGCCAGCGGCGACTTCTTTTCCCTGACCGTCTGCAGCGAATACCCCGGGTTGAACGTGGAGCCGCGCCACGGCACGAAATTCAGCTTGCCGCTGTAGAGGTCCGTGCGCTCGTCGGTGTCGTAGAGGCCGGTGAGGTTGCTTAGCCGCGCGGCGTCGTAGTTGACCAGGCTGCGGGACAGCGAATAGTTGGCGTTCACGGTGCGCGGCAGGATGGGCAGCGAGCCGGGCAGCGAGTAGGACATGTTGGCGGCGTAGGTGTCCTTGTCGTCCTTGCGGCTCAGGAGGGTGTAATCGGTGATGCCCTTGGTGTAGTTCAGGCCTATCTTCGGCAGGACGCCGACGTTCAGGCTGCCGGAGGCCGTGCCGTCGAACTTCTTCACCTTGCCTTCCTGCAGTACGGTCACCAGGTTGTTGGCGCCGGTGGCCGCGGCGTTGGGAGTGACGGTGATCTGGCGCGCCGCCGTGACGTTGACGGGGAAGAAGGAGATGCGCGTGAGGTTCATGTACGCGCTGGACTGCTCGTTGTCCTGGTTGGCTACGGCCGTCACCGGGGTCTGGAAGCTGCGGTCGACGTAGCGGTGCTTGCCGCCGGCCGAGAACCAGCCGGGGATCTCTATGGTGCCCTCCACCTTGCGCGCGTTGCCGGTGCGGATTATCGGGTCCTTCACGTGGAGCTCGTTGAAGTAGACGGTGCCGGAACGCTGGGTGGCGTCGGCCGACTCCACGCCCGCCCGCATCTGGGAGATCTGCTGCAGCGAAGCCGTGCCGGCCGAGGAGACGGCGATGCTGTAGATGGAATTGCTGATCCACAGGTCCGGGATGGAATCCTTGGTGATGTCCTCCTGGCGCAGCTCTATCAGCCTCCAGCCGGTGAAGTCCAGCGGTACGGAGACCTTGAAATAGCTGGCGTCGCCGCCGGCCCGCAGGAAGAATCTGGCGTTAGCGTCCGCGGCGCCCGCGTTGTTGAGCAGGAAGCGCAGGGTCTTATGCTGGGAGATGTCGAGCGCCTGCGAATAGTTGCGGTAGACGTAGCCGGACGAGGCGGCGGTGACGGAAGAATAGGTTATCCGCAGGGTCTGCTCGCTCAGGGTGGCGGAGTTGGACTTCTGCTTCTGTTCGGAGACCGAGCCGTACAGGTCGTCGAAGACCCGCGCGGCGTCGCCGCCGGCGTTGTAGATCGGATTGTAGTCCGTGTTGTCGATATTGTTGATGGCCGACACCTGCACGCCGCCGCCGCTGGTGCTCTCGAAGACGGCCCAGGTGTTGCCCACGGCCGAGATGCGCGCGAACCTGAGGACGCCGCTGACGGCGCCGCCGGCCTGCTTCTTCAGCGAGATGCGCACCTGCTTCACCGCGTTCCACTTGTAGCTGTCGGTGGAGGCGATGGGCATCTGCGCGCTCAGCGTGTGCCAGCCGGTGAAGTTTATGACGTTCTTGGCGGTGTTGAGGTCCGTGGTGTCTATGAAAGTGCTGCCGTTGATGTAGCCGAAGTCCCCGCCGGTGAAGTCCTGCGCGTCCAGGCGGCCGTTGCGGTTAAGGTCCTGCGAGTCTAGGCGGCCGTTGGAGGCGCCGTAGCGCCGCTGCTCCAGGCCCTCCGGGGCGTAGAGCCAGCCGATGTCCTCGCTGGTCGATACCTGGCTGTCGCAGTTGAGGTCTTCGCTCTTGGGGTAGCCGTAGAGGTTGAGCCCGCTGGAGCAGGTGAAGTTCTGGCCGCCCCGGCCGTCGGCGTCCTCGTCTATCTGGCCATAATGGATGTTGATCTGCGGGCCGGGGGTGCCGACGGAGTTCTGGCCGTAGACGATCATCTCCAGCGTCTTTTTCTGGGAGAAGTCCAGGCCGGTAAGGGACAGCGGGTAGGCGATGGAGACCTCGGTGGAAATGCTGAAATCGTAGCTGACGGTCAGCACCTGCTGGCTGCCCTCCGAAGAGGAGGCCGCGTTTATCTCCCTGGCCTTCACGTTCTCGTTGGCCCAGCCTATCGCGCGCGGATCGGCCGGGGCGAGCTGCGGGTTGGCGGCGATGACCCAGTAGTTCTTGTCCAGCGGGGCCGAGTCGTCCTGCTTTACGCCTTCCATGTTGTCTATCAGCGCGAAGTCGTTAAGGTTGGGATTGGTCTTGGACTGGGCCACTTCGCCGCCGAGCGACGTCCGTATGCCCAGCAGGTTCATGCCCTTGAGCTGCGCGTCGCCTTCATAGACCAGCATGCTGTTGACCAGGTCGCTCACGTTGGGCACGGTGTTGCCCTTGATGCCGCCCTGGTAGAGCAGCGTGGTGCCCAGCGAGAAGTGGCTGCCGAAGTCGTAGGAGGCCCGGCCGCCCACCAGCGACTGGTTGCCGGTGCCGCCGTACTGCGAGACCTCGTAGGTGATGTCGATCTTTGAGTCCTGCCCTATCTTCTCCGGATAGTAGAAGGTGATGAAGCCGGAGTCGTAGTCTATGAAGTAGTCCACGTTGCGGGTGTACCTGGCGTTATCCACCGTCACCACCTCGGAGTTGAGCACGATGCTGGCGTCCAGGGTGAAGGTCTTGAAGCGGTAATTGTACTCCACGTGGAACAGCCGCTTGGAGGAGGGAGAGGCGGCGTAGACCTGCGGGTCCGGGGTGGCCGGGTCGCCGTCGGCGCCGAACGGCCGCAGCAGGTGGAAGATGCCCTGCTCGAAGTCCACCGTGATCTTGTCGGAGTAGGTCTGCTCCGGGTCAAGGGAGGAGCCCACGTCGTTGTGGCTGAGGTCCTGCACCTTCAGGGAGAAGTTGCCGGTGCCGTTGTCGCGCACGATGTTGCTCTGGCCGATGGAGTAGTAGGTCTTGAGCTCGCGCCGGTAGCCGGTTTCGGCCGTGGTGGAGATGTAGACGTCGTCCTTGGCCTTGATGAGCTTGAACAGGCCGTTGCCGCCGGTGTCGAGCGTGGAGGTGGAGGTGTTGGCCGACAGCAGAGAATTGTTGGCGTTCTGGAAATCCATGATGACCACGTCGTCGGAATCCAGGGTGGAGCTGAAGGTCATGATGCCGTTGGCGTAGTCCATCACGTAGTCCACGCCGCGGCTCATCAGCTGGAACCGGCCGGTGTAGGAGGAGGTCTGCACGCCCAGGTCGCTGCCGGTCAGGGCGAAAACGGTCACGTTATCCACGGCGGCCGAGTTCTGGCGGTCGATGTAGACCTTTTCGGAATTGGTCTTGATGGGCAGGCGCGCGGTGTTGCCGAAAGTGAGGTCGTAGTACTTCCGGCGCAGGTAGCTGATGTCGTTGATGTCGGCTTTCTGGAACTGCGTGTTGCCGGTGAACTGCTTGGTCTTGCTGTCGCCCTTGGTGCGCGAGCCGACGAAGGTGAACTTGAAGCTTTTGGTCTTCAGGTCGGCCCTGATGCCGAACAACTGCTTGTTGTAAGAGACGAATTCCGTGGAGGGCAGCGAGAGGTCGATGTCGCCGAACGAGACGTTCTGCACCACCTCGTTGGGGTCGCCCTGGTAGACCACCGAGATGTCCTGCTTGTCCTGCTTGGTGTCGTCGTAGTCCACGTTGACGGTGATCTTAGAACCCACCTTGCCCTGCATGCGCACCTGCATCTGCTGGGTGATCTCGAACAGGCTCAGGCTGCGCGCGCGGGTGGAGTTGGTCTGGTCGGCTATGTAGCGCTTGCCGCTGTAGTTGACGGCGATGACCTTGCGGCCCGTGACGGAGAGGCTGGTGCCGGACTCCCGGAACTCCACCTGCGGCTCGGGGGAAAGAGGGGCGTCGGTGGAGACCTCCACCGCGGGCAGCGGGGCCAGCTCTTCGCCGCGGAAGCGGCCGGTCTCCACGGCCTCGCGCGCGGAGTTCCAGGAATCCTGGCTGTAGGAGAAGGGCAGGCCGCCGGAGGCCGAGTCCAGGCCGCCGGTTTCGGGAGCGGTGGAAACGGGCTGCTCTGAAATTATTTTCCCCGAATCCTGCCGGTCCAGCAGGAGGAAGCGCCCGGAGGAGAAGGAGGGGACGGCGAAATCCCCGGCATGCGCCGGAGCGGCGCAGGACAGGACTATCGCGAGTTTGAGCAGTAGGGCCTTAAGTTTCACTCTGTGTCCAAGAAAATCCGGGCAAACGGAAACTGCCCGGCTTTAAGCGGGCTTTCCGCCGTTCCGGGCTGGGCCGCGGTTGGCCGCCTGACAAGCATAGCTTCCGATACGGCACTGCCATCGGCTAGTTCCACCGGCCGTCGATATATAATAGAATAAATAAATGCCGATGCCTATAGTGCGGCTCTACATCCTGCGCGTTTTCGCCCGTTTTTTCGGGCTGGCGCTGTTTGTCTTCATGGCGCTGCTGGTAATGCTGAACTTCGTGCAGATCGTCAACAGCGGGGCGCTGGCCGGCTTTTCCCTCTATTTCTTCGCCAAGAGCGTGCTGTTCCTGCTGCCCAATATTATAGGCACTTCGCTTCCCCTGGCCTTCCTGCTGGCCATGCTGCTGTCGTTGGGGCAGATGTCGCAGGACGGGGAGATCATCGCCCTGCGGGCCGGCGGTTTTTCTTTCTACGGGATCTTCACCGGAGTTTTTTGGGCGGCGCTGCTGTCGTCCGTGCTGCTGCTGGCGGTCAACAACTGGCTGGGGCCCGCCTCGCTGAAGCGCTCCACGGACTACACCCTGTCGATGATAAACAGGGTGACCAAGATAGAGCTTAAACCGCGCACCTTCCAGAAGCTCTCCGACTGGGTCCTCTACGCGGCGGACGTCAACAACCTTACCGGGGCGATGCGCGGCGTGAAGCTGGTGCGCCTGATAAACAAGGGCGACGAGCCAACCTTCGTGACGCGGATAAACGCCTCCGGCGGGAGCTACCGTATGGCCTCGGACCGCGGCCTGGAGATAGCGCTGGGCAACGGCCAGTTCAGCCAGACCGATTATAAGGACGCGGAGAAGATACTCTACGGGAGTTTCTCCTCGTACAAGACCCTGCTGCCTTTCTTCCCCGAAGAGGGCAAGGCGCGCAAGCTTAACCACCGCGAGCTCACCACGCCCGGGCTGCTGGCCCTGCTGCAGGACAAGACCCTGGAGGCGGACCTGGCCGTCAAATACCGCATCGAGGTGGCCTCCAGGTTCGCGCTGGCGCTGGCGCCGCTCGCGTTCTTCCTGGTGGGGGCCCCGCTGGGCGTGGCGCTGGACAAGCGGGGCCGCTCCGCCGGCTTCGCCATCAGCCTGCTGATGATCTTTTTCTACTACGGCCTCACCATCTCGGGCATGGTGCTCTGCAAGAAATACTGGGTGCTGTTCCCCTGGGCCATCTTCGCGCCGGTGCTGCTGACCGGCGGCGCGGGGGCCTGGCTGTGGAAGCGGCGGCTTTACGCGAAATGAAAAAAGTCTTCTACCGGTATATCGCGCGCGGCTTCTGGGCCCCTTTCGGCTTCGGCCTCGCGGTCTTCTGCCTGCTGCTGCTGTTCGGGAGCCTGTTCGACAAGCTGAATTTCTTTATGCGGAGCGGCTCCGGCGCCGGGGCTTTCGCTCGCTATATCGCCTTCCAGGCGCCGTATTTCGCCGTAAAGATGGCGCCCATCGCCACGCTGCTGGCCGTGCTGTTCACGCTGGGGGGCATGATCTCCAGGGGCGAATGGAAGGCCGGCCTCGCCGGCGGCTGGCGCCCTTTCGACATGATCAAGCCGCTGCTCGTGTGCTCGGTGCTGGCCGGAGCGGGCCAGCTGCTGCTGCAGGAGACCGCGGCCCCGGACCTGTTCATGCGGGCGGAGTACCTGATGGAGGGCAAGCTGCGCGCCAAGCAGGACTGGAAACACCTGGTCAAAAGGGACGTGACTTTCTCCGCCGGCGAAGAGGTCTTCGTGACGGCGCACGTTTTTGACGGGCGCAGGCGCGTCATGGAGCGGGTGATAATGAGCATCTACAACAAGGGGGAGCTGTCCCTGGAGATCAACGCGGCCTCCGCCTCCTGGCAGCCCTCGGTAAAGCGCTGGGCCTTCCACGACGGCGTAATGATAAAATACGGCGCCGGTTCCGGCCCGTCGACCAAACGGTTCGTGTCCTACCAGTCCGCCATCTCGGTGCAGCCGGAGAACCTGGTGCTGGAAAAGCTGGTGCCGGACGGCCTTTCCTCCGCGGACCTGCTGCGCCGCCTGCGGCGCATGCGGGCCGTCGGCGCGCCGGCCACCGAGGAGCGCACGCTGCTGTGGGTCAAGCTGGCCGCGCCGCTGGCCAACCCCGCCATGGCGCTGATAGGCGCCGCGATGGTGCTGCTGGTGCGGCGCAATAACAAATTTTTCAGTTTCGGCCTGGCCCTGGGTTTCGGCTTCTTCTTCTGGGCGGTGATCATCCTGGCGCAGGCCGCCGGCAACGCCGAGCTGCTGCACCCGGCGCTGGCGGGCTTCGCGCCGCCGGCGCTATTCGCGCTGGTCTCGCTGTGGGGCCTGCGGCGGGCCAGGGCTATTTGACTGGGCTTTGTTTAGTCGGTAAACTGTATCTGGAGCAAACCTAAAGGCAGGGGGAAACATGCGCGCTATAGTATTATCCGTTCTCTTACTGGGCCTGGCCGGCACGGCTTCGGCCTTCGACGCCGCAAAACTCGATTATTCCATAATGGCCGGCTACGCCAAGCCGGTGGGCGGCAACTGGGCCAAATATTACCGCAGCTCCCCTTTTGTCGGGGCGGGCGTCGAATATAATACCGGCACCGAGTTCCGCTGGGGCGTGGAGCTGGGCTACGATACCGGCCATAAATGCAAGACCGTCCCGGCCTATAAGCCCGGAATGCTGTTCATCGCGCCCTATCTGAAGGAATACCGCTTTTACGACAACTGGGAATATTACGCGCAGATAGGCGTGGGCCTGTATCACCGCGTCAGTCCGGAGTACACCGACGCCGGCGCGACCTACAAGGGCGGCCTCAGCGGCAAGCTCGGCGCCAACGGCGGGTTCGGTTTTTCTTACTACCTGGCGGAAGGGTTCAAGGTCGGCGTAGACCTGCGCGTCCACCACGCGATAGAGTTCATCGGCATCGGACCGGAGATGGCCTCGGCCACCAACTTCACGCCGAGCTTCACGCTGAACAAGAAGTTCTAGGGTTTTTCAGAGAAGAGCAGGTACAGCTCCCCGCGCGGCCGCAGCCGGCCCGCGGGGATCTTTTTGTCCCCGGCCGCCGCCTGAAGGAAAGCTGCCCTCTTGGCCGGGCCGGCGGCCAGCAGCACTACGGTTGCCGCCCGGTTGAGGGCTTTTAACGTCAGCGTTATCCGGCGGGCCGGGACCACGCCGGCCGGCGCCGCGGCGGCCGCGATCAGCCTGCGGCTGGCCAGCGCCGGAGAGCCGGGGAACAGCGAGGCCGTATGCCCGTCGGCGCCGAGGCCGAGAAAAACTATGTCCAGCCGTCCTTCGGGGCCAGCGGCGGCCGCTCCCCGCCCCAGGCGCAGCGGGCGCAGGTTGGCCCGGGGTATTTTAATCTTAGAGAAAAGGTTGCGCCGGGCCGAGCCGAAATTGCTGTGCTTCGAGGCCGCCGGGACCAGCCTCTCGTCCGACATGAAGAAAACGGCCTTCTCCCACGGGAGCCGCATGGCCGCCAGCCGGCGAAAGAAGGGCAGGGGGGTGTTGCCGCCGGGCAGCGCCGCGAGCAGCGGCCCGGCCTGCTTGCCGCGCAGGGCCCGGGCGAACAGCGCTCCGGCGAAGGCCGCCAGGGCCTCAGGCGAGCGGAATTTTCTGACGACGCGTCGCTTCAAAACCAGCGCCTCCCGTCCCGCTCCGGCAGGGCGTCCGCGGCCGCCGGGCCGGCGCTGCCGTCGGGATAGAGGTGCAGGGGGGCGCCGGGCGCCTCCCAGGCTTTTAGTACGGGGGAAAGGTAGTCCCAGAGGAAACGCATCTCGAAGTCGCCCAGGAAAAGGGTCTGGTCCCCGGCCATCGCCTCCAGCAGCAGGCGCTCATAGTCGTCTGGCGCGGCGGCCTCTTCGGCATGCTCGCGGTAGGCCAGGTTCATGTCCCTCGGGGTGAAGCACAGCTTCGGGCCTGGATGCTTGGTTACCAGCGACAGCGAAAGATCCTCTTTCGGCTGGATATTAATGGTGAAGACATTGGAATAGCCGGCGTCCGTGCCGCTGAAGGCGCCGCTGGCGGGTTTCTTGTAGGCCAGGTCTATGCGCGTGAGCTTGCGGCCGGTCTTCTTGCCGGCCCTGACATAGAACGGAACTCCGCGCCAGCGGTCGTTCTCCACCAGCAGCCGGAAGGCCAGGAAGGTCTCCGTCGTGGAACCCTGCGCCACGCCAGGCTCTCCCGCGTAGCCGGCGTACTGGCCCCGCACAAAGCCGGGAGCCGTCCCGGGGCCGGGCTTGGGTACGCTGGCGAAGAAGCGCCGTTTCTGTTCCTTGAATTGGCTGTCTCCAAAGCCGGCCGGCAGGTCCATCGCGGTCACCGCCGCCAGCTGCAGGATGTGGCTCATCATGTCCCGCGCCAGGCCCATGCGTTCGAAGAAAGAGGCGCGCCCTTCCACGCCCAGCTCCTCGAAGACGGTGATCTGCACGTGGTCTATGAAGCGGGCGTTCCAGGTTTCCTCGAACAGCGGGTTGGCGGCCCTGAGGGCCAAAATGTTCTGCACCGTTTCCTTGCCGGTGAAATGGTCTATCCGGTAGATCTGCGATTCGGGCACGGCCTTTTTAAGGGCGGAGTCCAGCGCGCAGGCGCTCGCCAGGCTGGAGCCGTAAGGTTTTTCTATTATTATCCTGGACCAGTGCGCGCCGCCGCCGGGGTCGGAGAGCAGGCCGGCGTCCTTGAGACTGAGCGCTATGGGTTCGAAAGCGGAAGGGGGGGTGGCGAGGTAGAACAGCCGCTTCTTCTCCACGCCGTACTCGGCGTCCAGCGCGTCGAGCGCGGCCGAGAGTTCGAGGTAGAAGGCCGGGCTGTCATAGTCCGCCCGCAGGTACCGGGCCCGGGCGAGCAGGGCCTTCGCGCAGCGGCCTCCGGCGCCGGCGGCCGCGGCGGCCAGGCGGGCCTCGAAGGCCGGGCGGTCCAGCGGGGTGCGCCCGACGAACAGCGCGTAAAAATTCCGCGGGGCCAGCCCCTTGCCGCAGAGGCCGGCCAGCGCCGGGATTATCCGGCGGGCGGCCAGGTCGCCGGTGGCGCCGAACAGCACTACGCCGCAGCTGTCGGGGCGGGTCTCGCTGCAGAAGCCCAGGGGTTCCGTCATTTAGCTTTTACCCCGTGGCCGCCGAATTCGTTGCGCAGCGCCGCGGAGAGGCGGTCGCCGAAATTATCCTTGTCCTGCGAGGTGAAGCGTTTGAACAGCGCGGCCGAGATGGCCGGGGCCGGCACGCCCAGGCGCGCGGCCTCCTCCACCGTCCAGCGGCCCTCACCGGAATCGGCCACTACGCCGGAGACTTTCTCCAGCCGGGGGTCCTTGTCGAAGGCGTTCTGCGCCAGCTCCAGCAGCCAGGAGCGGATCACGCTGCCCCGGTTCCAGGTGCCGGCCAGCCCCGCCAGGTCCATGCTCCCGAACGGAGAGGCCTTTAGCAGCTCGAAACCCTCGCCGTAGGCTTCCATCATCGCGTACTCTATCCCGTTATGCACCATCTTGGTGAAATGCCCGGCGCCGGGGCCGCCGCAATGCATATAGCCGCCGTCCTGGCAGAGCGCCTTTATAAAAGGTTCCGCTCCGGCGAAGGCGGGCGCGGCGCCGCCGGCCATCACGCAGTAGCCTTTCTCCAGTCCCCAGATCCCGCCGGAGACGCCGGCGTCTATAAAATTCACTCCGGCTCCCTCAGCCTTCCCGGCGCGCCGCACGGCGTCCCGCCAGTGGCCGTTGGCGCCGTCGATTATAAGGTCGCCCTTCTGCAGCAGGGAGAGCAGGCCCAGGAACAGGCCTTCCGTCGCCTCGCCGGCGGGGATCATCATCCAGACGGCCCGCGGGGCCGGCATGGCGGCGACCAGTTCGGTCAGGGTTTTGGCCGTTACGGCCCCGGCCGCCCCGAGGGGGGCGAGCTTCTCCGGCTCCCGGTTCCAGACGTGAGTTTTGACGCCTTTGGCCAAGAGGCGGCGGGCCATGTTGCCGCCCATCCTGCCCAGGCCGGCTATAGCTATAGAATGCATATGAACCCCCTTGCGCCATAGGTACGCGCTGATAAGCGCGGTCCTGCCGTTTTTGCCCGGAGGCAAAACCCCGGCAGGACCCCGTGGCGCAGACTGAATGCCGAAAAACTACTTCACCATCTTCCTGGCGGCTTCGGCCACCTTCTCCGCCGTAAGCCCCAGCGCCGCGTAAGCCTTGCTTGCCGGCGCCGATTTGCCGAAGGCGTCTATGCCGACGGCGTGGCTGTCCGGGCCGGCGAAATCCGCCCAGCCTATGGTCCTGCCCGCCTCCAGGCAGAGCTTCGGCAGGCCGGGGATCATGACGGAGTCCCTGTAGGCCTGGTCCTGCTCGCGGAAAAGTTCCAGCGACGGGGCGGAGATGATCCTGGCGGCGATGCCCTGTTTTTCCAGCAGCGTCGCGGCCTCGAAGGCCAGCGAGACCTCGGAGCCGGAGGCCACCAGCTCTACCGACGGCACCGTGGACGGGCCGCGCAGCAGGTAGGCGCCGCGCTTTACGCCTTCGGAGATCTTCTCGCGGTACTGCGTGTAGAGCGGCAGCTTCTGCCGGGAGAGGGCCAGGCAGACGGGCCGCTTCAGCCTCACCGCGGCCTCCCAGGCGTAGAGCGTTTCCCAGGCGTCGCCGGGGCGCAGCACCACCAGGCCCGGGATCAGGCGCAGGCTCATCAGGTGCTCCACCGGCTGGTGGGTGGGCCCGTCCTCGCCCACGCCGATGCTGTCGTGCGTGAAGACGAAGATGGACGGGATATTCATCAGCGCGGCCAGGCGGATGGCCGGGCGCATGTAGTCCGAGAAGACCAGGAAGGTGGCGCCGAAGGGTATGATCCCGCCGTGCAGGGCCAGGCCGTTGAGGATGGAACCCATGGCGTGCTCGCGGATGCCGAAATGCAGGGTGCGGGCGGGGTCCTTTGTGAAGTCGGTTTTCGTCGACGGGCCGAGGTCGGCCGAACCGCCGGCCAGGCCCGGCAGCCGCTCCGCCATCAGGTTGATCACCTTGCCGGACGCTTCGCGCGTGGCGATGGGCTTGTCGAAGAAAGTGTCCTCCGGCTTGAACAGGTCTTCGGGGATCTCGCGGCCCAGCATGGCCTTGGCCAGCTCGGCTTTTTCCGGCAGGGCTTCGCTGTAATTCTTCCAGAGCTTCAGCCAGCGCTTGCGGTCCCTTTCCCCGGCGGCCGCCTGCTCGGCGAAGCGGGCCTTGGCCTCTTCGGGCACGAAGAAGGGCTCGGTCGAGGGCCAGCCCAGGGCTTTCTTGGTGGCCAGGATCTCCTCGGGCTTGAGCGGCTCGCCGTGCACCGAGTTCTTATCCTGCTTGGGGCTGCCCCAGCCGATATGGGTCTTGGCGATAATGATGGACGGCTTCTCGGTTTCGCGCTTGGCTTTGCGGATGGCGGAGTCCAGCTCGTCGAGAT
This sequence comes from uncultured Elusimicrobiaceae bacterium, assembly GCA_964417965.1. Lineage (GTDB taxonomy): Bacteria > Elusimicrobiota > Elusimicrobia > Elusimicrobiales > UBA9959 > UBA9959. Next base: position 20,225 of record CAYQJX010000038.1, read on the forward strand.
CGTTGCCGTTCTCCACTTCTACGACCTGCCAGTCCTGCGCCAGGAAACGCTTCTTCACGTCCTCCGTGAAGGCCAGGGAAGTGGAGCCCTCTATGGTGATGCCGTTAGAATCGTAGAGGCAGATCAGCTTGCCCAGCTTCATGGTGCCGGCCAGCGAGGCCGCCTCGTAGGAGACGCCCTCCATCAGGTCGCCGTCGCCGCAGAGCACGTAGGTGTGATGGTCCACGAGGGTGAATTCGGGGGTGTTGAGCTTTTCCGCGGTCAGCCGCTCGGCGAGCGCCATGCCTACGGCGCTGGCCAGGCCCTGGCCCAGCGGGCCGGTGGTCATTTCCACGCCCTTGGTGTGGCCGTATTCCGGATGGCCCGGGGTCAGACTGTCGAGCTGGCGGAAGGCTTTGAGGTCTTCCATCTTAAGGCCGTAGCCGTAGAGGTGGAGGATGGAGTAGAGCATCGAGGAGCCGTGGCCCGCCGACAGCACGAAGCGGTCGCGGTCGAACCAGTCGGGGTCGGAGGGGAAGAATTTCATGTTGCCGGCCCAGATGGCGTAGGCCAGCGGCGCGGCGCCGAGCGGCAGGCCGGGGTGGCCGGAATC
>CAYQJX010000039.1:0-20676 GCA_964417965.1 uncultured Elusimicrobiaceae bacterium
TCACCCACCCGGCCCGCAAGGAACCCATACAGAAGCTGCTGGTCGACGAGAACCATGTGACCATCACCTTCAGCCCCGACATGCTGAAGCTGGTGACGGGCCTGGTAAAATAAATTAACGAGAGCAAATAAAAAAGGCCCGGGAGACCGGGCCTTTTTTATTGCCGCCGCCTGGCTTACTTGCCGAGCAGCGCCCTTACCGGGGCGAGGAAGGCGGTGAACATGGCGCGCGCGTCGTACAGCGCTATGCCCACGCCCATCAGCGACTCGCCGGCTATGATGCCGGAACTGACGGGGATTATGTACTTCTCCGCGGTCGCCTTGGCCTTGCGCTCCAGGATCAGCGCTATGAAGCCGCCGATGAACATGGACAGCGAGTTGAAGAAGGGGATAACCATCGACAGGCCCAGGCCCATGGCGGAAGGGATGTACTTGCGGTGCTTGGGCAGAGCCAGCTCTATCAGCGGGATGATGATGCCGATGATGCCGCCCACTATCATGCCCATGCGGGCCGCCGGGTGCAGGGAGTGCACGCCGTTGGAGAGCAGCTTGGCCACCGCGGCCCACACCTGCGCCGACGGGGCCGGCCACTGGTCGGAGCCCAGCACGGAGGCGTCAGGCACCAGGATATAGAAGGCGGGCACCACTACCAGCGTGCCGGCGAAGATGCCGAGGAACTGCGCCAGGAACTGCCGGCGCGGGTTGGCGCCCAGCAGGTAGCCGCTCTTGAGGTCCACCAGCAGGTCGGCCGTGGCGCCGGCGGCGCCCGCCGTGACCGAGGCGGTCATCAGGTTGGTGGTCATATTGGCCGGGGCCAGCACGCCGAAGGTGAGCTGCGTGATCTTGCCCATCGCGCCTATGGGCGTGATGTCGGATTCGCCGGTGGCGCGGGCGGCCACGATGGCCAGGAAGAAGGTCATCACCACCGCTACCAGGCCCATCCACCAGCTGGTCTGGAAGGCGTAGTGCAGCACCATGATGCAGCCCAGCGCCGCTACGCCGGTGCCGGCGAGGAACCAGGAGGCGGGCACTTCTATGTGGGCCAGCGGGTCGGCCTTGGTCTCTTCGCGCTTGTAGAAGATATTGGTGAGGCCGCTGAAGGCGCGCAGCACGGTCTTCCACTGCAGGGCGAAGGTGAACAGGCCCGAGGTGACCATGATAGCCGCGCCGGCCCAGGTGCTCCACTGCACTATGGCGCGGTAGCCCAGCTTGGCTGTGTCGATGGCGCCCAGGTCGGTCATCCACGGGGCGAGCACGGCGTAGTTTATCGTGGCGCCCAGCAGCAGCGACCAGGCCATTTTCCAGCCTATGATGGCGCCGGCGGCGATCATCATCAGGCCCACCTCTCCGGAGATGGTCCATTTGTCCAGCGTGAAGCCCCGGAGGGAGCCGGGGAAATGCAGGGAGGCGGGGATGGTGAAACTGCCGATGCCCTTGTCCCGCAGGAAGGTCAGCACGCCGCCTACCAGGCCGGCCAGGCCCATGGCGCGGGCCTTGTCTGCGGCCTCGGCGCCGGCGGCGTGCAGGCTGCGCAGCGTCTCGGCGGCGGCCACGCCGCTGGGGAACTTGAGCTGCTCGATGTTTATCATCTGGCGCTTCATGGGAATGGCGATGAACACGCCGAGCATGGCCAGGAAGACGGTCCAGAGCGTGAGCACCTGCCAGCTCATGTGCGCGCCGGTGATGATGAGGTAGGCCGAGATGGCCGACACCATGGTGCCGCCGGTGGAGTAGCCCGCCGAAGAGGCGGTGCTCTGCATGCAGTTGTTCTCCAGGATGGTCATGTCCGTCTTGAAGAGGAACGGCAGCAGCACGCGCAGCGTTTTCCAGATGGTGTAGGAGAGGATGCAGGCGGTGATGGCCACGCCCATGCCCCAGCCGGTCTTGAGGCCGATATAGAGGTTGGAGAGCGACATGAAGCCGCCCAGGAAGCTGCCCATCACTACGGCGCGCAGGGTGAGCTGCTTCATGTCGTCGCCTTGGTACACTTCCTTGTACCATTTCAGCTCCACGTCCTCCACGGCGGGGCCGGCCACGTGCGGCGTTTCCTTGGGTTCATCGATCAGCTCCACGCCGTCTTCGGTGCGCACCTCTTCGAGCGGAAGGTCGTCGCGTTTTTCGTCGGCCATTATAGGGTCCTTTTAGCGGGGATTTAAAATGTGGTGCGCAGTACAGGATTTGAACCTGTGACATCCTCTGTGTAAGAGAGGCGCTCTACCGCTGAGCTAACTGCGCGAGTTTATTTCTGCGGAATCTATTCTACAATTTTTTATAATGGGTATATGGACAAAAACGACGCGGAACTTATCGCCAAGGCCCAGGCCGGCGACACGGCCAGCTTTGAGTCGCTGGTGAAAAAATACCAGGACAAGATCTACGGCCTGGCCAATTACGTCTGCCTCGGCCTCAAGTCGGAAGCCGACGACGTTTACCAGGAAACCTTCATCAACGCCTTCAAGAACATCTCCAAGTTCAAGGGGAAATCTAATTTTGGCACCTGGCTGTACCGCATCGCCGCCAACAACTGCTGGATGAAGTTCCGCAAGAAGAAGAGCGAGAAGCTGGTCAGCCTGGAAGACCTGGCCGAAATGCAGGACCTTACCCACGCCGAGGACGTCAGAAAAAAAGACCTTTCCGAGAGCGTGGCCAAAGCGCTCTCCAAACTCTCCGTGGATTACCGCCTGGCCGTCACCCTGGCCGACATCCAGGGCCTCTCCATGGAAGAAGCCGCCAACGTGCTCAAGATCACCGTCCCCGCGTTCAAGACGCGTCTCTTCCGCGCCCGCCAGACGCTCAAGAAAGAATTACAGTAGGCCGCTAAACGGCGTAGGCCAACAGGGCCAGGATTATGAATTGGGTGTCTATCAGGGTCTCGGCCAGGATATGTTCCGGCGGTTTGCTGAAGTAGAAGAACAGCATTATCCCGAGGTAGTAGAACAGGCCGGTCAGCAGGACCGACGCCAGCTCGGGCTGCCAGCCGGCGCCTTTAAGCGTTATCAGTATGCCAGCCAGCACTATGAAGATTGCGAACAGCGTTAGATAAGTGAACCGCTGCCCCGCCGCCTTGTAGAAATTTTCCTTACCCACTATCAGGTCGCCGTGCGCGTGGCTCACGCCGAACAGCACCGACCGCGTAAAGACCAACAGGAAGGCGAAGCCCACCGCCAGCTGGGTGGCGCTGCTCATGCCGCCCTCGTGCCAGAGGCTGGGCGCGTAGGCGCACATGAAGGCCCAGCCCAGCGCCGTCACCAGGTCCTTGGAGGCCGGGAAATTCCCGAACCGCTCAAGCCCCAGAGGCAGTTTGAAGGGGTAGAGCATGCCCGCGAACCAGAAGAAAGCGGTAGCCAGAAAAACCTGCCAGCCCAGCGCGGCCGACAGGAAAATGGCCGCGGCCCCGCAGAGCAGGGCGGTAAAGCGCGAGGCGACGCGGTATTTTACGAACAGCAGCGCCCTGGCCTTGTCGGGGGCGGCGGCGCCTTTCTCCACGGCGCGGTTGGCCATGTGCAGGCTGAAGGCGAACAGCCCGGCCATCAGCAGCAGCTTTTTTGAGACCGGGACGCCTTCCAGTTTCATGCAGACGTAGGTCAGGGCCACGGCGGCGGTGGCGGTGTAGAGCGAGCCGGTAACCGCCAGCTTCCAGGCGAAGACGAGGTTTTCGACGAGCGGGCTTTCCTTGTGCTCGGCCAGCTCGCGGGCCTTCTCCAGCACTTTCTCTATCATCCAGGTGGGGGTGGAGGCGCCGGCTGTTATGAAAATTTTTGAGGCGCCCTGGAACAGTTCTTTCTTCAGTTCGTCTTCCCGCTCTATGTGCACGGCGCGCCGCGCCAGGGGCTCGCAGATCTGGAACAGGCGGGCCGTGTTGGCGGAATTCTTGCCGCCCACCACTATCACCAGGTCCGCGCCCTTGGAAAATTCCATCGTCTCCTTCTGCCGCATGCGGGTCGGGTTGCAGATGGTGTTGGATACGGCCAGTTCGCCGGTTACTTTGCGCGCCGCCTCGGCGGCCGCCAGGAAGACGTCTCCCTCCTGCGTGGTCTGGGCGACAATATTGGCCTTCTCCAGGCGGGGGAGGGCTTTAACTTCTTCGGGCCCGCTCACTACGTAGCCGCGGCCTTCGGTGTAGCCCATCAGGCCCAGCACCTCGGCGTGGTCCTTGTCACCCACTATGATGGTGGCATAACCTTTTTTTGCGTGGGCGCGGATGTTCTCCTGCACGTGCTTTACCAGCGGGCAGGTGGCGTCCACCACCTCGGCGTGCAGCGAGCGGATGCGGGCCTCTTCTTCGGGGGGGATGCCGTGGGCGCGGATCACCAGGATGGCGTCCTTGTCTTTGATCTCTTCCACGGAACCGACGGAATGAATGTTCTTTTCTTTGAGGGTCTCGATGACCTGCTTGTTGTGGATGAGCGGGCCGAGGGTGTAGATGGTCTTGTCGCTGTGCTTGGCGAGCTCCAGCACTTTGTCTATGGCGTTCTTTACGCCGGGACAAAAGCCGGCGCTTTTGGCCACCGTGATCTGTATTTTCTTCGCCATGACAAGGCAATTCTATCATTTTCAAATTGGTAGAATATTTGTATGGAAGGCAAGTTCAAACTTGTGGCGCCGTTCAAGCCGGCCGGCGACCAGCCGGGAGCCATAGACGCCCTCTGCGCCGGCATAAAGGCCGGCAAGGCCAACCAGACGCTGCTGGGAGTCACCGGTTCGGGTAAGACCTTCGCCGTGGCCGCCGCCATAGAGCGCCTGCAGCGGCCAGCGCTCATCATCTCTCCCAATAAAGTGCTGGCCGCCCAGCTCTACTCCGAGTTCAAGACCTTCTTCCCCGGGAACGCGGTGGAATACTTTGTCTCCTACTACGACTACTACCAGCCCGAGGCCTACATCCCTTCCACCGATACGTATATCGAGAAAGATTCCTCGATCAACGACCATATAGACAAGCTGCGGCTGAAGGCTACCACCTCCATCCTTACCAGGCCGGACACCATAGTGGTGGCTTCGGTGTCCTGCATCTACAATATCGGCTCGCCGGATAACTTCTCCGAGCTCTGCCTGACCATAAAGAAAGGGCAGCGGGCGGACAGGAAAGAATTCTCCCGTTTCCTGGTGAACATCCATTACGACCGCAACGAGATGGAATTCAAGCGCGGCTGCTTCCGCCTGCGCGGCGCCAACCTGGACATCTTCCCGGGCGATTCCGAAACCGCCTGGCGGGTGGAGCTGGGCGACAACGTGGAATCCATCAAGGAAATAAACCCGCTGACCGGCGACACCATAAGGGAACTCTCCGAGATCTCCGTTTTCCCGGCCAAGCATTTCGTCTCCACCACCGGCGAGATAGAGGCGGCCACGGCCAACATAGAGGCCGAGCTGGCCGCGCGCCTGGCCGTGCTGAAGGGGGAGGGGAAGCTGCTGGAGGCCGAGCGCCTGGGCCAGCGGGTGCGCTACGACCTGGAGATGATACGCCAGACCGGCTTCTGCAGCGGCGTGGAGAACTATTCCCGCCACCTGGCCGGCCGCCCGGTGGGCAGCCGCCCGGACTGCCTGTTTGATTACTTTAAGAAAGATTTTCTGCTGTTTATCGACGAATCCCACGTGACCGTGCCGCAGATCCGCGGCATGTACGCCGGGGACCGCGCGCGCAAGCAGACGCTGGTGGATTTCGGCTTCCGCCTGCCGTCGGCCTTGGACAACCGGCCGCTCAAGTTCGACGAGTTCGAGGCCCTGCGGCCGACAACGGTCTTCGTCTCGGCCACGCCCGGCCCCTACGAGCTGGCTAACTGCGCCAAGCAGGATATCGTCGACCTCATCATCCGCCCCACCGGCCTGGTGGACCCGCTGATAAAGATTCTGCCGGTGACCGGCCAGATAAAGGCGCTGACCGCCGAGATAGAAAAGCGCGCGGCCAAACAGGAGCGCACCTTGGTGCTGACCCTGACCAAGAAGACGGCCGAGGACCTGAGCTCCTTCCTGCGCGAGAAAGGACTCCGGGCCAAGTACATGCACTCCGACATGGACACCCTGGAGCGGCTGGATATACTTTCCGCTTTCCGCAAGGGCGAGTTCGACGCGCTGGTGGGCATCAACCTGCTGCGGGAAGGTCTGGACATCCCCGAGGTTACGCTGGTGGCCATTCTCAACGCCGACAACGAGGGCTTCCTGCGCAGCGAGACAACCCTGATACAGATCTCCGGCCGCGCCGCCCGCAACCTGTGCGGCGAGGTTATTCTTTTCGCCGACCGCATGACGGGTTCCATGGAGCGGGCCATCGCCGAGATGAAGCGGCGCCGCGACCGGCAGCTGGCCCATAATAAAAAGTACGGCATAGAGCCCAAGACCATCATCAAAAAATTCATAGAATTCGAGGAGCTGCGCACCCAGGCCAAGCGGCAGGGCATCATGGTGGCCGAACCGCTGCCGCCGGGCCTGCCCAAGGCCGGGGTGAAAGCGCTGGCCGCCGAGGTGGAGCGCCGCATGAAAGAGGCCGCCGACAACCTGGACTTCGAGCTGGCCACCGAACTGCGCGACCGCCTCTTCGAGATCCGCGAAATGGCCGGGGTAAAAGGAAAGGGCGGCGCTAAAAAAAGGGGTGCTAAATGAGCGATCAAGTCCCGACCCTCCGGCGCCTGACTTCCGCCGTTAAAGATCCCATAGCCGTCCGGGGCGCGGTCTGGACCCTGGTCTGCTGGGCTTTGGGCTCCGTGTTGTTTTTTTTGTTGTTAACGCTTCCGGAGTACATGGGGGCGTCCGCCGAGGGGAGTTCGACCGGGGATATAGAACTGTTAATGCCGATTCTTATGGTAATCGGCATAGGTTCGCCGCTCATAAGCCTCGTAGTGGGCGCGGCGCTCTCCGGCGGGGCAAAAAGTTTTCTCGACTCGCTTAAGCTGGGTCTAAAAGCGGCGGCGTTCCCGACCTTGGCGCTGCTGCTGCTGGCCGCCGCGTCCCTGGGCTCTGAAAGCGAAAAAGCCGGCCTGCTCGCGGCCATAGTCTTCTGGCTCGGCGTCCTGTCGGCGGTTATGGGGTGCTTCGGCGGGGCGTGCCGCTGCGTAGCGGGCAAGTTCCTGTCCCGGCTGACTTCCCGGCCATGAGCTGCGCTGTAAATGGTAAAATTTAACTAATGAAGCGATTTGATGGCGTTATTAAGGCTGCATTGAAAGAGGATATCGGGACCGGGGACATTACTACCCGGTTCTTTGTGCCTTTGGGGACCCGGTTCTACGGGGAAATGCGGGCCAAGGACGCGGGCGTGGTCTGCGGACTTGAGGTGGCCAAGCGCGTTTTCGCCCTGGCCGCCCCCGGCTCCAGGGTTACGATCGCCAAAAAAGAAGGCGCGCGCATAAAGAAAGGCGACGTGCTGATGCGGATAGAGGGCCCGGCCTCCATACTTACCGCCGAACGCACCGCTCTCAATTTCATGCAGCATATGAGCGGCGTGGCCACACGTGCCGCCCTTTTTGCTGCGGTCCTGAAAGGTTCCCGTACTAAAATTTACGACACCCGCAAAACCCTGCCCGGCCTGCGGATGATTGAGAAGTACGCCGTGCTCTGCGGCGGCGGGCGCAACCACCGCCTGGGCCTCTACGACATGGCCATGATAAAGGACAACCACGTGGCCTTCGCCGGCGGCAAGGCTGAAATACTCGGCCAGCGCATTGCGGCCATGCGCCGGGCCAAACCCGGCCTGAAGATAGAACTGGAAGTGGACACCCTGGCCCAGCTCAAAGCTTTTCTGCACCTCGGCGCAGACGTGGTAATGCTGGACAATATGGCCTACTCCGAAATGAAGAAGGCCATAGCCCTGATACGTGCCCATAAAGGCAAGCGGCCAGAAGTGGAAATCTCCGGCGGCGTGGACCTTAAGATGGCCGCCCGCTACGCAAAGCTCGGGGCTGACCGCATTTCCGTCGGCTCCATCACCAGCGGCGCCAAACCGCTGGATATCTCTTTCGAAGCGAGGACAAAATGACCAAGCCCTGCGATTGCCCCACCCTGAATTTAGACACCCTGCCCGGAGTCAGCAAGATAGTCTGCCTCGACGAGGTGGAATCCACCCAGGCCGTGGGCCGGGAGCTGGCCCTGGAAGGCACCGCCGAGAAGACCCTGGTGCTGGCCGAAACCCAGACCGCCGGCAAAGGCCGCCTGGGCCGCGAGTGGGAATCCGCCAAGGGCGGGCTCTACATGACGCTGCTGCTCAAGCCCGAGACCGGCGTTAAGTTCCTGCCGCACCTCAGCGTGCTCAGCGGCGAAGCCGTGGCCGAAACCATCACCGCCCTTTACGGCATCAAAACCCGCATCAAGAAGCCCAACGACGTCTACGCCTGGCACCCGCGCCGCCGCAAGTGGCTCAAGATCTCCGGCATCCTCACCGAATCCTCCTCCATCAACAAGGACGCCAGCTGGCTGCTGCTGGGCGTGGGCGTTAACCTCAATAACCTGCCCCGGCTGGACACCGCCGTCAGCGTGAAGGCCATAAAGGGCGCCGCGGTGACGCGCGAAGAATTTCTCGAGGCTTTCTTCAGGAATTTCTGGCTGGAATATTCCGCCTGGGAATACGGCAGCCAGGCCAAGTCGTGAGCGCCGGCAGGATAAAGGAAATAGCGCTGGGTTGCGGGGCCTCGGCGGCGGGCATAGCGCCTGCCTCTGACCTGGCCGAGTTCAAAAGATTCTCCGAGGCCGTCACCATGATCCCCGACGGCCTGCTGTATCTCAAGCGGGACCCCCTGGTCAGGAAAAGCGTAAAAAAGTGGCACCCGGCCACGCGCTCCGTGCTGGTGTGCGCGTTCCGCTATTGGACGCCGGACATGGACCACGCCGCCGCCCTGAAGGCCGCCGGCGAGCCCGCGGACTTTCTGCAGCGGACGGACCGCAAGTCCTGCCAGCCCAGGCTGCTGACAAAGCCGGGCGCAAAAATTTCGCGCTACGCCCTTAGCCGGGATTACCATCTGACGGTGAAAGAGAAGCTTTCAGCTATCCTTGCGGTGATAAGAAAAGAATTCCCCGGCGCGGAGGGCAGGACCTTCTGCGATACCTCGCCTGTCATGGAGAAAGAGCTGGCCCGGCTGGCCGGGCTGGGTTTCCGCGGCAAGAACACCCTGCTGGTCTCCCGGGAGCTGGGCACCTACTTCTTCCTGGGCGGCATCGCCCTCAACCTGAACCTTGTTCCCGACAAGCCGCTGGAGGACAACTGCGGCGGCTGCGACCAATGCGTTAAGGCCTGCCCCACCAAGGCGCTGGCCGGCGGTCGGCTGGACGCCGGGCGCTGCCTTTCCTACTGGACCACCCAGGCCAAGTGGATCATCCCGGCCGAGGCCGAGGAGCGGAGCCAGGCCTGGGCCTACGGCTGTGACATCTGCCAGGAAACCTGCCCCCAGAACAAAGCACCCGGCAACATCACCCCCGGTTTCGAACCAATAGCGAAGTAGTTTTATTTACCTGAGGGGCTGGCGGGGTGTTACCCCTATAACCCGTTGGGGAAGGGGGGCCCCGCTTCGGGGGGGAACCGCGCAACGGTTCCCTGCAGTCCGGGTTAGAGGGGTAACACCCCGCCAGCCCCGGCGTATAAAAAAAGAACGGAGAGGCTTTCGCTTCTCCGTTCTTTTTGTTTTGTAATAGCTTATTTTTTCGCGAGGGCGTTCTTTACGGCTTCCATCAGGTCGTCGGTGTTGAACGGCTTGGTGAGGAAGGCGGCCACCTGCGAGAAGCGCTGGAACATAGTGCGCGACGGCTCCAGGGCCGACAGCACCACTATGGGCATGGTGCCCAGGTCCGGGTCCTCGGAGATCTGCGTCGCCAGCGAGTAGCCGTCAATGCCGGGCAGCATGACGTCGAGCACCAGCAGGTCCGGCTTGTACGAGCGGAGGATGTCCATCACCTCGCGGCCGTTGTCGCAAACTTTGATCTGGTGGCCAAGGGACTCAAGGGTGTACTGCACCAGGCTTGAGATCTCGGGGTCGTCGTCAACTACAAGTATTTTGTTCCCCATATATAGGTAAATTTAACACATTCCCCGTTATTTGTAAAGCCGGAACTTCCTGGCCTCTTCGCGGAAGGCCGCGTTGCTTTTTTCAAAGGCGGCGATTATTTTGGCCGGTTTGTCGCCCTTCTGCAGCAGGCCGTAGAAGTCGGAGGACCCCGTCATCTTGCGGATCTCCACTTCCTTGAGGATAAAGTCCTTTTTGTTGTAGTCCCGCAGCAGGTAGGCCGCGTGCGTGAAAATATCCAGCGCGCGCACCGCCGCCGGGTCGGTCACTTCTATCTCTACGCCCTCGCAGCTCTTGCCCTCGTACATGTCTTTGGAGGGGGTCAGTTTAAGATAGTGGAATTTAACCCCGGCCAGGCCGGCCTTGTTGAGTTTTTTTACTATCTTCTCCGCCTTCATCCACGGCGCGCCGAACCAGTGGAAGGGGATGTCCGTGCCGCGGCCCACCGACACGTTGGACGCCTCGAAGCAGCCGAGGCCGGGGTACAGCACTTCCGCCTCCAGCGTGCGGATATTGGGAGAGGGGTTGGTCCACTTCACGCCGGTCTTGTCGAAGAACATGTCCCGGCTCCAGCCTTCCAGCTTTATCACGGTCAGGTCCAGGTCCAGGTTGAGCTTAGCCTTGTGGAACAGGGCCATCTCGCCGGGGGTGAAGCCGTGGCGGGTGGGCACCGGGAAGTAGGCGGTGAAGAAGCTGATGTCCGGCTCCAGCACCGGGCCTTCCACGCGGCCGCCTATGGGGTTGGGGCGGTCCAGCACCATGAAAGGCAGGCCGGCCTTGGCTGCTTCCTCCATGGCGTAGCCCATGGTGGTCAGGTAGGTGTAGAAGCGCGCGCCTATGTCCTGTATGTCGAAGACCAGCACGTCCAGGTCCTTGAGCGATTCGGGCGAGGGGCGCTGCTTGTTCTTGCCGTAGAGGCTGTACACCGGCACGCCAGTCACGGGGTCGGAAGAATTCTCTATGTACGCCCCGCCTTCCTCGGTGCCGCGGAAGCCGTGCTCCGGAGAGAAGATGGCGGCCAGCCGCACGCCGGTAGCGTTATGCAGCACGTCCACCGCGTTGCGGCCTTCGGCGTCCACTGAAGTGTGGTTGGTTATCAGGCCGACGCGCTTGCCGGCCAGCTGTTTAAAGCCGTCCCGCTCAAGCACGTCCAGGCCTGTCAGCACGGAGGTTCCGGCCTCCGCGGCGCAAAGGCCGCCGGCGAGGAGGGGGATTAAAACAACAGAGCGCAGGAGGTTCTTCATAGGGTCCTTATCAGTTGCTGGAGGGCCGTTCTTTGAGCACCAGCAGGTGCAGTGTGCCGGGGTCCCAGAGCTTGAAGGCGAAGGTGCGCGCCTTCTTGCCGGCGCCGGCGAAGAAGTCCACGCGGCCCGGGCCTTTTATCGCCCCGCCGGTGTCCTGGCAGAAAACGAAACGGCTGTCCTGCCGGCGGCCCAGCAGCGTGCCTTCCCCGTCCACGTCGGGCATGGTGGTCTGCATGAAGGCGAGGGCGCCCATGGGGACCAGGGTGTTGTCTATGGCTATGGAGCGCCAGCCGGTAAGCGGCCGGCCGTAGGTGCCGTCGGGGCCCTCGTCCGGGTCGGTCTCGGTGTCCAGCGAGAAGAAAACGTAGCGGCGGTTCTTGCTGAGCAGCGCGCGCACCTCCTGCGGGTGCTCCTCCAGGTACTGCAGGCCTTTCTCGTGGCTGATGCCTTCGCGCGGCATGGCGCCCGCCTCTATCAGGGCGGTCAGCCAGCCTTTGAACTTGAGGCTGTTGGTGGCGGCGAACTTGGCCTTCACTATCCTGCCGTCGGGCAGGGCCAGCCGGCCCGAGCCTTCGGTGTGCAGGTCCATGATGTCGGCGCGGTTGGAGAACCAGGCCAGGGGCTTAGCCTTCTTGCCGATCTTGCCCTCGAAGTCTATTTCTTCGCGGGTCAGGTAGGTCACCAGCTGGTCGCCTTCCAGGCGGCCGGTGAGCTTTTCGCCCTTGAACTTCTCGTTGAAGTCGCCCAGGTTTATGGTTATCAGGTCCGCCGGCTTGGAGTAGATGGGGTATTTGTATTTCTCGTTCTTCTCCAGGCTGGCCTCCAGGGTGGGCTCGTAGTAGGAGCTGAAGACCACGGTGCCGGTGGAGTCGCGCCCGGCCATCTGGTAGACGTCGAAGCGCTCCTTCACCAGGCGGTCCAGGTCCTGCACGGTGGGGGAGGACTCGAGGATGCGTATCAGCTCCTCGTTGGAGGCGAGCAGGTCCCCGGAGGAGACCTTTCTGCCGGCGAAATCGTAGGCGGGGCCGGCACCGTTGAGCCCGCGGAGATAGGCGCGGTTCTGCAGGGCGGCCTTCAGCAGGGGGGCCAGGTCCTCGGCGTCGGCAAAGACGGGGGCGCTGTCCGGCGCCACGGCGAACATGCTTGCCCCGGCGGCCGCAGTGGCGGCTGTGGAGACGGCTGCCGGCGCCGTGACGGCGGGGCAGGGGGGGCAGACCGCGGTCTGTTCTTTTCTTATGCCGGTGGAACAGCCCGCGAGGGCGGCGGCGAGTATGACCAAAGTCACTTTCTTCATAGGAGTCTCCCGGGTTACCTGCGGCCGTGTTTTCATTGGGAAAACCGGCCTTCCGCAAATTCAATTATCCCAAAATAGCTCGATTGACACAAGGAGGAATTTCTACTAAACTTTCTCCTATGAGGACAAAAATTCTTACTCTACTTATATTTATAGCCCTGCCCGCGGCCATATGGGCCGCCGAATCCAAGGTGCTGTCCATGAGCGGCGCCGTGGAAGTGAGGCCTACCCGAGAAGGGCAGTGGACTCCCGCCAAGGAAGGCATGGAGATAGCCGAGGGCGGCGCCATCCGGACCAACGCCGGCGGCGCGGCCGTGGTGATCATGCCGAACAAGACCAAGGTCTGGCTGAAAGAGAGCACCGCCCTGGAACTGGAACAGCGGCAGACGCTGGCCAGCCGCCTGGCGCTGGTGTTCGGCCGCATAAAGCTGCGCGTGCCGCACCTGATGCGCAAGGAGAAGTTCGAGGTGCGCACCCCGGCGGCGGTCTGCGCCGTGCGCGGCACCGAGTTCACCATGGGCACCACCGAGGACGGCAAGATGGAGCTGCAGGTGCTGTTCGGCGAGGTAAAACTGAAGTTCATGATCCCGCCGGAGAAGGGCGCCTCCGAGTTCAATATCCCGCAGGGCCAGGGCCTCCGGCTGGCCGAAAAAGGCAAGGCCACCAAGCCCGAGCTGCTCACCCCCAAGGCCGAGCGCGAGGCGATGGAGAACTGGAACCCGGGCCTCAAGCCGTCCGAGCGCCAGAAGGACCTGCAGCAGAAAGAAATGGACAGGGAGCAGATAAAAGATTTTGCCAAGGCCACCGCCAAGGCCGAGGACACCGTTAAAAGCTTCCTCAACGTGGTCAAGGAGAGCGACCTGGAGGCCGGCCGCACCCTCAACGACGTGCACGGCAACCTGGTGCGCGTAGAGCAGCGCATGATCCGGCCGGACGCCAGCACAATACAGTTCATGAATATAGTGAAGCGCCCGAGTTATTCCGCTTACACTTCGGCTGCTAACGGCTTTAAATACAATGGCGGCGCGGTTTCGGATAGGCTGGACCTGGCGCAGATGACTATGGGGTTCAATAACTCTCTCCCGCAGCGCATAGAGGAGTGGCCGGGGTTCTTTAACTCCAATGACATTAACCCGACTTTCTCTTCCTTTATCCTGGCCAACAGGACCGACGCTGACAGCATCTTCTTTGTGGCCGAGGGCTACCGTTACGACGCAACTCGCGACGAGTTGGTGGATAACCTGTCGGTTTTTAATCCCGGCCAGACTTACGCTACCAGCAATCCCAATGATAAACACACCATTATAACCGGCGTGCTGACGGATGTCGTAGCCACCACGGATCTTAATGAGGCGCAGGATATGCTTAACGCAATATCCCGCCTGAACATAAAGGATACTGCCATAGTGGGCGGTGCCAGCTATTCGGATGGCGCTACCACACTGCAATATAAAAACTCGGCCGGCAACTATGTGGGCATTAACACAGTCGGCCCCGCCACTAACGTGAAATGGGCAATGAACGTTACCGAGACTGCGACAGTCGGCAAGAACTACGAGTATAGCGTAGCGGGCAACAATGCTCCCTTATATCAGTTTCAGGCCGACGCCTACGCAATCGGCAACGATATGACCGGTACCGTGGCCAACCAAGGCCTGCTCTGGTATGCCCGGGAAGATTATGTCATAGGCAATAGCGGCGCCATAAAGAATGTGGACGACCTGACCAGTTCTTCACAGGACCCGTTCACCATGCTCAAGGGTGTGGCTGCGCAGAGCATCGTCTACATAAAGAAGTCGGCAAGCAATGATGCTGCGGCGCTGAATACCAATGCCAACGCCTATTCGGATATTGACCCTGGTACTAACGGCGATTTCTTTGGTGCCAGAAACATCGACGTCGTCATCATCCCCGACCTGTTCGTGGCCGGCATACAACGTATGATGCCCGCCTTCACGAACCTGAGCGAATAACATGAAAGGGAACCCTAACATGAAAAGATTCACCATAGTATTGGCCGCCCTATTCTGTCTTGGCGGCGTAGGTCACGCTAAAGTGGACTGGGAGTCCAAGGGGATGCAGATAGCCGGCGAGATCATGGCCAACCCGGCCGCTTTCTTCTACGACTTCCAGCAGGACCTGGAAGCCACTACCCCGCTGCCGCCCGGCAAACGCTTCGGCGTGCAGACCAGCCTGTTCCCCACCACCATCCCGATGACCTACACCAACGTGTCGCTGAAGGCCCGGCTGCACGGCGAGGGCCGCATCGCCCCCGGCGTGCCGCAGCTGGACATCGTAGGCGGCTACTGGAACATGCTGGCGGCCAAGATGGCCACCAAGGATTCCACCACCATAGATAGCGCCAAGTTCGGCGGCTACTACATGGGCGCCATCATGAGCTCCTCGGTAAGCCCGCGCGTGCGCACCTTCTGGGGCTACAAGCGCAGCCAGCTCAAGGCCAAGCTGGACTTCAAGGCCGGCGAGGAGCCGCAGTTCCTGGGCACCACCATCAACAGCTTCGACACCGGCTTCAAGGACGACTTCTTCATAGCCGGCATAGAGACCCCCAAGGGCATAGGCAAGCTGTGGAGCATACAGCTCAACTACGGCCTGAAGACCCAGACCATCAGCTCCAAGGTGAGCTGGTACGGCAAGATCTTCGAACTGGGCCTGAACATCTACCCCGAGGGCGTGCTGGTGGTCCACCCCGTGTGGAACTTCCACCTTAACTTTTAAGGAACGAAACGATGAAAAAGATACTACTGAGCGCTCTACTGACGGCGGGCCTGGCCGCAAACTTGTTCGCGGCCGCGGCGGAGGATTCCAAGATCTTCACGCCGTTCTTCGACATGACCCTGACCGAAGCCGGTTACCTGCCCAGCGAGGGCAACATCTTCAGCGGCGGCAACATCAACACCCAGGTGGGCCTGCTGACCAAGATCACGCAGAAGGACCAGCTGTTCGGCCTGTATAACTTCAATTACGGCGGGCCCGGCTTCGCGCCGCAGGACTCCAAACAGTTCACGGACCGGTCCATGTCCCACGGCTTCAACTTCGAATACCGCCGCTTCCTTACCGACCGCCTGCGCATCCGCCCCGGCGTGGCGCTGGCCACCGAGTACCGCCGCACCGGCGCCAACGAGGTGTGGAAGGACGGCCTCTACAACATGAACTCCACCGGCGGCCAGCTGGCCGCTGACTACACCTTTGACGAAGAGAAGCACGGCTACGTGACGGCGCAGGTGCTGTTCAGGAACGTGGCGTTCCCCAACTACACCGACCTGCTGCGCGAGTTCCAGAACGCCAACAACACTTCTGAAACCTCCGGCGGCCTGCAGGACCAGACCATGACCCAGGTGAGCCTCCGGCCCGTCTGGAACAGCTTCTTCGCCGGCGTCACCTACACGGTGCAGAACTATAAGAACCAGAAGGTGATCGCCGACACCGGCGTGTACGGCGACACCAAGCAGAAGGATACCAACACCGCCCTGGATTTCGGCTTCCACCAGAAGCTCTGGGTCCTGGAGCTGTATCCCATGGTCTCATACACCATGCACCGCTCCAACCAGAACTTCATGGTGTACAAGTTCCTGGGCGACACCAGCCCGCAGTTCGGCGAGAAGTACTACGACTTCAACGAGCTGACCCTCAGCGTGCCGCTGGACCTCAACGTCACCAGCAAATGGGCGGTAGGCGGCGCCATAAACGTGACCAAGCGCAACTATGACAAGCGCAAGGCCCGCGACGCCGCCAACAACTTCACCGGCTCGGCGCAGACCAACACCATGTCCACGCTCACCGGCTCCATCCGCAAGCGCATGAACGACGTGGCCATGATGCGCCTGTTCTACTCGCTGGTGGTGGCCTCGTCCAACAACAAATTCGAGCAGTATATGCCGTACAACTATACCGGCAACACCTTCGGCGTTTCGTACCAGCTGTCTTATTGAGTTCAGCGTCGGGTAACAGGAGCATATGCCGGCAGTTTTTTATCGTCTAAAAGTCTTTGCCTTAGCCGCCTTGTGTCTGGCCTCGTCCCGTGCGGAGGGGGCAGGCCCCGGCACCTCCGCGGCTGGTTTTCTGCGCATCCCCGTGGGCGCGCGCGAGACTTCCCTGGGTGGAGCCTTTACCGCCGCTTCCTCCGACTCCAATGCGGTCTTCTATAACCCGGCCGGCCTCGGGCTGGTGGGAGCGCCGGAACTTTCCTATTCCTATAACAATTATTTTTCAGGCATTTCCCAGCAATGGGTGTCCGCGGCCGTTCCTGCGGCCGGCGGGGCCTTCGGCCTGGGCCTGAACTACCTGGACGTCGCGGCCTTCGACGCCTATGACGCCTCGGACAATCCCATAGGTTCGGTCTCCGCCTACGGCCTGGCGGCCTACCTGGGCTACGGCCGCCGGGTGACTACCGGCGTGGCGCTGCTGCCTGCGCTGGGTTACGGCGCTTCGCTGAAATATATCGCCGAAGGGCTGGACTCCAGCCGGGCTTCCGGTTACGGCCTGGACGCCGGCCTGTTGCTGCTGTCCGGAGTAAAAGGACTCAGGCTGGGCCTGGCCGCGGAAAACCTAGTGTCCAGCCGCCTGGAGTTCATCTCCGCAGGCGCAAAGCCGCCCCGCAATTTTAAGGCCGGGGCGGCGTACTCACTTGGGGCCCCCGGCGGCAATCTGGCCGCTCAACTGTCGCTGGATATGAATTTTCCAGAGGACGGGCCCGGCTACCTGTCGGCGGGTGTAGAGAACACCCTCTACAAGAACGTT
This sequence comes from uncultured Elusimicrobiaceae bacterium, assembly GCA_964417965.1. Classification (GTDB taxonomy): domain Bacteria; phylum Elusimicrobiota; class Elusimicrobia; order Elusimicrobiales; family UBA9959; genus UBA9959. The sequence continues at coordinate 17,276 of CAYQJX010000039.1, forward strand.
TCTCTCAGGGCCGGCTACACGGCTTTTGGAGACCTTTCCAACGGGCTCAGCTTCGGCCTGGGCCTGCGCCTGCCCGGCAAGCGCGATATGCGGCTGGACTATTCCTACGGCTCCTCCTACGACCTCGGCAATATCCATAAGTTCGGCCTGGCCTGCCGGTTAGGCTCTCCCGCCGCCGCTCCGAAGCCGCCTGCCGCGGCCGCCGCCGCGCCGGCCCCGGTCTCGCCGGACGCTAAGTTCAAAGAGCAGCTCGACCTGCTGTACGGGGGGACCCCGGAAGAATCCCTGCTGGCGGCCGAATACCTGGCCGGTCTGGACGACGAGCGGGTCTCCGAGCACTTTAGTTCTCTGCTGTACTCTCCCGACTCCGGGCGGCGCGTTACCGCGGTGCACGGCCTGGCACTCCGCAAGGACCTCCGTTCCCTGGAGGCGCTCAAGAAAGGGCTGCGCGACCGGGAGGAGGAGATCCGCCGCCGCTCGGCCATGGCGCTGGCGGCCCGCGGCGATATCTCCGTCGCCCCCGTGCTGGAAGACTGCCTGAAGACTGAGGAGTCAGAACCGGTAAAAAACGCCATCATAGCCGCCCTGGTAAAACTGCGGCAGGGGCGGGACTAACTTATGCCTGGAATTAAGAAACATGCGTTCTTTCTGGCAGCCGCGGCCTGTCTGTCAGCCGGGGCGCTGCCGCTCGTGGCTAATACGCCTATGACCGGCGGCTCTTTCAGCGTGGAAGCCCTGGCCCTGGTTTCGGGCGGCGAAGCGGCGTCAGGCGGCGTTCTGGCGCTGTCCGCGGCCAATATGGGCGGGCCTGTTTTTTCCGGCAGCGCGCTCACCGGCGGTAATTTCAGCCTGGAGGCGGGCGCGGCCCCGGCCGTTATTCCCTACGCCGCCGCCCGGACGGACCTCGGCGGAGCTCATTGCTACCCGGTGCCGTTCAAGCCTTCGGCCGGCCATACCAAAATAACCTTTACCGGTCTTACCAGCTCCGCGAGGATCCGCGTCTATACCGTGGGCGGGCAGCTGGTACGCACGCTCGACAAAGCCGGCGCCGGAGATACGCTGGACTGGGACGTGAAGAACTCTCGCGGGGAGGGTCTCGCCAGCGGCGTTTATTTCTTCATAGTGAAGAGCGCCAGCCAGACCGCGACGGGCAAACTGATGGTAATACGGTGACAATTTATGAAAAAAATCGATCCAATCTTTAAATCAGCCGCGCTCGCGGCCTGCCTCCTGGCCGCCGCCCACGGCGCGCTGCAGGCCGGCGCCCCGCTTAAGATAAATTTCCAGGGCCGGCTCGACGAGAGCGGCGCCCCGGCGGAAGGCTCCAAGTCCTTCGTCTTCAAGATCTACGACGTCTCTTCCGGCGGGACGCCGGTCTGGACCAGCGCCGCCCAGTCCCTGGCCCTTTCTCAGGGCGTGTTCAGCGCCTCGCTGGCCGCCGGCACCCCGGCCGCCCTTTCCACCGGCACTTTCACTGGCGCGCGCTACGTGGAGATAACCGTGGACGGCGTTACCCTGTCCCCGCGCCAGGAGATGGTCTCCGCGCCTTACGCGCTGGTGGCGCAGGCGCTGGCCCCCGACGCCGTGATCCCCCAGGGCACCATCCTGGCGGCTTCCGTTACCGATTACCACGTGCTGCTGACCACGGGGGCCATAACCTCCGGCAAATTCACCGACGACAGGGTATACGTTTCCACCGGCGCTTTCTACGGCGGCTTCAACGGCGCCGACCAGCTGGTACAGATGACCTCGGCGACCAAGCTGCCCGCCGTAGACGGTTCGCTGCTGACCGGCCTGAATCCCTCAAATCTTTCCGGAGCCGTAGCGGCGGCAAAGGGCGGTACCGGGCTTACAGCGCCCGGTTCCAGCGGCAACCTGCTCCGCTCGGACGGCACCGCCTGGACCAGCTGGCCCCCCAACTACCTTGCCAGCTATACCGAGACAGATCCGGCGTTCCTGGCGCAAAAAGGCGCGGCCAGCGGCGTGGCCCCGCTGGGGGCGAACGCCAAGATAAACAGTGACTACATCGCGGGGACTATTGTTTCCACGCATATCGCGGACGCTTCCATAGGTACCGCCGACCTGGCGTCGGCCGTATTCAACCTGGGCAACTTTACCGCCGGTATGCTGAGCACCGACTACCTGGCGGGGACTATAGTTTCCACGCATATAGCGGCCAGCGGCATCAGCGCGGCCAAGATCACCAGCGGCGTGTTCAACGACAACCGGCTGGCCATCAGTACCGGCGCCTTCGCCGGCGGCTTCAACGGCGCCGACCAACTGGTCCGTCTGGACGGTTCCGGCCGGCTCGGAGTTGGCGGGGCGGCCAACTCCACCCTGAGCGTTGCAGGGGCCATGTCCCTGCCGATTGTAACTATAACTATTTCCAGTTTGCCTTATACGGTGACGGGGAACGACAGCACAGTCTTGGTCAACATGGCCGGAGTCGCCGCTGACAAAGTGGTGAATTTGCCTGACGCGGCGCTTGTCCCCGGCAGGATCTACACTATCAAGCGGGTGGATTTTCCCGGCGCGGGGCTGCTTAATATAGTCCCGGCCGCAGGGCAAACCATCGACGGCACCACCCCGATATCTTTCGCTTCGCAGTGGGACTCGATAACGATACAGAGTACCGGTAGCGATTGGGCCCTTATTGCCGCCGTCCCTTAAAACAGGCTCTTCTCCGTTTCAAGTGCGTAAATCTATGGCCTAAAAAATGGGCTTTTCCGGGTTTGCTGTGCATGATTTAGGGCTCTTTAATCGCTTTCGCGCACGGTCCAGCAGATTTAAAGCACCGTCGCGCTCTGAAAGAGTGGTCCCCTGAAAGTCTCTGCGTCTATTCCCGCCAGTATCCGGTTGCGGTTCTCCATTGCGCCGTTTGCCGTGTAGACCGGGACCGCCGTTTCCTTCCCGGACTTCGTCGCTATCCGCGCATCCGGATCCGTGGTTGAGCGGTGCGTCGCGTTGCTGCGCTTCTTGCCACGAAAATTCACGCTCGGGTTTCCCTTGTCGTCGTCACGAGGGACTTCTTCTCCACCTTCCGTCCGCTTATTGTCTTGTGGTATTCTTTCATCGCCGTCTTCACCGTGTCGTCAAACAAACGCTCTGCGATGTCCGACTTGTCGAAACGATGCTCCTATCAGCTTCCGGTCAGACCTTACGCCCGTCAGATACCCGCCCAGCATCGCCAGGAACAACTGCTCCGGCGGTATGCTCGGGCGGCCGTTGTTGGCGCAGTGCGGCGGCGCGCACAATTCGCGGATGCGCTCGGTGTTCACCATCTTGCGGATGCGCCGCAGCGGGTGGTCGGCGGGAACAAGGTCTTTTATCTGCACTGTGTGGAACACTAGGAGCCTGTCCGACATAAGCCTTGAACTTGGTTCGGGGCGCTCCTATACCCT
>CAYQJX010000040.1:0-17964 GCA_964417965.1 uncultured Elusimicrobiaceae bacterium
GGTATAGGAGCGCCCCGAACCAAGTTCAAGGCTTATGTCGGACAGGCTCCTAGGGTGCACTGCATAGGGATCTGAGGGAGTTGATGAAGGAGGATCATAAGGATCCTTGGGGGGTTTCGTATTATCAGAAGAACTGCCTGGTTTTATATAGTTCCAGACGGTGTTGGCGTCTTCCGAGTAATTACTAAAATACCCTTTTCCACGCACAGTGAGGCCCATAGCAATAGCTCCAACCGCTAGTAATCCAGCACCAATCGGCAAGCTTTTTTCTTCTGGATTGGTTTTGCCAGAACTAGCGCCCATCGGTGGGACTTTGCCGAAAAGGACTATCCTTGACGGCTTCGCGTTGCATATTTCTTTCTCGCCCTGGGCAGGTGTTCTTTGCGACTTCCCGTGCTCTGCATAAACCACCGAAGTGTCGGCTTCCATTTTTGCTTTTGAACCGCTATAAAAACTGCCAAGGACATTTCCAGCTTCACCAAAGTTCTTGTTTATATCTATGGAAGATATCTTATCAGTTGTTTCCGCAAGATTTCCCATTGTCCCTTCTGCTTTAACCACAGAAGCCGCCGCTATTATTACCGCAAACACCGCAACCGCTATTTTACTTTTTTCCATACTCCGTGCTCTCCCTTTTTTATTCCTGCTGCCTGCGCCCATTAAAAAAGGGAAAGCAAATTTGATTTTGCTTTCCCTGGATATACCGGATTACGGTCCGGTTGTGGATACGCCGGGGCCAATCCCCCAGCTTACAAGGATACTACTTCTGCGGTTATAGCATACCCCGCAAGACTTGACGGAACAAGGGCATTAAGGGAAGTTTTGTCTGGGCTAAAGGGCCCATCTTTGGATTATTATCGTCGGAAAACTGGGGGTTCCCGCTGTGCCGCCGGCCCCGGAAAGAGCGCTTTTGGGGCATTCCTACGCGTTTTAAAACGGCGGTTTTGCTGAAAACGGTCGGGGATTTAAAGTAAACCCATTCACCTTTCTGCAGGCTGACGGTCATCCTGGCCAGGATCGCTGCCGCGTCCACCTGGGAAAAAAAGAACTCTTTGGCTATCGCCTTAGCGAGCTGGCCCTGTGTCATTTGCGCTTCGGGTTCTCGTGCGCGGAGATCCATTCGAGCACGTTCTTGGAGTCCGTAGGCGGATTTATCCTCGAATTCCGATACGCCTATGCGGCGTTTGGGGCCGCCGTAACCCTGGGCCGTTCCGGAGGCGGCCTTTACTTAGGGAGAAGGAAGGGTCCTAACGGTCTTTCCCGGCGCGCAGCCTGCCGCCAGCAGCGCGGCCGCTATCGTCGCGATGAATTTATTCGTGTACATTTTACTTACCCCCTGAAAGCCTATGATATCATAAACGCGGGGAAGGAATGGTCAGCGGCGGGACAGATGCCAGCGGTGTTTGTGCAGGTATTCAAGGATCTCTTTGACCAGGAAGGGGCCCTCGTAGACCAGGCCGGAATAGACCTGCACCAGATCTGCGCCGAGCTTGAGCTTCTCCAGCGCCGAAGCGCCGTCGGAAACTCCGCCCGACCCGATCAGCGGCACGCGGCCTTTCACCAGGGCAGCGGTTTTGCCCAGGATTTCGTTGGACAGCGTCCTCAGCGGGCCGCCGCTGAGCCCGCCCTCGTGGGAGCGCCAGCGTTCCGCCACGGCTTCGCGCCGCACCGTGGTGTTGGTGGCTATCAGCCCGAAGCCCATCTCCACCGCCAGGGCGGCCGCGCCCTCCAGCTCCTTGTCGTCGAGGTCAGGGGCGATCTTGATAAAAAACGGCTTCTTCTGCTTCTGGCCGGAGGCGAAATCCAACATCGGCTCCACCAGGCGCCGCAGCTTGTCGCCGCCGTGCAGAGAGCGCAGCTGCAGGGTATTGGGCGAGCTGATGTTCACCGCGAAATAATCGCCGAACTGGTACATCACCTTCAGGGTTTCCAGGTAGTTCTTCGGCGCGTCCTCTATGGAGCAGTCGGCGTTCTTGCCGACGCTGATGCCCACCGGCACCGGCAGCGGCAGCAGCTTCTCCAGGCTGCGCGCGGCCTCCCAGGCCCCGGCGTTATTAAAACCCATGCGGTTGATGATGGCCTTGTTCTCCCTCACGCGGAACAGACGCGGCTTGGGGTTGCCGGGCTGCGGCCGCAGGGTGACAGTGCCGAGCTCGAGGAAACCGAAGCCGAGGCCGGCCAGAAAGCGCGCGGCCTCGCAGTTCTTGTCGAAGCCGGCCGCCAGGCCCACCGGGTTGCGGAATTTTATGCCGGCCACGGTGACGGGAATGTCCTTGGCGCGCGTCAGGAACTTCACCACGGCGGTGACCGGGCCTATATGCTGGGCCGTGCGGGCGGTCTTTATGACCGCGTCATGGATCATTTCAGGGTTGAAATTGAAGAGGAGCTGCCTGATAAGCCTGCGGTATAAGAATCCCATAGTTGTTAGACAATTCTAGCAAATGCGAGCGATTTCAGCGGGAGGCGTAAACTATTTTACCGGCGGCTACCGTGGCGGCGGGCCAGCCGCGCAGCAGCCTGCCTTTGAAAGGGGAGTTGGAGGACTTGGAGACGAAGCTTCCCGGCACGCGGCGCGCTTTGCGCGGATCTATCAGCGTCAGGTCAGCTCCGCAACCTGGGCGCAGGGACCCCTTGTTCTTAAGCCCGAGCAGCCTGGCCGGGTTAGAGCTCAGCAGCTGCGCCAGGCGCCGCTTGGAGACCACACCCTTAAGCACCAGTTCGGTAATGCACAGCGGGGCCAGGGTCTCCAGGCCGATGATCCCGAACGGGGACTTCAGGAAGCCGCCGGCCTTCAGGGCCGGGGCGTGCGGGGCGTGGTCGGTGGCGATGACGTCTATAGTGCCGTCGGCCAGGCCGGCCAGCACGGCCGCCCGGTCGTAGGGAGAGCGGAGCGGGGGCTTCATCTTGAAATCAGCGTCGTTCCGCTTTATGTCCGACTCGCAAAGGGTGAAATAGTGCGGGCAGGTCTCGCCGGTAACAGGCCAGCCGGCCTGTTTGGCCAGGCGCAGGGCGGCCACGGAGGGAGCGAGGCTTAAATGCTGCAGGTGGATGGGGCCGGCGCCGGCAGCGGCCAGGATATCGCGCAGCACGGCCAGCGCTTCGGCCTCGGGCGGAATGCCCGGCAGGCCGAGGCGGCGGGCGGCAGGCCCGGCGTTAATAACGCCGCCGCCTGTGCGGCTGAAATCTTCGGGGTGGTCCATCAGCGGCAGGCCCAGCGACGCCGCCCGCCGTATCAGCTCCGGCAGAAGACGGCCGGGCAGGCAGCCGCCGTCGTCGGTGAAAGCCCTGGCCCCGGCCTTCTTCAGCGCGCCCAGGCCGGCGGCGGCGGAACCGGCGCGCCCGGCGGTAGCCGCGGCGGAAAAATAAACGTTGATCGGAAGGCCGGCGGCGGCGGCGTACCTGCGAAGCAGGGCCGGCGTGGCCATGGGCGGCGCGGTGTTGGGCATCAGCAGCATGGAGGTTACGCCCCCGGCCGCCGCGGCCGCGGCGGCGCTGGCTATGGTTTCGGAAGTTTCGCCGCCCGGCTCGCGGGCGTGCACGTGGATGTCGATAAAACCGGGGAAGACCCACAGGCCGGCGGCGTCGTACACGGCGCAGCCGGCCGGGGCTTTTATGGAGGCCGCGGCGCGCGCTATCCGGCCGCCGCTCAGCAGCAGGTCAAGCCTGGCTTCCCCGGACACGGGGTCTACCAGCAGGCCGTTCTTTATCAGCAGTTGCGCCATTTAAAACTATTTGGTTACGGGGCCGGGCAGGTCTGGCGCGGTCTGGAAGGTCACCATGCGCAGGCCGAAGGCGGCCGGGGTTTCCCTGTAGGACATCAGCTGCACCGCCGTCACCAGCAGCAGCACGCCCCAGGCCGCGTGCAGCAGGCGGCGGCCGGAAAAAACATGCGCCGCCTTTACGGCCACGGCGAGCAGCAGCGTCGCCCCCATGACAGAATGCCAGGCGAAGACCTGGTGCCAGGCCTCCTCGTTCACGCGCCAGGCCAGGAGGAAATAAAGCACGCCGGCGCCGGCCAGGAAAAAGAGAAAAGCGGCCTGCCAGCCGCCGCCGTCCTTCTTTATGACGGCCTGAGTGAGCCGGCTCATGCCGGCCGCCCCGAAAAGGCAGGCGAAAGCTATGAAAAGATAAAAGCCGCGGCGGATATCCAGCGCCGCGCGCAGCTGGTCCATGTTCCAATCGCCGGCGATGCCCAGCATGAGGAGCGGGATGGCTATCGCGGCCGCCAGCAGCGCCAGCGGTCCGGCCAGCACGGCCCGGCTGCCGGGATTGTCGTGGGAGTAAGCCTCGGCCGCCCCCAGCACAAAGAGCGCGGCGCCCTGGGCCAGATGGATGGCCGTGGAAGCCCTGGAGAAGCTGTCGTAATCTATGGTCATTTCCGTCTCCCGCGGCGGCGGCCGCCGTTGAGATAAGCGTAAAGACCCAGCAGGCCCGAAGCCACAAGGATAAGCCAGAGCGGGCTGGAGGCAGCGCCTTTCTCCGCCGGGGCGGGCAGGGCCCCGCTGGAAACTTCTACGGAGGCCGGGGCGGTAGAGACGGCCGCGGGCACCAGGACAGGGGCGCGGCGGCGCGAGACTTTTTTAGGCTGCGGCGCGGGCGCCGGTTCCGCGGCGGCGGCCTGCAGGAAGGGGGAGGAAGATTTGGAAGACGCGGCGCAGGCGTCGGCGTTCTTGGCGCAGTCTTCGGCAGAGTAGGCGAAAACGGGCAGCAGGAGCAGCAAGGTCAGGGCGCGTATTTTCATAGGGCGTTAAAAGAACGGAACTCCTCCGGGGATTTGCGGGGGCGGGCCGCCGGGGCCTCGTCCGGGTAGCCGACCGAGATCAGGATCTCCACTTTTTTACCGCGGCCGAGCCCCAGGGCCTTCGCGGCGCCCTTGGCGCTGAACCAGCCCAGCCAGCAGGTGCCGAGCCCCTGCTCGGCGGCGGCCAGCACAAAATGCTCTGCCGCGATGCCGATGTCCATCAGGCGGAAATTGGTGTCCTGCACCTGGTTGCCCAGCCAGGCGCTCAGCTTGCCGGTGTCGGCGACCACGGCCAGGAGGGCCGGGGCGGCGGCGGCGAACCGGCAGGCGGAATAGAGCCCGGAGAAAGCCGCGGCGCAGAATTTCTCTTTCAGCGCCGGGTCGTCCACTACCACGAACCGGTAGGGCTGGGCGTTGCAGGCCGACGGGGCCAGGCGCGCGGCCTCGAGGCAGAGCTCGAGTTTCTCCCGCTCAACGGGCTTGCTTTTATATTTGCGCACGCTGCGGCGCGCCGCCGCCAGCTCCAGGAACGGTGATTTCTGCATAGCCATATTTTATAATATAGAAGCGGGGGAGTTAGAGGGTTTCTAAAACCGCGGACTTCCGGAGCCGGATAAAACTATGGAAAACTGGAAAGACGGCGTAAACTTCGCCATTACCGTTTGCGACGCCGACGGGAAGGTTTTGGAGATGAACGGCAAGTCGGCCGCCACCTTCGCAAAAAGCGGCGGGAAAGAACTGGTGGGCAACAGCCTGCTGGACTGCCACCCGGAGCCGGCCAGGACCAAACTGAAGAAAATGCTGGCCGAGCCGTACACCAACGCCTACACCATAGAAAAGAACGGCGTAAAGAAACTGATCTACCAGACGCCGTGGCTGAAGGACGGCAAACCAGCAGGCATAGTGGAGCTTTCGCTGGAGCTGCCGGCGGAGATGCCGCATTTCGTGCGCAAGTAGGGTCGGACAGGGAGAAAACATGAAGACCATATTACTTTCCGCGCTGCTGGCGCTGGCGGCCCTGCCGGCCGCCGCCGGGCAGATAGCCTGCGTTTACGACCTGGCCGGCCCCGCCGAGCTGCAGAGGGCAGGCACAGAACAGTGGGTACCGGCCCGCAAAGGGCAGCCGCTGGACCAGGGCGACCGGCTCAGGACCGGGGAGAAAGCCTGGTGCGAGCTGCTTTTCAAGGACGGCTCTTTCATAAAGATGGAAGCCGGTTCAGAAACCGCGGCCGAAACCCTGCAGGCTACCCCGGAAGGCCGCGTTTTCTCTTTCTCCTTCCTCAAGGGAAAGGCGCTCTGGATGGCGGCGAAACTGCGGAAGGGCGCGGCCTCTAAATTTTCCATACGCACCCCCAGCGCGGTCTGCGCGGTACGCGGCACGGACTTCTCCATAATAGTTTCCAGCGCCGGGGAAACCTCTGTCGGTCTTTATCAGGGCGAAGTGGCGGTCTCCAACGAACTCGGCGAGAAGGTCCTGCTGGCCGGGAGCGAAGCTTCCGCCGGGCCAGGCGAGATAGCGCTGCAGGCCCGCCTGTCCTCCCTGATGCGGGCCGAAGAAAGACGCTACAAGAAGGTAAAGGGCCGCGTGGAGGCCCTGCGCAAGCGGCTGGCGGCGCGGGAAGATTTTATAGACGACTACATAGGCCGGCAGGAAAAAGTCCTCTCTGATTTTGAGAAGCGCCGGCAGGAAAAGTTAAAGCGGCGCTGAGCAGAGCCGAAGGATGGGCGTGGTTTGTTATAATTTCAAGAACGGAAGGGGAATATTTTATTAAACGCTTACTAGCAGCAGCCCTACTTTGCGCCGGCCTGGCCCGGGCGGGCTTCTGCGCCCCGCAATTCACCCTCGAGGCCGGGGTAAATCTCTCCTCGGCCGCGCCCGGCTGCGTTCTTCCGACCCCGGCCGGCTACCGGATGTATTTTTCTACCGGGACGCAATTCTCGGTATTCAGCGCCACCTCCACCGACGGCGTGGTCTGGGGCGTCGAGGACGGGGTCAGGCTCTCCACCCCGGCCGGCGGCTTCTACTCCAGCTCCATCACGGCGGTGGGGGCCTACGCCGGGGCGGCTGTCTCCAGCGGCCCGTACCGCGCCTATTACGTGGGGCTGAGCTCCACCGGGATCTACTCGGTGCTCAGCGCCACCTCCACCGACGGCCTCGCCTGGGGCCGCGACCCGGACTTTCTGCTGCAGTTCGGCGGCGGCTCGCGGCGCGTCCTCTCGCTGGCCCCTTATTTCCTCGGCTCGGGCAGGGCCATACTGTATTATGTGCGCGACAACGGCGGGGCGCCGGACCCCTCCTCGCACCGGGTCTACGCCGCCACCAGCTCCGACAGCGGCAACAGTTTTTCCGGAGAGACGGAGATCCTGTCTTCCAGCGGCGTCTTCCATGTAGCAATTTCTACCCTGACCGACGGCACGCTGCGGCTGTTCGCGACGGCCAGCCTGCTGGGCGACGCCACGGCGGCGCGGGTAGTCTCGGCCGACAGCTCCGACGCGGCCGGCCTTGTTTTCGGGGAGCCGGAACTCGCTTTTTCCACCAACCCGCTGACCAACGCTATCGAGGGCCTGGCGGTAACACGCTCCACCGACACGTATAGCTGGCGCATGCACCTGGGCCTGCGGCTGGCCGCCCCGGCCACCTCCTACGTATTCAGCGCGCTTACGCTGTCCCCGGAGATCTACTCCTTCTCCCCGGCCTCCGCCTACATAGACGACCCGGCTACGGACTTCACGCTCGGCGGAGAGATCTTCTCCTCCACCGCCCCCACCGTAACAATAACCAAGGGGCTCGACACGGTGCCGGTGGTCTCGGTCACCCGCGTCTCGGACATGCGGCTCACTGTCCGCGCCACCCCCAACGGCCAGCCGCTGGGCGCCTATACCGTCACCGTGGCCAACCCGGACACCAGGAGCGCCTCGCTGGGCGGCGCGCTGCGGCTGGACTTCAGGCCCGGCCTGGTGGCCATGACCGACAACCTTTTCCGCCCGCTCAAAGGCGGCACGTCCAAGATCTCGGCGACCATCTTCTATCCGGGCACGATAACCATAAAGATCTACGACCTCAACGGCGGGCTGGTGCGGAACCTCTACAACGGCCCGGCCGCGGCTGGCGCCACGGTATACACCTGGGACGGCAGGACGGATTCCGGCCAGACCGCGGCCAGCGGCCTGTACCTGGTGCGGGTGAAAGGCCCCAAGACCGACGTTAAAGAAAAGATAGTGCTTATAAAATGAGAACAGCCGGCGCCCTATTCCTGATCTCGCTGCTGGCCGCCCCGGCGGCCGCCGCCCCGGGCCTCACAGGCGCGCCGGTGCTGAACACGCCCATCGGCGCCCGCTCCTCGGGCCTGGGCCGCGCCTTCACGGCTATTCCCGGGGACCCCGAGGCGGTGAATTATAATCCCGGCGCGCTGGCTTTCGCGGAAAAAATAAAATTCTCGGCCACCTATATGCGGGGCTACCTGGACGGCAATTACGGCCTTGTGTCGGTCCCGCTGCCGCTGGGGCCCTTCGTGCTGACGCCGGCCTACATGTTCTTCAACTCCGGGAAGATGGACCTCAACCTTTCGGACGGCACCAGGGCCACCGTAACGGCGGAGCAGGACAAGGTGGCCTATCTCTCGGCGGGCTGGCGGCCTGTGCCGGCCCTCGGCGTGGGGGCCACGGTAAAGCGCGCCTCGCTGGAACTGGCCGAGGCGGCCACGGCGACGTCGCTGCATTACGACCTCGGCGTGCTCTACTCGGCGAAGAACGGCCTGAGCCTGGGGGCGTCTTACATGAATAGCGGCGGGAAGATAAAGTTTGAGGACAGCGGGGACCCGCCTCCGACCACCAGGAGGCTGGGAGCCTCCTACAAATTCACCGTGAACCCGCCCAACCTGTTCGACCCGGGCGCGGATATCACCTACTCCGACATGCTGCTCTCGGTGGACTGGAGCCGGACCGACAAGGAAAAAGGCTACTACCAGGGCGGCACCGAGGCCAACATGACCCTGGCCGGCGGCGCGGTCTTCACGCTCCGCTTCGGCTACCTGGCGGGCCGGGATTCGGCCGGCATGACCTACGGCCTGGGCATGGCCGGCAGAAATTGGGGACTGGATTGCTCCTTCGTCCCCTCCGACAGCCTGGACACCCTGTCCCAGGCTACCTTGAATTACAAATTTTGAGACCCGGCGCTAGAGCGCGCCGGAACGCTGGAAGCGGCGGGCGATGTCCGCCGCCGAGAGGTGGAACAGCGTGGGGCGGCCGTGCGGGCAATGGTAGCCGTCCCTGGCTTTTTTCAGGTCTTCCATCAGCCGCAGGGCCTCCTGCGGTTTCACAAAATCATGCGCCTTAATGGATTTTTTGCACGCCATGGTGGCGATGATGTTGCGCTTTATGTCCTCGGCGGCCTTCTCCGGCTCGCCCAGCACTTCTGAAAGGTAACCTAAAAATTCGGAAAACGCCTGCTGCGTAAAATAGAACAGGGCGGGGGCAGCGCGCAGCAGCGCTACCGACGGGCCGCGCTGGTCCAGCTCAAAGCCGGCCGTCTTCAGCCAGGCCTGCCATTTCAGCACCGTCTCCATCTGCGAGCGGGACAGCTCCACTTCCAGCGGCACCAGCAGCGGCTGCACCCGGATGGCGCCCTTTGAAAATTCTTCCAGGTATTTCTCGAACAGCACCCGCTCCTGAGCGGCGTGCTGGTCCACCACCAGCAGGCCCGATTCACACTCGAAGAGCAGGTAGCTCTTGGCGAGCTGGCCTATGTAGTTGAGGTCCTTGCCGCGCCAGTCGGCGGGCGGGGGTACGGCCTGCGCCCCGGCTGGCAGGTCGAATAGGCTGCCGGTCTCGGCGGCCGGCAGGGGGGGCGCGGCGCCCTCGCGGTAGGCTGGCACGTCGGGGGGAGTGAATTTGCTTTCGCCCGCGGGGGCGGTCATCGTGACGGCGGCGGTCTGTTTCCTGAGCAGTTCCTCGCGCACGGTGCCGGAGATGGTCTTGAAGATCTCGTTCTCCGAGGAAAACTTCACGTCTCGCTTCTGCGGGTGGATGTTGGCGTCGAAAGAGCCCGGGTCCAGTTCCGTGAACAGCGCGCAGGCCGGGTGGCGGCCGACCAGCATATGGTCGTAGCCGCGGTACAGGGCCTGGCGCAGCAGGGCCGAGCCCACCGGGCGGCGGTTGACGAAGAAATGCTGGTTGGCGCGCGTGGCGGCCAGCGCGTCGGGGCGCGAGACGAAGCCGTAGACGGCCATGCCCTGCATCTTGCCCTCTATCCTGACCATACCGCCGTACACGCTTTTGCCGAAGATGACAGCCGCGCGGTTCTTGAGGTTCTCCCACATGCCGCCGGGCAGCACGGGGAGGGACAGCGTCTCGGCGCCGTCTATGACCAGGCGGAAGGCCGTGCCCAGGTTGGCCAGCGCCGCCTCCTCCACGGTCTTTATCAGGTTGGCGCGCTCAGAGGCGTCGCTCTTCATGAACTTGGCCCGGGCAGGGGTATTGAAAAACAGGTCGGCCGCCTCTATGGTGGTGCCTTTCACCGGCGCGGCGGGGAGCTCGGCGGTAACGTGGCCGCCCTCGCCCTCTATGGCGTAGCCCGAGGCGGCTCCGGCCTTGCAGGAGGCCAGCTTGAGCCGGGACACGGCGAAGATGGAATACAGGGCCTCGCCGCGGAAACCGAAGGTGGCGAGGGAATAAAGGTCGTCGAAAACGCTGAGCTTGCTGGTGGCGTGGCGGCCCAGGGCCAGGCGCAGGTCCTCGCGGTCCATGCCGCGGCCGTCGTCGTGCACCCGGATGAGCCCGCGGCCGGCCTTGCGGATCTCTATCTCTATGCGGGAGGCGCCGGAGTCCAGCGAGTTCTCTATAAGTTCTTTAAGCACGGAGGCGGGGCGCTCTATCACCTCGCCCGCGGCTATCTTGGAGACCACATCTTCTGGAAGGACTTTAATTTCCGGCATAGGTTAATTCTATCAATTTCAACCAAACGTCTTGTAAAGTACGGCGAGAAAATTAACCATTCCGTGCAGGAAGATGTTGACCGGCAGGCGGCGCTCCCGCTCGTAGACCCAGGCCAGGTATATCCCCACCGGCAGCGTAACAAGCGCCGCCCCGCCATGGAATACCGCGAAAAGCAGGCCGGACCAGAAGGCGCTGAACCAGAAACCCCGCTTGAGCCGCAGCGTGGTAAAGATGATGCGGCGGAAAAACAACTCCTCCACTACCGGGGCCACGACGCAGGAGCTGAGCAGCAGCAGCAGGAAACGGAAACTGGACCCGGACAGGGTTTCCACGCTCAGGTCCTGGGAAGCGTTTGCCGCGGAGACTGGCTTCATCACTTCCGCCAGCCGGTCGCCCAGGAAATAATAGCCGGCCAGCAGCACCCCGCCCATCGCCAGCAGCACCCCGGCGTAGCCGGCCAGGTACTTGAAAGCCTTCAGGACGTCCCGCCCGGCATTAGCCTGCCAGTCGGCCCAGGCCGGCCGCCAGGCGACGCCCAGCCCGGCCAGCACCGTCCACGAGATATACGCCGTAAGGATGAAGGCCGGGATAATGGCCTCAAAGGGGTCCAGCTCGACTCCAAAAAAATGCGCCGCCAGGCTGGCCAGTAAATAGGTCAGGACCTGCATGAACAAGACGAAAGCCGTCAACTGCCACACATGTTTGTAGCTGTCGTAAGTCTTTATGCCCTCGAAGGGATTTTTTTCTTCCATATAAAAAGAACACGGGCGCGAGGCCCGTGTTCAACCGGCAAAGGGCGCGGTCAGTATTGCGGCGCGGGCGGGTAAACCGGCGCATTCTGGCCGGCCTTGGCCACGTAATCGATGACGTAGGTGAAGCTGCCCAGCTCCCCGGTGACGGCGGAGCCCACCACCGGCAGGCCGGCGGCGCCTAAAGCCGCGGCTTTTTCGGCCAGGGCTTTCTTGGCCTCGCTGTCGAAGGTGAAGGTCTCGGGGGCCTGGTAGGTCTCAATGGCGGCCGACGGGATGGTCCCGCCCTGCTGGTAGATATTGCCGATCAGGAAATCCACGCTGTAGGAGAAATCGTTCCCCTCGGCGCGGACCACTGAGGAAAGCGGCGGAACTCCGGCCCTGGTGAAAGCGGGCAGTGCCGCCTTGCCGGCCGTGATGGCTTCCTTGTCAAAAGCGAAAGTGGCGCGGGCGTCGTAGCGGGCCACGGAATACTGGGGGCGCGGCGCGGCCTTGCCGGTTTTCACCACGTACTCCACCTGCACCGCGTAGTCGCGGCCGCTCGCCACGGCTTTGCCGCGCAGGGCCGGGACGCCGGCCTGCTTAAAGAGGGCGAGATAGGCGGGGATGGCTTTTTCGGCCTCGCTCTCGAAGGTGAACTTGCCGCCGGTCCAGTTCAGGAACTTGACGTCGTATTCCTGCGCGGGGCGCAGCATGTTCTTCACCAGGTAATCCACGGCGAAAGCGTTGTCGTTGCCGGCTTCGTAGAGGTAGGAACCCAGCACCGGCAATTTAGCGGCGCGGAAATTGGCGGCGGCGGCCTTCATGGCCTCCTCGGCCTCGCGTTCCAGCCAGTAGGCGGCGCCGTTCTTGTAGGTTTCCACCAGCACGGCGGGCGGCAGGGCGGCGTTGCCCTTCACGGTGGGGAGATATTCTATGACGAAAGAGTAATCGTTGCCGAGCTCTACCACGCGGCCGCCCAGGGTGGTGACGCCGGCGGCCTTCAGCGCGTTCATGCGCGCGTCCATAGCGGGCTTAACCTCGCTCTCGAAGGTAAATTCCTCGTCGGTGGTATAGCTGGCTATCGTCACGCCGGGAGGCGTCACCGGCGCGGGCCCGTGCGGCATGATCACCGGGGCCTGGGGCACGTCGCCCATGTCGGAAGTGTCGAGCACGAAACCGCCGGAAAAAGCCGGGATGGAAAGGATGAAGAAAGAGATGATAGAAACGGCGCAGCTTTTAAGCATTAAGCCTCCCTGTACCCTCTAATTATAATAGTAATGCGCCGGCCGCGTATGGGCCATTGGACCGTATTTCTTATGGGCCCTAAGGACGGCTCGCGAGCGCTACTTCAGGCGCTGCTTCCAGCCGGTGATGGCCGACAGGGCCTGCAGGGGGGTCATATTGTCTATATCGCACCCTTTAACCTCGTCGAGCACGGGGTGGCCGGAGAAGAGGGGGAACAGCGGGGTCTGGTCCGTCTCCTGGGCGGCCACCTGTATATCGCCCTTGGTCTCCAGCGTATGCAGGATCTCCCGCGCGCGCTGGATAGCCGCGTCGGGCAGGCCGGCCAGCTGGGCCACGTGGATGCCGTAGGACTTGTCCGCCGGGCCGGACGCTATCTTGTGCAGGAAGACCACCTCGGTCTTGCCTACCGCGTTGGTCCATTCCTTCACCGCGATATTAAAGTTCTTGATGCCGGCGAACTTCTCCGGCAGCTCGGTGAGCTCGAAGTAATGCGTGGCGAACAGCACCTTGGGGCCGCCCTCGGCCTTGTAGAGGTGCTCCACCACCGCCCAGGCGATGGAAATGCCGTCGAAGGTGGAAGTGCCGCGGCCCACCTCGTCGAGCAGGATGAGGCTCCTCGGGGTGGCCAGGCGCATGATGGCGGAAGTCTCGCGCATCTCCACCATAAAGGTGGATTCGCCGCGGGACATGCGGTCCTGCGCGCCGATGCGCGTCATGATGCGGTCCACCACGCCCACCTCGGCCGCGCGGGCCGGCACGAAGGCGCCCATCTGGGCCATGATCACCACCACCGCGGCCTGGCGCAGGTAGACGCTCTTGCCGCTCATGTTGGGGCCGGTGAGGATGATGACGCTGGAATCTTCGCCGCCGAGCTCCAGGTCGTTGGGCACAAAGGTGCCGGCCGGCAGGAAGCGCTCCACGGCGGGGTGGCGCCCTTCCTCCACCTTAAGCAGGGAGCCGGCGGTGATGCGGGGGCGGGAGAACTCGTAGCGCACGGCGCCCTCGGCCAGGGCGTAGAACACGTCCAGCTCGGCGGCGCCGCTGGCGAAGGTCTTGATCTCGCCCAGCGAGGCCCGCACCTTCTCGCGCAGCAGGCCGAAGAGGTGGGTCTCCAGCTTGGACATCTTCTCTTCCGCGCCGAGGATCTTGTTCTCGAGGACCTTCAGCTCCTCGGTGATATAGCGCTCGGCGTTGACCAGGGTCTGCTTGCGCACGAAATAATGCGGCACCTTCTGGGACTGCGCCTTGGAAACCTCTATGAAGTAGCCGAAGACGCTGTTGAAGCCGACCTTCAGGGTCGGGATGCCGGTCTTCTCTTTCTCGCGCAGCTCTATCTCGTCGAGCAGCTTCTGGCTGTCGCGGCGCACCGCGCGCAGCTCGTCCAGGGCGGAATCGTAGCCGGGGCGGATCACGCCGCCGTCGGACAGGCGGGCCGGAGGGGTCTCCGCGAGCGCCTTCTCCAGCTCGGTGCGCAGGGCGGTAAGCGCGTGCGATACGCCGTCCAGGCGCGAGGCCAGCTCGGGCGCGCATTCAAAGAAACCGGCGGAGCTCAGGAGCAGCTTCAGGCGGGGCAGCTGGCCCAGCGCCTTGCGCACGGCGGCGAGGTCGCGGGGGGAAGCGCTGAGATTGATCACGCGGCCGAGCAGGCGCTCGATGTCGGGCACCTGGGCCATGATCTCGCCCAGCTGCTCGCGGGCCTCGCGGCTCTCGGCGAGAAAAGCGGTGAAGGCCTGGCGCGACTGGATGGCGCTGATGTCGCAGAGCGGCTCCAGGATCCAGCGCTTGAGCAGGCGCGAGCCCATGGAGGTGCCGCAGAGGTCCAGCACGCCCCAGAGGGTTTTGCCGTCCTCGCCCTCGGGCGAGGAGACCAGCTCCAGCGTCTTGATGGCGGATTCGTCGAGCTGCAGGCGGTTGCCCGGTTCGTAATAGGCGGGGGAGAACACCTCTTTGAGGCCCGGCTGGGTCTGCCGCACATAGGAGACCACCTTCAGCGCGGTCTTCATGGCGAGCTTATGGTTCTGCCACACGCTCTGCGCTGCCCAGGCGGGGTGGGAGGCGTCGGCGCGGGTATACTCGGTCAGCACGGCCGAGCCGAGGCCAAGCCCGCGCTTCTGTATCTCTTTTACCGTGCGGCTGTCGGCGATGATCTCGGCCGGGGCGGTTTTGGAGAGAAAGGACATCAGCTGGTAAAGGTCGGGGTCGTTGAGGTTCTGCGTGGCCAGGAAGTCTCCGGTGGAGGCGTCGAAAGAGGACAGGCCCCATCCGACGATGTCGATGTCGAGGGCCACGAGGTAGTTGGAGGAGCGCGGCTGCAGCAGCTCGTCCTCCACCACGGTGCCCGGGGTGATGAGGCGCACCACTTCGCGCTTGAAAAGCTTGGTCTTCTTGGCTTCGCCTTCGGCGGGGCCGGTCTGCTCGCAGATGGCCACCTTGTGCCCGGCGGCGAGCAGGCGGGAAATATAATTAGAGGCGGAATGATGCGGCACGCCGCACATCGGCACGGCCTGGCGGGCGGTGAGGGTAAGGCCCAGTTCGGCGCTGGCGGTCTTGGCGTCGTCGAAGAACAGCTCGTAGAAGTCTCCCAGCCGGAAGAACAGCAGGGCGTGGGGATAGGCGCTCTTGAGCGCCTGGTACTGCTGCATCAGCGGGGTCTCTGGGGTTTCAACCTGGGGCATAATAGGGCCTTAATTCCGGATTTTACTTCGTATATTGTATCAAAAGCTCTTCGGCCTCTTTAAGGGTTTTCAACTGCATAAAAGCGCCCCTGGCGGCGGAGGCGTTAGGCAGGCCCTTGAGCCAGAAACCCACCAGTTTGCGGGCGCGGGTCAGGCCGTGCTCCTCGCCGTAGATGCCGGCGTTGAGCTCCAGGAAGCGCAGGAACAGCCGCATCCTGGCTCCGGAGTCCGGCTCGGGCAGGCTGCCGCCGGAAAGCCCCGCGGCTATTTCGGCGAACACCGCGGGATTGAATACCGCCGCCCGGCCCACCGCCACCCCGGCGCAGCCGGCCTCCAGCAGGGCCTTGGCCCCGGCGGCGTTCTCCACGCCGCCGTTGCCGAAAACGGGGATCTTCACCGCGGCGGCGGTGGCCGCCATGGCCTCCAGGTCCACCGGGCCGGTATGGAACTGCGAGGCCGGCCGGCCGTGCAGGGTGATGGCCGAGGCGCCGGCCTCTTCGGCCACCCGGGCGAGCAGGGGGCCGAGATTCTCCCCGGCCTCCAGCCCCACGCGGAATTTAGCCGTGACCGGCACCTTCACGCATTTGACCGCGCTCGAGATCAGATCGGCCAGCAGCAGCGGGGTCCGCATCAGCTCGGCGCCGGCGCCGGAGCGCCGCACCTTCCTGACGGGGCAGCCGGCGTTTATATCCACCGCGTCGGCCCCGGCCCTTTCGGCCGCCTGCGCGGCCAGCGCCATGGAGGCCGGGTCCGCGCCGAAGAGCTGTATCGCCGCGGGGTGCTCGCCGGGCAGCAGCTCGAGCATTTTAAAAGATTTTTTGTTGCCGTATTTCAGGCTTTCGGCCGAGACCATCTCGGTCACCACCAGCCCGGCCCCGCCGCCGGAGGCCAGGATGCGGAAGGCGGCGTTGGTGATGCCGGCCATCGGGGCCAGCGCCAGGTTGTTTTTAAGCCGCAGCCCGCCTATGGAAACGGGGCGCAGGAGCGGTTCCGTAGTCACGGTTTCAGGGCGTAGTTGCCGTCGTGGGAATTTGTGAAATCTCGCGGGGCGCGGCGGAAGAGAGGATTGGTCTCCTTCTTCGGGGCGCCGACCTTGCCCAGTACTTCCAGCTGGAAGGCGGAGGCTTTGTCCTCCATGTAGAGGATCGCGTCCAGCCCTTTGTAGTCCAGGCGGGCCGGATTGATGTCGAGCACGCGCTCGTCCTTCTCTCCGGGCAGCGGGGGCAGGGCCCGGCTTTTCTTGTTCCTGGCCATCGTATACCAGGAATGCCAGGCCTGGTGGGCGATGATCCCGGCGCACCAGGTGAGCGAGCGGAAAGCGTGGTCGCTGGAAATAGCGGCCACCGGGCGGCCGTTCTCCATGTAGAAATCGGTCTTGTTCTCGTTGCGGATGACGTGCAGCTGCTTTTTCAGGAAGAGGAAGGTTTCCCTGTCGGACATCCAGACCAGCTTCAGCGCGTGGGTGACCTGGCTTTTGAACTCCGCGGGGCCCTGGATGTCTATGCCGGCGCGCGGGTCGTAGGCTTCGGGCAGCCTGGCGGCGGCCACCCCGGACTGAACCGGCTCGGCGGCCGCGGCGGCGGCTTTTTCCTCTTTAGGCGAAGCCGTGCCGAAGATGCCGGCCGACGGGACCTGCGCCTCGCCGCGCTGCGGATGCAGGCGGCCGTTCACATAGTACCAGACCCCCGCCCCCATCAGCGCTAGCGGCAGGAAAGCCAGCACCTTGTGGGTGCGGAAGAAGCTTTTATGTTCGGTATCCGGCATAGGCGCTAAAAAGGAAACGCGGGGAAGGGGGGACCGTTCCCGCCCGCCCCGCGTTCTCCGTCGGGCTTATTTAAGCTCTTTCAGGTAGGACTTGTAGAAAGCCTGCAGTTCTACGGCGGGGTCCTGGAACTCCACCACGTGTTTCTTGCAGCCGCGGCGCGAGCAGATCTGCACCTGGCCGCCGGCTTTCAGGTCGAAGGCGATCATCTGGGAGCCGCAGGCGTCGCATTTGCGGGTGCTCTTCAGGTCGGCCTTGCAGTGCGGGCAGCGGAAGCCGGCCACTTTGCCCATCGGCATGGGGAGGGCGGTCTCTACGAGGTAGCTGCCGTAGAGGGAGCTCATGAAGAGCGGGGCGTGCTTGCCGGCGTAGGTAAGGTTGACCTCTATCGAGGAAACCTTGTCGAGCTTCTTGGCGGAATTCATCAGGGATTTGCCGCAGTGGGGGCATTTCACGGAAACGTTAAGCATGGGACCTCCTGGGAACCTAAACCTGGCGGGCTGTAAGCCCGGCGGCCCCCATATATTACTAAATTATATGTTTATTCGTACCGCAGGGCCTCTATAGGGGAAAGCAGCGACGCCTTCCGGGCCGGCCAGAAGCCGAACACTATGCCCACCCCGGCCGAAAAACCGAAGGCCAGCGCCACCGAGAACGGCGAGATATAGACGGCCCAGCCCGAGAGTTTGGACAGCAGCAGCGAACTGCCCGCGCCGATGACGATGCCCAGCACGCCGCCCACCACGGAAACGATGACCGCCTCTATCAGGAACTGCAGCAGCACCGCGCGGCTGGTGGCGCCTATGGCCTTGCGCAGGCCGATCTCCTTGGTGCGCTCGCTCACGCTGACGAGCATGATGTTCATGATGCCGATGC
>CAYQJX010000041.1:0-16517 GCA_964417965.1 uncultured Elusimicrobiaceae bacterium
GGCTTGTTCTTGCGGGCGAAGTTCAGCAGCCCGCCGACGATCTTCTTGCAGCGGTCGGCCTGCTCGGTGATCATTTTCGCGTCGGCGAAGGTGCGCGAGTCTTTCTGGCACTGCTCGGCCAGCAGGTGGGCGTACAGCAGCACCACGCCCAGCGGGTTGTTGAGTTCATGGGCCACGCCGGCGGCCAGCTGGCCCATGCTGGCCAGCTTTTCCGACTGCATCAGGGCCTGCCTGGTCTTGGCCAGCTGGTTGTAGGAAACGGTCAGTTCGTCGGCGGTGCTCTTGAGCCGGTCTATGGTGTAGGGCAGGCACATCTCGCTCTCGGCGATGCCGCGGATGATGGCGACGGCGTGCTCTATGCAGGTGGGGTAGCCGCAGGCGCCGCAGTTGAGCTCGTCCTCGGGCTTCACTTTGCCCATCTTGGCCAGCACTTCTTTGAGCTCTTCCTTGTTGGGGAGCTTCATCCGGCGGTCCTGGGGCTGGAAGGCGGCGGAGTAGTCCAGGCCGCGGTAGCGCCGCACGGATTCTTCCCACTCGTTGAGGCGTATGCTGAAGTAGCTCTTGCGGGCGTAGCGGCGCAGGGCGGCCTCGCGGGCGTGCTTGGAGGACTTCACGCTGATGCCGGGGCCCATGATGCAGCCGCTGCAGCAGAGCAGGTCGATGAAATCGGCGTCAATGTCGCCGTGCTCCAGGTTCTTTAGCACCTCGGGGAAGCTTTCCAGGCCTTCGGCCGACAGGAAGCGGCCGCTCATCAGGTCCTCTTCGAGCTCGGCGGAGTTGAGCAGCCCGCCGCCCATGGGGTAGAGCACGCCCTTGGCGGGGTGCGGCGGGTCGAACTGGGAGTCCAGGGCGGTGTTGCGGTCCACGCCCGCGTCCTTGAAGAGGGCGCGGAGTTCGGTGAAGGTAATGGATTCCTCTATGTCGGCGGGGTTGAGCGAGGTCTCCTCTTTCTTGGCGACGCAGGGGCCTATGAAGACGACTTTGACCTCCGGGCCGTACTTGTCCTTTATGATCCTGGCCTCGGCTACCATCGGCGAGACTATGGGGGCGAGGCTGCCGACGAGGGCGGGATGGTATTTCTCCACGAAGGAGACCACGGCGGGGCAGGCGGTGCTGATGAATTTCTTGCCGGGGCTTTCGTTGATGAGCTTGCGGTACTGGAGGGAGACGATGTCGGCGCCGAAGGCGACTTCGCAGACGTACTTGAAGCCCAGGGCCCTGAGCATGCCGGCGAAGCGCAGGGGGTCTATGCCGCCGAACTCGACGGGGAAGCTGGGGGCGAGGGCGGCGGCCACGGGCTGGCCGCCCTTCAGCAGGGTCTTTACGTTGGTCGTGGAGTCGAGGGTCTCTTTGGCGCCGCGGCTGCACATGAGGACGCAGTTGGCGCAGCCTATGCAGCGGTCTTTTATGACTTCGGCCTGGCCGGCGGAGATGCGGATGGCTTTGGCGGGGCAGCCGCGGACGCAGGTATAGCACGCTTTGCAGCGTTCTTTTATGGTTCTTACCAGCGGTTCTTTCTCGGGTGTCATAATCGTTGCCTGACCGTCAGCTTCCAGCATGGGCGTCCGGGATAATGGCCCGTGCACCCTGGAAGATGGAAACCCTTGCGTCGGTTTCCCCCCGCCCTGATAATTGATGGCGGGGCCCCCCCTTCCGCAAAGGGTGCCCGGGCCATTATCCCGGCCACCCGTTAAAACATCCTACGCTACGTCGGCGGCTTTGCGGGCCGTGTACTTGGTGTGGAGGAGGTGGTGGCTCTTCTCGCCGAGGGGTTTGCCGAGGAAGTCCTTGTAGAGGGACTGGACGGCTTTGTTGTTGTGCGAGGTGCGGAGCTTCTCCGTGGCGTCTATGTTATAGAGGGCGCGCATGCGCTCGGCGACGGCGGCCTTGTTGCGGGCGAAGGGCTGGCCGCCGCCGTTGATGCAGCCGCCGGGGCAGGTCATGATCTCTATGAAGTGGAGGTCTTTGCGCCCGTTCTTTATCTCTTCCACTAGCTTGCGGGCGTTGCCGAGGCCGCTGACGGCGGCTACGCCTACTTCCAGGGCGCCGATCTTGAGCCGGGCTTCCTTGATGCCGTTCTGGCCGCGCACGGCTTCTACCTTCAGGTTGCCGAGTTCCTTGCCGGTGAGGAGGAAATGCGCGGTGCGCAGCGCGGCTTCCATGACGCCGCCGGAGGCGCCGAACAGCTTGCCGGCGGTGCTGCGGTCGCCGAACGGCAGGTCAGGCTCCTCGGGCTGCAGGGTCTTGAGGTCCATGCCGTAGATGCGCAGCATCTGGGCGAGTTCCCGGGTGGTCACCACGGCGTCGATATCGGGGTAGCCGTCCCGGCCCATCTCAGGGCGGGCGACTTCGAACTTCTTGGCGGTGCACGGCATCACCGAGACGCTGTAGATGCTCGCGGGGTCGATGCCCTGCTTTTTGGCGTAATAGGTCTTTATCATCGCGCCGAGCATCTGCTGGGGGCTTTTGCAGGTGGAGAGGTTCGGCATCAGTTCCGGGTAGAAAGTTTCCACGAACTTTATCCAGCCCGGGGAGCAGGAGGTGAACATCGGCAGCGGGCCGCCGCTCTTTACGCGGTGCGCGAGCTCGGAAGCCTCCTCCATGATGGTGAGGTCGGCCGCGAAAGAGGTGTCGAACACGGCCTTGAAGCCCATCTTGCGGAGGGCGGCCGTCATGACGCCGTTGACGTCGCTGCCGGCCGGCAGGCCGAACTCCTCGGCGAGCGAGACGGAGATGGACGGGGCGTGCTGGACGACCACGTATTTGTCCCTGGCGGTCAGGGCGTCGAGCACGGGCTGGATGTCGCTCTTCTCCATCAGCGCCCCCGTGGGGCAGACGTTGATGCACTGGCCGCAGTTGATGCAGGAGCTTACGTTGAGGCTGGAGTCGAACGCGCAGCCTATGAAGGAATCGGAGCCGCGCTTGACGAAGTCTATGCAGGCCACGCTCTGCACTTCTTCGCAGACGCGCACGCACTTGCCGCAGAGGATGCATTTGTCGGGATCGCGCGAGATCGACGGGCTGGAGATGTCCAGGGGCTTCTTTTTCTTGGCTACCGGGAAGCGGCGGTCCCTGACGCCGTACTCGCGGGCCAGGCGGCTGAGGTCGCAGGTGGGCTGCTTGGCGCAGTACAGGCAGTCGTCGGGATGCGAGCCCAGCAGCAGCTCCACCACGGTCTTGCGGGCGTTTATCACGCGCGGGCTGTTGGTGTGGATCTTCATGCCTTCGGCGGCGGGGAACGAGCAGCTGGGGATCAGGTTATTCTGTCCCTCCACTTCCACGACGCAGATGCGGCAGGCGCCCGACGGCAGCATGCCTTCCATGTGGCAGAGGGTCGGCACGTGTATTCCCTGGCGCTTCAGCGCGGCCAGGAGGGTGTCCCCGGGCTGGGCCTCGACTGGGTTTCCGTTGATGGTGAGTTTCATGATGGTTTTCCTCTAAGCGGCGTTGACGGCCTTGAACTTGCAGACGGTCCGGCAGGAACCGCAGGAGATGCACTTCTCGGCTATGATGTAGTGCGGGGTCTTGGGATTGCCCACTATCGCCTGCGTGGGGCAGCCTTTGGCGCACAGCGTGCAGCCCTTGCACTTGACGGCGTCTATGGTGAATTCAAGCATCTCGGTGCAGGCGCCGGCCGGGCAGCGGCGCTCGAAGATATGCGCCTCGTACTCGTCGCGGAACCAGCGCAGCGTGCTGAGCACCGGGTTGGGGGCGGTCTGCCCCAGGCCGCACAGGCTGGTCTCCCGGATGACCTGCGAGAGGTTCTCCAGGTTCATGATGCCGGAGAAGCGGGCCAGCGTGTCGGCCTCTTTTTCTCCGCGGCGGGGGCGGGTGATCGCTTTGAGGATCTCCAGCATGCGCAGCGTGCCCTCGCGGCACGGGATGCACTTGCCGCAGGATTCCTTCTTGATGAAGTCCATGAAGAACTTGGCCACGTCGACCATGCAGGTCTTCTCGTCCATCACGACGAGGCCGCCGGAGCCCATCATGGCGCCCACGGTCTTGAGGGACTCGTAGTCCACCTCTATGTCCATGTGGCTCATCGGGATGCAGCCGCCGGAGGGGCCGCCTATCTGCACGGCCTTGAAGCCCAGGCCGTTCTCTATGCCGCCGCCGATGTCGAAGACGATCTCCTTGAGCGTGGTGCCCATGGGGATCTCCACGAGGCCCGTGCGGTTCACCTTGCCCGAGAGGGCGAATACTTTGGTGCCCTTGGAGTTCTTGGTGCCCACGGACGCGAAGGCCGCGGGGCCCTGGGCGATGACCTCGGAGACGTTGCCGAAGGTCTCGACGTTGTTTATCACGGTGGGCTTGCCGAACAGGCCGCGCACGGCCGGGTAGGGCGGGCGGGGCTTGGGCATGCCGCGGCGGCCCTCGATGCTGTTCATCAGGGCGGTTTCCTCGCCGCAGACGAAGGCGCCGGCGCCCATCTTAATGATGACGTCCAGGTCGAAGCCGCTGCCGTAGATGTTCTCGCCCAGCAGGCCGTAGGCCTTGGCGTCGGCTATGGCCTTCTTGAGGTTCTTGATGGCCAGCGGGTATTCGGCGCGGATATAGACGTAGGCCTTGCTGGCGTGGATGGCGTAGGCGCCGATGGCGATGCCTTCCAGGATGCGGTGCGGGTCGCCCTCGATGGCGGAGCGGTCCATGAAAGCGCCGGGGTCGCCCTCGTCGGCGTTGCAGATGATGTATTTCTGGTCCGCGTCGGAGCTCAGGGCTATTTTCCACTTCTTGCCCGTGGGAAAGCCGCCGCCGCCGCGGCCGCGCAGGCCGCTGGCCTCCACCGCGTCGCAGGTCTGGGCGGGGGTCATGGTGTGGATGACCTTAAGGAAAGCCCCGTAGCCGCCGCGGGCTATGTGATCCTGTATGGAGAGCGGGTCCACTATCCCCACATGCTTGAGCACGAAGCGCAGCTGCTTGGCGAAGAAAGGATGCTCGTTGAGCAGCGGCAGGCGGGGCCACTTTTTCCCCCCGTCCTCGAACTGCCCGAGCACGTAGTCCTTGCTCGGGGCCTGGTCCCTGAAAACGGAGTCCAGCAGCCCCGGGACGACGTCGCCGGTGGCGCGCTGAAAGGAGATCCGGGCCTGCCCGGGGAGCTGCACGTCGAGCAGGGGCTCCGCGGCGCAGTAGCCGATGCAGCCCACTTCCAGGATGTCGGCTTCCAGCCGGTTCTCCTTGATGTAGCGCTTGGCCGCTTCTATGGTCTTGGCCGCGCCGGCGGCCAGGCCGCAGGTGCCGGCGCCTATGTAGACGACCGCGCGGGAAAGGTTCTCGCGCCGCATAACCGCGGCCTTTTCGGCGTAGTCCTCCGTGCCGAAGACGCGGGTAAGGAAGGCCGTGCGCACCGAGGCCGGCAGGCCGGCGAGGTTACTGGCGATGAGGTCTTTATTTTGCGGCATTTTGCGTCTCCGTTTTCCTGATGTCTTCCACGAGTTTGCGGAGCTTGTCCGAGGTGATCTTGGCGTGGAACTCGCCGTTGATGCTGATGACGGGGGCCAGGCCGCAGGCGCCTATGCAGGCGACGGTCTCTATGCTGAACAGGCCGTCGCGGGTGGTGTCGCCGGCCTTTATACCGAGCACTTCTTCGCACATCTTCAGCACGCCGGCCGAGCCTTTTACGTGGCAGGCGGTGCCGCGGCAGATCATGATGTGGTACCGGCCTACCGGCTTGAACCGGAACTGGTTATAGAAAGTCGCCACGCCGTAGACCTTGCTGGCGGGAATATTGAGATGGGCCGCCACTTTGAGGACGGCCTGCTTGGAAATATAGCCGTCGGCGGCCTGCACCTCCTGCAAGATCGGGATCAGCTTGTCGCGCTTGGCGAAGCTGTGGTTTTCAAGGACTTTCTCCACTTTGCTCGGGACGCTCATCTCAGTTGCTCCTTGAGTGAATTCTTGCGGGCGAAGTACGCCGCTTTCTCTATAGAGAGAGTGATGTCTATCTGGTCCAGGAAGACCCCGGGCGGCAGCTTGAGCTGCGCCGGGGCCAGGTTTACGATCGCCCGCACGCCCGCGCGCACCAGCATGTCGGCCGCCTCCTGCGCGGCGGAGGCGGGCACCGTGATGATGCCCACCGTCGCCTTCTCTCGCGAGACGGTCCTTTCCAGCTGGCCGATATGGTGCACCTGGCAGCCAGAATAGACCCGGTCCACTTTTTCCGGGTCCAGGTCGAAGGCGGCCACGATGGAGAGGTTGGGCCTGCGCTTGAGGAAGTAGGAAAGTATGGCCTTTCCGAGGTTGCCCACCCCCACCAGCACCATCTTGGTCAGGGACCCGGATTCCAGGTGCGAGTAAAGCTCCGCCATGAACTCCTTTATCGGGTAGCCCCGCTGCGGGGTGCCCTTGAGGCGGAAGTTCATCAGGTCGCGGCGGACCTGTTCTGGAGAGACTCCTACCGCCGCGGCCAGTTCGTGCGAGAAGACGAACTCCGAACCGGCTTCAAGCCTGGTGTGCAGGAACTGGCAGTAGCGGAAGAATCTCTCTACGGTGCGCTGGGGAATCCTGGTCATAACACTCCTTATTTGGTGCGGCCTTCCACGTTGACCTGGTCTTTCTTAAGGGCGAGCAGCTCGGCTACCTTGGCCAGGAACTCCTTGGGCTTTATCGGCTTTTCCATGAAGGCGTCCACGGGCAGGAATTCCCCGTCCTTCTCGCTGAACTTCTGGGGCGAGGTCTCGTTTACCGAGGTGAGCATCATGATCGGGACGAATTTAAGCAGCTCGGTGCGGCGGAACTTCTGGGCGGTCTGGAAGCCTTCCGTGGAGTTGTCCATCATGACGTCCAGGATTATCAGGTCCGGTTTCATTTTGGAGGCCTTCTCGAAGCCCTCCTTGCCGTTGGTCGCCGTCACAACGGTGTGGCCCTTGCCCTGCAGCACCACTTCGCAGGTATCAAGGATATCCTTGTCGTCGTCTATGCAGATTATCTTTGCCATACTTTCCTCCAGATCGCTTAACGTTTAGATTGTAACGTTTCTTGTTTTATCGTTATTTATTAACGTTAATCCAGTAACGTTGACTACGGAAATAGTATACGTCATCGTTCCTTCTTTGTCAATACCTATTTTTACTGGAATTTTCTACGACGGAGCGGCATCGTTAATGCCGCGTTACAAATAATAAGCGGCCCCCTCTCCAGGGGGCCGCTTGAGCCTTTGTTCCCTATTTGAAACCTCGGGTCAGAACTTGAACTTTGGCAGCTTTACTTTGCCGGGGGCGAGGTCCTTAAGCAGTTTCTCGGCTTTGCCGGTGACGCCCGCTTCTGTGTCCTTAAGCTTCCCCCCCAGCTCGGCCTGCTTGGCCGCGGCCAGGCCGTCGAGCTTGGCCCGGTAAGGTTTGAGCGCCTCGTCCACTTTGGCCCGGGCGGCGTCCTGCGCTTTTTTTACTTCCGCGCCCATCGCCCCGGTGAAGGCCTTGGACAGGGCGTTGGCAAGGTCCGTGTTGACGGCCAGCTTCGGGCCGGTGATCGTGCCGGAAATATCGGCGCCTATGACGGCGGAGGAAAGCCCGGCGAAAGAGTTCTCTACGGCGGAGCGCAGCGGGGCGGCCTTGATGTTCTCCGCTTTGGGCTTGAAGACGGCTCCGGCCAGGCGAGCGGAGGCTTTGCCGGCTATCTTCTCCCCTTCCGTGGCCAGCGTCGCTTCCAGGGCGCCGGTCCCCCCGGTTATGTCCACCATGAAAGAAGCCGGAGAGCCGAGCTGCAGCTCTTTGACCGGAATGCCGGTATAGGAAAGCCGCGAGGCGGTCTTCACCGTTTCCCCGGCGGCATCCAGGGAGGCCCGGAAGTCCAGCCGGCGGGCGCCCTTGGCGCCCTTTATCTCGGCTACCGTCGGGCGGCCGTACACCTGCGGCTGGGTGGTGAGGCCCTCTATGGTGCCGCTGTATCCCAGCGGGTCTTCAAGACCCAGTTCTCCGGTCAGCTCCAGCCTGCGTACCAATACCGTCGGATAGGCCTTCGCTTTCGGGAAATGCACTTCGCGGCCGCGCCTGGCCTCGTTCTTGAGTACGCCCTTGGTGTTGGCCGGCATATATTTTTTCGCCAGCCCCATCCATTTCATGGCCAGGGCCGTCTTCTCGGCTATGACCGGGCCGGCGAGCATCCGGGCTATGGACTGCGTGTCCAGCGACGGCAGCTTCATCTTTGCCATCACGGCCGCCATATCCCGGGCGCGGGCTTCCTCCACGGCCTTGAAGGCGTTCTTGGCCGCCGCCAGGGCGGCTTCCGCTTCGGCCTTGTCCTTCTTGAACTCGGCGGTGAGCTTCTTTACTTCCTTGGCTATCTCGGCGTAATCCTTGGCCTGCTTCAGCGGGTTCTTCTCGCCTTTGGCTTTCTCGAAGCGGGCCTTGAGTTCGTCGAGCCCGGCCTGGTACTTTTTCTCGTCGAAGCGCGCGGAGATGTCCGCGTAATTTTTCTGGTAGGTCTCCTCCAGCTGTTTGGCCAGTTTTACGGATTCCAGCCCGGCGGGGTCTACCTTGTAGTCGGCGGAGAGGTCCGCCTTGGCCTCCGAGGCGCGGTCCAGCGCGAAGCCAGTGGATTCGGCCTTCATAGACTCTACCAGCTCCGAAGGCTCCTCTTTTACGAAAGGCAGCCTGCCCGAGGTCTTGCGCGGGGTGCCGAAGCGCAGGCCTTTAAGTGAGGCCGTGTCCACGACGAGCTTCTTCTCCAGCAGCGGCGCGCCCTCGGCCGCGAAGGAAAGCTCGGAGAATTCCACGAGGTTGCTGTATTCGCTGGCGGAATCCGCCACGGCGAAGCCTGTTATCCTGAGCGAGGGATGCAGGAGGCCGGTCTTGAGCGTGGCGATCTCGGCTTTAGCCTTGGCGCCTTTCTCTATTCCTTTTATAAGGCCCCACTTAAGCAGCGGGTCGAAGGCGAAGAAAAAGAAAGCCCAGAGCAGCACCAGCAGGGCCAGGCGGGGAGCTATGTAGGACCAGCGCATATTACACCGCCCCCTTGAAATACCAGTCCAGCAGCCAGGAGGCCTTCAGGCCTTTTACGACCTTTGAATTCATTACCCGCGCGCGGAACTTCTCGTTGTAGAACACCCCGAAGCGCCGCCCCGCGAAATAAACCGGCGCGGCGAGCAGGGCCCCGAGCACCAGGCCGCCGGGGACTACGGTATTATTGAACCCGGTCCACGGCATTATTGGCATGTTGTAAAGCTTCGTCCAGAGCGGGCGCAGCGCTTCGCTGGTGAGCAGCGCGTAGCCTATGGGGTCGGACACTTTGTCGAGCAGCGGGTTGGCCAGGCTGACGGCGAAGACGGTGAGGATGGCCATCGGGATATTGACGCGGGTGGCCATCATCAGGACGATGAGGAGCTGCGCCGTGAGGGTGGCCTTGGGCATCAGGCCTATCAGGAAACCCAGCGTTATGCCGGCGCCGATCTGGCCCGGGGTGGTCTCGGCCGTCAGGCCCTGGAAGAATTGTCGGATCAAGGCTATTGGGTTCATATAATCACTATATTAAAAGGTCGCCGGCCGGTTCAAGTTGGTATAATTTATTTATGGCTATCATCGAAATACTCCTCATCGCCCTCGGGCTTTCCATGGACGCCTTCGCCGTCTCGCTGGCGAGCGGCGCCACCATGAAGCGGCTCCACCTGCCGAACGCGCTTAAGATGGGCTTGTTTTTCGGCGGCTTCCAGGCGCTGATGCCGGTGGTCGGCTGGGCGGCTGGGCTCAGCATGAAAGATTTTATCTCGGGCTGGGACCACTGGATAGCCTTCGCCCTGCTCCTGGCCGTCGGCGGTAAGATGGTATACGAAGCTTTCAAGATCAAAGAGGAGGAGGAGTGCGGCGGGCCCAAGTCCTGCCCGTTCGATACCGGCACGCTGACGGTGCTGGCCATAGCCACCAGCATAGACGCGCTGGCTGTGGGGCTCACTTTCTCCCTGCTGCAGCTTTCTATAATCGGGCCGGTGCTGGTTATCGGCCTGGTCACTTTCCTTATGTCCGTGGCCGGGGTTAAAATAGGCTCCGCCGGCGGCCATTTCTTCGAACATAAAATGGAGGCTGCCGGCGGGTTTATCCTCATCGCCATAGGCCTCAAGATCCTGCTCGGGCACCTCGGCGTCTTCTGAACCTTATTTATCCTTGTCCTTGAACCACTTCTCCTTGCCGTAGAGTTTCTGGATGCAGTCCTCGCAGAGGCCGTGGGTGAAGCGCGCGTTGGAGCGCTCCTCCAGGTAAACCTCCACTTTCTGCCAGAAGCCCTTGTCGTCGCGGATCTTCTTGCAGTTGGCGCAGATCGGGATGAGCCCCTGCAGGGTCCGCACCTCTTTCAGCGCGTCCTCCAGCTGCGTGTTCTTGGTGATCAGGGACAGGTGGCCCGTGACGATCTCGCTGAACTCCTCCATCAGGCGTATGACAGGGCCTTCGAAGGTGTTGGGTTTCTTGTCAAAAAGGCAGATGCTGCCGAAGATGTCCCCGTCGGGGTAGACTATCGGCACGCCTGCGTAGGCGATGTAGCCGGCCTTCGCGCCGTCGCTTTCCTTCCAGAAATCGCTGGTCCTGGCGTCGGTGACTACCAGCTTTTCCCTCGCCTGTATCACGGCCGCGCAGTACGTCTTATGGCCGCTCTTTGTGTCGATGATGTCGCCCTGCTCGAACGGCTTGTCCGGGCCGGCGCTGACGCCTATGATGCGGATATTGTCTTCCTCCACCATGTTTATCGTCGCGGCCGGCACCGCCGCCACCTGGGCCAGCAGTTCGGCGATGTTCCGCCATTTAAGGACGGCGATCTCGGGGATGCGCATTTTATGCTGTTCAGTCATAGGTTCCTCAGACCGGCAGTTTTGAAACGCTGACCCAGTACATCTCGAACTTCCGGGCGAGCTCCAGGAACTCTTCCAGGGAAGCCGGCTTTGTTATGTAGGAGGCCGCCCCGTTCTCGTAGCAGCGTACTATGTCCTCGTGGCGCGAGGAGGTGGTGAGCATTATCACCGGGATCCCGCGCAGGGACTGGTCGGCTTTCAGCTTCTTCAGCACGGCCATCCCGTCCATCAGCGGCAGGGTGATGTCCAGCAGGATCATGGACGGCCGGAGGGGCTTGGCGGCCGAGTACCTGCCGGCGGCGTAGAGCATGTCCAGCGCCTCCTGCCCGTCGTGGGCCACATTGATCTCGGAGATCACGGTGAACTCCTTGAAGGCGCGCTGGGCTATGAGTACGTCGTCCTCGTTGTCCTCCACCAGGAGGATGCTGAGTTTTGTTTGTTCCTTGACCATGATGTCTCCTTGCGTCAGGGCTGTTTTCTGAGGTCCGCCGGAATAAGGAGGTAAAAGACAGAGCCATTCCCTTCCACGGACTCAACCCAGATTTTCCCGCTATGCTCCTCTACTATCTTTTTCACTATCGCCAGGCCCGCGCCGGTGCCGCCGCCGTATTCCTGCCGGGAATGCAGCCGCTTGAACATCTTGAAGATCTCTTCGAAATACTGCGCCGGGATGCCGATGCCGTTGTCCTTGACCGAGAATTTCCAGTAGTATTCCCCGAACTTCTCCGCGGCCAGCTCTATCACCGGTACCGGGTTCTCGTTGTATTTCAGCGCGTTGCTGATGAGGTTATGGAATACCTGGCGGATCTTCACGGGGTCGCAGAAGAGCTCAGGCAGCGTTTCGGGGACCCGCACTTCCGCCCGCCTCTCCTCTATGAGGGGCGCAAGGCCGGCCACCGCCTCGGCCGCCAGTTTGGCCGTAGAGGCGCTCTCGTAGGGGTTGCGCACCCGCGAAACGCGGGCGTAGCTGAGCAGGTCGTCTATCAGCCGCCGCATCCGGGAAGAGGCCTTGACCACGCGGCCCAGGTAGTCGGCCGCCTGAGGCTCCATCTTCGGGGCGTAATCGGTCAGGAGCATGCCGGAGAACATCTCTATGCCCCGCAGCGGTTCCTTGAGGTCGTGAGAGACCGTGTGGGCGAAGGCGTCCAGCTCGCTGTTGACCATCTCGACTTCCTTGAGATATTGGGCCAGGCGCGCTTCGGATTCCTTGTGCTGCGCCATGTCCTTGAGCACTGCCACTACCTGGCGGCGCCCCTCGGGGCCGGTCAGCGCGGCCGACATCATGACCGGCAGGCGCGCGCCCGTTTTAGACAGCAGCCAGAGGTCGAGTTCCTTTATGTGCCCGCTCCAGGCCAGCAGGCTTAAGGGATCCGCCGCGCCTTCGGCCTGCGGCTCCAGGATGTCTTTAAGGTTCAGCGAGCCGGGCGGCGAGAAATCGTAACCGGAAAAATCTATCGCCGCCTTGTTGGCCTTTATAACGGTTCCCCGCTCGTCGGTGATTATGAGCGGGTCTGGCATGCTCTCCACGATAGAGTCAAGGTACTGTTTTGAGACGGTAGTTTCCGAGAGGCCGCGGCTTAGCTTGTTGAAGCTTATCGCCACGTCGCCGAGCTCGTCGTGGGAGACCACGGGCACCGAGAAATTGTAATCGCCGTCGCGCACCTTCCGGATGCCTTCCCTCAGGAAGGAGACCTGGCTCAGGATGAGCCGGGTGAAGAGCGCCGAGAGCGCAAGGGCCGCCACCGCGATGGTTACCGCCAGGACCAGCAGTTTGAACATTATATCCCGTTCCGCCTTGCGGGCCGGGGTGAGGGGCAGGCCGGCCCGCAGGAAGCCCGCCATCTCCCCGGAATCGGAGAGACCTTCGAACAGGATATCCTCGCCGGAGGCGCTTTTTTTGGAGGAGACCGGGATAACGGCCTCCACCACTTCTTCCCCGTTGTGGTACGTCCGCCGCGAAACGGGCGAGCCTGTCCTGGCCGCCTGCTGCATCAGGGCGTCGGCAATATTGGTGCCGGCCAGCGCCACGTTGGTATGGGCGATAACGGTGCCGTCGGCCGCTACGGCGGCGGCGTAGAGGGCTCCCGTTTTCTGGGCGAAAGCGTGCAGGGTCTTTATCCCCTCCAGCTCAAGCCGCGCGGTGAACACTTTCTGGAGAGAGGGCGTAAGGTCGGCGGCGGCGGAGGCCGCGCCGTCCGCTATCTGGGCGCTCATGGCGTCGGTGACCGCCACGCGGGAGAAATAGATGTTGACCCACAAGGCCAGGCCCATCAGCAGCAGGATAAAGATCAGGATCTTGAGGTAGAGCTTCATGGGAAAAAGTACCCGGCCTCTTCAATGAGCTTGCGGGGAAATTCCAGGCGGCATCTTTTGGCCGCGGTGGCGTTGAGGGTTATCTCTTCTTTCTCGGGAAAGACCACTTCGGGCAGCGTTTCCCCCGCCTCCAGCTTAAGCGCCGCCGCCGCCGCCGCCGCGCCCATATCCCTGAAGCTGAGGCCCACCGAGGCCGCCGCGCCTTCGCGGGTCATTCCCTTGGTGGAGCCGTAGAAGGGAATGCCGTTGGACCAGGAGAACTCCCGCAGTATCAGCAGGTTCTCCGGCGTTATCAGCAGCGGGTCCGGAGGCAGCCAGAAGGCGTCCATCCCCTGCATCTCCCGGCGCAGTATCGAGGGCAGGTCCGAGGGGTCCTGCACCCGTATCGACACCAGCTGTATCCCCAGCGCTTCCCCGGCCTTGCCTATGGCGCCGGCGAACTGTCCGAAATCGGGAGCCATCCACAGCACTTTCAGCGTTTTCAGGTCGGGTTGGATGGACTTCAGCCTTGAGAGTATTGTGGCGAAGTTAGGGATCAGGCTTACCTTGACGGTGGAGGCGAGGTCCCCTTTCTTCAGAAATATCCCGGGGGCCATGCAGTAGACCACCCGGGTGCCGGGCGGATAGGGGTAGATGGTCGCTTTGCCGCCGAAAGCCGCCACCGTGCGGGTCTGCGGCGCCAGTTTCGGTTTTCCGTTAGAAAGATAGTAGTGGGCCACTTCCTCCCCGTAGGCGGCCTGGAAGGCGGAAAAAGCTTCCATATAGGCTCCGCCTCCGGAAGAGAGGACGGCGGCGGTCTCGGCCGCGGCCCCGCCGGGCAGGGCGAGCAGCAGAACGAGGAGGAGCGCCCTAAAATTCATAGGCCGCCTTTAGGAAAAATTCCCTGGAGGCCGCCGGCAGAGCGGCATGCCCGCCGTCGTAAGGCTGGAGGTAGGAGTAGCCTGAGCTGAAAATATCCTTCACTCCTATATCCAGCGAGAGGCGGGGCAGGAACCTGTCCTTAAGATGGAAATTGGCGTCCAGGACGATTTTCTCGGAGAAAGCTTTTACCGCCCCCGTGCTGTAATAACCGTACCGCTTTGAAACATATACGGCCGCCGGGTTAAGGCTGACGCCGGACAGGAGGGGCAGGGAGGCCGAGGCGGTCAGCTTATGCCGCGGGAAGGCGAGCATATACGAGGAATGCCCGGGGACGGCGTAGGGCGCGACGCGGTTGCTGTCCGTGTTCTGGTAGACGTAGCCGAGGTCCGCGCGGTTGCCGCCGTTCTTGTATTTAACGGCGGCGCCCAGGCCCCTGGTGCCGGTCCTGCTGTAGTTCTGGTAGGTTTCAGCGCCCCCGACCAGCGTGAAGACTATCGGGTCATGTATCGCCACATGAAAAAATTGCCTGAGATAAAAAGATGCTCCGAAGCCTTGTAGCCGGCCTCCAGCTCCGTAGATTTAGTCCTTTCCGGGTCGATATCGGGGTTGAGGCGGATGTTCTCTATCGAGGGGGCGCGGAAGGCCTCGCTGTAGATGGCTTTAAAATTAAAATCGTTGTGAGCCCTGGTGGCGGCCAGGCGGGGCACGAGGGAGGAGCCGAAATGCGAGTTCCTGTCGTAGCGCACCCCGGCGGCGATATCCGTCCCCCCCGCTTTGAAAGCGGCCTGGGAGAAGAAGGCTATATTGTCGTATTTCTGCCTGGAGCCCGAGGCGTCCAGGGACGCGGCGCCGGTTCCCTCTCCTATCCTTACGCTGTCGTTGTAATACTCGCTCCCGAACATCCCGTCAAAGGCGCCGCCCGGCTGGTAGAAGGAATACAGCGAGGCCGTAAGTCTGGCGGTCTTCTTGTCGTAGGGCAGATGTTCGTCGTCCTCCCGCCAGGGGCTGGCGGCGGCATAATTCAGCCGGGGTTCCAGACGGACCGAATCGGAGAAGTGCAAGCAGTACTTTGCCTCGTAGAACACCGAACGGAAGGCCACGCGGCTCGAGCCGGTGGACAGGACGCTGCCGAAGTGGTCCCTGTTCCGCAGGGAATAGTCGTCTACTATCAGGCGGGTGGAAGCGCTCCCGCGGGCGGCGTACAGGTTGACGCTCTTCGGGGACAGGGCCGAATCCCCGTTCATCCCGTAGGAGCCGCCGCCGAAATCGGCGTAGCGCAGGTCGCTGCGCTGGGCGTCGCCCCAGAAAACCTTGGCCGAGACTTCCGTGCCGCCGAGGTCTTTGCCGTAGGTGTAGCCGGCGTAGCTCCTGGCCCTGGCCTTCCGCCCTAGGCCGTAGGCCGCGTAGGCCTTGCTGCCATTTATGGCCCTCGGCAGGCGGGTCTCTATCTTGATGACCGCCAGTTCCGCGAAGCCGCCGTAAACTACCGAGCCGGGGCCCTTGATTATCTCGATGCGCTCTATCTGGTCCACCGGGAACCTGTCGAACTGGATGGTGGAGTAGAGGGGTTCGTTATAGGCCTGGTCGTCCCACAGCAGCAGGACCTTGCCCTCGTTGCCCCAGTTGCCCCGTACGCCCAGGCCCAGGTTGCCCTGCACGTCCACGCCGAACTCGAACTCGGGCACCAGCTTCAGCACGTCGATAAGGTCCCTGGCGCCCGAGGTCTGTATTTCCTCGCGCGTGATCACGGTTACCAGGCCGGGGGCCGCCCGCAGGGGCAGGGCGCTGCGCGTGGCGACCGAGGTTTTAATGTTGAGGGTTTCCTCCAGCGAGGATTTTTCCAGGCTGAAAAATTCCTCCTCCGCGCTGTCGTGGCCGGCGCAAGCCGGCGCGCAGAGCGCGAGCGCGAGAAGGCACTGTGTAAACGGTTTATTCTTCATTACCCCTGACCCCGCTGTAAATCTATAATAATTGAAGGCTGACCCGCAAGGTGACAGTAAATACACTATATAATAAGGGGGCTTTTCGCACAAGTAGCGGCCCGAGGCCCCATGCGCCGGTGCCCGCGATTATAGTAGAATTGGACCGATGAAATATGACGTCATCGTGGTCGGGGCCGGCATAACAGGCGCCGCCGTAGCCAGAGAGCTCTCCCGCTACCGGCTGGACGTGCTGCTGCTGGAAAAAGAGGCCGAGCCGGCCTTCGGAGTTTCCAAATCCAACAGCGGCATCATCCACGCCGGCACCCAGAACCCCCCCGCCTCCCTTAAGGGCTGGCTCTGCGTGGAGGGCAACCGCCTCATGCGCGAGGAGATAGCCGGGGACCTGGGGCTGAATTTCGTGCAGTGCGGGCAGCTGGTGGTGGCCTTCGAAGAAGCCGACGTCAAAGAGCTTGAAAAGATAAAGACGGACGGGGAAGCGCTGGGGATCAAGGGCATGGAGCTGGTGGACCGCGCCTGGCTGGACGCCAACGAGCCCAACCTGGGCCCCGAGGTCAGGGCAGCCCTGCTGGTCCCCTCCGCCGGCATCATCAGCCCCTACCGCTTCGTCTACGCGCTGGTGGAGAACGCCG
>CAYQJX010000042.1:0-15763 GCA_964417965.1 uncultured Elusimicrobiaceae bacterium
ATCATCCGCGAGGCCAAGAAGCCCGGCTCGCGCGTGGCCGCGCTGTTCATGAAGCGCGACGACATAGAACTCCCGGAGATGATGGTGGAAGGCCTCAACGGCTTCCTGGCCATCTACTCCAACCCTATCAGCTCGGTCAGCCAGGTGGACGGGATCATAAAAGCCTGGGGCGACGACTTCGTCACCGAGGAGCTGCTCGGCGGCAAGTTCTCCTACGGCTTCGACTGCTTCTTCCAGAACAACACGGAGCTGTTCGAGGAGGCGCTGAAGGAGATCCGCGCGGCCTCCTTTAAATGCGGCAAGCTGGTGGACCTGTACTCCGGCGTGGGCGTGATAGGCCTGAGCCTGCGCGACCTGGCCGACAAGGTCTACGCGGTGGAATCCTCGGAGAGCTCGGTGAAATACGCCGCGGTCAACGCCCAGGCCAACGGGGCCGACAACTTCCAGATAGCGTGCTCGCTGTCCGAGAAGGCCGGCGAAGGTATCTTCGACGACACCGACATCCTGGTGCTGGACCCCCCCCGGGCCGGGCTGCACACCAAGGTGATAAAGCGCATCATGCAGATCCTCCCGAAGCGCATCATCTACCTGTCCTGCAACCCCATCACGCAGGGCCGCGACGCGGCCTACTTCATGGAGAAGTACAAGATCATCCGGGCGGCCGGCTTCGACTTCTACCCCAACACCCCGCACACCGAGACCCTCCTGGTCTTCGAGCGGCCTTAGGGACCCGCAAAAATGAAGAAAGCCCCGGACAGCCGGGGCTTTCTTTATTTAACCTGGCGCCTGTCAATTACAGACAAGGCATAAAGATTTAGTGCCATGCGCCGCGATAAGCTGCTCGGCGGTAGAGCACGTCGCGCTGTTATTTATCTGTATCGTGCAGACAGAAGCGGCCTCGCTGGTTATCCTTATGGCGTTATTTGAACTGTCCGCCTTTATCTCCAAAGGCACAGCCGATGTCGTGGCACCTATAGTGACGTTCCCATTGAAGTAGTTCTTGCCGGCCCCGGCGGAGTAGAGGTTGTAGCTTTTCAAAAGACCAAAACCAGATTGGTCGTTTATATACACGCCGTAATTGTTGTTTATGTTATTGAGAGTCGGAACAGGATGATATGTCGGAGAGTCCACATATACCCCGAACAGATTGGTGATGGTGGCATCCGGGTCCGCGACATAACTCATGGTGTAAACACCGTAAGCGTTTACTATGTTGCTAGAGGGCGCGGTGTTACCCATGTTCACGGAGAAATACCCGCCAAATGCCTCATTGAGTGTGCCAGGATTAGTCTTGGTAACTCCACCCATAACGCCGGCCGCGTAGCGGAGAGCGGCATTATTGCGAGCCTCGGCCAGGCCGTAGACGCCGCGCAGCATACCACTATTGAAACCGTGGTTGTCCGGGATAGTGCCAGTGAACAGACCGCCGCTGGTGATCATCCCCAGGTTATCGACCGGCGGCGTCATCTCGGAACGCACGTGGATGCCAATGTTATCGATGTTCAGGTCGGGATTAGTGTAGCTCTTGTAGACCGAAACCGCCGAGAAAGTGCTGGCGGCGGCTATGCCGTTGCCGAAGGCCGAATGCCCCCCCACATACAAATGGGTGCTTATTGTAAGCTGCGGCTGCGTGGTGTTTAGCACAGCGGCCTGTACGTTGGTTATGCTTGCATTGGTGGCCGCTAAAGAAAGAATCCCGTACACGTTGTTGTTTGCCATGTCCAGGTCAGCCGTGGCGGGGTTGACCATGCCGGTCACGCTGCCGCCGGTTATATTGGTAAGGCCGGACCCGTCGCCGTAGAACTTGGTAGCGGAGGCGATGCCGACGATGAAGACGTTGCTGCTCACCTGCACGCCTATCCCGCCGTGAAAAGACTCGGGAGTGGAAGAGATGTTTACATTGGCGGTCAGCACTAGTTTGGGAGCGTTATTTACGGTGAAGCCGCCCATGTTGAGGTCCTGGGTGGCGTTGTGCGCCCCGAGCCCGTCAGAGGGCAGTTCGCTCAGGCCGGAAGCCTTGGCGTAGAGCACGCCGCCGGCGCTCATAGAGGAAACCGCGGTGCCATCAGGGGCCCGCCAGACCTGCATGTACTCGTCCGAACCGCCGGCCTGTATATCCAGCCGGACATCCGCGGCCGCGGCGCGGCCCACTCCGAGGTTGCCCAGGTTGGTGATGCCCGCTCCTCCCGCGTTGTTGCCGTCCTCAAGAGTTGTGGCCAGGGTAAGGCCGCGCAGGCCGGAGGCCTCGGCGAAGAGCTCGCCGGTGTCGGTCATGGAGGACACTATAGTGCCGCCGCTGTTGCGCCAGAACTGCGCGTTAACACCAGAGGACTGCACATCCAGTTGGGCCACGGCGGCGCCGAGGCCTATGGCCACGCCGCCCAGATTGGTGATACCTATACCGCCGGCGCTGTTGCCGTCGGTAAGCGTAGTCGCCAGGGTAAGGCCGCGCAGGCCGGAGGCCTCCGCGTAGAGCACGCCGGCGGCGCTCATGGAGGACATGATAGTGACGCCGCTGTCGCGCCAGATCTGGGAGTACCCCACGCCGTCAGCCTGTACATCCAGGCGCGTACCGGCCGTGCCCAGGCCCAGCGCCAGGCTGCCTAGGTTGGTTATCCCGGCGCCGCCGGCATTGTTGCCCGCGC
Organism: uncultured Elusimicrobiaceae bacterium; assembly: GCA_964417965.1. Classification (GTDB taxonomy): domain Bacteria; phylum Elusimicrobiota; class Elusimicrobia; order Elusimicrobiales; family UBA9959; genus UBA9959. The sequence goes on from CAYQJX010000042.1 coordinate 2,646, forward strand.
CAAGCGTTTGGGGAAGGTCATCTACCAGGTTGCCGGTGCCGCTGCCTGTCTGGTCCGTAGCGCAGATCAGGTTGCCGCTCACATCCACGGTAAGTTTGGCCGGGCTGACGCAGGAGAAGTTGGTGAACTTCATGCCGCTGGTGTTGGTATCTGCGTCCCCGTCGTTTACCTCCAACCGCACCGTGGCCGGGTTCACGCCCACGCCCACATTGCCCAGGGAGTTCACTGACAAGCCCTCTGCGCCGCCGTCGGAGGAGATCCAGAAAGCGCCGGTCCGCAGGTTAGCAGTCATGATATGGGTGCCTAGGTTGTCCGAGGCGGTTATGCCGGTCAGCAGCGAGCCGTCGCCGTAATAGCGCGTGGCGGAAGAGATGCCCGCCACGAAAATATTGCTGCTGACATATACGCCGCCGCGGATGGTCGCCGTTTCCGGGGTCGAGGAGATCTCAACTTCCGGGGAGAGCGACAGCTTCGGCGAGCCCAGGCCAAGTCCGCTCGCCACGGTAACACTGGAGTAAGCCGTTATCTTCCCGGCCGAGGTGATATCCCCGGCTCCGGCAATACCAAAGCCTGACATCAGCAGGGTCGTAGTCGCCACATGGTCGCCAAGGCCGTCCGAACCGACTATCCCGGTCAGAGCGGAACCGTCGCCGTAATATCGCGTGGCGGAAGCGATGCCGACCACGAAAATATTGCTGCTGACATACACGCCGCCTTGGAAGGCCGCCGTTTCGGGGGTCGAGGAAATCTCCACGCCCGAGGTCAGGGCGAGCTTCGGCGCGGCAGCCCCGGCGGCAGCGGAGACCGTAACGGAACCGGAAAAAGTATTATCAGCGTTCAGCCTGGGATATTGGCCGAAAGCCGCGCGTCCGGCAGGCTGCCGGCGCTGAGGTTGGTGGCGTTCAGCGCCGTGAGGGCCGAGCCGTCGCCGTAGTAACCAGCGGCGGAGGAGAAGCCGACCGTAAAAATATTGCTACTCACATATACGCCGCCGTGGAAAACTTCGGGGGCGGAGGAGATGTAGACCAACGGATTGAGCTGAACCCTCGGGATGGCCGCGCCGGAGGAACTGGTGACCGTGAAACTGCTGGTAAAAGTGTTGACGCCCGAGAAAACCTGTCCGGAACCTAGCCGGGCGACATTGGCGGACAGAAGGGAATCTGAAAGCGCGCCGGCCGAGATATTGGAGGCGTTAAGGGCCGTAAGCGCGGCGCCGCTGCCGTAATAAGCGGAAGCGGAGGAAACTCCCGTCACATAGATATTGCTGCTCACGTACAAGCCGGCGCGGATAGCCGCCGTCTCCGCGGCAGAGGAAACCGCCACCCCGGCCGACAGGCCGAGCCTCGGCGTTCCCAGCTCCCCGGCTACCGTGACGCTGGAGTAAGAAGTTATTTTGCCCGAGGCTGTAATATCCCCGGCGTTGTTTATCCCGAAGGCGGCCATATCCAGCGGCTGCGTAGCGGTATGGCTGCCCAGGCTGTCCGCGCCGGCAGGCAGGTTCCGCAGGTTGGCCGCGTCGGCGTAGAACAGGCCGGAGGTGGTGAGAGAAGCCACCTCGACTCCGGAGGAATTGCGCCAGATCTGCGAATAACCGCCAAGGGCGCCCTGCACGTCCAGCCGCGCCGCGGACGCGCCGAGACCCATAGCCACGCTGCCGAGGTTTACCATGCCCAGGCCGCCGGCGTTAGTGCCGGCGTCGAGGGTTTCGAAGAGAGGGTCCACCAGGTTGCCGGTGCCGCTGCCGGTCTGGTCCGAGGCGCACACCAGGTTGCCGCTGGAATCCACCGTTAGTTTGGCGGTGCCGGAGCAGGCGAAATTGGAGAATCTCACGCCACTGCTGGTGGTATTGGCGTCGGTATCGTTAACGTCCAGGCCGGGGGCGTAGAGAATGCCGGAGGCGGCGACCGAGGCCTTTACTACCCCGGAAGAATTGCGCCAGATCTGGGCGGAGGCCGCCGGGGAGGCTGCCTGCACGTCCAGGCGCGCCTGCGGCGAGGCTACGCCCAGGCCGGCGTTGCCGGAGCCGGAAAGGATTGTGTTTTGCCCGGAGACGGCCCAGCCGGCCGCGCTGTACTGCGCGGTGCCGTCCTGGAAAACCAGGCCCTTGCTGCCGGCGGAGGTGGAGATGCGGATGTCGCCCTCGTAGGCCGTAAAAGTGCCCGTGGAACTTTCCGCGGTACGGGCGTGCTGCGCGTAGGCGGAGGCGTAGAGCGGCTCGCGCGGGAAGGGGTTACCCTCGACCACCATCTGCACGTACGGGGTGATATCCTTCCAGGGAATGGCGGCGAACTGCGCCGCGTTTGGTGTACCTAGGGGATAGCGGAAAAGACCGGCTGAAACCGGCACATTGGTGGAATCGGAGGTCCAGTACTGCGTGAGGCCGTCGGCGCTGGTGATGCGGAACTCCATGGCCACGGTGCCGTTGACCAGGGCGCCGTTGTTCCTCAGCGTGCCCTGGTAACTGAGCGTGCCGGGCACGGCGGCGTGGGTCCGGGCGCAAAGCCCGGAGAAAATTAAAAGCGCGGCCAGGGCCGCTCCGTATCTTTTGGTCACAAACTCACCTCTTCTGTTCGTTCAGCCCGGCCGCGCCTGCTTCTTCTTCGGCGCGGGCGCGGTAAAAAAGAGCTTCTTCATTCTCGCTGTCGAAGGACAGCACCTTCGCGATAAGTTCCAGCGCCCCGGCGTAGCGCTTTTTGGAGTACAGCTCCAGGCCCCCGGTAAGGTTTGCGTGCTGGACGCCGAGCTCGCCTTCCACCCTGCGCAGCCGGGCGGCGATATCCAGCACCTTCTGCGTGGTGCTGGTGTCCAGGTAGCGCACAGTGTCGTCACTCACCGAAGCCCTGGTGAACATGAGGGCCGCTATATCCCGCTCGTTCGTCTGGGTCCGCCCCTGCACCAGGTACGGGAATTCCCTCTTTATCGTCTCGTAAAATATGCCTTTTATCTTTTCCGCGGCCGCCTTGACCTGGTCGCGGTTGTCGGAATAGACCGGCGTTTCATTGAGCAGCCGCTCGTAGGCCGACACGGCTTCCCCCGCCGTATCCGCGGAACCCGCCAGCGCGCAGACCGCGGAAAGTTCGCGCTCCCAGGCGAGGGTGCGCTCAGCCTTCAGGGCGCGCAGCTGGAGGAGCAGTTTCCTGTCCCGCTCCGCGCCGGCCATCAGCGCTTTTTTTTCCAGGGCCGCCGCGGCCTTCTGGCTGGCGGCGGCCTCGGAGGCCGCCTGCCGCAGCTGCGCCCTGGCCTTGGGGTCCGCCGGATCGGCCAGGACCCCGTCTATCAGGGTCACCAGCCCGGGGAGTGTTTCTCCGGCGGCCGGTACGGCCAGCAGCAGCGCCGCAAGGGCGGCGGCCGGCAGGAGCGCGCGCATTACTTGGAAACCTCCACCAGCCCCCGCACCCTGCGCATAAGCTCCAGGGCGGCGGGGTCGCCGGGATCCAGGCCCAGGGCGTCGTTGAGCTCTATCACGGCTTCGTAATAGCGGCTGTCGCGCATCAGGCGGCGAGCCTGCTCCACCTTCCAGCGGGCCTTCTCCTGAGCCGGGCTCAGGTGAGGCGTCATATCCACCGGCTTGCCGAACTTGTAGGCCAGGCTGAACCTGTGGGCGGCGCCGAACTTGCCGTAGCTGGAAACCGCGTAATCGAACTGCAGCGTCTTTACCGCTATGCCGCCGCCGAAGCGGAGGCCGCTGCCAAGGTCCTCTCCCGAGACGTAGCCGGCCCGCAGGGCTACCAGGCGGCGCAGCTGGTATTCGGCGCCGGAGGAGAAGACGGAATCCGTGCCGGAGGGCTTCTTAAGGTCAGCGGAGAAAGTGAGCGGGTCGCCGGCTGAGAGGGTTATGAAAGAGATCCCGGTGCGCACTACGGAAGGGGCGGGATCGCTGCCGGAATCGAACTTGAACCCGCTCCCCAGGGACTGGGCGGAAAGCCCCGCCCCGAAAGTTCCCCAGGGCAGGTCCCTGACCCAGAGCAGGCCGGCGTCGAAAAGGACGGCCGAAGCGGAGACGGCTTCCAGTTTTTCCCTGGCGTACTTCACCGCCGCCCCGCCGAAAAGGCCCTGGCGGCGGTCCCGCCACGGGCCGCTGAGCCGCACCGCGTAATGCGCGGCGCCGGCGAAACTGCCGGCCTCCACCTTCCCCGCGTAAGCCCCGGAATTGTCGTAGCCGTTGATATCCGGCACGCTGAGCATCTCCATGGAAACGGCCGCCACGCCCTTGCGGCCCCCGAGAGGCCTGGCGTAAGCGGCCTGCTGGGCCGTGACGCCCTCGAGCCAGGAATTGTAGGCGAAGGCCGCCTCGCCGTAGCCGGTGCGCGCCAGCGCCGCCGGGTTGAGCGACACGGCGCCGAGCAGGTCGCCGTAGAGGCCGGCCCCGGTCTCGCCCATCGCCACCGCCCGGGGGCTGTGGAGGATGCGCAGGAATTCGCCGCCGGTCTCGCCGGCCCCGGCCAGCGCCGGGCGCGCCGCGCAGCAGAGGGCGGCTGAAAAAAGAAGGACGGCCTTTGTGTTAGTCATCATCTTTAACGCTATTTTACGACCACCAGCTTGCCTGTCTTGCGGCTGCTCCCGGCGGTGACTTCCCAGAGGTAAACGCCGCTGGCCACTACCCCGCCGTCGGAGTTCTTTATGTCCCATTGCCGGGTGACGCCGGTCACGGGCAGCTCCCGCACCAGCTGGCCGCTGACCGTGTAGATATTTATCTTCCCGTAGCCGGGCAGGCTGGTGAACGTGACGCCCTGCGCCCAGGTACCGTAGCGCGCGGCGTTGCCGGCGTTAGGCCTGAAAGGCACGGGGTAGGCGTAAACCGGGTTCAGGTCCGCGTCGGGGATGGCCAGCAGGCCGTAACTTGAAAAATGGGAGACCGGCAGCGAGACAGTGCGGGCCGAAGTATTGAGCGCGGCCCCGGTCTGCTTCACCCAGAGATTGCGCTCTTCGTCCATCAGCCAGACGGCCAGGTTGCCCGGCTTCACCCAGGCCCCGTAGCCGTCCAGGATCCCGTCGCTGTTGGCGTCGCCCGGGTACGGCAGCGTGACCACACAGGCGTCGTTGGGCTGCAGCGGGTTGCCGGAGGCGTCATAGGGCGTAACGCTGACCATATTGAGGAATTCCGGAGACCCGGGCTGGGCCGGCAGCTTGGCGTTGGCCAGCACGATGGCGGGCCTTTCCGAGTTAGTGGACAGGGCCAGGAAGAAGTCCTCGGAATAGGCGGTGGCGGGGATGACCACGCGCACCCGGCTGTCGAACACCGAGGTGGCGGTATTAGCGACCTGGTGATCCATAGTGACGGAGAAATAGACCGTCGTGGCCGCGGCCAGCGGCTCGCCGTTGATGTCCACGACCGAAGAGGAATAATACACCGCGAAGACGCTGCCCTTGGGCCAGGGCTGTAACGGGGACGGGACTATCACCAGCTTCTGGCCGGCATAGCTGGTGGCCACGGGCCAGTTTATGTTAACGTCGGCGCCGGTATTGTTGCGCACCTCTGTTACGCTTACCCCGGGGCTGGAGAGCGAGGCGGAAATATCGGTGGAGAAAAGGAGTTTTACGCTGTCTTCCGGCGGAGCGCCCCAGAGCGCCCCGGCAAGCATCACGCCCTGGCCCGCCTCAAGACCGAAATAGCCCTGGTTCTCCAGGCTGGACGGGATAAGCGACAGGTAGCCGGACCTGGCCGAATAGGGGGCGGTGACCATGTTGTAGGGGCTGGCGCAGGTTTCGCCCACGGTGTAGGCTACGGTATAGTTGCCGGTAGAGGCGTAAACTACGGCCAGGGGCGCGTCGGAGGAACGGAGTTTTTCCCAAGCGCAGAAAGCCGGGCCGGGGATTACGGCCACGGCCGAGAAAGCTGCGGCTAAAAGCAGAAGGTCGCGTTTTGTCATTCAATAAAGGCGGGGGTATACCCCGCCCTGATAAATATCAATTGATAGTATATAGTAAGCCGGGCGGCTTTTCAAGGGCTAATTGATTACAGGGCCGGGACTATTTAGGCAGCTGCGCGTATTCCCGGCTGCCGGTGAATTTGCCGGCCCCGGTAAGGCCCTCTACGTAGGCGTTGTAGCGCGTCTGCACCGGTTTTTTGGGTCCCAGCCCCGAGGGGCTGAGCGCGTTCTGCACGAACCCGGCGTTAACCGGGAAAGCGGAGATCAGGTAAGCCTGTTTTACGGAGGAATCGTATACCGAGTAAATTAGCAGGTGCGTATTTCCCCCGAAACTCCCGGAGAAAGGCACGAAATCAGTACGCAGAACGACTTTGCGCCCCCCGGGCAGGAGGACGGTCTCGGTAAGGCGCATGCGCGCCGCGCCGCCGGACACGAAAGCCCTGGTTTCCGGAGAACACCCGGCGGAAGCCCGCCCCAGCAGGGCCAGGGCCGCGGCGTCGTCGCGCAGCGCTATGCCGCCAGCCAGGCAGGTGACGTTGGCCAGCAGCGTGCCGCTGGAAGGAGCGGGGCCGGCGGCGCCGCGCGGCAGGCCCAGGCCGTCCCCGATGTCGGAGCGCACCCAGCGGGCCCGCTTGAAACCGAACTTGGTAGGCAGCAGGCTGAACAGGTAACCGTAGGTATGCTCCAGTCCCGCGTGCACTATCTTCCCGGCCGGCATAGGCGCGCCGAGGCGCGCGGCGATGAAGGAGAGCACGGCGGGGTTAACGATCTCTCCGTTGGCCAGCTCGTCGTAATTTATGCTTTTGCCCCAGAGGGAGAGGAGCGCGCGGTTCTGGCTGTCGGCCTCAAGCTGCTTGAGCACGCCGGGAACATGGGCTAAAAGGAGCGGCTCCAGCTTTTGCCCTTTACCAGCGGCGTCGTTCATCAGCCTGGCCGCGCCGGCCCACGGGCAGTCTTCGGCTTTCTCGCCAGAGGCGGCCTGCGGGCAGTCGAAAGCGGCGGCAAGGCACGGCAGCAGCAGCAGGGCGGACAGCAGGGCGGTCTTTTTCATCAAGCTCTCCGGTAAAAATCCGAACGGCTCACGGTGTAATACCTGGTGCCGCAGGGATAGCCCTGGTACGGCCCGCAGGCGTCGTCCGGCGGCTGGGTTTCGGTGCCGGTGCTGGTCTTTACCGAGTTGGCGATGTCCTGCAAGGTTTCGGGGTTGGCCGACTGCGGGGGCGGTTCTGTTTTCTGGGCTTTGAAGCAGGCGGCCAGACCGGCCATGGCCACAGCCAGCATCCCCAACAGGCCGAACCTGGCTATGCGGTTGACCTCGGCCCTGTTAAGACCTGTTTTAGCGCCCAGTTCATAAAGCTTATTCATAAATAAAACCCTCCGTCCCTTCCCTAAGATTCTATCTCTTTTGGCGGGGCAAAACAAAACCGGCGCGCGCTTTCGCGCACGCCGGCCTTGAGCCGTAAAAAAGGCTATTACTTGCCTTTCTTCTCGGCGACGGGGGCGGCAGCCGGGGTAGCGGCAGGGGCGGCCTCGACGGCGGTGCCGGCGACCTGCTCCGTAGCGGCGGGAGCGGCGGTCTCGACGGCTTCCTGCTTCTTGCAGGCCACGGCGAGCATCAGGGCCACGAGGGGAAGTGCGAACAGTACGGTCTTTTTCATTTGTAGTTTCTCCTATGAAGTTCCGCTGTCTTAAGCGACGGCGGTTGTAATTTACGAAATCGGTAAAAAAAGACGGACCCTTTGGCCCGTCCCCTATAGTATAGGCTATAACATTTATGCCCCCGAGGGCAAATCCCCGCGGGCGCGCAGAGCCTGAACTCTCGAGAACCACTCCTCCGCGGCCAGGCGGCTGAACACCGGCGGCGCTCCCTCTTGCGGGTCAGGCCCGGCGGGCAGCGGCCTTCCGGCGGAGGCGGCAGCGAGCGCAAGCCGGCCGAAAGCGAGCGCGGCTTCATAGGCCTTCCCAAAGTCTCGCCCCGGCCCCGCCTCTGCGAGCAGAACGGCGGCCAGGCGCGCCTGCAGGCCCCAGGCGTCAAGGCGCTCGCAGGCGGCGGCGTATGGCGACTCCTTGGCCTCGTTCTCGCCCGCCAGCAGGAAATACTCAAAAGCTAGCCGGGCGCTGCAGAGCGACTGCTGCAAAACTTTTTCGGGGCTGCCGCGCGCCGCCAGTATGGCGGCGATCGCCGCCTCCTGCCCGGCGGCCTGGACCTCGGAGCCGAAACACGGCAGCCCGGCGTCCAGCAGGCGGCGGCGCAGGGCCGCGTTAAGCGCCGCCCCCTCCCCTTCTTTTTTTACCGCCGAGAACCTGAGCGCCGGCCGGCCCTGCCCGTAGTCGAACTCCTCCCCCTCCGGAGCGGCGAAACCGGCCTCGGACAGCAGCCCGGGCAGCAGCTCCCTGGGGAAGCAATAGCGGTGTCCCATCCCGTCGGTTTCTGACCCGTAAACCCAGCCGAGCGCCGCCTCGCGCGCGGCCCTGTCTCCAGCCAGGAACACTCTGAAAGTTTTCTCTATATCAGGAGTCTCCAGCAGCAGCCGGCCGCCGGGGACCAGCACCCGCCAGCATTCCGCTAAAAAATATTTGGTCTTGAAAAAACCCAGGTGCTCCGCCAGCTGCAGGGCCCTGGCCTGCTCCGCGCAGGCCGCGCCGAAAGGCAGGTCCCAGGCCTGGGCCAGCACGTCGGGCCTGCAGGCCGGGTCGCAATCCAGGTTGACCCAGCCCGGCAGGTAAACGTAGCCGCAGCCGAGGTTAAGCTTCATCTTTTTTCTTTCTTTTCCCGGAGAAGATGCGCCCGAGGGTATGGTAGCCGTTCCTGTCGGCGAGGGACTGCAGCCGGGCTTTTATCTTTTTTACGGGGCTGTCCAGCTCGCCGGAGAAAAGCTGTTTTTCCAGGCTGCAGAAACAGTAAGGGTTATTGTTCAGGGCGCCGGTCTTCATCAGCGACATCTCGCTGCAGCCGCCCTTGCAGACGTCGAGATGCAGGCACCCTTCGCAGTTGGGGCCGGCAGCCTCCCTGCTGAAGCCGCGGGTGTAGCCGAAAGCTCCCGGCCTGTTCCAGATCTCCCGGAAGGGCGTCTTAAGCACGTTGCCTTCCGAAAAACGCCCGTCGTTCATGGCGAGGCAGCCGAACACTTCCCCGTCGCTCCTCAGGCCCGCGACCGAGAGGCCGGCCTGGCAGCCCGCCCAGCTCTCGTAGAGGGAAACATGGTTGAGCAGCAGCGAATTGTAGCCCAGGTCGTGCGCGCCGATCACCGGCAATTCCTCCGGCGAGTACTCCCTGCGGCAGGACTCTATGAAAAGGCCTACCGCGTAGAATTCCTCCGGGTCGAGCAGCAGGTCGCGGGAGAACCGCCCGCCCTCGGCGCCGGCCGTCTGCACCTGCCAGGCTATGCCCCGGCCCTTAAGCAGGTCGCGCAGAGGAGCCAGCTCCTTTAGATTGAGCTTGTGCACCGTGGTGATCACGCTGACGGGCAGGCCCTCCCTGAGGCAGCGGGAGATGAAGGCTGAAGCCTTTTCAAAAGCGCCTTTCATGCCGCGTATCCTGTCGTGCAGAGCGGGGTCGGCGGCGTCCAGGCTCACGGCCACCGCCCTGGGGCCAAGCCTCCTGAGCCCGGAGAAGATCTCTTCTCCGTGTATGGTACCGTTGGTGATGACGGAAAGTTCCATCCCCAGCTCGCGCACCTTTGCGGCTATGGCGAAAAAATCCTTGCGCAGCAGGGGTTCCCCGCCCATAAGCGCCACGCCACCGCAGCCTGCCGCCTTCAGGTCTGAACAGACCTTGAGCGCCTCGGCCGGGGAAAGCTCGCGCGCGCGCCGGCCGCCGGCGGTGGAGCCGCAGTGCAGGCACTTGAGGTTGCAGGCCAGGGTAAGCTCCCAGACCACGCAGGCCGGTTCGTATTTTTGTTCCCGCATAATTCTCTGAAGGCGGCCCCCCCGGGCCGCGGCGGGGCTAAACAGCCCCGGGGTAGGCGGCGCGCAGGCGCGCCTCGTGGGAGCGCTCCTGCACCACCAGCGAGTGGATCTCTACGCGTTTCCAGGCTTCGGGAAAAGCTTGCTCGAACAGCCCGTAGAATTCGGCGGACTTGATCTCCTGGCGTATGGCGTAGGCGGCCAGTTCCTTTTCGGACGCGCCCCCGCCGGGCGGATCGCTGAAAAATCCTTCCTGCCTGACTTTTTCCAGGAAAGCGGGCCAATGCGCGGCGTGAACGGCCAGGGGGCGCCAGCTGTCAAGCTGGCCCTGCAGCAGGTCCCGGTGTTTCACCTCTTCTCCGGCCAGCTCCAGGCAGAGCTCTTTTGCGGCCGGGACCGAGGCCCTCTCGGCCATCTTCAGATAAAAAGCCAGCCCTTCCTCTTCCAGCAGCACGGCCAGGCGGAACAGGTCACGCAGCCGGATATTCTCGCCGAAGCGGGTCATGGCGCTGCCCCGGCGCGGCGTTGCGTGCAGCCAGGACCGGCGCGCGGCCAGGACAAAATACAGGATCAGCCCGGCTCCGGCAGCGGCTGCGGCGTAAAGATAGAGGTGCTCGTTCATATGGAAATATTATACAAAACGCCGGTTCTTCAGCCCTTTTTGGCCAGCAGCCAGAGGAACTCCAGATTTCCCTTGGCGCCCCTTATCGGGGAATCCATCAGGCCGCGCTCTTCGACCCCGGGAAGGGCCTGCCCGACAAAAGCCTTCAGATCTTCCAGCGCCTTAAGCCGCGTCGGCTCGTCTTTCACTATCCCTTTGCGCAGGTCCTTGGCCTGCAGCTCGAACTGCGGCTTCACCAGGGCCGCCACCAGGCCGCCGTCGGCCATGACGGAAAAAACGGGGCCCAGGATCAGCTTCAGCGAGATAAAAGAGACGTCTATCGCGCAGAGCTCCGGCCGCTCCGGGAACATTTCCGGCTTGAGGAACCGGGCGTTGGTCTGCGGCATGAAGACCACCTGCGGGTGGGTCTTCATCCGCTCGTGCAGCTGCCCGTCCCCGACGTCCACCGCGTACACCCTGGCGGCCCCCTCCTGCAGGAAACAGTCGGTGAACCCGCCGGTGGCCACGCCGATGTCCAGGCAGACCTTGCCGCGCGCGTCCAGTTTGAAATTGTCTATCGCGCCCTTCAATTTGAGCCCGCCGCGGGAAACGTAGGGACAGTCGCTCTTGAGCAGCTCTATCACGTCCCCGTCGCGCACCGGCTGTCCGGCCTTGTCGGCCGGCCGGCCGTTGAGCGTTACCTGGCCGGCCATTATGGCCCTGAGGGCCCGCTCGCGGCTCTCAAAAAGGCCCTGCTCCACGCAGGCGACGTCCAGGCGGATTTTCATAGTGGATATGGTACAAAATAAAAAAAGGGCCCTCCCATAAAGGGCCCTTTTTTGCGGCGCCCGGCCTCAGCGGGTGTATTGCGGCGCCGCGTCCCAGAGCGGGCGCAGATGCTCCGGGAAATTGCGGCGCACGTCCTTTATCTCGCCGGCGGACACGTGCCGCCCCAGCACCTGCAGCACGCCCCGGGTTATGCGCAGCGGGTCCATGCCCCTGGGCAGCTGGGCCGCCACCGTGTCCATGAACTCGTCGAGGTTCTTCGTTTTGAGCGGCTTGTTCACGGGCGTCCACCCGCTATAATACATGCCGGTTATCATTATAGGCAGCTGGGAGGCGAGTTCCGCGCATTCATTCACCGGCAGCCGGTCCCGCACCGCGTGCAGCACCGCGCGCAGCGCCCGGTAGGCGTCGTTGGGGTTATTGAAACCCAGCTCCAGCTCTATCTCCTTGAGCCAGTGCCGCGTTTTCGCCAGCGCCTTGTCAAAAAGGTGCGCCTGCGAGGCTTCCGTAATGGTATGCGGCCAAAGGGCCGTTATCCGCTCCGCCTCCTGCCAGTCGCCCTGCTGGGTGCCCGGGGAAGTGCCGCGGTTGACGTATACTTCATGGGCTACCTGGCGCGTGGCTTCCTCCAGGTTCCCGCTCTTGAGGTAACTGGCGTAGGCCTCCGCGTAAAAATGCCTCGCGTTGGTAGTCGCTTTAGTGTCTTTGTTCATTTTCCCCCCTGTTCTGTCGGGAGGGGCGGACAAACCGCCGCGCTTTTAAGCGCGTGCGGCGTTGCCTTAGATTGTGTGCTTTCCGTCCCCCAAAACCATCTTACAAAATATCCCCGCCGCGTCAACAGGCGGCCTCCCGGCGCCGGCCGGGGCGTTCGTTACTGGTCGCTGACCTCGTCGTCGAACTTCTCGAGCTTGAGTTTGCCCTCGGCGTCCTTCTTGAGCACCTCTATCTTGCGCTTCACTTCCTCCAGCTTGACGGAGAGTTCCTTGGAGATGGCCACGCCTTCCTCGAACAGGGACAGCGACTCCTCTATCGGGGTGCGCTCGTCCTCCAGCTTGCCCACTATTTCCTCCAGCTTGCCGAGCTTCTCTTCGAAACCGCCGCCCTCAGTTTTTTTCACCATAAAGTCTCCTGTTGCGGTCCCCCGCTTTTCTTGTCCCCGTCTTTTTTCGGCGTCCTGGCTTTATCCGCCGCGGCGCTCCCGCCACCCACTACTTCCGCCTCGGCCCGCCCTTCGGCGAACTGCAGCGAGAGCCGGTCGCCCGGGGCCAGCCCGGCCGCCGTCTTAACGGCCTTCCCGCCGGCGTCTTTGACTATCGCGTAGCCTTTCCGGAGCGGGAACAGGGGACTGAGCGCCTTCAGTTTTTCTGACTGCAAATTCAATTTTTCTCCGGAGCGGCGCAGCTTTTCGTCCGAGAGGGAGAACAGCCCCTCTATCGCTTCGTCAAGACGGCGCGTGGGCCGCTCGAGCAGCGACAGCGGGTTGACCAGCATCCGGCTGGTCGCCAGCCGGCGGAACTTGCCCTGCAGGTTCTCGTAGTAGATGCGCAGGCTCTGCAGCAGCCGCCGCTCGAGGCCGGCTATCTGGGCCGCCAGCTCCACCTTGCTCTTTACCACCAGCTCCGCCGCGGCGGAAGGGGTGGGCGCGCGCAGGTCCGCCACGAAATCGGCTATCGTAAAATCGGTCTCATGCCCCACGCAGGAGATCACCGGTATTTTAGAGTTCGCGATGGCGCGGGCCACTATCTCCTCGTTAAAGGACCACAGGTCCTCCATGGAGCCGCCGCCGCGGCCCACCAGCAGCACGTCGATCTCCGGGAAATTCTCGTTGAGGTCGATGATGGCGTTGGCGATCTCTTCCGCGGCACCGGCGCCCTGCACTTTCACGGGCGCGACGATGATATGCATGTTGGCGTAGCGCCGCTTGAGGATGGAAAGGATGTCGCGGATGGCCGCGC
>CAYQJX010000043.1:0-14862 GCA_964417965.1 uncultured Elusimicrobiaceae bacterium
GGCACGCCCAGCACGTCGGGGGCGGCCAGCAGGTACACGTGCAGGATGTGGCTGTCGAGGAACTCGTAGTCCAGCAGCAGCTTGCGCAGCTTCACGGTCTGCTCTGTCGGGACCACGCCCAGCGCGTCCTCGGCCGCTTTCACGCTGGCCAGCGAGTGGCCGCAGGAGCAGATGCCGCAGATGCGGCTGGTGATGTGCTGCGCCTCGAAGATGCTGCGGCCGCGCAGCATGCCCTCGAACAGGCGGGGCGTCTCCACCACGTGGAACTCGCATTTCTCTATCTTGCCGTTCTTCACGTTGGCGACGATGTTGCCGTGGCCTTCCACGCGGGTGACGTATTCGACTTTAATGTCGAGATCTTTTACATTAGCCATTATTTCACACCTTCCTTGCACTTGTTGTACATGTCGAACTTAGCTTTTATAAGTTCGGGCTTCAGGTTGTATTTGCTGATAACGTCGTTGGCGTTCTTGGCGGGGTTCTTCACCTCGCCGCGGCAGCCGTAGCAGATATTGCCGTTATTGACGCACCAGGCGTTGCAGCCGGCTTTGGTCCAGGGGCCCAGGCAGGCCAGGCCCCGCTCGTACATGCAGACGTTCTCGTTGAGCTTGCACTCGGCGCAGACCGGGTTGTCCGGCACGGTGTAGGGCAGGCCGCGCAGGGCGCACTTGAGCACCTCTACCAGCTCCGGGGCGTAGATCGGGCAGCCGTTGATGGAGTAGTCCACCTTGACCACCTGGTGAATAGCCTTGGTGGCCGTGCTGTCGAACAGCTTGTAATCTTTGCCGTAGACGCTCTGGCGGATCTCGTCGAGCTCGAAGGAATTCTTCATGCCGTTCACGCCGCCGGTGCAGGCGCAGGCGCCGTAGGCGATGAGCACCTTGGTGCGGGCGCGGATCTTCTTCAGGCGCTCCTCGGCGTGATGGTCGCCGATGGAACCCTCTATAAAGACCACGTCGTAGTCGCCGGCCCATTTTTCGCTGATGGCCTCGCGGAACTCCACCACGTCCACGGCGCCGAGCACGTCGAGCAGCAGCTCACCGAGGTTGGTGATCTGCAGCTGACAGCCCTCGCAGGAGGCGAAGTCGAAGAAGGCCACCTTGGGTTTGGCGGCGGCTTTCGGGGCCTTCGCCGGGGCAGTTACGGTTTTTTTGGTAGTTTTCATGTAGTTCTCCGTATTAAAGTTTCTTCGATTCCTTCACTTCTTCGTAGGTGAAGGTAGGGCCGTCCTTGCAGCAGTAATAATTCTTGGGGTGGTCTATCTGGCAGTGGCCGCATTTCCCCATGCCGCATTTCATATGCCGCTCCAGCGACAGGATGATCTGGCGCTCCGGCAGGTTCTTCTTGAGCAGCTCGGCGATGACGAACTTGTACATGATCGGCGGGCCGACCACCACGGAGAAGGTCTTCTCGGGGTTGATGGTCACGCCGGGGATCAGGCTGGTGATCAGGCCCACGTTGCCCTTCCAGTCGGGGGCCGTGCGGTCCACCGTGCAGGAGAAGTTAACGTCCAGGCGCTTCTGCCAGTCTTTTATCTCGTCGCCGAACAGCATGTCGGTCGGCGTCTTGCAGCCCAGCAGGATGTCCACTTTGCCGAACTCGCGGCGGTTGTCCATCACGTAATTGATCAGCGAGCGCAGGGGCGCTATGCCCAGGCCGCCGGCCACGAACAGCAGGTCGTTGCCGGTCATCAGCTTCACCGGGAACGGCTTGCCGAACGGCCCGCGGATGCCCAGCCAGTCGCCCTTGCCCATGCTCTGCATGTGCTTGGTCAGCCGGCCGGCGGAGCGCACGGTCAGCTCGAAGGAGCCGCGCTTGGTCGGCGAGGAGCACACGGAGATGGGCGCTTCGCCCACGCCGTACAGCTCCACCTGCACGAACTGCCCGGGCTCGTGGTCCAGGTCACCGTCCTCGAGCTTTATGTCGAACCACTTTTCGGTGGCCGTCATCTGCCTGGCGGCTATGATCTGCCCTTTGCGGAGTTTCCAGTTGGAATTTTGTATCTCGGTCATAGTTGTCCTTTTATTTGTGCTCGGCGGCCAGGGCCTTCAGGGTGTCCTTCAGGTTGATCTTGGCCATGCAGGTGCGCGTGCAGCGGCCGCAGCCGGTGCAGAAGGAGCGGTAGAACTTGTCGAGCGGGTACTTGAACTTGCGGTAGAAGCGGTGCCGCTGCCTGTTGGCGCGCTCCTCGCGGAAGTTCTCCCCGCCGGCCACGGCGGCGAAAGTCTCGAACTGGCAGGAATCCCAGGTCCGGTTGCGCGAGCCCGTCTTCAGGTCCAGGTTGATCGTGTCGGCCATGTCGAAGCAGTAGCAGGTGGGGCAGACGTTGGTGCAGTTGCCGCAGGAGACGCACTTGCCGCCCACGTCGTGCCAGACCTTGCTCTCGGTGCCCTTGGCGAAGATCTCGGGGAGCCGCTTGGGGTCCACGCCGATCTCGTTCTGGAAGGCGTGCTTCTTGCCCTCGCGGATCTTGTCCAGCGCGGCCATGTCGGCCGAGGAGGTCTTGGCCAGGCCCATGCTCTCCACCAGCTCCTCGCCCTTCTGGGTGTTCACGTGGATAACGTACTTGTCGCCGATATCCGTAAAGAACAGGTCGTAGCCGCCGTTGGGGTAGTGGTTGCCCACCAGCGCGCAGCTGGCGTTGCCGTCGCAGTACTTGTTGCACTCGAGGCCGATGATAAAGATGCTCTCTTTCCTGAGCAGGTAGTTATAGTCGCGGGGCCGCTCGGAGAACACCATGTTCAGGCACTGTATGCCGGCCAGGTCGCAGGTATGCACCGCGAACACGGCCATGGGCTCCGCCTCCAGGTGGGCGGCGTCCTTCGGTTTGCCCTCGGAGATGTCGAAGTCGAGCAGTTTCTCCCGGGGCGGCATGAAGTATTTCTTGGGCGGGAGTATCGTAGGGATATACTCCATAGATATCTCTTCCGCCGAAGTCACTTCTTCGAAAGCGTAGTTATTGTGCCCTTTAGCTACTGGGGCGCAGACTTTCATCTTCTTGGCGAGTTTCTTGACGAAACCGTCAAGTTCGCCTTTCATCAGTATATGGTAGTTCACCCTGGTGGCCTCCGTTTTTGTATTAACGTATGTTGCCTTTATATTATATTACTTTCCCTTTGCTTGCCATTGTGCCGCCCCGTTAACTTTTCACGCTGCGGCCCGCCGGGTATAAGCGGCGCTAATAGTAAACGCCGCCATCCGCGCCCGCCCCCTTATGCGGACCGCCGGAAAGCCGCCCGGCAGGCCGCGGAACCGGCATAAGAAGAATTAATAACCGGGGCGGCGGGAGGGTGCCCCTTCCAAATTGCTAAAATATAACCATGAACGAAATAGTTTTCCTGCGGCACGGCCGCGCCCTCAGCACGCGCGAGGCCGGAGTGGCCTCCGATTCGCAGCGCCCCCTCTCCCCCCTGGGCGAGAAGGACGCCCTGGCCGCGGCCGAGCGCCTGCGCGCCGCCGGCTTTGTCCCCTCGCTGATAATCTCCAGCCCTTACCTGCGCGCGGACCGCACCGCCGAGATAGCCGCCGGGGTCTTCCCCGGGGCCGCCCGCCGTACCGCCTGCGAACTCTCCGACGGCCCGGCCGGCGCCGTGCTGGACCTGGCGGAAAAGGCCGCCAGCGCCGCGCCCGTACTGATAGTAGGCCATATGCCGCTGCTCGGCGCGGCCGCCGGCGTGCTCGCCGGTGTGCCCCCGCTGGACCTGGCCCCGGCCGGCTTTGCCCGCGTCCTCCCCCCCGAAGGCAAGGGCAAAGGCGCCCTGCTGGAATTCTACGACCCGGAGGAAGCCGCCCGTTGAGAGCCCTGCTGCTCACTCTCCTGCTGCTGGCGGCCGCGCCGGCAGCCGCTAAATACCGTACGGCGGACATACGGCTTTATTCCCTGCATAAATTTGCCTCCATCACGCTGACCCCCGCCGGCAGCGACGTCTTTCTTGACGGCCAGCGCCTGGGGGAATCCCGCGTCTCCGTGCGCGGCGACAAGGTGGCGCTCGACGGCAAACACAAGGCCGGCCCGGCCAAGACGCTCAAGGTGCGCGCGGGCAGCGCCGGGGTCTGGCTCTCCGGGCCCGGCCTCACGCGCCGCCTCTACACCGGGGAACTGGCTTTTTCCCAGGCGAAGGGCCGCCTGAAGATCATCAACACCCTCTCGCTGGAGACCTACCTGGCCGGCGTGGTCACGGCCGAGGCCTCCGACCTCTCCCATCCCGAGGCTTTTAAAGCCCAGGCGGTAGCGGCCCGCACCTACACCCTCAAGCACGCCAGCTCCCACGCCGGCGAGGGCTACAACCTCTGCGACTCCACCCACTGCCAGTTCTACACCGGCGCGGGCGGCATCAGCGCGCGGGCGCGCCTGGCCACCGAAGCCACCGCCGGGGAGATGCTCATCTACAAGGGCGCCCCCGCCGAGACCTACTACCACTCCGTCTGCGGCGGCCGCACCGAGACCATGAGCTACGTCTGGCCCTACGAGAGCAAGCCCTACCTGGTCTCGGTCAAGGACGGCCCCACCGGCCTCCCCTACTGCTCTATCGCGCCGCGCTTCAAGTGGAAGACCAAGATTTACTTCACGGGCCTCACCCGCCTGGCCCGGCAGGCCGGCTGGATCGTCTCCGACGAGGAAGCACGCGGCCTGCGGGTCAGCGCCTGGGGCTCGCCGGGCCGCGCGGCCGCGCTGGAGATCTACACGCAGCGCCGCCGCATAACCGTGTCGGCCACGGATTTCTACCACGGCATCGGCCGCCGGGCCGGCTGGAACGCGGTGCGCAGCTCCAACTTCCGCCTGATCCAGGGCGGCGACCACGTGCTGCTCGACGGGGTGGGCAACGGGCACGGCGTAGGGCTGTGCCAGTGGGGCGCCGAAGGCATGGCGCGCAAAGGCTTTAAATACCGGGACATCCTTAAGCATTACTATTCCGGCACGGAGATCGCACATGACTGAACTACAGGCGGTTATACTGGGCGTACTGCAGGGAGCCGGGGAATTCCTCCCCATCTCCAGCTCCGCGCACCTGGCCATCGCGCCTAAACTTTTAGGCTGGGAGTACCAGGGGCTCGCCTACGACGTGATGCTGCACCTGGGCACCCTGCTGGCGGTCATAATTTATTTCTGGAAGGACTGGCTGGAGATCTTCAGGGACGCGTTCACCGCCCCCCGCTCGCCGGCGGGCCGCATGCTGCCGCTGCTGGCGCTGGCCTCGGTGCCGGCCGCCATCGCCGGGCTGGCCCTCAACGATTACGCCGAGACCGTCTTCCGGGACCCGCTCTGGATAGCCTTCAACCTGGTGTTCTTCTCTTTCGTCATCTACGCGGCCGACCGGAAGCCGGCCCAGGCGCTCGACGAGGGCTCTTTCACCTGGCCCCACGCCCTGCTGATCGGCCTGGCCCAGTGCATAGCGCTCATGCCGGGGGCCTCGCGCTCGGGCATGACCATCATGGCGGCGCTCTTTCTCGGCTACCGGCGCTCCGCCGCCGCCCGCCTGTCCTTCCTGCTCTCCACCCCTATCATCCTGGGCGCCGGCCTGCTGGAGGCGCGCAAGCTAACCCCGGACCAGCTCACCCCGGCTTTCGCCTGGGGCCTGGCGGCCGCCTTCCTTTCGGGCCTCGCCTTCATCTGGCTGCTGATGTCCTGGATGAAGCGGCGCAACCTCACGCCCTTCCTGGTCTACCGCGTGCTGCTCGGCGGGGCCATCGCCCTGCTGTTCTGGCGCTAGGCGCCCCCGTAAAACAAAAAAGCCCGGCTTGAACCGGGCTTTTTTTGCGCCTTAAAGGGCTACAGGGCGGGAGCGTTTTCCTCGCGCGGCCCTTCCAGCGGCAGGGAGATGCTGATCAGGGAACCGCCGCCGGGAGGATTGGAGAACTTCATGGTGCCGCCGTGGCGGCGCACTATCTGCGAGCACACGTACAGCCCCAGCCCGGTGCCGCCCAGCTCCGGCCGGGTGGTCTCAAAAGCCTTCACGTCTTCCTTCAGCAGCATCTTGGCCGGGAAGCCGGGGCCGTTGTCGGAGATCTCCACCAGCACCCCGCCTTCGGCCGGCCGGGCCGCCACGCGCACCCGGCCCTTTTCGGGGATAAAGGAAATGGAATTGCCCACCGTGTTTATGAGCACGCGCTCTATATGCGCGCGGCTGGCGCGCACCGGCGGCAGGTCCGGCGGGAAATCCAGCTCCACCGCGGCGCTTTTCTTGCGCGCGGAGTAGCTCATCAGCAGCGCGGCGCCCTCGGCCGGCTCCTTAAGGTGCACCAGTTCAAAAAGATAATCCTGGCCGCGCACTATGCTCATGGCCGCCGAGATAAGGCCCTTGGCGTAACGGGAGGCCTTCAGGATGCGCTCCATGTCAGCCTTGTCCGGGCTCTCTTCCTCGGAGGAGAGCTGCGCGCTCAGCAGGATGACCGAGACGGCGTTGCCGAGGTCGTGCATCACCCCGCTCACCAGCGTCCCCATCTCCACCGCCGAGGCGGTACGCACTATGCCGCTTTCGCTCTCGGTCACCTTTTTTTCCAGCGACTCCACCTGCCCGCGCTTGAAGGCCAGCCAGGCCTCCACCCGCCGCCTGGCCTGAGCCGTATTGTAAACCACCCCCGCCGAGAAAGAGAGCACCGCGGCCTTCACCGCCAGCGACATCACCAGCGCCAGGTCGCCCAGCGGCCAGGCCATCACCGTTATCGCCAGCGTGCAGAGCAGCACCACGCCCAGCGCGTCCTTGAAGCTGCCCATCAGCGACGCGGCAAAGACCGGCAGCAGGTAGAGCACCCAAAAATAGGAAGCCCCGCCGCCGGAATAATACACCACCCCGGTGATGATCCAGAAGTTGACCAGCAGGATCAGGTCTATCAGCCAGAGGTTCACCGCGGTGCGCCGGCGGAGGAAATAGTTAAAGGTGAAGTTGGACCCCAGCAGCAGCAGGAAGAAATAAAGGATGCGGGGATAGACCAGCTGCGGGCTGTCGCGGTAGAAATACGCGGCGGCGATCATGAAAACCGAGAAGATGACCTCGTAGGAATTGCGGGAGAAAGTGGTAATTTCCCCCCGGTCCATGGCTTTAAGGTAGTTTTTCATGCTGTTAAACCATTAAAGCAAAGGACGGCCGGTCAACACAAGCGCCGGTCAACTTTACTATAATCTGGCCTATGCCCCAGACCCCGCCGCCGCCGAAACTGCTCCGGTTCGACAAGTCGCAGCTTTTCATCTTCTTCTTCTTCGGCATCCTGCTTTTCCTGCTCTACCAGCTGCTGCATATCCTGTCGCCGTTCATCGGCGCGCTGGTAGTGGCGGCCGCCTTCGCCCTCATCTTCTTCCCCGTGCACCTGTGGATCAGGAAAAAGATCGTCTCCAACCGCTCCGCCGCCGCGGCCATCTCCACGCTGCTGGCCGTGCTCACCCTGGCCCTGCCGCTGCTGGTCTTCGGCGGGCTGCTGCTCAGCGAGTCCCGCGAGCTCTACCCCAAGACCAACCAGTGGCTTAACACCATTTCGCAGAGCGACCTGGACATCACCATCCCGGAGCGGTTCAGGGCGTATATCACCATCGACCCCAACGAGATCCTGACCAGCAGCCTCAAAGGCCTGCAGGAGAAGATCACCCGGTCCGGCGCCGGCCTGCTAAAGAACATCTTCTTCTTCATCATCAATTTCGGCGTGATGACCTTCTCCCTCTTCGCGCTGTTCCGCGACGGCGAGCGCTTCCTGAACTGGCTCATCGACCTGATCCCCATGGACCAGGAGTACAAGCACCGGGTGGCCAACCAGCTCTACATCACCACCATGGCCGTGGTGCGCGGCCTGCTGCTGACGGCCATCATCCAGGGCTTCATCGGCGCCTTCGGCTACTGGCTGGCCGGGGTAAAGGCCCCGGCGCTGTTCGGCCTGCTCACCTCTTTCGCCGCGCTGGTGCCCTTCGTCGGCACCAGCCTGGTGTGGATCCCGCTCTCCGTGGCCATGTACTTCATCTCCGGCGCCAAGATCGGCCTGTTCGTGGCGCTGTGGGGCGGCCTGGTAGTGGGCCTCGCCGATAATTTCCTGCGGCCCATCCTCATCGGCCGCGGCGCCAAGCTGCCGGTCTTCCTGCTCTTCCTGGGCATCATCGGCGGCATGAAGGTCTACGGCGCCCTGGGCATCTTCCTGGGGCCCCTGCTGATCTCCTGCGTGATAGTTTTCCTGCAGATCTACCGCGAGGCCAAGAACCTCCCGCACCTCCCCCCGCCCACCAACGGCGACGTCTAACGCCCGCTGCCAAAGAAAAAAGCCCGGTGCGAGCCGGGCTTTTTTCTTTTATGGGCGTTGGCCTAATCCGTCTTCGCCTCGGATTCGTGGCAGAGCTTCCGGACGGCGCAGCGCGCGCAGGCGCCTTTGCGCGACATGTCCAGCGCCAGCATCTTCTCAGCGGTGGCGTTGATGAGCTCCAGGGTGGCCCCTTCCTTGGCCGGGTCGTAAGGGGCGGCGGCCTTCTGCAGGGAGCTCAGGATGAAATAGCCGATCGAGGCCACGTTGTGCCGCAGGGCCCGCGAGACGCCCAGGGCGTAGATGGCCAGCTGCAGGCTGCCGGCCACGTCCCACTCGTTGCGGTCCTCGAACCCCATCTTGTAGTCGATAACCTCGACATCTATGGTCTTGCCGTCGCCGCCGGGCAGCTGGTCCACCCGGTCTATGGTGCCTTTTATCGTCCAGCGCTCGAAAGGAAATTCAAAACTGCGCTCGGAGTACAGCACCTTGGCCGGGTGTTCCTGAAAATGGGCCCACCACTTCTCCAGCACCACCGCGCCCTTGTTGTAGAACTCCATGCTCTCCTGGGGCGTGGCGTAGCCCTGGTGCAGCCAGGCGGAATCGTAATGGTTGAGCAGGTCGCCCAGGTCGCCGGGCTTGGCGTGGAAGCGGCCGATGGCCCGGTGCACGCTGAGGCCCAGGGAAGAATAGGGCGACTGCGGCGCGAACTTGCGCTCGACGTAGATATAGCGGTACAGGAACGGGCAGTCCAGGTAGGCGCGGAGCTTGCTGTAGTTGAGCTCTAAAGGGTCGAAGATCATTTCTTGACCGGGCGGAAGAAGTCCACGTCGGTGTCGCCGTAGCGCTCGTGCCGCACGTGAGTCAGGCCGGCGGGGCACGGGGTGACGGGCTCTTTCTTGTGGTGCTGCACCACTATGGTGCAGCCGGGGTTGGCTATGCCGGCGTCCGCCAGCAGGGTCAGCGTTTCCAGGCTGTAGAAAAGGGGCAGGTTCTCCTCGGTGCGGTACGGCGGGCCCATAAAGACCACGTCGTAGCCCTTGTAGTCGGCGTAATGCTCCAGCCACTTCAGGCCGCTGAGCACGTCGGCCTTAAGGGCCTTGGCCCGCTCGCCGAAGCCCAGCTGGGCGATGTTCTTCTCTATGGTCTTCATGCACAGGCCGTCTTTCTCCACGAAAACCACTTTGGCCGCCCCGCGCGACAGCGCCTCCAGGCCCACGGCGCCGGTGCCGGCGTAAAGGTCCAGGAAGACGGCGCCCGTAATGTAGGGCCGCAGCATGTCGAAGAGGGACTGCCGGATGCGCCCGGAGATGGGTTTTACGAATTTGTCCTTCGGGATCGAAAAAATATTGCGGCCCTTGTGGGTGCCGGCTATTATTCTCATCATAAAGTTAACGCCTTTGTAACAATTGCTTAACTGCCGGAAAGATATAATGTATTATAGTAAATACCGCATGTCGGACCGCGGAGAAAACACAATGGCAAACCCGGATATAGTGATAGTTGACGACGACCCCATGGTGGGAGAGCTCTCCCGCGACCTGCTTACCGACGCCGGCTACACCGTGACGCTGGTGCAGGACTCGCTGGAAGCCATCCCCACCATCAAGGCCCAGATGCCGCGCCTGATCGTCACGGACATCATGATGCCCGGCATCACCGGCATGGACATCTGCAAGTCGGTGAAGTCCGACCCCGCCCTCAAGCACATGAAGATCATCGTGGTCTCGGGCAAGTCCTACGACGTGGAAAAGCAGCGCGCCTTCCAGCTGGGCGCCGATTTCTTCCTGCAGAAGCCCTACAACGTGGAGACCTTCTCCAGCACCGTAAAGACCATTCTCGACGGCGGCGTAGCCAACCCGGCCCCCGCGCCGGCCGCTCCCATGTCGGCCTCCATCATCCGCGAGGACGAGCACGAGCAGGCCAGCGACCTGGACGCCGGCCAGATCCGCGTCACCGCCTGGGGCACCCGCGGCCTGCCCGCCACCCTGCCCAACTCGGCTTCGCGCTACGGCCGCCAGACCTCCTGCCTCTCCATAGAGACCAAGGAGCACCTGTTCGTTTTCGACGCCGGCACCGGCATCGTGGAGCTGGGCAAGGAAATAGTCGCCAGGAAGCGCTACTACAAGGACATCTGGGTCTGCCTCACGCATTTCCACATGGACCATATCCTCGGCCTCGGCCGCTTCGCCCCCCTCTTCGACTCCAACTTCTCCATCCACCTCATCGGGTCCAACGACCCCGAGAAGAGCCTGAAGGAAGTGGCCCAGGCCACGTTCTACAGTTCTTTCTCGCTCGCCAAGCAGGCGCCCAAGGCCAAGATCGACATCTACGAGATCCTCGAGGACAACTACGAGCTGTTCCCCGGGGTCAAGCTGTCGGCCATGTACGCCAACCACCCCACCAGCACCATGGTCTACGTGCTGGACCTGCTGGGCAAGCGCGTCACCTACGCCCCCGACAGCGAGATCTGGGGCGACGCCACCGCTTTCCAGGACTACGACGAGAAGTTCGGCGGCTTCTGCAAGGGCTCCGACATCTTCATCCACGACGCCGTCTACAACGACAAGGACTACGAGACCTACAAGAAGCAGGGGCACTCGGGCCTTGGGATCGTGGTGGACTTCGCCGCCGAGAAGGCCGAAGCCCGCGACCTGGTGCTCTGGCACGCGCACCCCGACTATACCGACGAACAGCTGGACCAGATGCTGGCCGACGCCAAGGCCCGCTGCCAGGCCAGGGGCCTCCCCCTCAACTGCCACATGCCGGCCGAGCGGCAGAGCTTCATGCTGCAGGGACACAAGTAGCGGCCCCTCGCGAGGCAAAAGAAAAACCCCGGGAACTGCCCGGGGTTTTCTTTTTACAGGGTAAGCGCGGTCAGCTGTGGCCCTGGGTCAGGTTGACGGCCCGCTCGGGGATGGCGCCGAAGCGCTCTTCGTAGCGCTTTATGTTCTCGAGCATGGCGGCCAGGAAGCGCTTGGTATGCACCGGGCTGGAGATAATGCGGGCGCGCAGCTTGGCCTTGGGCTGGTTGGGCTGCAGGAAAAGGAAATCGAAGATGAATTCGGTCTCGCTGTGGGTGACCCCGGCCAGGTTGGCGTAGGTGCCCTGGGCGGTGGCTTCGTCCATCTGCACTTCCAGCTGCATCGGCTTACCGGCTTCGTTCTTGTTCTCGGGCATGCTGCCTCCTTAAATTCTTTCGTCAGTAAAGTATAATATATTATCAGAGGACCCCAAAATGAAAATCGCCCCCTTTCTCGCCCTGCTTTTCTGCCTGCCCCCGGCGCTGCGCGCCCAGGCCGACCTTAAATGCCCGGAGTTCAAACCCAAGGCCGCCACGGTAAAAACCCTGCGCATGCAGCCGCTCAAGCGCGGCAAGGCCTGGCTGGAAGGCACGCCCAAGGGTACAAACTCCGTCTCCTGCGACCTGTACGGCATGAAGACGGAGGAGGCCGAATACGACGGCAAGAACCTGGTGCTCAAGCATTCCTTCGTCTATAAGGACAAGGCCGGGTCAAAGGCGGTCTGCGACACGCTGAAGTCCGAGGAGAAGCTCTCCACCAGTTTCAGCGACGAGGCGCAGTCCTCCCTGGACGATTTCTGCCGCAACTACAAGAAGAAGGACTTCACCGTGGTGCAGGTGTTCGACGCCTCCCCCTCCCAGGGCCGCGAGAGCGCCCGCAAGCCGGTGCGCCAGATCTTCCGGGTCTTCAACGCCAAGGGCTTCGTGGCGGAGGAGCACGCCTTCGACCCGCTGCTCAACCTGGAGACGGTGACGGTGTATTCTTACGACAAGGGCAACAACCTGTCGGGCACGGCGGTCAACGACTTCGACGGCCGCCAGCTGCGGCGCGAGGCTTTCGCCTCGGACAAGGCTACCAGCTCAAGGACCCACTCGGTGTTCGGCGAGACCAACGAGCTGCGCAAGAAGACCACCTATGAGCTGCGCGAGGACGGCACGCTGCGCCGCGAGGTGCGCTCTACTTACGATTCCGGCGAGCAGCCGGTGAACCGCTCGGAGGTGTACTGCGACGCCAAGGGCCGCCCCGAGAAGGAGCTGGTCTACGACGCGGACGCCGCCGAGGCCAAGTACGAGTACACCTATACCTATAAGTACGACCCCAAAGGCAACTGGAACGAGGAGCGCAAGACGCGCGTGATAGTCTTCAACGGCAACCGCCTCGCCGACACCCAGTACGCCCCCGAAATCACCAAACGCGAGTTCCTGTACTATTAACCCAAGCGCCTGCCAGGGGGACTGGAACGCAAAACACGCTCGGGCACACCGTGCCCTCGCTCGGTATTCGCCCGCCGCGCTTATGCAAGCGGCGGGCTCAACGACGGTTTTGCTTATCCAATCCCCCTGTCAGACGCTAAGACCCATCCAACCACAGCGGGCTGACGAGGGGATGGGTTCGGAAGGCCCTCCCGGAGGCCCGAGCTTACGTAAGCGCGAGGGCCGAGGGAGGAGGGGCGGGCACGGTGTGTCCCGACCCCGTGCCTGACGGGCCCATCCCCTCGCCAGTCCGCTGCCGCTTGCCAGGGCAAAATAAAACCGGCCCCGCGTTAACGGGGCCGGTTTTCGTCAAATAAGCTGGTGCTTACTTGGGGGCCTGTATTTTCGTCACGTTGACGGCTTTGGGGCCTTTGTCGGTGTTCTCGGTCTCGAACTCTACTTCCTGGTTTTCGGCCAGGGTCTTGAAACCTTCACCTTGAATGGAAGAGTGATGAACGAAAAGGTCCTTGGAACCGTCCTCGGGGATGATGAAGCCGAACCCTTTCTTGTCGTTGAACCACTTTACTTTACCTTTTGCCATTTGCTTATGTACCTCTCTTTAATTACGTACCACAGAGCCGTCTCCGGCCGTTAGGAATATTATATATATTTTAGCGCGCAGCACAACAGGCGCGCGCGCTTTATTCCTCGCTCCACTTGATATGCAGCGGCATCAGCGCGCTCACCACGTCGGGGTGCCTGCCCATCACGCGCACCGAGAAATCGTGCCGACCGCTCTTGTAGCAGGGGATCTCCCCCTTGTACACGTAGGCGTCGCCCATGCGGGCCTCCTGCTTCATCGAGGCGGCGCTCCCGTCCTTGAACATGGCCTCGCCGCCGGCGGTGCCGATGTAGAGCTGCACGTCCACGTCCTCGGGGGTCAGGTCTCCCAGCCACACCACCGCGCTCACCTGCAGGCGGGCGCCGGTATGCACTTCCATCTCGGGCTTGAACTGGTCCGTCACCGCCCGCACGCGGGGCCAGTTGGCCTCCAGCTTGCGGCGCCAGTTGCCCACTTCCGCCACGCGGGAATTCTCGGCGAATTTTTTAGACGAGCGGTGCGCGTGCACGTAGAACTTTTCGTAGTACTCGCGCAGCATGCGGTTGGTGTTGAAATGCGGCACCAGCTTCTGCACGCAGGCCTTCATCATCTTTATCCAGCCGCGCGGCAGCCCCTGGGCGTCGCGGTCGTAGTACAGCGGCGCCACCATCTTCTTGATATGGTTGTAGATGCTCTCGGCCTCCACGTAGTCGCGCTCTTCGTCCGAGTTGTAGGCCTCGGTGCCGCCGATGGCCCAGCCCACGTCGGGCGAGTAGCCCTCGGGCCACCAGCCGTCCAGCACGGAGAGGTTCATGACGCCGTTAATGACGGCCTTCATGCCGCTGGTGCCGGAGGCTTCCAGGGGGCGGATGGGGTTGTTCATCCACACGTCCACGCCCTGCACCATGTAGCGCGCGACGTTCATGTTGTAGTCTTCCACGAAGATAATGCGGTTCTTGAAGCGCTTGTCCATCGACAGCTTGGCCACCTGTTTAATGAACTCCTTGCCGTGGGCGTCGGCCTGGTGGGCCTTGCCCGCGAACACGAACTGCACCGGCATGTTCTCGTCGGTCACCAGCTGCAGCAGGCGCTCCAGGTCGCGCATGAACAGCGTGGCGCGCTTGTAGGTGGCGAAGCGCCGCGCGAAACCGATGGTCAGGTAGTCGGGGTTGAGCACGGTCTCGGCCTCGGCCAGCACGGTGCGGTCGGAACCCAGGCGCAGGTGCTGCTTGCGCAGGCGCTCGCGCACCAGCTTCACCAGCTTCTGCTTGCGCACCATATGCGTGTCCCAGAACGCCTTATCGTCTATCTCCCCCACCTTGGTCCAGTCGCAGGAATCCGGCACGTTGTTATGGCCGCCGGCCAGGGACTTACTGTAGAGCTGGTGATGCTCGTGGCTGATCCAGCTGCAGGTATGCACGCCGTTGGTGATGCCTTCTATCGGCACCTCGTGGCGGGGCAGCTGCGGCCACAGCTTGTGCCACATGTCGCGCGACACGTCGCGGTGCAGCAGGCTCACGCCGTTGAGGAAGGCGCACAGGCGCATGGCCATCACGGTCATGCAGAAGCCCATGGAGGTGGTCTCCTCCTTGCCGATCTCGAGGAACTCGGGGAAGGTGAGGCCCAGGTCCTTCACGTAGCTCTCGAAGTACTTGCGCACCAGTTCGAAGTCGAAGTACTCGTTGCCGGCCATCACCGGCGTATGGGTGGTGAACACCGAGGAGCCCCACACTACCTCGCGGGCTTCGGCGTAGGAGAGGCCGCGGCCGTGCATCAGCTGGCGGATGCGCTCGAACAGCAGGAAGGCGCTGTGGCCCTCGTTGACGTG
>CAYQJX010000044.1:0-14307 GCA_964417965.1 uncultured Elusimicrobiaceae bacterium
CGAGCAGGTCGTCGAGCTCCTGCTGGCCGAGCACGCTGCGCAGCGTGGTCTGGGCGAGCTGGGAAGTGGCGTACATGAAGTTCTCCACGTTGAGGACGGCGGCCTGCGGGTTGACCACGCGGAAGTAGACCACCGCGTTGACCTTTACGGAGATGTTGTCGCGGGTGATGATGTCCTGCGGGGGCACGTCTAGCACCACGACGCGCGTGCTCATGCGGAACATCTGCTGCACGCCGGGGATCAGGAAGATCAGGCCGGGGCCTTTAACGCCCGTGAAGCGGCCGAACGTCAGGGTGACGCCGCGCTCGTATTCGTTAAGCACCTTGATGCTGGCGAAAAGTACGACTACCGCGATTATGATTAAAGGAACTAACCCCATTTTGCCTCCGGTAACCTCGTGTCTGATTGTTCTGAAAGTCTACAAAAGAAAGCGGGGGATGGCAACGTCCGGCGGCGGCGTCCGGCGGCGGGTTAGGTGCACGCCGGATAATTTAGTATTATATAGGCTCGAAGGTCATTAATTATGAGTAAAAGAAGATTGGCGAGGGAAAACTGTCTGCAGTCTCTCTACAGCTCCGATATCGCCGGGCTGGAGATGGCTTCCGTACTGGCCAGCTTCCAGATGGAAGAGTTCGCGCTGGAAGCGAAAGTCTTCGACTTCTACAAGAGCCTTTACACCTCCACCATCGCCAACCGCGCCAAGATAGACGAGATAATCAAGAAGACCAGCCTGAACTGGGAGATGGAGCGCATGCCCGCCATAGACCGCTCCATCCTGCGCATGGCCGTGTGCGAGATGATGATCCTTTCCGACGCCCCCGTGGCCGTCATTATAGACGAAGCCATCGAGCTCGCCAAGAAATACTCCACCGAAAAATCGGGCAAGTTCGTCAACGGCGTGCTCGACAGCATAGCCCGCCAAAACAACCTTGTAAAATGACCCGCTCCCCTAAAGAGGAGATAGAGGCGCTCAGGGCCGAGATAAACCGGCACGAGCGCCTTTATTATGTCAACGACGCTCCGGAGATCTCCGACGGGGAGTTCGACGCCCTAATGAGCCGCCTCAAGGCGCTGGAGGCCGCGCACCCGGAGCTGGCCTCCGAGGATTCGCCCACCCGGCGCGTAGGCGGGGTCCGCGCCAACACCTTCGCCCCGGTGCCGCACCGCATCCCCATGCTCTCCCTCGACAACTGCTACTCCCCGGAAGAATTCCTGGAGTGGCACGAAAGGGTCAGGAAAGGCCTGAAGGGCGAACCTTTTGAGCTGGTGGTCGAGGCCAAGATCGACGGGCTGTCCTGCTCTATCGAGTACGAGAAGGGGCGCCTGGCCAGGGCGTCCACGCGCGGCGACGGCGAGACCGGCGAGGACGTGACGCTCAACGTGCGCACTATAAGGTCTGTCCCCTTGAAGCTCGGCCTCAGCCTCGCCCCCGAAGTGTTCGAGGCCCGCGGCGAAGTGTACATGGACAAGAAGGATTTCGAAGCCCTGCGCGAGGCCGCCCTGGCCGAGGGTAAAAAAGACATCCCGGTGAACCCGCGCAACGCCGCGGCCGGCTCGCTGCGCCAGAAAGACCCGGGCGTCACCGCCGCCCGCCGCCTGAAATTCATCGCCCATTCCTACGGCTACCTGGAAGGCCTGGTGGAACCGGATTCCCACTGGGAATACCTGAACATCTGCCGCGGACTCGGCTACAATATTTCCACCATCGGCTCCCGGCCGTGCCGCAGCGCCGAGGAAGTGCTCGCCGTCTACGCTGAATACGCCGAGAAGCGCTTTAACCTGCCTTATGAGATAGACGGCCTCGTGATAAAAGTGGACTCCCTGAAGCAGCGCGGCCTGCTCGGTTTCACCTCCAAGAGCCCGCGCTGGGCCATAGCTTTCAAGTACCCGGCCCAGCAGGCCACCACAGTAGTGAAGAGCGTGGACTTCTCCGTGGGCCGCACCGGCGCCATCACCCCGGTGGCGGGGCTGGAGCCGGTAAAATGCGGCGGCGTCACCATCTCCAGCGCCACGCTGCACAATTTCGACGAGATAGCGCGCCTCGGCCTCCGGCTGGGCGACCGGGTGGTCATAGAGCGCGCCGGCGAGGTGATCCCCAAGGTGGTAAAGGTGCTGGCCGACGCCAGGAAGGGCTCGGAAAAAGAGATCGTCCCGCCCAAAGCCTGCCCTTCCTGCGGTGCGGAGCTTTTCAGGGACGAGGAGGAGGTGGCGCTGCGCTGCGTCAACCCGTCCTGCCCTGTCCAGTTCAAGCGCTCCCTGCTCCACTTCGCCTCCCGCGACGCCATGAACATCGAAGGCTTCGGCGTCTCCTCCACCGAGCAGTTGGTGGACAAAGGCCTGGTCAAAGGCTTCCCGGATATCTACCGCCTGAAAAAAGAAGACCTGCTCGGCCTGGAACTCTTTAAGGATAAAAAAGCCGACAACCTGCTGTCGCAGATAGCCAAAAGCAGGCAGCAGCCGCTGTCCCGGCTGATCTACGCGCTGGGCATCCGCCATATCGGCGAGAAGAATGCCCGGACTCTCGCGCAGCATTTCCGCACCATGGACGCGTTCGTCGCCGCCGGTTCCGAAGAGCTCGCCAGGATAAGCGACGTCGGCCCCGTCATAGCCGAAGCTGTCTCGGAATTCTTCAAGTCCGCCGCCACCCGCGAACTGGTGCGCGACCTGGGCGCCCTGGGCTTGCGCCTGGACGAGCCGGAGCGCGCCTCCGGCGGCAAGTTCGCCGGCAAAACCTTCGTCTTCACCGGCGAACTCAAGACCCTCACCCGCGACGAGGCCCAGGCCAGGGTGCGCGAGCTCGGCGGCAAGGAAACCTCCTCCGTTTCCGCCAAGACCTCCTACGTCGTCGCCGGCGCCGACCCCGGCTCCAAATACGCCAAAGCCCAGAAACTCGGCGTCCCGGTCCTCACCGAAGAAGAATTTCTGAAGCTGCTGGAGTAGAACTTTAAATTTGCGGTTTGCACGAAGGGGCTGGCCGGGGTATTCCCCCGCCAACCCTTTGGGGAAAGGGGGGCCCCGCTTAATTTCCCGCGGGGGGGAAACCGCGCAACGGTTTCCCTGCGGTCAGCCAGGGTTGGCGGGGGAATACCCCGGACGGCCCTGGACTGAAACTTATGGACAAAACAGCGTACTTGAGCGTTTACGACAAGACCGGGATCGAGGAGTTCGCCAAGGGGCTCTCCGAGCTCGGTTTCGCCGTCTACGCCTCCGGCTCCACCTACAAACTCCTCGCCGAAGCCGGCATAGAGGCCGAGGAGGTCCGCTATTCGCCGCCCGTCCCGACCTCCGTCCTCAAAGCCCTCTCCGGCCGCTTCCCCGCCGTCTCCGAGAACGGCGTGGAGCTCCCCGCCTTCTACGTGGTGGCCGCCAATCTTTATCCCATCGCCAGCATCGTAGGCCAGGAAGAATTCGCCATAGAGGAACTTTCCAACTACCTCGACCAGTCCAACTCCGCCGTGCTCAGGGCAGCCGCCCGCGACTTTGCCAACGTCATCACCATAGCGAGCCCCGTGGATTACGGCCCCGTCCTGCGGGCCCTCAAAGAGGACGGCGGCCTGCAACCGGAGATCAAGAAACAACTCGCCTCCAGGGCCTGGCAGTACCTGGCCGCCTACGACGCCACCATAGCGCAGTACCTCTCCGAGACCGGCAACCTCCTCGGCGACGAGGTGGTGATCAGCCTTAAGAAGGTGGCCGACCTGGATTACGGCGAGAACCGCCACCAGCGCGCCGCCTTCTACGCCCTCAGCGGCGCCCGGCCGCGCGGCCTCAACGCCGCCAAGGTGCACGCCGGGGAGAGTTTCAACCTCAACCATTATCTCGACCTCGACACGGCCTTCGAGCTCGCTATGGAGTTCGAAGAGCCCGTCTGCGCCGTGGCCAAGCACGCCCGCCCCTCCGGCCTCTGCGCCGGCGCCACCCTGCCCGAGTGCCTGCGCGGCGCCCTGCGGGCCGACCCCGCCGGGGCGGTAGGCGGCACGGCCGCTTTCAACCGCCAGCTGGACGCCGAGACCGCGGGCCTGCTGAAAGAAGCTTTTATCGAGAGCGTGGTGGCGCCCGGCTACAGCCCGGACGCCCTGAGGATACTGCGGATGAAAGAGGGCCTGCGCGTGATAGAGCTCGGCGCCCCAGTGCTTTCCCCGCGCGAAGTGGAACTGCATTCCGTGGCCGGCGGCCTGCTCATAGAGGACAAGGACAACGTTCTGCTGCCTTCGGAGCCCGTCTGCGCTACGAAGCGCCGGCCGTCGGAAGCGGAAATGCGCTCGCTGCTGCTGGCCTGGCGCGCCGTGAAATACGCCAAGACCTACGCCGTGGTACTGGTCGAGGGCAGCACGGTCATAGCCGTAAGCGCAGCCGAAAGCTCTACCTACGACGCGGTGCGGGGGGCGGTCTGGAAGATGCGGGAGCGGCGCTCTATCCTGCCCGGGGCGGGCCCGCTGGTGATGGCCGCCGACGCGGCCCTGCCGCTGAAGACCCTGCAGGCCGCCCTGGCCGGCGGGGTGACTGCGGTGATCCAGCCCGGCGGCTGGCAGGACGACGAGGATTGCGCGCAGCTCTGCGACGCGCGCGGCGCGGCCATGCTTATGTCCGGCATCCGCCATTTCAGGCACTGACTACTTGGTTTTTTTCTTGAGCGGGGGGATGAACAGAGTGGCCTCGGCCGGCGCCGAGGCCAATTTGTTTTCCAGGTCTTTGAGGGGGAAACTGTCCACGAACGCGGTCCGCTTGGGCACGTGCGCGGCTTCCACGAAGCTGGCGTAGTGGCCCGGCGGGTAGGCCTTTGTAACGGCGGCCACGAAGCGCCTGGCCAGGCCGGCCTTGGCGGCCAGGGCGTTGCATCTGAAGATGAACAGCGGCAGGGAGGCGTCTATTTTAGTGCCGGGGAGATGCGCGGCCTGGCGGGCCTGGAAACCTTCCTGGTCGGCTGCGAAGCCCAGCTCGCAGAGCACCGCGTCCACGGCCGAGACGCCGGGCATTACCTTGCAGGGGATGCCGGCGCGGCGGCACGCCTCTTTAAGCGCCGCCACGGGCTTGTCGAAGATGAGCGGGTGACCCACGGTGCAGACCGCCACGCTGCGGCCCACGGCCTCGGCCAGCACCGCTTCCGTCAGCAGGCGCTCCGTCTCAGGCTGATGATAGAAGGCCGACGTGTCCCGGAAGTCCGCGGCCAGGCGCAGCAGCGGTTCCGGCAGGGCGCCCCTCGGGGCGAAGATCACGTCGCAGCTCTTGAGCAGGCGCAGGCCTTCCAGCGTCAAATGCTCGCCGGAGGAGATGCCCAGCCCTATTATCGTTACCATGTGTTTTTTGAGAAGGGGCCCGGCCTTATTCCGTTATGACGCAGTCGAACTTGTCGTTGGTCCTGGTGCAGGAGACGCGCCCGGCCGACTGGGAAAGGCTGGGGTCGTCCTCGGACGGGTAGATGCCGTTGGCGTAGAGCGCGTCGATGATCTTCCCGGCGGCGTCGAGGTGGACGATCATCTTCTCCTTGCCGTCGACTTTTACGAAGAGGGAGCAGGCGTCGTACATCTCCGAGGCGCAGGTCAGGCTCCTGACCTCGATGGTGTCGGAGGCGCCGTCGATCACGTGCAGCGGCAGGTCTTCCAGTTTGGCCATCAGGTTCAGGGCTTCCCACATCTTGCGGGCCGGCTCGCCGTTGATCCGCATCACTGCGGCGCCGGCGGTAGCGGCGAGCAGAGCCACCGCCGCTAAAGTTACGAGGATGTTTCTTTTCATCTTTTTCTCCTTAAATTATGCCGAGCTCTTTGCCGGCTTTCTTGAACTTCTCCACGGCGAACTCCAGGTCCTTGAGCGTGTGGCCGGCGGTAACGATGGTGCGCAGGCGTTCCTTGCCCTTGGGCACGGTAGGGAAGCCGAGCGGCAGCGCGAAGACGCCTTCTTCAAAAAGTTTCGCGGAGAGCGCCTTCGCCTTTACGGGGTCGCCGATCATCACGGGGGTGATCGGGGTGACCGAACTGCCGGTGTCGAAACCGGCCTTCTTCATCTCTTCCTTGAAGAAGGCGGTATTGTCCCAGAGGCGCTTCAGGTATTCCGGCTCGGTAAGCAGGATGTCGAGCACCGCCAGGCACGAGGCGGCCACCGACGGCGGCTGGGAGCTGGAGAACAGGAAGGGCCGGGCCACCGAGCCCATGTAGTCGCGCAGGTTCTGCGTGGTGGCGGCGTACCCGCCCACGGCCGCGAAGGCCTTAGACAGCGTGCCGATCTGGATCTCCACCTGGCCGTCAAGGTTGAAATGGCTCACGGTGCCGCGGCCTTCCTTGCCTATCACGCCGCTGGCGTGCGCGTCGTCCACCATCACGAAGGCGCCGTATTTGTGGGCGACAGCTACGATCTCGTCGAGGTTGGCGATGTCGCCGTCCATGGAGAACACGCCGTCGGTGACCACCATCTTGCGGCGGGCCTTGCGCGCTTCGGGCGTCTCGAGGATCTCGGTCAGGTGCTTGACGTCCTTATGGCGGTAGATCTTGCGGGGTGACTTGGCCAGGCGCGCCCCGTCGATGATGGAGGCGTGATTGAGCTCGTCGGAGATCAGGAGGTCGGTTTCGGAGGACATCAGCGACTGGCAGACCGCCACGTTGGAGGTGAAGCCGCTCTGGAACAGGATGGAGGCCTCGGAATGCTTGAACTTGGCGAACTTTTCCTCGAGCTCCTTGTGAATGGACATGGTGCCGATGATGGTGCGCACGGCGGCGGAACCTATGCCGTATTTCTCTATGGCCGCTATCGCGGCCTTCTTTACCTTGGGGTTGTTGGCCAGCGCCAGGTAGTTGTTGGAGGTCAGGTTGACCACTTTCTTGCCGTCTATCACCGAGACGGGCTCCTGCGCGGATTCCAGCACCCGCGGCTGCAGAAAACGGCCCTCCTGCTTCAGCAGGGCTACTTCCTCGTCGGCGAATTTAAGGGTGTCGAAGCTCATGGTCTCTCCTTTTACGGTTTCAGTATCACCTTGCCGCAGCGCTTGTCCTTGGAATTGATCAGGGCGAAGGCTTTCTTAAAATCCTTGAAGGCGAAGGTGTGCGTGACGGCGGGCCGCGGGTCCACCGCGCCCGACTTCAGCAGGCTCTCCATCTTGTACCAGCTGCGGAAGATCTCGCGGCCGGCCACGCCCTCCAGGCGGATGCCGCGCTTGACTATGTCTCCGGCGTAGTCCAGGCTGAGGTTCTCCACCGGCAGGCCGAAGGCCACGAAGCGGCCGCCGGGGCGCAGGGCCTTCAGGCCGAGCGCTATGGCCTTGGCGCCGCCGCTCATCTCTATCACGGCGTCCACGCCTTCCTGGCCGCAGGCCTTGTGGATCTTGCCCATGCAGTCGGCGGCGGAGGGATCCATGGCCACGTCGGCGCCCATCTTAAGGGCGAGCTTGCGGCGGTAATCGGACGAGTCCAGCGCGATCACGCGCTTGGCCCCGCCGGCTTTGGCTATCGCCGCGGCGAACAGCCCCTGCGGGGCGCCCCCGGAGATCAGCACGCTGCGGCCTACCAGGTCCTCGGACAGCACGGCGTGCACCGAGCTGCCGAACGGCCCCATGATGGCGCCGATGTCCTTGAGCGAGTCGTCGGTGTGTTTCCAGGCGCAGCGCGCCGGCACCGCGGCGTATTCGGCCAGGCCGCCGGGCACGTCGCGGCCGATCACGCGCAGGTTCTGGCAGATATGGCGCTGGTCGTTGCGGCACTGCCCGCAGACGCCGCAGAAGATATGCGATTCCACGGAAACGAAATCGCCTTTGTCGAAGCCCTTGGCGAGCGAGCCGATCTCCACCACTTCGCCGCAGAATTCCTGGCCGAAGACGAAGGGGAGCGTGGGCGTGGCGAAGCCGGGCCCGGCGTGGTTGTGGATGGCCAGGTCGCTGGGGCTGAGGGAGGCGGCCGTGACGCGGATAAGGAGCTCGTCCTTGGCGATGACCGGCGTTTCCGCGTCGCGGTAGCTGGCGCCGCGCGACCTGGAGGTTTTGAGAATGGCTTTCATGGGTGGCTCCTTGGCCCTGTTAAAAGAGATTGCGCGGCGTCCGGCCGCATAGCTATCATATAAAAAAACGGGCAGAGCAGAAAATTATTTTTAATTTCGGGAAAATTTAGTAGATTATCTGTAGATGCCCGAACTGTCGAGACCTTTGCCTGCCGAAGACCGCCTGGTGCTTCTCCCGAAGAACCCCGGTTCTTTTTTTGTTTTCTGGCAGTTCTCCGCCGGGCGGGCCGAAGCTTTTGCGTCCGGAGTTTTTGCCGCCGAGCTGGAACTCAGGCTGGCCTGCGTGGAAGACGGGGCCCAGGCCGTGGTCCTGAAGACCGGCGGGCTCGCCGGCCGCGCCTACCTGCCGGTCCCCGCGCAGGGCAAAACTTACCAGGCCTCGCTTTACGCGCGGCGCGGCGACGCCTGGGAAAAACTCCTCGAGTCCAACCAGGCCGCGGCGCCCGCGGCGGCCGGCATGGCCGAAGATCGCGCCTGCGCCAGCATGGAATTTCACAAGAAGGTGCTGTCATGAGCTCGCGCGGTTCGCTGATGTTCCTGCTGCACGCGCACCTGCCGTACGTGAACCACCCCCGCGACTCCGGT
Source organism: uncultured Elusimicrobiaceae bacterium (assembly GCA_964417965.1). Taxonomy (GTDB): domain Bacteria; phylum Elusimicrobiota; class Elusimicrobia; order Elusimicrobiales; family UBA9959; genus UBA9959. The sequence continues at coordinate 8,566 of CAYQJX010000044.1, forward strand.
TTCCTCGAGGAGAACTGGTTCTTCGAGGCCGTGGTCGAGACTTACGTGCCTATCATCTCGGTCCTCGAGCGGCTGGCCGCGGAAGGCATCAGGCCCGGCGTGGCGCTTTCCATCTCGCCCACCCTGGGCGCCATGCTGGAGAACGAGGCCCTGGAGGACAAGCTGCAGCTTTACGTGGACTCCCGCCTGGAGCTTCTGGAAAAAGAACTGGAGCGGGCCGCCGGCGACCCCGACCTGCTCAGGAGCGTTAAATTTTACCAGAAGCTTTACCAGGAAGCGGCCGAGGTGCTGCACAAGTACAGCGGCGACCTGATCACCCCGCTGAAGTCGCTGCAGCACGCCGGGCAGATAGAGATCATCACCACCTCCGCCACGCACGCCGTGCTGCCGCTGCTGACCCGCCCGGAGGCCGTGCGCGCCCAGCTGGCCGTGGCCGCCGAGGATTACGAGGACAGGTTCAACCGCAAGCCCTCCGGCTTCTGGCTGCCGGAATGCGCCTACGAGCCGCGGCTGAACTCCTACCTGAAGCTCTCCGGCTTCAATTACACTTTCACCGAGTCGCACGCCATGGAGTTCGCCTCCCCGCAGGCGCCCAACGGCGTCTATTCCCCTTACCGCACCACCAACGGCGTCGGGCTCTTCGCGCGGGACGCCGCCAGCTCGCGCGAGGTCTGGAGCTCCAAGTTCGGCTATCCCGGCGACCCGGCCTACCGCGAGTTCTACCGGGACCTGGGTTACGACGGGGATTACGAATACGTCAGGCCCTACCTGGGTTCGGACGGCGTACGCCGGCCGCTGGGCCTCAAGTACCACCGCATCACCGGCCCAGGCAACGACCTTTCCGCCAAAGAGTATTACGACCCGGAGGCCGCCATGGCCAGGGTAGAGGCCCACGCCTCCGATTTCCTCGCCCGGCGCATGAAGCAGACCGACGACTTTTACGCCGCGCGCGGCACCAGGCCCCTGATAGTGAGCTGCTACGACGCGGAGCTGTTCGGGCACTGGTGGTTCGAAGGCCCCGCTTTCCTGGAGACCGTCATAAGGAAGATCCGGGCCGAGCGCCTGCCCCTGCAGTTCGTCACCCCGTCGGAGTACCTGAACTCCTGCCAGGAGCCGGCGGAGCTGACCCCGGGCATCTCTTCCTGGGGCGAGAGCGGCTACTTCGACCCGTGGGTCAACGAGAGCAACGATTTTATCTACTCCGCAGTGTACGCCGCCACCGACAAGATGATAGAGACGGCCAACCGTTTCCGCAACCAGGACCTGAGCAGCCTCGCCGCCAGGGCCCTCAACCAGGCCGCGCGCGAAACCCTGCTGGCCCAGTCTTCCGACTGGGCTTTCCTGCTCTATATAGGTTCCCACTCGGATTACGCCAAGGGACGCCTGGAAGACCATTCCGCCAACGCCGTGCGGCTGCTGGCCGAGGTGATAGAGAAGCGGGTGGACGAAGTTGCGCTCGCCGAGCTGGAGCAGAAGAACAGCGTGTTCCCCAGGCTGGACTTCAGGGTTTTCGCCTCTACTTCCAAATTCTGAAGCCTTCAGGGCGTAAAAAAACCGGCCGGAGCCGGTTTTTTTACTTCAGGCGTGGCGTCAGGCCTTGCCTTTCACCTCTTTCCAGGCCTTCTTGAAGTCCGCCGGCAGCGGGGCTTCCAGCTTTGTCTTCTTGCCGGTCACGGGGTGGTCGAAGGCCAGGCTGAGCGAATGCAGCAGCATGCGCGCCGCCGGCGGACCGCCGTACAGCTTATCTCCTATGATCGGGTGCCCTATGTGTGCCAGGTGTATCCTTATCTGGTTGGTGCGGCCGGTCCTGGGGTAGATCTCCAGCAACGCGCAGCCTTTGCCTTTTTCCTTGACCTTATACTCGGTCAGCGCCTCGCGGCCGTATTCCCATACTTTGATCTTCTTGAAGCCGCCGGCGCGGCCGATGGGGGCGTCTATGATACCCTTCTTTTCGGGGACGCCGGCCACGCAGCCGATATAAACCTTCGCCATCACGCGTTCCCTGAAGCCCGTCGTGAGCGCCGTCTGCGCCGCGGGGGTCTTGGCCAGCAGCATCAGGCCGCTGGTGTCCCGGTCCAGGCGGTGCACCAGGCCCAGCCGCTCCAGGCCGGCTTCGGCCATGGCGGGGCGGGCGGAAAGGATCATCGAGACCAGCGTGGCCTCGCCCAGCAGCGCGGCCTTGGGGTTGGTCTCCCAGCCTGGCGCGTTGGGATGCACGGCTATGCCGGCCGGCTTGCGCACGGCCAGCAGGGCCTTGTCCTCGTAGATCACCAGGTCCTCGAAGGCCTGCGCGGCCCCCGCGCCCGGGAACGTGATCACCACCTCGTCGTCCGGGATGAGGATGTAGGAGGGCTTCTTCTTCTTGCCGTTGACGGTCGCCATGCCTTCTTCTATGAGGCGCCTCGCGTAGGAGCGGGAAAAATTTTCCCCGCTGCCGGCGAGATAGATGTCCAGGCGGGCCGGGGCGCCCGAATAGGTCAGTTTAGTTTTTTTCATTTTGGTCCTTTAACTTATAAAAGAGAACGGCAGCTCCGCAGAAGGCGGCGGCCGAGATGAGCTGCGCCGGCGAGAGGCCGAAATGCGCCGCGCCCCGGTCGTCCCCGCGCAGGAACTCTAGCAGGAAGCGCTGCGCGGAGTACAGGGCGGCGTAAAGCGCCAGCACGGCGCCTGGCTTTAACTTCCTGGCGAACGCGCGGTGCAGCAGGAAGAAGATGAGCAGGTTGCCGCCCGCCTCGTAAAGCTGCGTCGGGTGCAGGGGCGTCCCGAGGTAGAGCGGGCTGACCTCGGAGGCGGGGTCGCTGAAGGTGACGCTTACCGGGCAGGCCGTGGGCCTGCCGTGGCAGCAGCCGGCCAGGAAACAGCCGAGCCGGCCGAAAGCGTGGCCCAGCGCCAGCGCCGGCGCGGCCAGGTCCGCGGCGCGCAGGGCCGCCAGCTTGCGGCGGCGGCAGAGGTAGAAGAAGGTCGCGGCCCCGCAGATAAGCCCGCCGTAGAAGACGAAGCCGTACTGGAAGGTTTTCAGCGCGTAGCCGGCCCTGGAGAGGAAGTCGGGGCCGAACTGGTCCCAGTAGGTGGCGGCGTAGAAGAGCTTGGCGCCGGCCATGCCGCCCAGCACCGTGTAGAAGACCAGGTCAGAAAGGTCCTCTTTCTTCAGGCCCGCCTCGCCGGCCTTACGGAACAGGTAAAAGATGGCCGCCAGGTAGCCGAGCGCCACCATGAGGCCGTAGGCCGGAAGTTTAAAGGAACCGAGTTGAAATATTATCGGGTGCATGTGGGTCGCCGGTACCGGCCGGCTTAACTGTTCTTCTTAAGGAAAGATGCGGCGCGGGAGAAATCCTCCAGGCGCGAAGCCGCTATGCCGCGTTCCCGGCAAAGGCGGTAAAGCCTGCCGGCCGCGTAAACCTTGTCCGCGGCCGCCGCGGCTTTAAGGTCGTTCGGCCCGTCGCCAAAAAAGACCACCCGGCGGCCCGAGCGCTTCTGGCGCAGTACGCGCGACTCCTTGAAGGAACTCAGGTCCATGCGCCGGAGGAAGGGATAGGTTATCCTGACGCCTCCCTTGACCACCCTGGCCCGGCCGAAGAAGGACCGGACCTTCACGCCGTGAGCCTCGAAAAACGGGTCGGCGTAGAGGTCCACGCCGCCGCTGGCGATCTCGAAAGGGACCCCGTTGGCTTCGCAGAAAAGTATGAACTCCCTGAAGCCGCGCCTGGCCTTCACCTTTTCCCGCACGAAGTCGGCTATGACCTTCTCGGTCAGCGCCGCGCCCGCGAAGGCGCGCTTCATGAAGTCCTCTACACGCACCTTGAGGGAGTAGGATTCCTCGATGGTCTTCTTGTCGGCGAAGCCGTAATGCAGCAGCAGGTGGTCGCCCACGTCGCGCAGGGTGATGGTGCCGTCGAAATCGGAGACGGCGGCCCATCCGGAGCGCTTCATGAGACCGCCTTCAGGAAATCTTCGCGCCTGCCCAGCCGCGCCAGCTTGAGGTAGAGGTTGTATTCCTTCTGCACCCCGAAAGTGGAGGTGTCGCCGTTGTAGGAATGGCCGGGGTAGACGGCCGCGGCGTCCGGGAGCGCGGCCAGCTTGACAAAACTGTCGTAGAGGGCCTCCGCGCTGGAACCGGGCAGGTCCACCCTGCCGCATTCGCCTATAAATAGCGTGTCGCCGGTGAAGACCGCGTCCCCGGCCTGGTAGCAGACGGAGCCGGGGGTGTGGCCGGGGGTGTGCAGCACCTTTACCTTAAGGGCGCCCGCCTGCAGGACTTCCCCGTCGTTGATATGTTTGAGCGTCGGGAGCTTCGTCTCCAGCATGAAATGATCGGCCTCGTGCAGGTACACGGGCAGGCTCTTGTCCGCCCCGGCGAAGAACGCGACCGCGTTGACGTGGTCCGGGTGGGCGTGCGTCAGCAGCACGCACTGCAGCGACAGCCCCTCGGCCTTTATGAAAGCGGCCAGCTTCTCCGGTTCCCAGGCCGGGTCTATGAGGGCCGCTTCCCTGGTGTCCTGGTCCCAGAGCAGGTAGGAGAAATTGTCCATCGGGCCTAGTTTGAACTGCCTGGTCTTCATTTGTCGGAGTCCTTGGGCGGGGGAAAGCGGTATTCCGTCTCTTCCGGCTTGAGCATGCTCAGTTCTTTCCGGGCGGCGTGCTCCACCGCCGGCTTTTCCTTCACGTCCTTAAGCTGCTGCTCCAGTTCCTTGCGCTGCGTTTCCAGGTGCGCCTTCTCGGCGGTCAGCGTGCGGTACTCCCGGTAGTTCTTGACCAGTTTGCGGAAGCCCTTGTTGCCGAAAAGCACCAGGGCCAGCGCCAGGATGACGAGGTATTTAAGCTGGAATTTAAAGCGTACTGGTTTCATCGCTCTCTGTAAAAAAGCCCCGCCCGCTTTTAAACGGACGGGGCTTTCATCCGGTAAGTCCTACTTGAACTTGAAGACGCTGTCCTTGGCGTAGCGCGCCTTCTTGCCCAGCTCTTCCTCTATGCGGATGAGCTGGTTGTACTTGCACAGGCGCTCGGAGCGGCAGGGCGCGCCGGTCTTTATGGCGCCGGCGTTGGTGGCCACGGCCAGGTCGGCGATGAAGGCGTCCTCGGTCTCGCCCGAGCGGTGGCTGATCACGGTGGCGTAATTGGCCTTGTGGGCCTGTTCTATCACGCGCACGGTCTCGGTCAGCGAGCCGATCTGGTTAAGCTTTATCAGGATGGAGTTGGCGACGCCGTCCTCTATGCCCTTCTTGAGGCGCTCGGGGTTGGTGACGAACAGGTCGTCGCCCACTACCCTGGCCTTCTTGCCCAGGTGCTTGGTGAGGTGGTCCCAGCCTTCCCAGTCGTCTTCGGCGAGCGGGTCCTCGTAGGAGATGATGGGGAAGTGCTTCTTCCACTCGGAATACTTGGCGGTCAGTTCCTGGTAGCTCAGGTTGGAGCCTTCGAACACGTAGCGGTCGTTCTGGAAGAACTCGCTGGCGGCCGAGTCCAGGGCTATCTGGACTTCCTTGAAGGTATAGCCGGCGTCCTTGATGGAGTTGCAGATGGTCTCCAGCACGGCCTCGTGCGTGAAGATCTTGGGGGCGAAGCCGCCCTCGTCGCCGACGGACGTGCTGTAGCCCGCCTTGGTCAGGACCTTCTTGAGGGTGTGGTAGATCTCGCAGCCCATGCGGATGGCTTCGGAGAAATGCGGCGCGCCCGTGGGAACTATCATGAATTCCTGGATGCTGATGCCGGAGTCCGCGTGCTTGCCGCCGTTGATGATGTTCATCA
>CAYQJX010000045.1:0-13635 GCA_964417965.1 uncultured Elusimicrobiaceae bacterium
AAGGAGCGCGGCCAGCTGAAGCTGGAGAAGATGCAGCTCGCCCAGAACATGGCCGCCCAGCTGGAGGAGATCCGCCGCCTCAAGCAGGACCTGGACGGCATCAAGGCCGCCCACCAGAGCGAGCTGGACGCCCAGGCCGTGACCATGAAGGCCGAGATCGCCCGGATAAAGAACGGCTACGGCGCCGAGCTGGCCCACAAGCACGCCGAGGAACTGGCCGCCTCCGCCCGCACGCACCAGGAGGAGCTGTCGAGGCTCTCTACCGCCCACCAGATAGAGCTTTCCAACGCCGTGACCTCCCACCAGGCCGATGTCTCCAGGCTCAACGGCATACGCCAGGACGAGGCCGCCAGGACCGCCTCCGCTCACCAGGCGGAGATCGCCAAAATGACCGCCGATTACCAGGCCGAGATAGCCAGGATAGCCGCCGCCCGCGAGGGCGACGCCGAAGAGCGGGTTTCCCAGCTGCGCATGAAGATAGAATCCGGCGCCGAGGCCGAGAAAGAAGCCATCCGCAAGCAGCTTGTGGCTGAATACGAAGGCAAGCTTAAAGAGGCCCGCGAAGCGGGAGCCTCCGCCGGCGACGCCGTGCTCAAGCTGGAGATGGAGAACCGCCGCCTCGCCGCCGTGGCCGCCGATTTCGACAGGACGATGTCGGCCCGGGTCAGGGAGTACGAGGAGAGGCTCGCCCGCTTTGAGGCCGACCTGAAGCGCCAGGAGGAAGTGGTGAAGACCGCCTCGTCCCAGAAGGCCGAAGCCGAGAACGCCGCCCGCGAAGCCGGCAAGTACGCCCGCGAAGCCGCCGGGGAATACCAGAAGGTCTCCTCCGACTACGCGGCCATCCGCGAACAGTTCGCCGCGCTGTCGGCCCAGAAAGCGGCCGCCGACGCCGAACTCAACAGACTTTCCGAAGCGCTCAAGGCCCAGGGGGAGAACCTCAGGGTGGAAAGCGAGAACCGCGCCCGCTTCGAATCCGAGCTGCTCTTCCTCAAGCAGAAGATACAGCAGATGGAGCTGGCCGCCCAGGAGACCGCCTCGGTGCTGGACTCCGAGCGGGCCGAAGGAGAAGCCGCCAGGGCCTACGCCGCCGAGCAGCAGGCCGCCGCGGAGGCGCGGGCCGCCGAGATCGCGGCCGAGCTGGAGCGCTTTAAGTCGCTGGAGGGCTCGTTCGCCGACAGGCTGAAGTGGGCGCTGAAAGGACCGGCCAAAGGGCAGGAATAGCGCCCCTTGCGGCGGTTGACTGCGGCGGGGTGCCTGGGGTGCTGACAGCGTCCTTGCCCCCGCTTCTTTAATTTCGCATAGCGGCAATTATAAGTATAATTATCAAGATGATAAAGCTCGAGAAACTCAACGGGACCATGGTGGTCGTCAACGCCGAACTTATCGAGAGCGTAGAGGCGGGGCCCGACACCGTGATCAACCTGGCCACCGGCAACCGCTACCTGGTGAAGAACCCGGTGGAAGACGTCATCGCCCTGGTCGTCGAGTACAAGAAGAAGGTTTATTCCGAACGGAAATGCGTAAACCCGCTGGAGGGTTTCGAAAAAAAGTAAGGAGACGCTGCTCTCATGGATATAGGCACATTAAGCGGTATCGTGGTCTTCATGGGCTTCGTGCTGGGGTCCGTCTACCTGCAGGAAGGCATTGCGGGCTTCAAGCCCTTCCTCAACATCGAGGCCTTCCTGATAGTCATGGGCGGCACCTTCTGCGCGCTGCTCGTCAACTTCCCGCTCTCCTCGGTGATCGGCTCCGGCAAGGTGCTCAAGAAGGTGCTCACCACCAAAGGCGAGGACACCTCCAAGCTGGTCACCACCTTTGTGTCGCTGTCGCAGAAGGCCAAGAAAGAGGGTTTCCTGGCCCTGGAGCCCGATGTTAAATTGATAGACAACGATTTTCTCAAGCGCGGCGTGCAGCTGGTCATCGACGGCGCCGACCACGAGTTCATCCGCAACATGCTCGAGACCGAGATCGACTTTATCCGCGAGCGGCACAAGAACGGCCGCGAGATCTTTAACGCGCTGGGCACCTACGCCCCGGCGTTCGGCATCATCGGCACGGTGCTGGGCATGATCCTGATGCTTTCCTCCATCGACGACGTAGCCCAGGTGCCCCGCCGCATGGCGCTGGCCCTGGCCGCGGCTTTCTACGGCCTGGCGTCGGGCTACTGGCTGTTCATGCCCATGGGCGGCAAGCTGAAGAACCGCTCCGACGAGGAGCTGTTTGTAAAAGAAATTATCATCCGCGGCGTGCTGCTGCTGCAGAGCGGCGCCACGCCCAGCATAGTGGAGGCCAACCTGAAGGCCTACCTCGATCCCGCCGCCCGCGCGGCCGTAAAGAAAGAGGCCGCTGCCTAAGGCAACCCTATGCCCGTAAGAGCTGTAAAAGGCATGATCCCGGAGGACGACAGGCGCGTGGCGCCCATCGGCGAACCCGCGCCTCCGTGGATGGTCAACTACGCCGACCTGATGACCGAACTGGTTTGCTTTTTCGTCATCCTCTACGCCCTCTCCGCGGCCCTCAACAAGGATATGCAGAAGGCCCAGCAGGATGTGCAGGAGATGATCAAAGAGGGCAAGATGTCCGGCCAGGTGCAGATGGACAAAGAGGGCATGCGCATTACCATGGAGGAGCAGAGCCAGGTGGCTTTCTTCGAGAGCGGCAAGGCCGATCTGACCGACCAGATGCGCGTGCAGATGGACAAACTCGCCCCGATCCTTTTAAAACTTTCCGAGAAGCACGATATCGTGGTGGAGGGGCATACCGACAATATCCCGATAGCCACCCGGATGTATGCCAGCAACTGGGAACTCTCCTCCGCCCGCGCCACCAGCGTGGTCAAGTTCCTGCTGTCCGGTAATTTTAAGGCCAAGCGGCTCTCCGCAGTGGGCTACGGGGAAAACCACCCGATAGTGCCCAACGACAACGAAGTGAACAGGAAAAAGAACCGCAGGGTAGTTTTTTTCATAAAGAACACCCCGTACCCGGATGCGCCGGCTAACGGCCCCCCGGTGCCGGTCAAGAAGGAAGGCGCCCCGGCCGGCGAGGCCGCCGCTGAAGCGGTAGCTGAAACCGCCCCCGCAGAACCGCAGGCCGCCCCGGAGACCCCGGCGGAAGAAGGGGAGATCCCCCAGGCCGCCCAACCGGAGGCCGAGGGCGGGCAATAGCCCCAGGCAGCACATATGATCAAACACCGCTATCTCAGGATCTTCGTCATCGCGCTGCTGGCCGCGCCCCTGGCCGGCTGTTTCGGCGGGCTTAAGCGCCTGAAGGTGGTGGACTACACCGACGCGAGGGTAGGGGACCTGTCTCTTACCAAGAAAGTTACGGGCAAAAAAGAATTCCTTTTTTTCTCCACCACCAAGATGGGGATCTTTCTTGAAGGCAACATCCAGGGCATCATAACCGATTACCAGGGCAACCCCATCGAGGGCGTTACTGTAAAGGTGCAGCCCGACGCCGCCAAGTCCAAGACCGGCGCCGGGGACGGGGCCGGGGATGAATTCGCCGGCATGGAGGAGAGCGCCAACGCCTCGATAAATCTTTCTTTCGCGCCCGGCATAACCGACACGATGGGCATGTTCAAGATACATTTCTCGCTGCCAGTGGTGGACGAAGAGGTGGACGTGCGCGGCAAGCTGGTCTACAACCCCGGCTGGGACCAGCAGAAGCTCAACCTGGGCAAGGCCTATGAGCCGCAGATGAAGGAATCGTCTTTCCGGATGTACTACAACCTCGACAGCGGCTTCCTGGCCTTTGCCGAGGGGGTGCGCAAGGTGATAGTCCAGCCGATAGGCGAGGGCAAGGGCCGCATGCAGAACCTGCCCGGCTCCAGGGCTCCCGAGCCGGCCAAACCCGCGGCCGGCGAGACGCCCGCCCCGGCCGGCGGCGCCGCCGGCAACGCGGAAGAGGACCTGTTCAAGGGTTTCGATTTCGGCCAATAGGACGGCCGCTCAGCCAAAGAAAAAGAGGGACTCCGGTCCCTCTTTTTTTATTTGCGCTCCTGTGCGGGCGGCAGGGCGGTCGGACCGCAAAACGCGCAAGAAAGTGTCGCTTCGCTCCACGCGGGCACACCGTGCCCTCGCTCCGAATTCGCCCGCCGCGCTTATGCAAGCGGCGGGCTCAACGAGGGTTTTGCTTGCCCGACCGCCCTGTCTCCCGCAATCTTCTCGATGGCTTAAAGGGATCCGCTCTTTTTTTTTTATCTTCGCTAAATAGCTAGAATATTGGGGTGAAGAAGAAGATCGTGGTAGCTATGTCCGGAGGCGTGGACTCGTCGGTGACCGCGGCCCTGCTGAAAAAAGAGGGGTTCGAGGTCATTGGCGTGACCCTGCGCCTTTTCGCCGAGCGCAAGGGAGCCGTGAAGTGCTGCGGGGGGGCCGACAGCGCCAACGCGGCCAGGGCTTCGGCGGACGCCATCGGCATACGCCACTATTTCAAGAGCGCCCAGGGCCTGTTCTCCAAGACGGTGATAGACGATTTCGTGCGCGGCTATCTGTCCGGCGCCACCCCCAACCCCTGCGTGGAGTGCAACCGCCACCTGAAGTTCGACTACCTCTATAAACTGGCCCGCTCGCTGGGGGCCGAGTGCCTGGCCACCGGCCATTACGCCGTGATAAAGAAAGAGGCCGGCGAGTACGGCCTTTACCGCGGCGCCGACCCGCTGAAGGACCAGAGCTATTTTCTCTACTGCCTCAAGCGGGAGCAGCTCGACCGCGTCCTCTTCCCGCTGGGCGCGATGACCAAGAAAGAAGTGCGCCGGCTGGCGGCGGAATTCGCGCTGCCCACGGCCACCGCGCCGGAATCCAACGACATCTGTTTCGTGACCGAGGGGAATTACGACCTCTACCTGCGCAAGAACGCCGGGGTCAAGCCGCGGCCGGGCTGGATCCTGGACCTGGCCGGCAAGCGCCTGGGCCGGCATAACGGCTTCTTTAATTTTACCGTCGGCCAGCGCCGCGGTACCGGGGTGTACGGCGGTTCGCGCCTTTACGTGACGGAGCTCCGGCCGGAGACCAACGAAGTGGTGTTAGGGCCCCTGGCGGCCGCCGGCGCGGGGGCCTTCTCCATGAGGGACCTGAACTGGCTGACGGCCGCGCCGCGCGGGGAATTCCGCAGCGCCGCGCAGATCCGGTACAGGCATAAGCCCGCTCCCTGCTCTGTCAGGCCGCTCCCCGGGGGCCGCGCCGAGGTGCGCCTGGACGAGCCGCAGTTCGCGGTGGCCGCAGGGCAGTCGGCCGTTTTCTATGAGGGAGACAGGGTTATCGGCGGGGGAATAATAGAAGGAAAGATAATATGAAAAAAACCATAGGCGTGATCTTCGGCGGTAAATCACCGGAGCATGAGGTTTCTATAGAATCTGCCAAAACTGTCTGCGCTAAATTCGAGGCCGCCGGGTTCAGGGTCGTCCCTGTCTACGTGCCGCGCGCCGGCGCCTGGCGCCTGCCGGCGCTGGGGGACCTGCTGGCCGGCCGCCCGCTGAAAGGCCCGGAGATAGAACCGGCGCTGGGGAAAGGCTGTTTCGTGAAGGAAGGCGGCGGGTCCTTCCGGCCCCATGCCCTTTTCCCCATCATCCACGGCTCCACCGGCGAGGACGGGGTGCTGCAGGGCCTGCTGGAGCTGTTGGGCATCCCTTACACCGGCTGCGGCGTCACCGCCTCCGCGGTGGGCATGGATAAAGTCATTTCCAAGGAGCTCGCCGCCCTGGACGGCGCGCCGGTGCTGCCGCACGTGGTGATAAGGGCGCACCAGAAGAAGGGGTTGGGCCCGCTGCTTAAAAAAGCCGCCCGCCTCGGTTTCCCGCTCTTCGTGAAGCCGGTGGCCCAGGGGTCTTCCGTAGGTATCACCAAAGTGAAGACGGCCGCGGCCCTGCGTCCCGCCGTGCTTAACGCTTTCAGGTTCGATACCGCGGTCATAGTAGAAAAAGGCATAGACCGGGCGCGGGAAATAGTCTGCGGCGTGCTGGGGTCCCAGGAGGGGGCCAAGGCCAGCGTCTGCGGGGAAGTGGTCCCCAAAGGCGCGCATGAGTTTTACGATTACGAGGCCAAATACCTCGACGACAACGGCATGGAGCTCAGGCTGCCGGCCCCGCTGGCGCCCGCCGCCGCGGCGCGGCTGAGGGAGCTGGCGGTCAGGATCTTCCTGGCGCTGGGCGGTTCGGGGCTGGCCAGGGTGGACTTCCTGGTGGACCCGAAGGACGAGCGCCGGGTATTTTTCTGCGAGATCAACACCCTGCCCGGCTTCACCTCGCACAGTCTGTATCCCCGGCTGTGGGGCAAGACCGGCCTGAAGCCCGAGGCCGTGCTTAAGCGGCTGGTTTCCATAGCGGAACGCTCCATGGCCGCCCGCCGCCGCCTTACCACGGCAAGAAAATAGGCCCGCTGCCTGCGGGCCTGTCCTGCGCCGGCCGTTCTGGCCGGCGCTTCTTTTTGTGAGGGTTTACTGCGCGGTGCCGTCCTCGTCCTCGTAGACGTATTCATATTCCTCGTCGGCCGGAGGCGGGGTCAGCTTTTTAGCTGCGGCTTTTTTAGCCTGCGTCTTTGCCGCGGGCTTGCCGGCCTTCTGCCTGGGCGTCTTCGCTTTGGGCGCGGCCGCGGCCGCCAGGGCGGCGTAGGCCGTCTTGGCGTAATCGTCTCCGGGCTGCAGGGTCTTGCCCTCCAGGTTCACGGTGAAGGTGTAGGTAAGCTTGTCGTCCTTGGCGGGCACTACCCCGGAGATCTCAAAGACGCCGGGCACGGCCTGCTTCACCTGCCAGTCGGCGCGGTTATAGTCGCCGCCGGACCTGGCGGCATGCTCGGAGATCTTGTCCTCCAGGCTGGGCCCGTCGGCCTTCAGCTTGAAGGTGCGGGTGAAATAGATCACCTCGGGGGCGCGGTCAGGCATGGCCGCGGCCTGGGGCTGAGCCTGGGCCTGGGCGGTCTGGCCGGCTTCCGCCTGCGCGATCTGCTGCTCCGCCGCCGCCATGGCGGCTATGGCGTCCGCCGCGGCCTGGCCGTCGGCCGGCTGTTCGCCGCCCGGCTGGGTGTCCGCGGCTACGAAAGGCAGCTGGAACGGTATGAACTTTGTCGCGTCGAAGATGCCGAAGTTCTTCAGGCCGATCACTGCGCCCAGCGCTACGGCTATCAGCAGGACCACGGTCACCAGGGCTTTGGCCGCCTTTTTCAGGGCGGGTACCAGGCGGGAGGGCTTGCTGCCCTGGTCCACTATCTCGGCGGGCTTGGCCGCTTCCTTGGCCGGTTCGGGCTTGGGCGCGGCTTTGGGCTGGGACTGCACGCCCATAAAGACGTCCGAAGCTTTCTCCATGGAGACCGTCGGCTGCGGCGCCGGCTGCGCCTGGGCGGGGGCCGCCTGGATGTTCTTGACCGCCGACTTCATCTCGGTCACGGAGTTCTCAAGATAATTCAGCTTATCCATTACTTCGCGCTGGAACTGGGAATTCTTTATGGCGGAGATCACCTCGCCCATCTGGTCCAGCTTCGAGCGCAGCGGTTCCACCGCCGCGTTGATGTCCTGCCTGTTGACCGAGGACTTGGCCATATAGTCCAGGCGCTGCAGCAGGGTCGCCAGGCCGGCGGTGTCGGTCACCGGGGCCGCGGCGGCGCCGGGCTGGGGAGCCGGTTCGGGAGCGGCCTCGGGCTGGGGAGCGGGCGCCGGTTCCGGCTGCGGCGCGGGAGCGGCAGACGCGGGGGCGGAGTCGCCGAAGCGTTGGGGGGTGAAATCGCCCGCGGAGGGGACGTTCTCCCTGGTTATGGCGGAGATCTCCAGGCCGGACTGCCCGGACACGGAGGACGGCGAGATCTCGCCGAAAGCTTTCGGGGGCTCCTTTGCTATGCCATCGGCCGCCGCATCCTGGATGTTCTCCGTGCGGCGGACTATGGTGGAAAGGCTGATAGGGTCGAAAGCGGAGGGGGCGGGCTGGGCCGCGGGGGCGGCCTCCCCGCCGGCTTTGCCGAGGCGGTTGACCGCTATCTCTACCCCGCCCAGCTTGTGTTCGGCGGGGGCCATGGGTTCTATAGAGGCGGCTTTGAGGGGTTTAAAGGTGGTTATGGCGGGGCCCGGTTCCACTACGTCGCGCGGGGCGCTTTCCTGCGCCGGCGCGGGGGCCGGCTGGGGGGCGGGCCCCGAGGCCTTGCCGGCTCCGGCCCCTATCAGGGCCGCGAGTTCCGGGTAGGTGGAAGTTTCTTTCCAGTCTTCGGTCTTTTCTCCGACAGGGGTCTGGGGGCAGACCAGCAGCGACGGGGAAAAAGAGGGGAGCTCAAGCAGTTTATCTTTCTCAAAGGGGCCGAGGATCTCGTTATTGACGTATGCCCAGTATTTCATAGCTCAGTCTCCATTGCCGTCGCCAAAAAGGCGCGAACCCTTGTATAAAGGATTATGTTCATGACTATATTATTCTACCCTTACCCTGTTACAGAAATAATAACTAATAGTTAAATCCTTTTTGTAGAATAGGAATAACTTATGGAAGCCAGATTCCTCAAAACGCTGATCTATATCTTTTCCGGGCTGATCGTAGTCTTCACCCTGCTCATACTGGTAAATTATATCGGCAGCGTGACCGGCAGGCCTTCCGAGCTGGCCGGGCAGGAAGAGGCCAGGCCTCCGGAGAGCGCCGCGGACCTGGCCCAGCAGGCGCTCAACGCGGCCAGGTACGGCACGCCCCCTCCCACGGCTTCCATGGTCCCCGGCTACCGCAAAGGCCTCTCAACCGCTTCGGTCAACGCGGACGGCGCCATCAACATAATCAAGGAGAGGGAGTTTGACGGGGTGGCCGAACAGCCCCAGGACATAATGGCTATGCTCACCGGGATGAGCGGGGGGGATAAGAAGAAGCCGGCCCCTATCGCCCTCAAGGACGCCGATTTCGACAAGAAAATAACGGTGGGCGGGCCGGCCGGCAAGGAAACTAAACTCCTCTACGTGTCCACTATGCCGGAGCTGGGCCGCAGGCCCGGCCAGGAAGGCCTGACCATGCTGAGCGCCCCGGTGGACTACAAGGTCTTCAAGACCTCGGAAACCTGGACGGCTTTCATCTCCTCCAGGAAGGTGAAGGCCCGCGAGCTGGATTTTAAATATTTCAACATGCTGATCCTGATCTCGCTCTCCGACTTCCCGAGCGGCATCTTCAGCGTGGCCGGCGTGGAGCCGGGCAAGAAAGAGACAGTGGTGAAATACCGCGTGAACCCGCTGGCTATGGCCGCCGAGACCTCCAGCGACACGCGCGAGGCCTACGCCATGACGCCGGTGCCCAAAGGCTTGCCGGTGCGCATACAGCAGGTGCCGTAGCCGTCAGATACTTTTCCTGAAAAAACCCTTCCGTCCCTCTTCCTCGGCGAAGCCCACCCGGCGCAGGTAGTCCGCGTGCTTCGGGGAACTCCCCGCCGCCTCGAAATGCGTGAAGCCCGCGAATAGTTCCGGGTTCTGCGGCCTGTTGAACAGGTAGCGCGCGCTCTTGAGGTCCCGGTAATCCTCGGCTACGTAGTCGAGGTGGATCCTTATCGCCGGCCGCTCTTCGGAATAGACGAACAGGCCTACCGGCAGGAGGTTGCGCAGGATGAAGATGCAGCGCGGCGCCTTCAGCGCGGCCAGGTCGAAATCGGGAAAGAACTGCCAGATGCCGCGCGCGTGGTAGGCCAGGAAGTTCGCCAGCAGCGGGTCGGCGTTGGAGACCTGCATGAGTTTGAAGATGTCCTTCCTGGCCCGCAGGACCACTATGTGCCAGAGGTCGATGGCGGCCACGAACAGGTTTACCGCCAGCACCGGCCAGGCGTGCGTGACGCCCGCGTAGACTACGAACACCGCCGCCCCGGCGAGGTTGAGCACGCGCAGGCGCAGGACGTTGCTGGTCAGCAGTGAAACGGCCACCAGCGCCGACGCCGCGTAGCCGATAAGTTCTATCATAGACGCGCTCCCCGGGCCGCCAGTCTGGCTCCAAAAATTATGGCTGCCGCCATGCCGGAGGCGTCGGCCTTGTTCTTGCCCGCTATGTCGAAGGCCGTGCCGTGCGCGGGGGAGGTGCGGGGGAAGGACAGGCCCCAGGTCCAGTGCACCGCGGGCCCGGCGCCGGGCGCTACTTTGAGCGGGACCAGGGCCTGGTCGTGGTAAAGACAGAGTATGCCGTCGCTCTCCCCGGCCAGGTGCCTGGCCCAGGCGGCGTCGGAGGGAACGGGCAGGGTTATGTCCATGCCGTTCTGCCGCAGCGCCCTGGCGGCCGGCGCCAGGGTGCGCAGTTCCTCCCGGCCTGTCACTCCGCCGTCGCCGGCGTGCGGGTTAAGGGCGCAAAGGGTGATGGCCGGTTTCTTCAGCCCCAGGGCGGCCAGCGCGCCGCAGAACAGCCGGGCCTTGGTCCTGAGCAGCGGTCCGGTCAGCCTGCGGGCGAGATCTTTCATGGCCACGTGCTCGGTGACCAGCGCGGCGTTGACGGGGCCGCGGGAGAAGAGCATGAGCGGTTCCCTGCCCCCCAGCAGCCGGAACAGGTCCGTGTGCGCCGGCGCGGGGGCCCCGGCGAGCGCCCAGGATTCCTTGCACACAGGGGCGGTGACCAGCGCTTCGAAAGCGCGGCTTTTTAGGAGCGCCCAGGCGCCGGTTACGGCGTGCAGGGAGGCCTCGCCGCCCGCGGCGCTCGGGCCCGGCCTGCGCGGCAGGCGCCCCCGGACGTCCTCGGGAAAAAGCGGGCACAGGTCCGGCGTCCAGCCGGCCCGCCGCAGGGCGGCGGTGTCGCCTATGACGGCCGGGAGGCAGGCCCGCCGCACGGCGGGATCCCTGAGGGCCTTGACCGTAATTTCGGGGCCTATGCCGTACGGGTCGCCGGCGGTTATGAGTATGGAGGGTTTCACGGTATTAAAATTATGGCCGCGGAGGGCGGGAGCCTTCCTCCGTCACCCCCGCGAAAGCGGGGGTCCAGGCCTGGATTCCCGCTTTCGCGGGAATGACGGAATAAGTCAAGAAGCGTTGTGCGTGCTACACTAGTCGGCTTTCTTTTCGCCCAGGAAAATCTGGATCTTGGCGTCCTTGCGCAGGTCCTTTATGTACCCGCCAAGCTCGGTGGCGAAGCCGTTCTGCGCCAGCACCTGCTCCAGGTCTTCCTTGACGGCTTCAAAGCGCAGCCTCTGCGCGGCGCGCTTCTCTTCCAGGCGCAGGATATGCCAGCCGAACTTGCTCTCCACCGGCTGGGAATTCTCGCCGACCTGCATCTTGAAGGCGGCGGCCTCTATCTCGGCCGGCAGCATCCCTTTGACCACGTAGCCCAGGTCCCCGCCGCGGCGGGCGCTCTCCTGGTCGTCTGAATTCTTCTCCACGGCCTCGTCGAAAGCCAGCTCGCCGTCCATGTCCTTGCGGAGCGCGGCGGCCCGGGCCTGGGCGGCCTTCTTCTCCTCGGGCGCGGCGCCTTCCTTGACCTTTATGAGAATGTGGCGCAGGCGCAGGCGCTCGGCGGTGATCTCCTTGAAGCGCCCGGCCACGGCCAGCAGGTCCTGCAGGGCTTCCGCGTCCAGGCCCTTTATGGCGGCTTCCTCGCCCTTCAGGACCAGGTTGATGTTGTCGAAATAGGCTTTAACTTCCGCCTCGGCGGGCATCTTCACGCGGGCTTTCACGGCGTCCTGCACCAGCTTCTGCACCATCAGCTGCTTGCGGATGCGCTCGCGGAATTCCTCCATCGTCACGCCTTCCCGCTTGAGCTCGTCGCGGAAGGCCGCCTCGGCCTTCTCGGTGGCGAGCGGCGCGCCGTCCGGGGAGCGCGAGAAGCGCTTGCGGATCTCGCCCACGCCGGCCTCCAGTTCCCGCTCGTAAACCTTTATCTTCAGGGCTTCGGCCTTCTGGCGCAGCAGGGCCTCGTCCACCAGCTTGTCCAGGGCGGCTTTCTCTATCTGCGCTGCCGCGTCCTTCTGCTTGAAGAAGTCGGGCATCGCCGCGGCGTACTGTTCCGTCAGGGCCTCTTTGGCGCGCTTGTAGTCGGAGATGGTCACCGGCTCGTTGTTGACGCGCGCGGCGAGTTCTTCCACCACCTTGGCCTGCGCGGGGACGGCGGCGGCGCACAGGGCGGCCGCGGCCAGGAATTTATTTATAGTTTTCATCTAAGACCTCCACTTTGTTCTTTTCCTGGAACTTGGCCAGGTAAGCGTCGAATTTCTTCTTCTCCAGGATCTTGCGGACCCGGTCCATCGCCTGGGCCTCGTCCGCCTTTTCCTGTGAAAGCTTTTTTATGATATGGAAGCCCAGCTGGGTCTTTACTATCCCCTGGGTCTCCCCGGTGCGCATCTTGAAGGCCATATCCTCGAGTTCGGGGAGGAATTCCCCGTACATGACCGGCGGCAGGCGCACGGTTTCCTTGTCCAGCGAGTATTCCTTGGCGGTCCTTTCGAAGTCGGCCCCGGCCTTCAGTTTCTTTATCACTTTCTCCGCTTCCTCGTAGCTGGGCAGCAGGATATGGGCGAGGGCGACCTTGTACGGGTATTTCTGGTAGTAGTCCTTGACTTCGCCGTCGGTGACCTTCAGCTCGCCTTCGCGCATGTCCTCTATCCACATGCGGGTCAGCATGAATTCTTTGTAGGCCTCGAGCGTGGTCTTCATCTCGGCCTCCTTCTGCCGCATCCTGGCCTTGTAGTCGTCGCCGGAGGCCACGCGGCTCTTGCGGGCGGCCAGCAGCATCAGGCGCTCGTGGATGAGCACGTCCAGGAACTGCTTGCGGCCCGGCTTGGAGGCCAGGTATTCCTGCGCGGCCGGGCTGATCTCGGCGAATTTCTCCTGCAGGTAGCTCTCCGTTATCTTTTCGGAGCCGACGCGCGCCACCACCTTGCCGTCCTTGCCGGAGCAGGCGGCCAGCAGCGCCGCGGCCCCGAATAACGCAAAAAGTTTTTTCATATTAGGCTAAATGTATCATTTTTGGCGCCGCCGGGGAAAGCAGGGCCGGGAAACCGGCTTCCTATAATTTAATATAATTAAAACCATGGATTTCATACGCAGGTTCCTGGACTACCTGGACGGGCTTTCGGCCCGCGAGCTGGTGCTCAAGGCGGTCTACCTCATAGGCGTGGTCTCCGCGGCCGCCATCCTGCTGGCGGCGGTGATGATGCGCAAGATCCTTTCCGACATCCCCTCCATAGACAAGCTGGACGAATATACCCCGTCGCTGACCACCTACGTTTACGACATCAACAACCAGGTCATCGCCGAGTTCTCGGTGGAGAAGCGGGCCATGCTGCCGCTGTCCAAGATCCCGGTGGACATGCAGAACGCCGTCATCGCGATGGAAGACCGGAACTTCTTCCGCCACTGGGGCATCTCGCCGCGCGGCATCATGCGCGCCCAGCTGCGCAACATCGTCGCCCACCGGCGCGCCGCCGGCGGCTCCACCATCACGCAGCAGCTGTCTCGCGGCATCTTCCTGAAGCCGGAAAAGTCCTATGTCCGCAAGATCAAGGAGATCGTGCTGGCGCTGCAGATCGAGCGCAACTTCTCCAAACCGGAGATCCTCGCCCTCTACCTTAACCAGATCTTTTTCGGGCACGGCGTCTATGGCGTGCAGTCGGCCTCCAAGCTCTATTTCGGCAAGGACGTCTCCGAGATGACGCTGGGCGAATGCGCGCTGCTGACGGGCCTGATCCCGTCCCCCGGCAACTACTCGCCCTTCATCAGCCCCGA
>CAYQJX010000046.1:0-13464 GCA_964417965.1 uncultured Elusimicrobiaceae bacterium
AAGGTCTGCGCTTCGCTATCCGCGAAGGCGGCCACACCGTGGGATCGGGCGTAGTGAGCGAGATCATAGAATAAACGGTCTGGCGGCGGCGGCCCCCGTGATGGAGGCCGCCGCCTGCCGATTTTACGGAGTGAAAAATTATGGCTGACAGAATACACATAACCCTCGGCTGCACGGTCTGCAAGAACAAGAATTACCATATGGCCCGGGGCAAGAAGAAGGAGTTCAAGATAGAACTCAAGAAGTTCTGCCGCGCCTGCGGCAAGCAGACCCAGCACAAGGAAGTAAAGTCCTGATTTAGCGTTGGGAGCGTCGGTTAACGGTAAACCAGCGGTCTCCAAAACCGCAACTGAAGGTTCGATTCCTTCCGCTCCCGCCAGATCTGATCGCCGCAGCGGCGGAGAACTATGAATAAAACAATGAGTTTTCTGAAAGAAGTCTACGAAGAACTGACCAAGGTTACCTGGCTGGGCAAGAAGGACGTGATGCGCTCCACGGTGGCGGTCAGCTTTGTCGTCATCCTTGTGGCCATCTACGTAAGCCTCGTCGACATGGGCCTCACCGCAGCGCTGAAGGCCATCCTGGGAGGCCGCTAATGTCAGATAAATCTTGGTACGTCATCCACACCCGCACCGGTTTCGAGGAGCGCGTTCTGAAAATGCTCCAGGCCAAGATAGAGGCCAATGAATTCGCCGGCCGCATCGCGCAGGTCCTCATTCCCACCGAGGACGTGATGCAGGTGAAGAACAACCAGAAGAAGGTTTCCAAGCGCAAATTTTTCCCCGGCTACGTGCTCGTCAGCATGGAGCTGGACAACAACACCTACTGGGCCATCCGCGGCGTGCAGGGCGTCAGCGGGTTCCTCGGGGACCCCAAGCCCGTGCCGATGGGCGAAGAGGAAGTGCGGCAGATCCTGGAGCTGATGAACTCCACCAGCCAGGAGAAGCCCAAGCCCGCGGTGCAGTTCGAGAAGGGCGAGAACGTGCGCATAGTGGAAGGGCCGTTCAAGCACTTCATGGGCCTCGTCGAGGACGTGAACGAGCAGAAAGCCAAACTGCGCGTCACCGTCACCGTGTTCGACCGCCCCACCCCGGTGGAGCTTGATTTTCTGCAGGTAGAGAAAGTATAAGTCCAAGGCCGCCAGCTTCAGGCGGCTGCGGGATATCCGTGTTACGCGGTTGTCCAGGACCTAAAGATAGAACCCAAGGAGAGCTTAAGGAATAAGATTCCTTAAGATTATTATTATGGCTAAAGCTAAAGCGATTAAAACATTCATAAAGCTGCAGATCCCGGCCGGCGCCGCCAATCCCGCGCCCCCCGTGGGTCCCGCCCTCGGCCAGCACGGCGTCAACATCATGGACTTCTGCAAGCAGTTCAATGAGAAGACCCGCAAGCTCGAGCAGGGCGTGCCGATCCCCGTGGTCATCACGGTGTTCGAAGACCGCACCTTCACCTTCATCACCAAGATGCCCCCGATGGCCGCGCTGATAAAGAAAGCCGCGGGCCTCGCCAAGGGTTCCGGCGTGCCGAACAAGGAAAAAGTGGGCAAGCTCACCCTGAAGCAGGTTGAGGAAGTCGCCAAGATAAAGCTCCCCGACCTCAACACGAAAGACGTGAAGCAGGCCATGGAGATGGTAAAGGGCACCGCCCGCAGCATGGGCGTGGACATCATCGGCTAAAAAAAGTGAATCCCGGGCGGCCCGCAGCCGCTCAAAAAGTGGTAAAGTTTTACCGTGGCCGCCTACTGAAGCCGTCTCCGACGGCTGGTGGCGGCCGCGGAATACGAGGAAGCGGGACCTTCCCGCGCTGAACCTCGGGGGCCGCAAGGCTGTGCCAGTGCCGTAACAGGAGCTATGCTCATCAGACGGCCAAGGCCCTGGAAAAAACAAGGAGAAACACAATGGGTAAAAGAATAGACAACATAAAGAAGGGCCTGGACCTCACGAAGAAATACTCCGTGAAGGAAGCCGTGGCCATGCTGAAGAAGACCGCTAACGCCAAATTCGACGAGACGATCGAAGTGCACATGAAGCTGGGCGTGGACGTGAAGCAGAGCGACCAGCAGGTGCGCAGCACCGTCGCCCTGCCCCACGGCACCGGCAAGACCAAGAAGATCGCCGTCATCGCCAAGGGCGAGAAAGAGAAAGAAGCCCAGGCCGCCGGCGCGGACGTGTTCGGCGGAGCCGAACTTATAGAGAAAATATTCGGCGGGTTCATGGACTTCGACATCCTCGTGGTCACCCCCGACATGATGAAAGACGCCGCCAAGCTCGGCAAGACGCTCGGCCCCAAAGGCCTGATGCCCAACCCCAAGAGCGGCACCGTCACCTTCGACGTCGCCAAGACCGTCAAGGAACTGAAGGCCGGCCGCATAGAGTTCAAGGCCGACCCCCAGGGCATAGTGCACGCGGTCGCCGGCAAGGTCTCCTTCCCGGAAGAGAAGCTGGCCGAGAACGTGCAGGCCGTCATAGACGCCGTGCTGAAGGTGAAGCCTTCGGCCTCCAAAGGCGTCTACATGCAGTCGGTATTCGTGACGTCCTCCATGGGGGCGGGGATACCCGTCATCGTGGTGGAAAAGAAAGCTTAAACAAACAAAAAGACCCGCCGGCAAAACCGGCGGGTTTTTTTAAACCAACTAGTTAGAGGGGATACAATGCGCAAACTGAAAACTCTGGCCGCCTCGGCGGCACTGTTGTTGGCTTCCGCTCCCGTTTTCGCCAGCGAGGCGGAACTGGTGATACCGGACCTGTCCAGCGTGCTGTTTATGGGCGTGACCGGCCATAACCTGCTGCTCGCCGGCCTGGTGATCTGCGTGCTGGGCGTGCTGTTCGGCCTGGTGCAGTCCATGCAGATCTCCAAACTCCCCGTACACAAGTCCATGCTCGAGATCTCCGAGCTGATCTATGAGACCTGCAAGACCTACCTGGTCACGCAGGGCAAGTTCATAGCCATCCTCTGGGCTTTCATCGCCGCCATCATGGTGTGGTACTTCAGCCTCAACCCGAACATGACGGCCCTGAAGATAGCCATCATCGTCCTTTTCTCCGTCGTGGGTATCCTGGGCTCCTACTCGGTGGCCTGGTTCGGCATCCGCATCAATACCTACGCCAACTCCCGCACCGCCTTCGCCGGCTTGAAGGGCCTGCCCTTCCCGACCATGGCCATCCCGCTTAAAGCCGGCATGTCTATAGGCATGCTGCTCATCTCCGTCGAGCTCGTGATGATGCTCTTCATCCTCCTCTTCGTGCCGGGCGACTACGCCGGCCTCTGCTTCATCGGCTTCGCCATAGGCGAGTCGCTGGGCGCCGCGGCGCTCCGTATAGCCGGCGGCATCTTCACCAAGATCGCCGACATCGGCTCCGACCTGATGAAGATCGTGTTCAAGATCAAGGAAGACGACGTCCGCAACCCCGGCGTCATAGCCGACTGCACCGGCGACAACGCCGGCGACTCCGTGGGCCCCACGGCCGACGGCTTCGAGACCTACGGCGTTACCGGCGTAGCGCTGGTGACCTTCATCCTGCTGGCGGTTTCCCCCGAAGTGTTCATGAAGAGCGGCCTGCCCGAGGACGCGGCCCGCACGCTCTCCAGCACCACCCAGATACAGCTGCTGGTCTGGATCTTCGTCATGCGCATCGGCATGATCGTGACCAGCGCCTTCTCCTACTGGGTCAACGGCCTGATAGCCAAGGCCATGTACGGCCAGGCCAAGAAGTTCAACTTCGAGCACCCGCTCACCATGCTGGTGTGGCTGACCTCGTTCGTCTCCATCGCGATGACTTACGTGCTCTCCTACCTGCTGATCCCTCAGCTGGGCGACGGCACCCTGTGGTGGAAGCTCTCCACCATCATCTCCTGCGGCACCATCGCGGGCGCGCTGATCCCCGAGCTGGTTAAGATCTTCACCTCCACCAACTCCGCCCACGTGCGCGAGGTGGTGACCGCCTCCAGGGAAGGCGGCCCTTCGCTCAATATCCTGTCCGGCCTGGTGGCCGGCAACTTCAGCGCCTACTGGATGGGCATGGCGATCATAGCCCTGATGGCCGCGGCTTACGGCGTGAGCACGCTGGGCCTGGGCATGCTGATGGTGGCTCCCGCCATCTTCGCCTTCGGCCTGGTGGCCTTCGGCTTCCTGGGCATGGGCCCGGTGACCATCGCCGTGGACTCCTACGGCCCGGTGACGGACAACGCGCAGAGCGTGTTCGAACTGTCCATGATCGAGAGCCTTCCCGGCATCAAGGAAGAGATCAAGAAGGATTTCGGCTTCGACGTGGACTTTGAGAACGGCAAGAAATTCCTGGAAGAGAACGACGGCGCCGGCAATACCTTCAAGGCAACCGCCAAGCCCGTGCTCATAGGCACGGCCGTGGTGGGCGCGACCACGCTTATCTTCGCCATCATCCAGCTGCTGTCGTCCAAGTACGGCACCGTGGGGCCGGAGGGCATCTACGAGGGGCTCTCCATCATGAACCCGCTGTTCCTGCTGGGCCTCATCACCGGCGGCGCCATCATCTACTGGTTCTCCGGCGCTTCCATGCAGGCCGTCACCACGGGCGCCTACCAGGCGGTGGACTTCATCAAGAAGAACATAAAGCTCGACAGTTCCGTGAAGAAAGCCAACGTGGAGGACTCCAAGAAAGTGGTGGAGATCTGCACGCAGTACGCCCAGAAAGGTATGTTCAATATCTTCCTGGTGGTGTTCTTCAGCACGCTGTCGTTCGCCTGCGTGAACCACTACTTCTTCATCGGCTACCTGATCAGCATAGCCATCTTCGGGCTGTACCAGGCCATCTTCATGGCCGATGCGGGCGGCGCGTGGGACAACGCCAAGAAGCTGGTGGAAACCGAGCTCAACGCCAAGGGCACCCCGCTGCACGACGCCACCATAGTGGGCGACACCGTGGGCGACCCCTTCAAGGACACCTCCTCGGTGGCCATGAACCCGATCATCAAGTTCACCACCCTCTTCGGCCTGCTGGCCGTAGAGCTGGCCATCACCCTGGACCCGAAAGTGAGCCACACCCTGGCGGCGGTCTTCTTCCTCATCAGCGTGGTCTTCGTGTGGCGCTCCTTCTACGCCATGCGCATTCCGCAGGACCTGAAGTAAAAAAGGTAGCAGCTGCCTTTTCAAGGAACTCCCCGCCTCAAGCGGGGAGTTCTTTTTTGTCCGTCTCAATGTCATCCCGGCGAAAGCCGGGATCCAGTCAATCTCCGGCCGGGCCGCCGAGGGTGTGCCTTCTCCGGGTACGCTCGGCACACCGTGCCTCGCTCACATCAGTCGGCCCTCGCGCTACGCAAGCTCGGGGCGAGTTGTGTCGTCCGCTTCGCGGACTCCACCCCTGAGGCCCCTCCGAAGGCACACCCTCGCCAGCCCTTGGGAGTAGACAGGGGACGTAGATGACTTAATGACTATTTGTTTGGTTTGGAGCCGCCGGGGAAGACCGGCGGTTTTGTTTTGGGCCGACACTACGCTGTCGGGGTGGGCTGCTAGGCTATATGCGGGGATAGGGGGATGCGGCGGGATAGTATACATATAAAAGTATTGACAAATAGCCATATGCGGGGTAGACTATATGAAAGAAGGGACGGCGGTTTTTGCCTGGGACGCGGAGAAAGAGCGGGAGAACATAGGCAAGCACGGGGTGGATTTTGCCGCGGCCGCCAGGGCGTTCGCGGATCCAGCCCGGCTTATTTATACCGATCAGAAGCATAGCGCCCGCGAAGAACGGTTTTTCTGTATGGGCAGGGTGGATGGCCGGGTGCTTACGGTAAGGTTTACCTACCGCGCCTGTATTATAAGGATAATAGGCGCCGGCTATTGGCGGAAAGGGGCGAGGTATTATGAAAAAGACAGCGAGCGGAGATAAGCCTGTGGGAAAACTGACCAGGGTGGACGATTTCCTTCCGCCCCCGGGGGCGCTTGTTATGCCGGAGGACACCGTTAAGGTTACCCTGGCGCTCAGCCGTTCCAGCGTGAGCTTCTTTAAAGAGCAGGCGCGCCGCAACCACACCAAATACCAGCGCATGATCCGCAGCCTGGTGGACACCTACACAGCGCATTATCTGCATCACTAAAACAAGATAGGGGGACACAATACTTAATTGCAATTAAGTATTGTGTCCCCATAATTTCCTAATATAGGTTCAATATGTTCCTGCTTAAGAAGATCATAGCGGCGTTCGTGCTGCCGCCGGGGTGCCTGGTGCTGGCGCTGGGCGGGCTGGCGGTTTACCTGCGCCGGCGCTGCCGGCCGGCGGCGCTGGCTTGCGCCGCGCTCGGAGCGCTGACCTGGCTGGGTTCGACCAAGGCTTTTTCGGACGCGCTGCTGCTGCCGCTCGAGGGGGCGTACGCCGTGCCGGCCAAGCCGGAGGGGGACGTGATAATACTACTGGGCGGCGGCGCGCGCCCGGGCAAACATTTTTCAGCGGCCGAGGGGCTGGCGCCGGCCAGCCTGGAGCGGGCCGCGGCCGCGGCCGAGCTGCACCGCCGCACGGGCCTGCCGGTGCTGGCCTCGGCGGGCAAGCCTTTCTCTGAAGTGTCCGAGGCGTCCCTTGCCGCGGCCTACCTGGCCGAGGCCGGGGTGCCCGAGAAGTCTATCCTGACCGAAGAGAGGTCACGGGACACCTTTGAGAACGCCGCTTTCACGCTGGAGATCTGCAAGGCGAAAGGCTTCAGTCGCCCTATCCTCGTCACTTCCGCCTACCATATGCCGCGTGCCATGCTGCTTTTCCGTGAGGCGGGATTTGAAACCATTACCCCGCTGCCGGTGGGTAGGCGGCAACCCGGCGGCCTGGCCCCGGCCTTCAATGACCTGTTCCCCGGCAATAACTCCGAGACCGGCCGCGCCCTCAACGAATATCTGGGCCTGCTGTATTACAGGGCTTATTATTCCTTTCGGCCGGGGAAAAAAGGTAAAATATAGGACCGGGTGAAGAACCCGCGCAGGCGGCTTTTTCCGCGTCAGACACAGGAGGCAGTTTTGTACAACGACAAGAGAGTAAGAGTTAACCGCAATATCACGTCCCCGCAGGTGCGTCTTATAGACATGCACGGGACCATGCTCGGCATAAAGCCGCTCATCGAGGCCGTCAACATGGCCCGGGGCGCCAACCTGGACCTGGTGGAGATCTCCCCCGGCGCCAACCCGCCCGTCTGCAAGGTGATGGATTTTTCCAAATTCCTCTACGAGAAGGAAAAGCAGGACCGCGAGAACCGCAAGAAGCAGAAGGCCGGGGTGCTCAAGGAGATCCGCCTGAACCCGCGCATCGCCACGCACGACCTGCAGACCAAGATCAAGCACATCGAGGAATTCCTGAAGGAGCACAACAAGGTGCGCGTCACCGTGGTGTTCCGCGGCCGCGAGAACCAGCACCGCAACCTCGGCGAAGAGATCCTGATGGCCATAAAGGACAACCTGTCCGCCGTCGGCGTAGTGGAAGGCCGCCCGTCGATGATGGGCAACCGCATGAGCATCATGCTGGCCCCCGCGCACATAAAGCAGGCGCCCGCAGCCAAGCCGGCGGCGCCCGCGCAGCCGCCCAAGCCGGAGCAGGCTCCGGGAGCCTGACCTTTCCAAGGGGCAGGTTAAATTTATATAATAAGCAGATAAGCGCAACCAAGAGAGAAACACTATGCCTAAAATGAAAACGCACAGCGGAGCCAAGAAAAGATTTAAGAAAACCGTCTCGGGCAAATGGCTGCACCGGAAATCCGGCCTGCGCCACCTGCTGACCGGCATGTCCGCCAAGCGCGGCCGCAACCTGCGCACCGCCAAGGTGGAGGAAAAGAATTCCGCCGAAGGCCGGCTGCTCAAAAAGTACCTGCCCTACGAATAAGAACAACAATAAAGGAGCCGCGCCCGGCGGTAAAGTCCCCGGGGCGGATGAGGCGTCATGAGAATAAAATACAGCGTAGCTCGCAACAAAAGAAAGAAAAGGATTTTAAAGCTCTCCAAGGGCTATTACGGCAATAAGGGCAACCGCCTCCGCCAGGCCACGCAGCAGGTCAAGAAATCCCTGACCACGGCCTACATCCACCGCCGCGACAAGAAGGGCGATATCCGCCAGCTGTGGATAGTGCGCCTGAACGCCGCCGCCCGCGAAGAGGGAATGTCTTACAGCCGGTTCATGGACGGGCTGCACAAAGCCAACATCCTCCTGAACCGCAAGATGCTCTCCGAGATCGCCATCCGCGACCCGCAGTCCTTCAAGCAGCTGGCCGAGATCTCCAGGAAAGCCATCGGTACGATCAAGAAAGTGGTCGGTACCGAGAAATAAGGCCAACCCGTGAACGCCACGGATTGGAAGGAGAAACTGTCCGCAATACGGGACAGTTTTTCCGTTTCTATAGCCCAGAAACCCGCCGGCGACCCCGAGGCGCTTGAACTGCGCTTCCTGGGCCGCAAGGGCGAGCTGGCGCTGCTGCTGCGGGACCTGAAGGACATCCCGCTGGAAGAGCGCAAGCCGCTGGGTGCGCTGGGCAATACCGCCAAGCAGGAAATGGAGGCCAAGCTGGCCGAGCTGAAAGGCTCCGCCCCCGCCGCGGCCTCCGTTGCCGCGCCCGGCCTGGACCTGACCCTGCCGGGCAGGCCCTTCCCCAAGGGCAGCCTGCACCCCCTCACGCACGTGATGAACCGCCTGGCCGACGGCTTCCTGAAGCTGGGCTTCTCCATGTCCGACGGGCCGCTCGTCGAGGACGATCACCATAATTTCGAGGCGCTGAACTTTCCGCAGTACCACCCGGCGCGCGACATGCAGGACACGTTCTACGTGGACGCCAAGGACGCGTCTGACAAGTTCATGCTGCTGCGCACGCACACCTCCCCGGTGCAGATTCGCTCGATGGAGAAGGCTGAACCGCCCATCCGCGTGTTCCACACGGGCCGCGTGTTCCGCTCCGAAGCCGTGGACGCCAGCCATTCTTTCGCTTTCCACCAGATCGAGGGCCTCTACGTCGACAAGGGCGTCAGCATGGCCGACCTGAAGTGGACCGCGGACGCTTTCATGAAGGACCTGTTCGGTTCCGGCGTGAAGACCCGCTTCAACCCTTCGTACTTCCCGTTCGTGGAACCGGGCGCGGAAGTGGACATGAGCTGCGTGTTCTGCAAAACGGGCGAGCGCTGCCCCGTCTGCAAGGGCACCGGCTGGCTGGAACTGATGGGCGCCGGCATGGTGCATCCCAACGTGCTCAAGGGCTGCAAGTACGACCCCGCCAAGTGGAGCGGCTTCGCCTTCGGCGGCGGCATAGAGCGCTTTGCGATGCTGCTTTACGGCATCAGCGACATGCGCATGCTCTACGAGAACGATCTCCGCATACTCAAACAGGTGCAGTAGGGGTCGGTTCCGACAGGGAGAACGGAACGCAAAAACGTGGTCTCGCACACCGTGCTCGCCACTCCCCGTCTCGGCCTCCGCGCTTACGCAAGCGTCGGCCTCCGACAGGGTTTTGCTAACCCGTTCTCCCTGTCGAAACCTCAAGAAGTAATTAAAGAAGAGAAAACGCAATGAAAATTCTTTATTCCTGGCTCAGCGATTTTTTGGAGAACCCTCCGGCGCCCGAAGACCTGGCGGCCAAGCTTAACCGCATCGGCCTCAAGGTGGAAGGGCTGCACAAGACCGGGGCGTCTTTCTCCGGCGTGTGCGTGGGCCAGATAATGAAGATAGACAAGCACCCCAACGCCGACAAGCTGGCGCTGGTGGACGTGCACGACGGCCAGGCGACCCTGCGCGTGGTCTGCGGCGCCAAGAACATCGCCGTCGGCCAGAAGATCCCTTTCGCCAAGGTGGGCGCGCTGCTCGCCGAAGGCGAGCTTAAGAAGGCCAAGATCCGCGGCGTAGACTCCGAGGGCATGATCTGCTCGGCGGGAGAACTCGGCCTCGAGGGCTACGACAACTCGGGCATCCTCGTGCTGTCCGGCGACGCCCGGGTAGGCGCTGACGCCGCCGCCCTTTTTCCCAAGGCGGACTCCGTTCTGGAGATCGAGATGCTGCCCAACCTGGGCTATTGCCTGTCGCATTACGCGATCGCCAGGGAGATAGCCCTTTTCTACGGTTTAAAACTTAAGGAAGCCGCCGTGCCCGCCATAGAGTCGGCCGGCTGCGCCGTGCCGGTGGAAATAAAGGTGCCGGACCTGTGCCTGCGCTACGGCGCGATAGTTATAAAGGGAGTGAAAGGAGCAAAAACCCCGGAGTGGATGGCCGCCCGCCTGCGCGCGATGGGCTCCAATCCCAAGGGCAACCTGCTGATAGACGGCTCCAACTACGTCATGTACGAGCTGGGCCAGCCTACCCACTGCTTCGATATCGCCAAGCTTTCCGGCCCCAAGATCATAGTGCGCAGGGCACTGCCCGGTGAAATGCTCAAGACCCTGGAGAACCAGGACCTGAAGCTGGACCCCGGCATGATGGTGATAGCCGACTCCTCCAAACCGGTGGCGCTGGCCGGCGTGATGGGGGGCGCGGACTCCGCCGTTTCCAATGAGACCGACGCTATCCTCATCGAGTCCGCCAAGTTCAAGCCGTCCAACGTGCGGCTCGCCTCCAAGGCCTCCGGCATCAAGAGCGAGTCCTCCTACCGTTTCGAGCGCGGCGTAGATTCCGAGCTGCCCCTGAAGGCCGCCCGCCGCCTGGCCGCCCTGATCCTCGAGGCCGCCCCCGGCGCCAAGGTGGAGCAGGTTTCCGACGCCTACCCGGTCAAGTACCAGCCGCCGGTGATAGAGGTGACCCCGGAGAAGATCAACGCGATACTTGGCACGGGCCTGGCCGACAACTTTATCTACAACTGCCTGAAAGCTTTCCAGCCGGACCTGAAGGACGGCAAGCCCTGGAAGTTCTCCGTCCCGTCTTACCGGACCGAGCTGGAGAGCGTCAACGACGTGGCGGAAGAGATCGCGCGCTACGCCGGCTACGACGTCATCCCGTCGGCTTCCAGCATGCCCATGCGGCCGTCCACCGTGACGCCGCTGTGGACCGTCACCACGGAGCTGCGCAATACGCTGGCGGCCCTCGGCTTCAGCGAGGCCTATAACTACGATTTCGTCTCGGCTAAGGAGCTGAAGGTCTGCGGCCTGGACGAGGCCGCCGCGCTGGAAGTTAAGAACCCGCTGTCCGCCGATTACCAGTATATGCGGCCCACGCTGCTGCCCGGGCTGCTCAAGACCCTGCGCTACAATCTTAACCGCGGCCGGGAATCGGCGCTCTTCTTTGAGGCCGGCACCGCCTACGCCCGCAAGGACGCCGGCAAAGCGGAGGAAGTTTATTGCGCCGGCCTCGCCTACGGGCCCGTCCCCGAGGGCGGCTCCTGGCAGGGCGGCAGCGCCCCCGCGGATTTCTACGTCCTGAAGGGCGTGATGAACCGGCTGTTCGCGGGCCGCAGCGGTTTCCGCTACGAGAAGCCCAAAAAAGCGCCGGCGTATTTCCAGCCCGGGACGAGCCTGGAGATGAAGCTCGGCGGCGGTTCGGCCGGGCATCTCGGCAAGCTCTCCCCGGCGGTCTGCGCCGGAGCCGAGCTCAAGGACAATAATCTTTTCTACTTCGAGATCCCGCTCTCCTGCCTGGCCGTGGCCGGCAAGACCGAGTTCTGGCAGAAGATAGTTAAAATAAAGCAGGTCTCAGCTTTCCCGCAGAACTGGCGCGACCTCTCCCTGGTGCTGGAAGAGAAGCACGAGTGGGGGGAGCTCGAGCGGGCTTTCTCCGGCGTGCAGGACCTGGCGTCCGCGCGGCTGGTGGACGTCTATAAGGGCAAGAATATCCCGGCTGGCTTCCGCAGCCTGACCATAAGGTTCACCTTCTCCTCCATGGCGGCTACGCTCAGTGACGCCGAGGTCGGCGCGCGCATGACCGCCGTGCTCGACAAGCTTACCAAGAACTTCGGGGCCCGGCTCCGCGCCTGACCATGAAACACAAACTGGAAGGCGTCTGCTCCAAGGCGGTGAGCTTCAAGGTGGTGGACGGCAAATTGAAGGACGTGGCCTTCTACCGGGGCTGCCCCGGGAACCTGAAGGCGATGGCGCTGCTGCTGGAAGGCATGCCGGTCAGGACGGCCGCCGCGAAACTCAAGGGCATCACCTGCGGCGACAGGCCCACCTCCTGTTCCGACCAGCTGGCCAAAGTGCTGGCTAAGATAATTAAAAACTCCAAATAAGCGCGGGCTGAAAATGAAAAAGGCCGGGAACTCTCCCGGCCTTTTTCATTCTGTCTGAATTTTATTTAGGCTGCTGCGGCAGGTTGTCCTGCTGATAGGCCATTACCAGGGCGGTGATGGCGCCTATCACTTCCTTAGGGTAGACCGAGGTGTCCACCGTGCCGCTCACGCCGCTGCGGTCTATGTTGAGGTTGATGGCGCTCTCCCAGATATAGAAGGAGCCGTCGCCGAAGCGGTCGCGCATTTCCAGGTTCACGGCCTGTTCGCCGTTGGGCGCGCCCTGCGCCTCCACGCGGCCGGTCAGCCGCCAGCTGCCGGCCCATTCTTCCATCCTCAGGTCGGTGCGCCCTGCGCGCAGCTCGTAGCGGCGGGTGAAGAAGCCGCTGACCCGGCCTAAAACGCGGTTGTTGTCCGTCTCTATCTCGGCGTCGTATTCCCTGTCGAAGATCTTGCGCAGGCCCACCTCTATGCGGGAGAACGGGTCGTTGGCCTCCACCGTGTTCCAGCCGAAGCCGGGGCGGATGGTAAGCCAGACGCGCTCCTGGCCCTTTACCGATTTCTCTTCGGATCTGGGCTGGCCTTTTTCCACCTGTACGGCCAGGAGCAGCGAGGTGACGGCGGCCACGGCCTTCTTGGAGAAGCGGTCCGTGTCGTAGTTGCCGTTCACCGAGTTGCGGTCGGTGTAGAGGTTCAGGCCGGAGCCGAAGACGTTAAAGGAGAAGTCGTCGAAGCGGCGGCTGACGTTGACGCTGACCTGGATAGTCTTGCCTGTCTCGGTGACGCTGCCGTTGATGAAGTAGGAGCCGTTGGAGCCGCTCATGTTAAGGTAGACGCCCGAACCGGTGAGGTTGTAGTAGCTGCCGGTCTTGCGGATCGAGCCCCAGGAAGAATCCATGTCTGCGCGCAGGCTGACGCTGTAGCTGTCCTTGAAGGTCTCGCGCACGCGCGCCTCTATGCGGGCGCCCCAGTCGTTGGCCTCGGCTTCCTTGAAGCCGGGGTTGTTGCGCACGGTCATCCAGACATGCCCGCTGGCGGCCTTGGGCGCGGCGGGCGCCGCGATGGCGGCGGGAATTTCTTTAACGGCGGCGGCGTCTATGGTCTGCAGGTCGAAGGAGAAGGCCGGGGCGGCGGAAAACACGAGCAGCAGGGCTGAAAGGCTTTTTAACATTAGGTCCCCCAAAAACGCGGTTTACTTTCCTTAATATTGTATCTATCCCGGCCTGCCGGCGAAAGGGCCGATAGGCTCATGCCGCACCTGGGCCTTTAGACCCAGGGCTGTCCCAAGAAACTTCTTCAGGCGAAGGGCAGGAAGGGCTGCAAAT
>CAYQJX010000047.1:0-13263 GCA_964417965.1 uncultured Elusimicrobiaceae bacterium
TCATGCCTTCGCGGATGAGCTCCCGGATGCAGTCCGGGTTCTCCGAGGCGGGGCCGATGGTGCAGATGATCTTGGTCCTGCGGAAAGTCTGCTGTTTTACCTGGGGGGCTGCGAGTATCATGTATGAACGTCCTTCGGCCTTACCTGGGCCTGTTATAGCAACTAGCTGTATCTGGATTAAAATTGAGAGGTTGGATACATCCGTCTTGCGTATATTATACCTTTTTAGCTCCCCCGTAGTCCCGGTGGGCCCTGCCGGCCTGGGCCTTATGGCCTTGAAAAGCCGCCCGCCGGGGCGTATCCTATATATGATGAAGACCTCCTCCTTCCGGCCCGCCGCTTTAGCCGCCCTGGCCCTTGGCCTGATGGCCGGCGCCGCCGCGGCCGAGGGCGCCGCAGGCGCCAGGATAGCCGAACTGCAGGAGTCTATCAGGTCCGGCAAGGCCCGCTGGGCAGCCGGCGAGACCTCGGTTTCCAATCTCCCCGAAGACCAGTGGGGCACCCTGGTAGGGCTGGACCAGACCCCGCCTACCGGCCCGCAGGCCCCGGAACCCCCCGTAAAATTTATCCCCCGCGCCGTAGACTGGCGCAGCGAGGGCGGCAATTTCGTCACCAGCCCCAAGCAGCAGGGAAAGTGCGGCTCCTGCTGGTCCTTCGCCATGACCGGCGCGCTGGAATCCTATACGCTGAGAAAGCAGGGCAAGCCCGGCCAGGACCTGGACCTGTCCGAACAGGTTTACGTTTCCTGCAGCAGCGTGGGCAGCTGCAAGGGCGGCGTGCTGTTCCCCGTTTTCCTGGTCAGGGAAGGCCTGCCCGCCGAAGCCGCCTACCCCTACGCCGAAGCCAACGGCTCCTGCGCCTCCGCGGCGCCCGGCTGGGAAAAGAGCGCCCACAAGATCGCCGGCTGGGGCATGGTGTGGCCGTCGCTCAGCAGGATCAAGGCCGCGCTGGCGCATTACGGCCCGCTGCCCACCTCCATGCAGGTCTACGAGGATTTCATGCATTACAAGTCGGGCGTGTACACGCGCGTAGGCGGCAAGCGCCTGGGCGGGCACGCCGTGCTGCTGGTAGGCTATAACGACGAGGAAGAGTATTTCATCGTCAAGAACAGCTGGGGCACCAACTGGGGCGAGGACGGCTTCTTCCGGATAGACTACTCCCAGATGCACTCCCTCGTGGTCTTCGGCCTCACTACCGTCGCCTTCTACTGATACAAAAAACAAAACCGCCGGGACCTCCCGGCGGCGGATCCATGAACGGGCGGCCTAGACGCCCGGCTTTTTCCTGCGGAACTTTTTATCGAATTTAACGGCGGCCGCCACGCGCGACACCGTGGCCGTCTCGCCGGCCACGGAAAAATGCACCTCCCGGTCGCACAGGAAGAACTCCAGCTCGGCCCCTTCCTTCATCTGGGTGGCGTCGCGCCGGTTGCGCGGGTCATGCCTGAGGGCGCCGGCGATCAGCGCGCGCAGGGGAGCGTCCCCTTCGGTGTCCTTCAGGGCGCGCGGCGACAGCATCACCTCCAGCTCGGGGAAGGCGTTATCCGGCACCCAGCCGTCCACCGGCGCCTGCGCGGCGTCGCTGAAGGCCAGGTAAGGTTTGATGTCCAGGATTGGCGTGCCGTGTATCAGGTCTATGCCGGAAAGGTAGAGCGTATCGCCCTCCACTTTTTCCAATTTGGCCAGCGACAGCCCCAGCGGGTTGGGCCGGTGCGGCGAACGGGAGGCGAACACCCCTATCTTGCCGCCCTTCAGGCGCGGCGGGTGGATCTTGGGGTGGAAGGTCTTGTTGGTGTTGAGATGGAACCAGGAGATCAGCCAGACGTGGCTGAACTCGGAGAGGCCGGCCAGGGAATGCTCGGGGTTATAGCGCGGATAGACGCGCAGCCTGGCGGTGGAGCCCGGCACCAAATGCGGCTGCCGGGGCGTGCCGAATTTTTCCTTGAAGCAGGACTCCAGCACCCCTATCGCCTGGAGCTGCGCAAACCCTTCCCCCGTTTTTTCTTTTTGTGTCGCCATAAGATCGGGCCCGGCCGCCTTTTATTTTAAACTATCCGCCCGCATTAAACAACCGCCCGCGCGCGGCCAGGCAAGCATTCCCCCCTCCTTATTTCCTAAAATATAAGGACTATCCGAGGGCCAAGGACCACACTATGGACAAGAAAAAAGTGCTGCTGATAATCCGCGACGGCTGGGGCATGTACAAGCCCGACAAGTATAACGCCGTGGTCAACGCCGCCACGCCCAACATGGACCGCTACCTGAAGGACTACCCCAATTCCGTCCTCGAGCCCTCCGGCGAGGCCGTGGGCCTGCCCAAGGGCTACCAGGGCTCCTCCGAGGTCGGCCACCTCAACATCGGCGCCGGCCGCATAGTCATCCAGGAACTCAAGCGCATAAAGGACATGATAGAGGACGGCACCTTCTTCGGCCGCCCCGCCCTTAAGGCCGCCCTCGACAACTGCGTCGCCAAAGGTTCCGCCCTGCACCTGATGGGCCTCGTCCAGGACGAGGGCGTGCACGCGCACCAGGATCACCTGTACTCCATCATGCGCGAGGCTAAAAAGCGCGGCATTAAAAAGGTGTGGATCCATTTCTTCGCCGATGGCCGCGACACGCCCCCCCGCTCCGCCCTCGCTTTCGTAAAGATGCTCGACGAGGTCATAAAGGAAGTCGGCAACGCGGCGGTCGGCACCATCATGGGCCGCTACTACGCCATGGACCGGGGCGAGAAGTGGTCCCTGGTCGACCAGACCTACAACACTATCACCAGGGCCGAGGGCGCCAGGGCCGCCTCCGCGGAGGCCGCCCTCAACAGCGCCTACGCTACGCTCAAGAACCCCAATAGCCAGCCTATAGTGGACGAGTACATCCCCCCGACCGTCATAGAAGGCTACCCCGGAATGGCGGACGGCGACTCGGTCATCCACTTCAACTTCCGCCAGGACCGCGCGATAGAGCTCACCAAGGCCTTCATAGAGGACGCCTACCCGGGCAAACGCTGGAAAAAGATGGACATCGTGTACTGCGGCCTCACCCGCTACTACGACGCTTTCAAGTTCAGCGCCCTGCCCCCGATGGACGAGGGCGGCGGCATGAACAACCTGCTGGGCCAGGTGATCGCCGAACACGGCTTAAAGCAGCTGCGCCTCGCCGAGACGCAGAAGTTCAAGCACGTCACCTCTTTCTTCAACGGCAAGCGCACAGAGCCGTACGCCAAAGAGACGCAGGTGGAAATAAAAGGCACCTGGGACCCGTCCAGCTTCGGCGAGCATCCCGAGATGAACGCCCCCGAGGTCCGCGACCGCGCCCTCAAAGAGATCGCCTCCGGGGGCTACGACTTCATCCTGGTCAACTTCGCCAACTGCGACATGGTGGGCCACACCGGCATCTACGAGGCGGCCAGGAAAGCCGTGGAGATCACCGACGCCGCGGTGGGCCGCCTGGTGGACGAGGCGCTGAAGAACGCCTACGTCGTCATGATCAGCTCCGACCACGGCAACGCCGAGGAGATGTGGGACTACAAGATCGACATGCCCAAGACCTCCCACACAGTCAACCCGGTGGAGTTCATCTACGTGGCCGGGGACGCCGCAGGCGTGAAGCTGCGCCCGCACGGCATACTTTCCGACATCGCCCCGACCATCCTGCAAGTGCTGGGCCTCGGGCAGCCGGAAGATATGACCTCGCAGTCGCTGCTAGAGGGCTGATGTTCATAAAACTGAAGGTCCACCCCGGAGAGCGCCGGGACCGGCTGGTAAAGAAGGCCGCCGACGCCTACGAGATCTGGACCAAGGCCCGGCCAGAGCGGGGCCTGGCCAACCTCTCGGCGATACGCCAGCTGTCGGTGGCGCTGGGTGTGGACGCCAAGAGGGTCATGCTGATCAAAGGCGCCACTTCGCCGGCCAAGATAGTTAAAGTGATATAATTCCCCTATGATTGACCAGAAAAACGCGCGGCTTGCCGCCTTAGCCTTCACCCTGATCTTCGTTTCCACCATAGCCGTGCTGATGGCCCGGCAGCTCAATCTCGGGCCGGAACGCCCGGCGCCTGAGTTCCGCACCTTCGGTCCCGCGGACGCGCCGGTACACATTTATGAATACACGGACCTCGCCTGCCCGGCCTGCCGGCTGGCCACGCTGAGGATAGAGGAGATGCGCAAGGTCTTCGGCGCGGGCCTGCGCATCAGCTTCAAGCATTACCCGCTGCTCAACATCCACCCGTGGTCGCTGCACGCGGCGGCCTACTCCGACTGCGCCGGCGAGCAGGGCAAGTTCAAAGAATACACCGACCTGCTTTTCTCGAGCCAGGAGAAATGGGCGGGAACCAAGGACCAGCCCAAAGAATTCGAAGCTTTTGCCAGGCAGCTCAAGCTCGACTGGGAAAAGCTGCGGGTCTGCTCTGAAAACCCGGAAACGCTCAAGCGGATCCGGCTGGATATCGCCGAGGCGGACATGAAGGGCGTCAACGCCACCCCGACCTTCTTCATCAACGGCAAAAGGGCGGTAGGCGCGGGCCAGCTGATAGACCAGGCCATGAAATTCGACAACGTGATGCGCAAGGCGGCAAAACCATGAACCCCAGGATAAAAGACGTATTAGGGCTGGCGGCCAGGCTGGCCGCCGGCGGCATCTTCATCTACGCCGGCGTCACCAAGGCGCTGGCGCCCGCCGAAGAGTTCGCCTACGCCATAGAGAGCTACCGGGTGCTCAACGCCCAGTTCTCGCTCTACGCCGCCTACGTGACCCCCTGGGTCGAGCTCTACGCCGGCCTGCTGCTGGCCGCCGGCGTTTTTACCCGCTGGTCCGCCCTGTTCTCCGGGACCATGCTGGTCTTCTTCGAGCTGCTGCTGGGCCAGGCCTGGCTGCGCAAGCTCCCCATCACCTCCTGCGGCTGCTTCGGCACCTCCGGCAGCAATTCCATAAGCGGCGAGTTCCTGCAGAACCTCCTCTTCCTGGCTTTCGTGGCCGCGGCCTTCAAATACGGGAGCGCCTGGTCCGCTGACCGGGCGGCCGGCAAGCCGTGAAGCGCGCCGCCCTGCTGGCCGCCATCGTTGCCTGCGCCGCCGCCCTGGCGGCGTTCAGACCCTACAACCAGGGAGCGCGCTCCAAGACCGCCTGGATGACGGTCTCCTCCATAGCCACGGGGCAGGAATATTATCTCGAGGTCAGCCAGGACGGCGGCGCCATCCTGCGCGAAGAAACCGCCAAAACCCTGGTGACCCGGAGGGGCAAGATCGCCCCGCAGCTGGTCAAGGACTTCTTCCGCGAGATCGAGAGCTCCGAGATCGTAAACTCCCAGAACGTCAAGCAGAGCAAGATGGTCTTCTACCGCGGGGATATGCTTAAAATTTCCGCCTATATCAGCGGCGAGCTCACGCGCACCGTGGCCCCGCTCAATAATTTCGGCGAGGCCTTCTCCTACGCCTTCGGGGAAGTGAAAAAAGCCGCCGCCGGCATGCCCAAGGAGGCCGGCCTGGCCGCCTTCCTGCGCGCGGAGCCGGTGGAAGGCGAAGAGCTGGACGCCTTCAGGGCGAAGGCCGCCCGCGAAGGCGAGGTTAAGAACATTGAGACCTCCGACATACAGAAGGTAAAGCCCCTGCTGGCCGCCATAAAGGAACCGCACCGGATGGTCCCGCTGGAAACGGAAGGAGTGCGGCGCGAGCTGCAGGACTACATCTCCACGCGCCAGCTTTACGGCCTGCGCACCCTCTTCTACCTCCCCAGCACGCGCGGCACGTTCAAGTGCATGGTGCTGGACGTGGTGCGCGTCCAGGCCGAAGCCGCCCCGCCGGCGCCGAAGGCCGCGCCGAAAAAGAAACGCTAAAAAACCAGTTTTTTTGTTAGAATAAACCTATGGCAGAAGAACCCAGAATCAAGGTAGCCGCCGTTGACGACGACGAGACCATCCTCGAAGTCTACGAGACAGGCCTGGCCTCGACCGGCTGCGAAGTGCGCGCCTTTTCCGAACCCAAAAAAGCGAGGGAATTCTTCGCCTCGGCCAAACCGGAAGAACTGCCGGAAGTGATCCTGATGGACATCATGATGCCCGGCGTGGACGGCATCAGCCTGATGGGCGACATCCGCAACAGGGACGCCGCCGCCCATATCCCGATCATAGCGGTCAGCGGCCTCAACGACGCCGCCACGCTCAACGACGCCCTGCTGTTCGGCGCCATGGACTACCTGGTAAAACCATTCGACCTCGACACGCTGATGGCCAAGATCAAGAAAGCCGCCGAGCTGTCCCGCAAGCGCGCGCCCAAGCCTTAGCGCACCCGCACCTTTGCAGCAATACCGAATACTCTGCTCATCTATAGGGGAAAATAATGTTAAAGACTTTACATACCGTCTTCACGCAGAAAACGCATGAAGGCACCACGGAGCGGCTGCTGCAGCTCTCTTTCGGCTACTTCGCCCTCTACGTGCTGACCGGCTTCCTGACCAAATACTTCGACAAGGTGCTCGGCATCGGCGGCACCACCTACACCGTCTTCAACACCATGGGCAGCATGCTCATCCCCACCGGCGTCGTGCTGGCCCTCGGCTGGTATAAGTTCAAGTCCACCACCTATATCAAGGTACTCGGCGTCAGCATGCCGCTCGAGTTCCTCTACATCGTCCCGTCCGGCATCTGCACGGCGGTGGTCATCCCCACCACCACGCTGATGTACACCCTGCCTATCTCCATCATGGTCGCCATGATCATCATGCGGGCCAGCATCATCGTCATCAGCCGCATCATCGACGAGGCGCAGATCCGCCAGGGCATCCTGACCAAGAAGGTCTACTGGGAAGAGAACGTCGCCGTGATCATCGCGCTTTGCGCCGTGGCGCTGCAGATGCTCAACTTCAAGGGCGCGACCGCGGCGGCCCAGGCCTCCGGGATCGGGGCTTTCATCCCCTCCCTCTTCGTGATGGATAAGGCCAACTTCGACTTCCTCGGCAACTCGGCCGCGATGACGATCCTGACCTTCTACCTCATCGCCTACACCATCCGCATCTACATCATGAACTACTACAAGAACACCCGGCCCAAGGGAGCCATCTACGACACCAAGGGCTTCTTCGCCATCGAGCAGGTGACCTCCTTCTCGGCGCTGGTGATCGCCGGCCTGATCTTCTTCCATGTAGTCAATAAACCCGCCGCGGTACCGTTCGTTCCCGCCGCCACCGCCGTGACCGTCGCCGCCGAAGCAGCGCCCGAGCTGAAGGCTCTGGCCGACGCGACAGCCGCCGCAGAGGCCCTGCTGGTCACCGACGCCGTCAAGTTCACGCCCGAAGAGCGTTCGGCCGCCGAGGCCGCCTTGGCCGCCGCCGCCCCGCTGCTGACCGCCAAGAAGGCCAAGCCCGAGGACCTGAAGGCCGCCGCGGCCGCCCT
Organism: uncultured Elusimicrobiaceae bacterium; assembly: GCA_964417965.1. Taxonomy (GTDB): domain Bacteria; phylum Elusimicrobiota; class Elusimicrobia; order Elusimicrobiales; family UBA9959; genus UBA9959. The sequence continues at coordinate 7,380 of CAYQJX010000047.1, forward strand.
GGACAAGCCCGTCAAGGACGTGAAGCGCTCCTTTAAATTCCAGTTCTCCAACGCCTTCAAGAACGTACCGGACCGCTGGAAGCTCATAATGACCTCCGGCCTGCCTTTCGGCATCGCCGCGTTCTTCTCGGTGTTCCTGTTCATGTTCAAGGGCCGCACGGCCACCTTCGCCGGCCTGGTCAACCGCCTGACCTCGCTGATAGCCGGCACCGTGGCCACGCTGTTCGTATTTTGGATCATCCCCGGCCAGAAGCTGCCCAAGACCGAAGACTGGGCGGGCCTGGTGCTGATGTTCATCGCCATCTACTTCATCGGCCGCTCCGAGAAGAAGCGCGCCTGCGAGCTGGCCAAGGCCCACGAGATAGAGCCCGAAGCCGACGACGAGGTCTGCAAGCCCGCCGCGGCCAAGTAACGACAGCGTCCGCTGACGCAAAAAAAGGCCCGGCCGATTTTTCGGCCGGGCCTTTTAATTGCGGGGGTCGCTCCCCTACCTGCAAAGCGGCAGAAGCAGGGTGACCCTGGCGCCGCCGCCGGGAGCGTTCTCCGCCCTGGCGTCGCCGCCGTGCGCCCGGAGGAACTTGCGGGCTATGGGCAGCCCCAGCCCCAGGCCGCGCGGCCGCGTGGTGAAGAACGGCTCGAACGCCTTCTCGCCGTCGCCTTCAGGGAACCCCGGGCCGCTGTCGGTAAAAGTTACGGAAGCCATCTTATCGTCCTGGGAGAAGGCCACCGCCAGCGTGCCGCCTTCGGGCATGGCCTGCGCCGCGTTGGACAGCACGCAGCGCACCGCGCTGCAGACCGCGTCTTTATCCACGTTCACGCGCGGGTTGGCGGGATCGGCGGCCGACTTCAGCGTGACGCCGGGCGGGAACGGGTAGCCCCCGGCCACCTCCTCCACGATAGCGTCCAGCGAAAGCGGCACCAGCTGCAGCTCCAGCTTGCGGGTAAAAGACAGCATCTGCTCTATAACCTCGTTGCTGTGCTTCACCTCGCCCTCTATGATCCCTATGTGCTTCGTGAGCTTGGGGTCCAGGGCCGCCCCGCCGGCGGCCAGCTTGGTCTTTATGAAATACACGGAGTTGGAGATGATGGCCAGCGGGTTGCGCAGCTCGTGGCTGACCACGCTGGACATCTGCTTGAGAAGGTCGGGTTTTTCTTTTTTATCGGTATTAGTCATGGCAAGCAATATTTTATGCTTTTTTTGACCGCCTGTGCAGGTCAAAAAAAAGGGCCGGCGGTTAAGCCGGCCCTTTCTTTTACTTAAGCGCCTTTATTAAGGCTGGTTGATCCAGAGGACGAACTCGTCCCACTTGGACGCTTTGGCCCACGCCAGGTCGGCGTAGCCGGCGCCCAGGGTGGAGTTCGGGAAGTAGGCCGCCATACCCTTGGCCAGGGTGTATTCTTTCGGGCCGCTCCAGTAGCCGCCCTTGTCGTCGCGGCTGCGGTTGAGCAGCACCAGCTCGCCGGTGATGAAGTTCATCAGGGCCTGGCCCTTGAGCTTCACGTCGGCGTTCTGGGAACCCGCCACCACGAGGCGGGTGAAGTCGTACAGGTCGCGGTTCTCGTCCATGGCGAAGTTGACGGCGGCGTCGCGGGAGGTCTTGGCCAGCGCTTTCTCGCCGGAGGCCATCATGGCTTCCGCGAAGGCGTTGCTCACGGTCAGCAGCTTGTTGACAGACGAGGCTTTGGCCAGGCTCTGGGTGTGGCCCTGGTCGATCTTGTCGTAGTGGTCGGCGTAGGCGTTCACGGCCTGTTTGCCCACTTCCATCGGGGTCATCGCGGGCTTGGCCGTCACGGGGCCGAGGAAGTCATTGTAGGTATAGCCGTCGCCGGGTTCGGTCTCTTCGGAACCCACGATATAATCCACTGAATCCTTTATTTCATAGACCACTTCGGCCATCTGCATCAGGCAGGCGTCGGTGCCGAACACGTCCACCTTGCCGATTTCCCGCAGGGCCTGGCCCAGCTCGGGGGTATTGATGTGGTTGCCGCTCTGCTCGTCGTAGGAGATGCCCTTGTTCAAGATGGCGCGCTGCACGCCCTTCTCCCAGCCGGAGCCGTGGTTGGAAACTATCAGCATATATTTCTTGGCGGGGTAGGCCTGCTTGGCCCATTTGCCGAAGGCGGCCAGGGTGCGGTAGTCGCCCTGGTCCAGCATGCCCATATCCTGCAGCATCTTGGAGCCCATCTTGGTCTTGTCGTTGTCCTTGGTGATATAGTAGCGGCGCACGCCTTTCCAGTCGCCGTCCGAAGAATCGTAACCGTCTATGCGGCCCACCTCGGCCACAATGTTGACCTTGGCGTTGGAGCCGATCATCTCCATCTCGTTGAGGTCCTTGAGCAGGTAGGGCTCCAGGTCGTTCTTGGCGCTGGAGTAGACCATGATGGTCCATTCCGCGGGGGCCTTGACTTCCGGCTTTTTGCCGAACAGCCAGTCGAGAATGCCCTTATCCTGCTGGGCATCCGGCACGGCGATGTCCATATTGGAGATCTCGTCTTTAATATTGAAGCCGCCCTTGTCGAAGTCTATCTCGGCGGACGCTAACGAGGCGAACAGAGAAACGGCCACTGCGGACAAAGATAACTTACGTATCATGGATCCCTCCAGGCGCTTGAGGACATTGCGTTGCATGGTTATAGTTTACCTTTCTATTGGTTTTCAACAAGGGGCGCTGGACCTGAGCGCGCCTGGGTCCTCCGGCCTATACCGCAAAAGGCCCCTGCGCCAATAAAAGGGGCCGGCTGGTCAGGCCGGCCCTCTCTTAAGCCCTGTAGTCTTAAGGCTGGTTGATCCAGAGGACGAACTCGTCCCACTTGGATGCTTTGGCCCACGCCAGGTCGGTGTAGCCGGCGCCCAGGGTGGAGTTCGGGAAGTAGGCCGCTATGCCCTTGGCGAGGGTATAAGCCTTGGGGTCGCTCCAGGGACCGCCCTTGTCGTCGCGGGTGCGGTTGTGGGTGACCAGCGTGCCGGTGATGTGGTTCATCAGGGCCTGGCCCTTAACTTTGACGTCCTGGTTCCTGCTGCCCTCTACCACGCGGCGGGTGAAGTCGTACAGGTCGCGGTTCTCTTCCATCGCGAAGTTGATGGCGGCGTCGCGGGAGGTCTTGGCCAGCGCTTTTTCATTGGCGGCCCTCACGGCCGCGCCGAAAGCGTCGGTCAGCTGCACCAGCCGGCCGACCTCGGAGGCCTTCACCAGGCTCTGGGTGTAGCCCTGGTCGATGCCGTCGTAGTGATTGGCGTAGCCGTTGACCGCGGCTTTGCCCAGCTCCATGGCGCTCATGGCAGGGTTAGCCACCACGGGCCCCAGGAACAGGTCGTAGGTGTAGCCGTCGCCGGGCTCGGTCTCCTCGGAGGCCACGATGTACTCCACGGAATCTTTGATCTCGAAGTCCACCTCGGCCATCTGCATCAGGCAGGCGTCGGTGCCGACCACGTCGGTCCGCCCGAGGGCTTTCATGATCTGGCCCATCTGGGGGGTATTGATGTGATTGCCGCTGGCCTCGTCATAGGAGATGCCGCGGGTTACGGGGCGCATGTCGCCCTTGGTCCAGCCGGCGCCGTGGTTCCAGAAGATCAGCATGTACTTCTTGGCGGGATAGGCGGCCTTGGCCCAGTTGGCGAAGTCGATGACGCTCTGGTAGGCGCCCATGTCCTTATTGCCCAGGTCAGCCAGCACCTTGGAGCTGACCTTGGAGGTATTGGTATCCTTGGTCATGCGGAAGCGGCGCACGCCCTTCCAGTCGCCGTCCGAAGAATCGTAGCCGTCTATGCGGCCTGCCTCCACAATGATATTGACCTTGTCGGTGGAGCCGATCTTCTCCATCTCGTTGAGGTCCTTCATAAGGAAGGGCTCCAGGTCGTTCTTGCCGTTGCCGAAGACCATGATGGTCCACTCGGCCGGGGCCTTGGCCGCGGGCTTGCCGAACAGGAAGTCGGTTATGAAGCCCTTGTCGGCGTTCTCAAGCGCGGGCTCGGGCACGGCGATATCCATGGCGGTTATCCCGGCCTCGATATCGGAGACGCCGCGGTCGAAATCCATCTGGGCGAAAGAGAGAGAGGTTAACAGCGAAACGGCCACGGCCGACAGCGAGATCTTGCGTATCATGGCTTCCTCCAGGCTGCTGTTTACGTTGCGTTTCATACTCATAGTTTAGCCCGCGCCTTGATCTTCATCAAGGGACCGGGGGCCCAGCCCGACCTGGGCCTAAAGGCCCAAAATAGGCAAAAAAAAGAAAGGCCGGCTGTTAAGCCGGCCTTTCCGTCAGCGCTGGTACGCTTATTTCGCGTTGTACCAGACTATGAACTCGTCCCACTGGCCGTCCCTGGCAAAGGCCAGGTTGCTATAGGAGGAATTCGCGTAGTTAGGCATATAGATCGCCAGACCATGCGAGTCGCTGTAGTTGCTGTTGGTGCGGTTCACCAGCACCAGGGTGTTGGCGATGTAGTCCTGCAGGAGCTTCGCGGTCGCCTTCACGTTCGCGTCCTTGGAGGAGGCGGCGTAGAGGGACAGGAAGTGCCACAGGTCCTTGTTCTCGGCATAGGCGTAAGCCTGGGTGCCGGACATCGCGGTCTTGATCAGGGCTTTTTCGTTGGCGGCCATGGCGGCTTTGACGAAGTTGTTCATCACGGGCATGAAGCCGTTCATCGCGGAGGCCAGAACGAGGCTCTGGGTGTGGTCCTGTGTGCCGTAATGGTCGGCGTAGGCGTTCACGGCCTGCGCGCCGACTTCTTTGGCGGTCATCGTGGGCCTGGCCACGATGGGGCCGAGGAAGGTGTTGTAGGTGTAGCCGTCGCCGGGCTCGGTCTCTTCGGAAGCGACGATATAGTCTACGTAGTCCTTGATCTCATAGTTGACTTCCGGCATCTGCATCAGGCAGGCGTCGGTGCCGATCACGTCGATCTTGCCGATGGCCTTCATCGCCATGCCGAACTGGGGGGTGGTGATGTGGTTGCCGGTCTCGTCGTCGTAGGAGATACCCTTGGGGTCGTTCATGCCGCGGGCCTTTATCCAGCCGGCGCCGTGGTTCCAGACTATCAGCATGTAATGCTTGGCCGGGTAGTTGGTCATGGCCCACTTGGTGAAGTCCACCAGGTGGTTATAGTCGCCCATGTCCACCTTGCCCAGGTCGGCAAGTATGGGAGAGGTTATCTTATTGATATCATTGTCTTTCTTCACAAGGTAGCGGCGGGCGGTTTTCCAGTCGCCGTCGTTGCTGGCGTAGCCGGCTATGCGGCCCACTTCGGTAACGATATTCACCTTGTCGGAGGAGCCTATCATCTCCATCTCGTTCATGTCCTTCAGGGCGTAGGTCTCAAGGTTGTTCTTGCCGTTGACGAAGACCATGATGGTCCATTCTTTGTCAACTTTGGAGGAAAGGCCTTTTTCCTCGACCGGGGCGGACACGGGCACGCTCAGTTCGAGATTGGCGATTTCCTGCTGCAGGTTGGTGTTCTTGGGGGTGTCGAAGCTGATCTCAGCGGACACCAGGGTGGAAACGGTTGCGATTATCGCGAACACTGCGGCTGCTTTCTTTAACATACTCCTCCGGTTGCTGCGGTTTGGTCTGGTCGCGCCTGGTCTGGAGGCGCTGTGTCTAATTACAGTTTAGGCACTTCCTTGATTATAATCAAGACCAAAGGGCCCAGTCAAGCAAAAGTCTTTAGGCCCATTGCTTTTTGGGTCCTAAGGCCTATAGACCTGTCAATGCTTCATAGGAGAAGGACCCAGTTGCGGCCAAAAAAGCAAAGATCGTGTTTTTATTTATTGCCCAGGCGCCGGACTAAAGGGCCCAGACCGGCCGCCAAATGTCCGCAAAAGCCTGGGCCCTTTAACCCAGGGCTGTCCCAAGAAACTTCTTCAGGCGAAGGGCAGGAAGGGCTGCAAAT
>CAYQJX010000048.1:0-13217 GCA_964417965.1 uncultured Elusimicrobiaceae bacterium
TTGCCCGATGCGCGTTTTTAAAGAACAAAACAGGGGTTTTTCAGCAGACTGTTAACCTGCTGGCCGTGGGCTACGCTGCCCACGCCGCCTACGGAGTATGGACGCTCTACGCGCCCTTTGTGGCCGCCGTGCCGGAAGCGCCGGAGCCGGGGGCAGAACCGGAAGCGCCTGCCGCGCCGGAGCGCCGCTGTTCAAAATGCGGCCAGAAGCTGGTGGAAAAAGATGAGTATTGCGGTTTCTGTCACCAGCCAGTGGACAGGTAATTGTGATTTAAAAGGTAAAATTTAAACATGCCCTTCGACCAGAACCCCAAAGACCCGCTGCACGGGATCACGCTGCAGAACATCCTGGAGCGGCTGGTCAAGAGGCACGGCTGGGAGGAGATGGCGCGGCGTATGCCGATACGCTGCTTCCAGTTCGAACCCAGCATAAAGTCCAGCCTCACTTTCCTGCGCAAAACCCCCTGGGCGCGCCAGAAGGTGGAGGCCTGGTTCATCCGCGAACTCATGACCTACCGGCCGGAGAAGCCCGAGGAACCCAGGCACTGACCGCGGACCTCCGGAAAACCGGCGGTTCCCGCCTATGGACGTTTGGCCTAAAGCAGGTAGGTCCTTTTCCTTGGGAAAGGGGGCCTAAAGCCTCTTAAGCGGGCCGGCCCGGGATTGTATACTTTAGGTATACGATGAGGTTACTTACCCTTCTTGCCGCGGTCCTTTTCCCGTTAAGCGCAGTTCAGGCCTCCGGTTTCCGTTTGGAAAGCGCCGGGGCCGGTGATATAGCCGCGCTGGCCGCTGCGCTGCCGGCCGCGCCCAAGGCGATCACGCCGCTGCCGGCGGTGGAGCCGCTGCCGCAGCAGTCCGAACGCGCGTGGACCGTAATGGTCTACATGAACGGCAAGAACGACCTCACTTTCTCCGTGCGCGGCGACCTCAACGAGATGGAGGAGGTGGGCTCCGCCCCGGATATGAATGTCGTGGCCCAGCTAGGCCACATCGGCACCTCGGAGCGAGAGTGGCCGGTGTCGCGGGTCTTCGTGCAGAAGGACGAGTATCCCAACTATATCAGCTCGCTCGCGCTGGAAACGCGCGACAAGGCCGACATGGGAGACTGGAAAGAACTCGCCGGCTTTATCCGGTGGGCTAAGAAAAATTTCCCCGCGCGCAAGTACGCGCTTATAGTTTCCGGGCACGGTACCGGCTGGGATTCCATGTGGAAGCCGTCCAGCACCGAGAAGGGTATAGCCTTCGACGACCAGAGCGGCCGCCACATCGACACCCAGGGCCTGCGCCTGGCGCTGGAGGCCGGCGGCGGCGTGGACGTATACGCTTCCGATTCCTGCCTGATGCAGATGGCCGAGGTGGCCTACGAAATACGCGACAGTGCGCGCTATATCGCCGGCTCCGAAGAGGCCGAACCGGGCGGCGGCTTCAACTATAAAACCTTCCTCGCCAAGGCCGCCGCGCTGGGCGACCCCGCCCCCAGCGACCTGGCCCGCGCGATGACCGAGGCCTTCGCCGAGACCTACCCGGACCGCGACACGACCTATTCTTACGTCGACTCTTCCCGGCTGGCCGGCCTGCCGCCCCTGCTGAACGCCTGGGTGGCGGCCTGCCGCACCAGCAAAGAGAACCGCTCCATCTCACGCGCCATGAAAGAGGCGACCCGGTTCCACTATTCGGACTATGTGGACCTGGCCGACTTCCTGCGGCTCTCCGGCCTGTACGCCAAAACGCCGGCGCTGCGCGCCGCCGCGGAGAACGCCTCGGACTACATCCGGCGCGAACTGGTGGGCTACAGCGCCGCCACCGGCAAATTCGCCGGGCGGGCCTCCGGCCTGAGCGTGATGATCCCGTACCGGTTTAATAAAGATTACCTGCGCCTCGCTTTCGCGAGAGATTCGCAGTGGGACGAATTCTCCGCCAGGGTGGCCATATATAAGGACTAGGCCGGCCGGCCCCGGGAGCAGAAAGCCGCCATGGGGCGGCTTTTGTTATTGAGCGGAAACGGAGGCGGAAAAGGTAGAATTTATACGTGGAACTTTCCGAAGATCAAGAGCGTGCGCTGGAGAGCCTGCTGGCCTGGTATAAAGACCCGGCGCGCAGCGCTTTTATCACGCTGGGCGGCTACGCCGGCACCGGCAAGACCACGCTTATCGCCGTGCTGCGCAACGAGCTGGTGAAGCTGGACAAAAATATCCGGTTCGCCTTCTGCAGCTATACCGGCAAGGCCGCGCAGAACCTCAAGAACAAGCTTAAAGAGGCCGGCGCGCTGGCCGTAAAAGATTCCGTCAGCACCATACACGGCCTCATCTACACACCGAGGGAGAACGAGGCGGGCCATATCACCGGCTGGGACCGCAAGGACCTGCTGGAGCGCAGCCTCATAATAGTGGACGAGGCCTCCATGGTGGACGGCGCCATCTGGGCCGATCTCCTGTCCTACAATATCCCCATCGTCGCCGTGGGCGACCACGGACAGCTGCCGCCCATCTCCGGCAGTTTCAACCTGATGCAGGCCCCGCAGCTGCTGCTGACGCAGATACACCGGCAGGCGCGGGACAACCCCATCATAAGGGTTTCGCAGTTCGCCCGCACTACCGGCCTCATCCCGCCGGAGCGCTACGGCGCCGGCGTGATCAAGTACCTGAAAGAGGACTGCGACGCCCAGGAAAAGACGGGGGAGCTGCTGGAGAGCTACTCCCCTGACACGCTGATCCTGTGCGGCTACAACAACACCCGCAACAGGATAAACCAGTTCATGCGCGCCGCGCGCGGCTTCGAGACGCCCCGGCCCGCCTGCGGCGACAGGGTGATCTGCCTGCGCAACAACCACAAGAAAGGAATATACAACGGCATGCTGGGCACCATAGAGAACATCTCCCCGGCCCATAAAGACTGGTACCAGGCCGAGATACAGCTCGACGACCGGGAGAAGCTTTACGTAGGGCTCATCTACGCCCCGCAGTTCGGCGCCAAGACCGGCGTTAACTTTACCAAGGACCGGCGGCTGGCCATGATAGGAGACCTGTTCGACTTCGGCTATGCGCTCACCGTGCATAAGGCCCAGGGCAGCCAGGCCAAACGCGTGGTGATGTTCGAGGAGCGCTTTGCGCAGATGGACGACGAGATGTGGCGCCGCTGGCTCTACACCGGCGTCACCCGCGCCGAGGAAGAGCTGTACCTCTTCGGCTAGCCCCGGGCGCGCCCGGATTTGTAGAATTATCCCGTAACGCCGCCGGCGGCGGAGCACACAATGAACATAATAGAGATAAAAGACCTTAAGAAGGATTACCCGCTGGGCACTACCATAGTGCCGGCCCTGCGCGGCGTGGACCTGGCTGTGGCCGAGGGCGACTTCATGAGCATCATCGGCCCCTCCGGCTCCGGCAAGACCACCCTGCTCAACATCATAGGCTGCATAGACTTCGCCACGTCGGGCGGCGTCAGCGTGGGCGGCCGCGAGATCACAGCCCTGGACGACAGGCAGATCACCGATATCCGCCTCAACAAGATAGGCTTCATCTTCCAGACCTTCAACCTGATCCCGGTGCTGGACGTGCTGGAGAACATTGAGTTCCCGCTGCTGCTGATGAAGCGCGGCGCCGCCGAGGCCCGCAAGCGCGCGAAAAAACTGGCCGAGGAGGTGGGCCTGGCCGAGCACATTCACCACCGCCCCGCCGAGCTGTCCGGCGGCCAGCGCCAGCGCGTGGCCATAGCCCGCGCCCTGGTGACCAACCCCGACATCGTTCTGGCCGACGAGCCCACCGCCAATCTGGATTCCGTAACCGGCGCCTCCATCCTGGAACTGATGCGGCGCATGAACGAACTGGAAAAGACCACCTTCATCTTCTCCACGCACGACGCCAACGTGCTGAAATACGCGCGCCGCATAGTTAAAATCAAGGACGGCCTCATAGAGAAGGAGCCGGTAGCCGCGTGAAACTGGTACTGACCATAGCCTGGCGCAATATCCTGCGCCACAAGGGCAAGAGCCTGGTGATAGGAGTGATCCTGTTCACCGGCGCCCTGCTTATGACCGTAGGCAACGGCGTTATAGCGGGCATGGCCAGGGGTGTGGAAAAGAACATCATAGACGGCTTCATGGGCGACATCGTGCTGATGAGCGACGAGCAGAAGTCCGACAATATCCTGCTCAACCTGATGGGCGGCAGCATAGAGCCGGTACACACCTATAAGACCATCCGGGAAGTGCTGCGCGCTCAGCCTTACGTGGCTAAATGGCTGCCGGCCGGCAAGAACCTGGCCATGATCTTGAACGAGAACGACGCCACGCCCATGGCGCTGTACCTGATAGGCGCCGACCTGGCCGCCTACCGGGAGATGTTCCCGGACAACTTTACCGTGATAGAGGGCACTTATCCCGCGGGCGCCGGCCGCGCTCTGCTGCTGCCCAATTTTCAGCGCGGCGAGATCTACAACTACTCCAACACCTGGTTTATGTCCGAGACCGGCGGCGTGGTGAAGGAGAACCTGAAGAAAGAGGCGCTGGAGGAACTGGCCTCGCTGCGCGTGAGCTCGAGCATAGTGCTGATGGGCATGGCCAGCGGCATAAATTCCACCACCGATATCCGCTTCCCTATAAACGGCGTTATCAAGTACGGCGCGCTGGACCAGATCTTCGGCCATTTCGCCATAGTGGACCTGGAGTCCTACCGGGAATGCCTGGGCTACCTGACCGCCGCCGACATGGCCGCGCAGGTGCCGCAGGAGGAGAAGAAACTGCTGGGCCTGGAGGGCGAAAGCCTGGACTCCCTGTTCGGCGGGGATATGATGGCTGAGACCCCCAAGACCGCGCCGGCCAGGACGGCCGCCGCCCCGGCCGCTATCTCCGTAGAGGACGGCGCCTATAACGTGGTCTTTGTAAAGCTTAAGCCCGGTGTGAACTCCGGGCGCGCGCTGAAGGATCTCAACGCCGCGCTGAAGGCGGCTGGCGCCAAGGTGCGCGCCGTGCCCTGGAACAAGGCCTCGGGCCCCATAGGCGGCATGGCGGTTATAATCGGGGGCGCGCTGTTCATCTTCGTCATGCTGCTGTTCAGTGTGGCTGTGATCATCATCGTCAACACGCTCACCATGTCGGCGCTGGAGCGCGCGCCGGAACTGGGCATGATGCGGGCCGTGGGTGCGCAGAAGCCTTTTATCGCGGGCATGTTCCTGGGCGAGACGGCGCTGCTGTCTTCGGTTTTCGGCGGGCTGGGCATAGCTCTTGGCGTGCTGGCCGTGCGCGTGATACCGCTGCTTAAGATAAGCACCAGCAACGACATGCTGCAGCTGCTCTACGGCGGCAATATCTTCAGCCCCCTCCTGAGCCTGTCGGCCATAGCGCTTACAATTTTGCAGTTGGCCGCGGTAACGGTGATAGCCGCCCTCTACCCCATGCGGGTGGCCGCGCGCATCACCCCGCTGGACGCGGTGACCAGGGACTGATATGCTCGTATTTATAGACGAGTCCGGTGATACGGGACGAAAAATTGAATCCGGCTCAAGCAGGTATTTCATCGTGTCTATGGTCTTATTTGAAGATAACGATGATGCCGTCGCCTGTGATCAGAGGATAGGGCTCTTGCGTAAAGAACTGCGGCTGCCGGAAAACTACGAGTTCCACTTTGCCGAGAACTCGCGCAAGATCCGTTTTGCGTTTTTAAACGCGATACAGCCTTATAAGTTCCTGTATTTCTCGGTGGTTATAGACAAGTCCCCTGAAAAGTTATGGGGCCCGGGCTTTCAAACCAAGGAATCTTTTTACAAATACGCTTGCCAGATGGTTTTCGCCAACGCACTGCCGTATCTTAAGAACGCCACTGTCGTGCTGGACCAGTCCGGTTCCCCGGATTTCAGGGCCAGGTTGTCCGCTTATCTGAAAGCCAGGCTGAATACGGGCGCGGACAAGGCGATCAACAAGATCAAACAGCAACGTTCGTCTTCCAACGATCTCCTTCAGTTGGCGGATTATGTTTCAGGGATCATAAACCGCAAAGCTCAGGAGAAGGACGACTGGCGGGAATACTACAGATATATTAATGACAAGGAAATGTGGGTGCAGGTGTGGCCCAAATGAAGATGCCGTCTCTTACCCTTGCGGGACGCCCCGATGAACGGGACTATTCGAGACGGCATCACTTCCAAGGATATTCTACCAGATGGACAGGTGCTCCGCAATAGGAATTTATGCTGCTTTTGAGACTTAGTTTAAGGAACCTGCTGCGCCAGAAACGGCGCAACTTGCTGCTGGGCTCGGCCATGGCCATAGGCGTGGCCATCCTCATAACCGCCAACTCCTTCTCGCACGGCATCTCCGACATCATGTTCAACAAGATCATGCGCTACGTCACGGGCCACGTGGCGGTGCGCTTTAACGAGCGCGGCGGCGTGATGCGCGAGATCTTCCGCGACCGCCAGCGCGTCTGGGACGCCGTAAAGGACGAGCCCCTTATAGAAGAGGCCGACGAGGCCATAGGGGTCTTCTCGCGCGCCATCGGCAACGGGCGCTCCGACAATATCATGCTTGTAGGCGTGGACACGGGCAAAACGCTGAGCGCCAAAGCCCTCAAAGAGCTGGAAGATTCCTTCCGGATGTCCGAGGGGAAATGGGAAGACCTCAAGCGCACCGACGTGGAGAACCCCGTCATCGTGGCCGAGGAGAAGGCGCGCTATCTCAATGTAAAGCGCAACGACACCATCCGGGTGCGCTTTCGCAGCATGTTCGGCCAGGACCAGGCCGCCCGCCTGACCGTGGTGGGGATCTCCAAGAACGACAATATCTTCATGCAGGGCGTGGTGTTCCTGGAGCGCGGCCGCGCCAAGGACCTGCTGGGTTTCCGCCCCTGGGAGACCGGCAGCATCAGCATCACCATAAAAGACCCGCAGAAAAACGCCCTGGCCGTGGCCGACCGCATCCACAACCGGCTCAACCCCGGCACGGCGGTGATCTACGCCTCCGCGGGCGGCAAGCCGGTGCAGGCGCTGGGATTCAAGACCGACGACGCCTCCAAAGACAAATTAAAGAGCTTCATGAAACTCTCCTCGGGCAGCTGGGACAAGGTCTTTAAAAAAGACGGGGTGCTGCTGCCTTCCGCCCTTGCCCGCGCGCTGGGCGTGGCCGCCGGGGGGAAGATAACGCTGACCTACCCGCGCAAGTTCGAAAAGACCCCTAAAGAAGCCGTGCTCACCGTGGCCGCGGTCTGCGCTTCGGGCTGCGCCGGCCCGGACGCGGTGCTGCTGAGCGACGCCGGCTTCTACGACCTTTACTACGAGGACATGCCCGCCGCCCCCGCCTCCGGCGCCAAAACATTTTCCGCCGAGGGGCCCTGGGCGGAGCTGCTGTCCCCGGAATGGGTGCTGCTCAAGCGCACCAATAGCACCGACGACTATAAGAAGAAGTACCAGGAGATAGCCCAGAACAAGTGGAAGGGCACCACCATAGACGTCTCTACCATGTACGAGACCGCCAGCGACATCCTCAAGATGGAGGGCGTGCTAAACATCATTACCGTGTCGGCGGTGCTGGTGCTGTTCTTCATTATCCTGCTGGGCGTGGTGAACACCCTGCGCATGACCATCCGCGAGCGCACCCGCGAGATAGGCACCGTGCGCGCCATCGGCATGCAGCGCCGCGACGTGCGCGACATGTTCCTGCTGGAAACCCTGCTGCTGACGCTGTTCTCTTCGGCCGCCGGGCTGCTGCTGGGTTTTGCCGTTATGAAGGGCCTGGCGCTGCTCACCTTCCACCCGCACGACAACCCGCTGGGCATGCTGCTGGTCAACGGCCACCTCTATTTCCTGCCCACCTTCTCCGGCGTGGCCGGCAGCGTGCTGCTGATCACGGCCATAGCCGTGGGCACCGCTTGGTTCCCGGCCAGCCGCGCGGCGCAATTGTCTCCGGCCAAGGCGCTGGGGCATTTCGGTTGATCATTATGAAAATCAATAAACTGACGCTCGCCGCCATACTTTCGTTCGCCACGCTCGCCCCGGCCTTTGCCGCGGAAAGCCGCGTCTCCGCTATCCTGAAGGCCATAGACGAGAACTACAAACTCAAGAAGGACGTGCGCGCCGACGTTACCCTGACGCAGCAGAAGGCCGGCCAGGGCACCAAGATCATGGATATGGCCTACTACCGCCGGGACTCCGACGACGCCTTTCTGATAGTGATGCGCGCCCCCGAGAACGAGAAGGGTAACGGCTACCTGCGGGTGGGCGATAATTTCTGGATGTACCGTAAGAACACCCGCACCTTCCAGCACGTCAACCGCGACGAGAGCATAGGCGGCTCCGACGCCCACGGCGACGACTTCGAGACCCGCAAGCTCGACGAACTTTACGGCCCTTCGCTGAAAGCCGACGGGAAAGAGGACTTCGCCGAGGAGCTGCTGGGCAAGGTGCCGGTGCACCGCTTCGAGGTGAAGGCCAAGGTCAACGACGTGGACTACCCGCGCCAGATCTTCTGGACCCGCCGCGACAACAACCTGCTGCTCAAGCAGGAGAGCTACGCCCTTTCGGGCACGCTGATGCAGACGGCCTATTTTTTGAAGTTCACCGAGATAGAGGGGCGCTTTGTGCCGGTGAAACAGCTGTTCATAGACAAGTTCGAGAAAGGCAACAAGACCATAGTGGACCTGTCCGCCATAACCCCCGGCAAGCTGGAAGACAAGATCTTCACCAAAGCCTACCTGGAGAACCTGAGCAAATGAAGACATTCTCCGTCATCCCGGCAAAAGCCGGGATCCAGTCCCTTCTTCTCTTCCTCGCTCTTTCCGCCGCCGCCTCCGCCGGGGACGCGGCCAGCGAGCTTGAGATGTTCGGCAGTCCCGGCCTGGCCACCCAGGCCGCCTCCGCCGAGGCCGCCCCCGAGGAGAAAAAGAGCGTGGGGTTCTCCGGCGAGGCCGTCAGCGTGCTGGAGGGCGTGGTTGCCAGCACCTACAACCCGGTCAATTCCTACATCACCGGCAACTTCATGCTGGACGCCAGGCTTAAGAACGGCGTTAAGGCCTTCGCCAACATGGAGGCCACCTATAACCCCCGCAGCCGCGAGACCGTCTCCGACCTGCGGGAGGTGTTCCTGGACTTCAACCTTAAGGACCGCGTCTATTTCCGCACGGGCAAGCAGGTGCTGCAGTGGGGCCGCTGCTCGCTGTGGAACCCCACCGACCTGATAAACATAGAGAAAAAGACCTTCATCCGCAAGATCGGCTACCGCGACGGCGCCTACGGCGTTAAGTTCCACGCGCCCTTCGGCACCTCCTACAACCTTTACGGCTTCCTGGACACCGGCAGTGCCGACGAGGACAGGGAACTGGGCGGGGCGCTGAAGTTCGAATTCCTGGCCGGCCGCACGGAGATGGCTTTCTCGGGCTGGGGGCGGCGCGGGCGCAGCTCCGTGTTCGGCTACGACGTCTCCAGCCGCCTGGGCGACGTGGACATAGCCGGCGAGCTGGCCGTGGCCGGCCGCGACAATACCCGCTACGTGCGCCAAGACGCCGGCACGCTAAGCACCTATCTCAAGGATGACAAGTGGGCGACAAGGGCCGCGCTGAACCTCAGCCGCGGCTTCAGGCTGGGCGACTTCAACGACAGGCTGACAGTGGCCACCGAGTTCTACTACAACCAGAACGGCTACACCAGGAGCCCCTTCCGCGACAGGACCATCTACGCCTATACCGGGCCGCTGGCGGTATTGCTGCCCGCCGGCACCAGACGCGATTTCCTCATGGGCAATGGCCTATACGAACCCAATTACCTGGGCCGCTACTACGGCGCCCTGTTCACCAGCGTCAGCCGGTTCATCATCACGGACATGACGCTCAGCGCCAACTACGTGCGCAACTTAAGCGACGACACCGGCCTGCTCTCCACCGGCGTGACCTACCGCAACCTCAACGACTTCTCCGCCGGCTGCCTTGTGAACTCCTTCCTGGGCCGCCCGCGCGGCGAATACACTTTCTCCGGCGCCAAAATGTCGGTGCAGCTCACCGCCGGCGTCGCCTTCTGACCACCAATGCCCCAGCCACGCAAAAAGCGCAATAAACTGCTCAAGCCGTCGCAGGCCATTCATGCGCTGCATCCCCAGGTCCCCAAGAACGAGGTCATCCACGCGCTCAGGGAACGCGTAAAGGAATTGACCGCCCTGCATTCCACCGTCTGCGTGCTGCAGGACGACCGCCTCCCCGCGCGGGAGGTGCTGGACCGGGGGAATGGGGTCAGGGGGGAATGGGGTCAGGTCTTTACTTTTGACTTAATTTGCCCCGACAGGTGGGTGTCGGGGTGATCTCTTATGATATATGTGCAAATACCGGTAAGGGGGGCATTATGTCCAGGCCCTTGCGCATAGAGTATCCAGGAGCGGTCTATCATGTAACCGCGCGCGGGAACAGACGCGCCAACATCTTCACTGACGAAGAGGATAATAAACCATTCCTCGTCATATTGGCGGAGAAGCGGTTTCATGTTTTATGTCATGGTACTGCCTGATGGGCAACCACGACCACCTAATACTTGAGACTATAGAGGGGAATCTTTGTCGGGGGATGTGGCGGTACGGGCAGCAGGTTTGAAAATGGCTAAGGGCGGTTTGATTTCGGATACACTCAGAAAGAAGTGGGAAAGCAGTGCGGTGTGCACTATTCGTATGTGAGCCGCATGCTTAAGCTTGAGAGGTCAAAAGTTAAGACCCCTTCACTCCTCCTTCATGCTCTTTATGCGCGTGGGATTCATCCCGGCCAAGGGCCTGTTAAAGAAATGAGCCAGTGAAGCAGCAGAAGCCATCGCCAATAGATGATAGGTCTTTAGGCCTATCCAGTTGCTACCCAAGATGCCCTTGTCCCCGCAAGACTTGCGGGGTATGCTATGTTCGCAGCGTCAGCGTCCTTGTAATCCGGGGGATTGGCTCCGGAGCATCCACGGCGGGACCTTAATCCCGCGTAACCCAGGGAGAGCGAAATCAATTCGCTTTCCCTTTTTTTATTAGGCTAAAAACGGAACAAAAGGGGAGCGAAAAGATGGAAAAATATAAATCGGTGTTTATATCGGCGGTAGCGGTGATATCAATGGCATCCATTGCAGGAGCGACGGGAATACAGGTGGACTTTGACAGAGGAGTATCCGGCCAGCCGAGCTTTATCGAAGCCGCCAGGGCGATGGACACGGCTTCTCCAGCCGCCGCTGCGGTCTGCGCCAAAGCCGATTCCGGCATAACGCAGGCTGCTGTGATCCACAAACTCTCAACCCAGGGGATGATGAAACTGAGAGAAGAAATCACAGACATTCCGGGCGTCTCCAGTGAAGTCATCCGCACGGCCGCAGATAAAAGGATAGGCGTGTTATTCGATGATAAAAACGCGTACCTGGTCATTCCTGTCGGGAAGGACTATTACACTCTTCAGGAAAGCGCCGCCGAAGGGCTGTTGGCGTTCCTTAAAGAACAGAGAGCGGTGGCTATACAGGCGACGCAGCATAATAAATCCTGGGTGACCAAGTGCCGCCCCGTCATCAAGATTATCTGGAAATGGATCAAGGAAGCGTGGGTCGCCTATGAGATCACTGAAGAAATATGTGAGCTCGTAGAGGTGGACGATACCCCTTCCGGCGGTGGCACCTGGGATCCGGGTCCGGGTCCCGGCGCGGTTCCTCCCGGCAACCCGTTCGAAAATCGGGGCAAAGGCTGGTAATTTCCCGCCGCCTCCCGCCCGGTGCCGCCGGGCGGAGGAGGCGGTGTTTTGGCGAGACTGGAACTATCCTGATGCATATTTCATCTACTGAGGGCTTTGAAAACAAACCGACTGTCAACCCATGGGCCCTCGCTGGAGCAGGCGGGGCCATATGGCTTCTATCTTCAGTTCTCATTGTCGCCGTATTTCGCGGCCTGCTGTCCCCAAAAGAATGGTCGGATATATACGGCGCCGCGGAAAAATCCATCCTCGCCGTCTGCCTGTTTTTTTTCGCCAGGTCCCTGGGGGTAAAGATCTTTGAGACGTTGCGGGATTGGTGGCGCGACAGGGCGGATCATTTACGAATAGTCCTCCGGTACTTCGGTGTTTATGCTGGTTCCTTGGCGGCGGTGGTGGTCGCGCTGGCGGCGATATTCCTTCTCCTTGAAAAAGCGGGGCAGATTGATTACGAAACGATTCTAAAGCTGGCCGAAGAACCGGACCCGGTGGATAAAGCAACACGCTTAAAACTCCTGCTGGATACCTCCGTGCCGCGCTTTCTCTTATCCCTGGCCACCACGTGCCTCCTGGCTCCGCTCATAGAAGAGACTTTTTTCCGGCGGTTCTTTTTTGTCGCGCTTCGCAAAAGGATGACTTTCGCGCCAGCATTGCTCATTTCAACAGCTGCTTTCATGGCCGTGCACCCGAATGTGGCGCTAGGCGCAATCGGCGGAATATACCTCGGGTATGTTTATGAAAAAGGTAAAAGCCTCCCCGCCAACATCTTGATCCATGCGCTGGTAAACTCCATAGTCACCTCAGTAAGCCTAGTCCTGTAAGGGCGGGAATGGGGTATTTACTTTTGACTTAATTTAACCCGACAGGAGGGTGTCGGTGTGATATCTTAAGATATATGTGCAAATCCCAATAAGGGGGGCATTATAGCTAGGCCTTTGCGCATAGAGTATCCAGGAGCGGTCTATCGTGTAACCGCGCGCGGGAACAGACGCTCCAGCATCTTCACTGACGAAGAAGACAACAATGTGTCCTCGCCATAGTGGCGGAGGCGCTACGTTTTAGCAGAATGAGCCGCATGCTTAAACTTGAGAGGTCAAAAGTAAAGACCTGACCCCCGAGCGGTTGTATTCATAGGCATCATGGCCAGCCTGGTCTGCTACCTGGCCGTCCATCTTAAGAACAAGCTGGGCTGGGACGACGCGCTGGACGTGTGGGGCGTGCACGGCGTGGGCGGCGTGCTGGGCGTAATCCTGCTCGGCGTGTTCGGCACCACGGCGGTCAACGCCGCGGGCGCTAACGGCCTCTGGCATGGCGGCGCCGAGTTCTTCGGCAAGCAGGTGGCGGCGGTGTTCTGCACAGCTGCTTACGCCTTCGTCTTCTCCTACGCGGCCCTTCACCTCATCAACGTCTTCACCCCGGTGAAGACCACCGAGAAAGAAGAAGAGGCCGGCATGGACGAAGTGCAGCACGGCGAGACCGCGTACCTGCATTAACAGTCTGCTGAAAAACCCCTGTTTTGTTCTTTAAAAACGCGCATCGGGCA
>CAYQJX010000049.1:0-12842 GCA_964417965.1 uncultured Elusimicrobiaceae bacterium
GGCTCCACGCCCTGCACGCCGTCGAACACGGTCACGGCGCCGTCGAGCACGCGCAAGGAACGCTCCACCTCGGCGGTAAAGTCCACGTGGCCGGGGGTGTCGATGATGTTTACGGTATGGCCGTCCCACTGGGTGGAGATGGCGGCGGCGGTGATGGTTATACCGCGCTCGCGCTCCTGGGGCATCCAGTCGGTGGTGGTGGTGCCGTCGTGCACCTCGCCGATCTTGTGGGACTTCCCGGTGTAATAAAGGATGCGTTCCGTGGTGGTGGTTTTACCCGCGTCGATGTGGGCGATGATACCGGTGTTGCGGACTTTGCGGAGGTCGAGTTCTGCCATAATTTCCTTGCTGCTTTATAATTTTGGGGCCAGGCGGCCGGTTTCCCGGCTGCCTGGCGGAACCTCAATAGAGGATCGGATTACCAGCGGTAGTGGGCGAAGGCCCGGTTGGCTTCCGCCATCCGGTGCGTGTCCTCGCGCTTTTTGAAGGCGGCGCCTTCTTTCTTGTAAGCGAGGAGCAGCTCTTCGGCCAGGTGCTCGGCCATCGGGCGGCCTTTGCGGTCGCGGGCGGCGCCGAGGATCCAGCGCATGGCCAGCGTGGCGGAGCGGGCCGGGCGAACTTCGATCGGCACCTGGTAGTTGGCGCCGCCGACGCGGCGGGCCTTTACTTCCAGGAGAGGGCGGACGTTCTCGATGGCTTTGGTGAACACCATCAGCGCGTCTTCCTTGGTCTTCTCGGCGATGATCTCGAGGGCGCCGTACATAATGCGCTCTCCGACGATCTTCTTGCCCTGGAAGTTGATCCGGTTGATCATCCTCGCCACGAGCACGGAGTTATATTTGAACTCCGGCGGAGGGGCTTCACGGCGTTCGCGGGGTTTTAAACCTTTTCTGGGCATAGTAGTTTATCCAATCCTTATTATTTTATCGACGTTACTTGGAAGCTTCGTGACCTTTGCGGCCGGGCTTCTTCTCGCCCTTCGGGCGCTTGGTGCCGTAGCAGGAGCGGCTCTGCAGCCTGCCTTCCACGCCGGACGCGTCGAGGGCGCCGCGGATAATGTGGTAGCGAACGCCGGGCAGGTCCTTCACGCGGCCTCCGCGCACCATCACTATGGAGTGTTCCTGCAGGTTATGGCCGACGCCGGGAATGTAGGCGGTGACTTCCTGTTTGGAGGTAAGCTTCACGCGGGCCACCTTGCGGAGGGCCGAGTTGGGCTTCTTGGGCGTGGTGGTATACACGCGGGTGCAGACGCCGCGGCGCTGCGGGCACGAGTTAAGCGCCGGCGCCTTGCTGAACTGGCGGCATTTCGTGCGGCCGTGCCTGATAAGCTGGTTAATTGTAGACATATGAACACCGGAAAGGGTTCCCCCTCCCGGTTACTCCTCCTTGTTCCTCTTTTCCTCTTCGTCGGCAAGCTTGCGCGTGGCAAAACCACTGCCCGCCGGCACCAGATGTCCTATTATAACATTTTCCTTGAGACCTTTTAAACTATCCAGCTTGTTAGTGGTAGCGGCGTCCGTCAGCACGCGGGTGGTTTCCTGGAAGCTGGCGGCCGAGATGAACGACTCGGAAGCGAGCGAAGCCTTGGAAATACCCAGCAGTACGGGCTCGGCCTGGGCCGGATCGTGGCCGGTACCGGCCGCGGTCTGGTTCTCCGTCTTGAAGGCGCCCTTGTGGACGATCTCGCCCTTAAGCAGCGGGGTCCCGCCCGGTTCGGTCACCTTCACGTTGGACAGCATCTGGCGCACTATGATCTCTATGTACTTGTCGTTGATGTTAACGCCCTGCAGCCGGTACACTTCCTGGATGGCGTCAACGATGTAGTTCTGCACTTCCTTCACGCCTTTTACGGACAGCAGGTCGTGCATGTCGACGGCGCCGTCGGTCAGGGCTTCGCCCACGGCCACGCGGTCGCCTTCGTAAACCACGAGGTGCTTGCCGTACGGGATAGAGTAAGCCTCTACCTGGCCGGTCTCCTCGTTCTTCACGGATACTTCCACCAGGCCCTTGGCGGTGGTCCCGAGGGACACCAGGCCTTCGATCTTGGTGATGATGGCGGCGTTCTTGGGGCGGCGCACTTCGAAGAGCTCGGCCACGCGGGGCAGACCGCCCGTGATGTCCTTGGTCTTGGCGGTGTCGCGGTGGATCTTGGCGACGATGTCGCCCTTCTTCACGTCTTCGCCCTGCTCGACGATGATGATGGTGTCGGTAGGCAGGGTATGCGACCCTACCACGGCGCCGTTGTGCTCGACCACGATGCGCGGGTTGCGCTTGGTGCCGCGGTGCTCGATGATCTTGCGCTCGATGATGCCGGTCACCTTGTTGCGCTCTTCGTGCAGCGTGACGCCTTCCTTGATGTCGAGGTACTTGGCCTTACCGTCGTGCTCGGTGATGAGCGGCACGGTATGGGGGTCCCATTCCGCTATCAGGTCGCCCGCTTTCAGGGCGGCCTTGTCGGAGATGTGGATGCGCGCGCCGTAGCTGATCTTCAGCTCTTCGGCGGGGAACTTCTTGGCGTCGGCGTACTTGATGTTGATGATGGCGCCGCGGCTGATCACGATGTCGTGGCCGTCGCGGTTCTTAACGGTGCGCAGCTCGCGGAATTCGGCCTTGCCGTCCGCCTTGGCTTTGGACTCGTTCTTTTCGAGCACGCGGGACGCGGTACCACCGATGTGGAACGTCCGCAGGGTCAGCTGCGTGCCGGGTTCGCCGATGGACTGCGCGGCGATGATGCCCACGGCTTCGCCGGGCTCTACTTCGTAGCCGGTGGCCAGGTTCTGGCCGTAGCACTTGGCGCAGATGCCGGTCTCGGCCTCGCAGGTGAGCACGGAGCGGGTGAACACGCTTTCGATCTTGGCCTTGTCGATGGCCTTGGCCATCTCGGGCGTCACCATCTCGCCGCCTTTCACTATAACCACGTTCTTGCCTTCGGCGTTGGTGTAGCGCACGTCTTCCAGCACGACGCGGCCGGTGATCCTGTCGGCCAGAGGTTCAATGACCTCGTCGCCGCTGACCAGGGCCATCAGTTCCACGCCGTTGATGGTGCCGCAGTCCTGCGTGGTGATGACCACGTTATGGGCCACGTCCACCAGGCGGCGGGTGAGGTAACCGGCGTCGGCGGTTTTAAGAGCCGTGTCGGAGAGACCTTTGCGTCCGCCGTGCGTGGAGATGAAATATTCCAGTACGGTAAGACCCTCGCGGAAGTTGGACAGAATGGGGTTCTCGATGATCTCGCCCACGCCGCCGGTCAGCTTCTTCTGGGGCTTGGCCATAAGACCGCGCATACCGGCCAGCTGTTTTACCTGCTGGCGGCTGCCGCGGGCGCCGGAGTCGGCCATCATGAAGATCGCGTTGAAGCGCGGCTCTTTCACGTTGTGCACCTTCTTCTCCTGCTTCTGCATCTCGTCGAACATCATGTCGGCGACCTTGTCGCTGACGTGCGTCCAGATGTCGATGATCTTGTTGTAGCGCTCGTTCTCGGTTATGATGCCGTCTTTGGCCTGGCCTTCAATGTCGCGCACCTGCTTCTGCGCCTTGGTGATCAGGGCGGCCTTGTGTTCCGGCACGCTCATGTCGGCGATGGAGATGCTGAGGCCCGACAGGGTGCAGTAGTGGAAACCCTGGTTCATCAGGCGGTCCAGCAGGGTGACGGTCGCGTGGTGCCCGATCTCGGGGTTCTTAAAGCACTCGTCTACCAGGTTGGACAGGTCCTTCTTGCTGATGGCCTTGTTGTACCGTTTCCAGTCCAGCTTGGCGGGCAGGATGTCGAAGAAGATCAGGCGGCCCACGGTGACGAAGTCCTTCCAGTCGGCCGGCTTCTTCCAGGTCTTGGCTTCGGCGTCGAAGTCCACCGACTCGTGGGTGGTGTCGTTCATGCCGCGCACTTTGATCTTGGCGTGCAGGTCCAGCACGCTGTGCTGGTGGGCGGTCAGGGCTTCGTCCTTGTCGTTAAAGAACTTGCCTTCGCCGTCCTCGCCTATCTTGATCTTGGTGATGTAGTTGATGCCGAGCACCATGTCGTGCGACGGGTTGGCGATGGGGCGGCCGCTGGCGGGCGACAGGATGTTGTTGGTCGCCATCATCAGCATGCGCGCTTCCATCTGCGCTTCCTGGGAGATCGGCACGTGTACGGCCATCTGGTCACCGTCGAAGTCGGCGTTGAACGCCGCGCAGGTGAGCGGGTGCAGCTGGATGGCGAGACCCTCGATGAGGACGGGTTCGAAAGCCTGGATACCGAGGCGGTGCAGCGTGGGGGCGCGGTTGAGCATCACGGGATGCTTCTTGGTCACGCGTTCCAGGATGTCCCAGATCTCGTTGTCGGCGTGCTCCATCTTCTTCTTGGCCACTTTAAGGGTGATGTTCTCTTTCTTAATGAGTTCGGCCAGCACGAAGGGTTTGAACAGCTCGAGCGCCATCTCCTTGGGGAGACCGCACTGGTTGAGCTTCAGGTTGGGGCCTACTACGATGACGGAGCGGCCGGAATAGTCCACGCGCTTACCCAGCAGGTTCTGGCGGAAGCGGCCCTGCTTACCTTTAAGGATGTCCGAGATGGACTTGAGCGGGCGGTTGGCGGCGCCGAGCACAACTTTGCCGCGGGCGCCGTTCTCTATGAGGGCGTCCACAGCTTCCTGCAGCAGGCGCTTTTCGTTGTAGATCATCACCTGCGGGGCGCGCAGCGCCTCGATGTGCTTGAGGCGGTTGTTGCGGTTGATGATGCGGCGGTACAGGTCGTTCAGGTCGGAGGTGGCAAAGCGCCCGCCTTCGAGCGGTACCAGCGGGCGGAGGTCCGGCGGCAGCACGGGCAGCACGGTCATGATCATCCACTCAGGCCGGTTGTTGCTGGCCTGGAAACCTTCTAAGATCTTAAGGCGCTTGATAGCCTTGCTGCGGTCCGCGTCGTTCTTTATGGCGGCCAGTTCCTTCTCTATGCGCTCGATCTCGACCTTCATGTCGATGCTCTCGAGCAGGCTCTGGATGGCGTTGGCGCCGATGCCTACCTTTATCTTGGAGTACTTCTTGCGGACTTCGTTAAGCTGGCTCTCGGTGAACACTTCGCCGCGCTTGTACTCTATGCGGCCGGTCACGGGGTCCTTGGTGTCTTCCAGCACGACGTAAGCGGCGTAGTACACCACCTTCTCCAGGTCGGTGGGGCGCATGTCTAAAATGATGCCGATGCGGGACGGGCTCTTGCGCAGGAACCAGATGTGGGCGACGGGGCAGGCCAGCTCGATGTGGCCCATGCGCTCGCGGCGCACCTTGGCTTCGGTAACTTCCACGCCGCAGCGGTCGCAGACCACGCCCTTGAACTTCACCCAGCGGTACTTGCCGCAGGCGCACTCGTAGTCCTTGGAGGGTCCAAAAATCCTTTCGCACAGCAGGCCGTCGCGCTCGGGCTTGAGCGTGCGGTAGTTGATGGTCTCGGGTTTCTTTACTTCGCCGAAGGACCAGTTGCGGATCCTGGCGGGGCTCGCGAGGCCTATTTTGATGCCGTTAAAGTTCGCGTAGTTCAGCTCTTTAGCCCGCTTCTTGGTCTTGCCCGCGTTGAATAAGTTCCTGGCTTCCGAGATCATGTCCATGGGAATCTCCTAGAGTATCGCCTGAAAACCTTCAGTCCTCTCGTCACACCGGCGAAAGCCGGTGTCCAGATCTTTCTGGATCCCGGCTTTCGCCGGGATGACGTTTAGCTTTACTTCTCCGCTTTGACCGTCTTCTTCTTGACGGCGGGTTTTTCGGCCGGTTCCTCGGCGGTCTTTTTGACATCGCCGGGCTTGGGCTCGCTGAGGAGGTCCACCTCGAGCGCCAGGGCCTGGAGTTCCTTCACAAGCACCTTGAAGGATTCCGGCACGCCGGGCTGCGGCGGGAAGTCGCCTTTGATGATGGCTTCGTACATCTTGGTGCGGCCGGTGAAGTCGTCGGACTTCACGGTCAGCATTTCCTGCAGGGTGTACGCGGCGCCGTAGCCTTCGAGCGCCCAGACTTCCATTTCGCCGAAGCGCTGGCCGCCGAACAGGGCCTTACCGCCCAGGGGCTGCCTGGTGATGAGGCTGTAAGGGCCGGTGCTGCGGGCGTGAACCTTGTCCTCGACGAGGTGGATCAGCTTGAGGATGTACAGGTAGCCGATGGTGACCTTTTCGTGGAACTTCTCGCCGGTGCGGCCGTCGTACAGGGTGATGCGGCAATAGTCGTCCGGGAGGTATTCTTCCGGCACGCCCTTGGCCTTGAGGTGGTCCTTGGCCAGTTGGATCATCTGGATGACGCCGGGCTTGTCGGAAGTGGGCTTCTCCATATCCTTAAGCACGTCGTCGATGGTGATCTCGCCGCGTTTCTTGCCTTTCTTGGCCCAGTACGCCCAGTAATCCTTGTTGTCCTCGGCCGCGCTGTCGAACACGGGGCAGGCCATCTGGGTGTCCAGCTGTTTGCCGGCCCAGCCGAGCATGGTCTCGAGGATCTGACCGATGTTCATGCGGGAGGGCACGCCCAGCGGGGACAGCACTACGTCGACGGGGGTGCCGTCGGGCATATAGGGCATGTCTTCGCGCGGCAGAATGCGGGCGACGACGCCCTTGTTGCCGTGACGGCCGGAGAGCTTGTCGCCCACCTGCAGGCGGCGCTTAAGGGCGATGTGCACCTTCACCACTTTGTTCACGGTGACGGGCAGCTCGCCGGAGGACTTCAGCATTTCCTTCTCGCGGGCGAACTTCTCCTTAATATGCTTCTCCATCAGCTTGCAGAACTCTTCGGTCTCGGAGCCTTTCTTGGAGGTTTCCTTGCGGAACTCCTTGAGGGCGTCGAGGTTGTAATTCATCTCCGCGTCAATTTCCTTCTTGCGGCGGTCTTCCTCGGGCTTGCTCAGCTTCTCGCGGCGCACGAACACGCGGGTGCCGATGATCTTGCCGTACACGCCGGGCGGCACGCGCATGGAGGTGTCGGTCACGTCTTCGGCCTTCTTGCCGAAGATGACCTTCAGCAGGCGCTCTTCGGGTGAGAGCTGCTGCTCGCCCTTGGGAGACACTTTGCAGACCAGGATGTCGCCGGGGCGCACCATCGTGGACGGGATCACTACGCCGTCGTTGTCGATGTGCTCCAGGGCGTCGGTGCCGACGTTCGGGATGTCGCGGGTTATTTCTTCGGGGCCCAGCTTGGTGTCGCGGGCTTCCACTTCGAATTCTTCGATGAACACCGAGGTCAGCTCGTCGTCCTCGACGATCTTCTCGGAGACCAGGATGGCGTCTTCGTAGTTATAGCCTTCCCAGCTCATGAAGGCCACCAGCAGGTTCTTGCCCAGGGCCAGCTGGCCGTTGTTGGTGGCGGGGCCGTCGGCTATGACGTCGCCCTTCTTGATGTCCATGCCGCTTTCCACTATCGGCACCTGGTTGACGCAGGTGTCCTGGTTGGAGCGGCGGTACTTAATGAGGTGATAAATGTCCGGCTCTTTGCTGTGCTCCGGCTTTATGGCGATCATGTCCGCGGAGGCGTAAATGACCTTGCCGGAAGTGCGCGCGGTCACGCAGGCGCGGGAGTCGCGGGCCACGGCGGGCTCCATACCGGTGCCCACCAGCGGGGCCTCGGTGACGAGCAGCGGGACGGCCTGCCTCATCATGTTGGAACCCATCAGGGCGCGGTTGGCGTCGTCGTGCTCGAGGAACGGCACCAGCGCGGCGGAGATGGACACCACCTGCATGGGGCTGACGTCCATGTACTCCACTTTGTCGGAGTCCATGAAGACATAGTCGTCCTTCAGGCGGCCGTACACCTGGTCGGTGGAGAGTTTGTTGCTCTCGATCGGGGTGTTGGCCTGGCCCACAAAGATGTCGTCTTCGATGTAGGCGGTAACGTAGTCGGCCTGGTCGGTGACCTTCTTATGGTCTACCTTGCGGTAGGGCGTCTCGATGAGGCCGTACTGGTTGACCTTGGCGTAGGCGGCCAGCGAAACGATAAGACCGATGTTCGGGCCTTCGGGCGTTTCGATGGGGCAGACGCGGCCGTAATGCGTGTAGTGCACGTCGCGGACTTCGAAGCCGGCGCGCTTTCTGTTCAGACCGCCCGGTCCAAGGGCCGACAGGCGGCGCTTGTGGGTCAGCTCGGCCAGCGGGTTGATCTGGTCCATGAACTGCGACAGCTGGGAAGTACCGAAGAACTTCCTCATGATGGCCACCACGGGGGCGGCGTTCACCAGGGTCCTCGGGGTGACGGTCTTGTCTTCCTTGCTCATGCGGTCGCGCACGTTGCGCGCTATCTGCACCAGGGCCACGCGGATCTGGTTCTCCAGGAGTTCGCCGATGGAGCGGACGCGGCGGTTGCCGAGGTGGTCGATGTCGTCCACTTTGTACTCGAACTTGCCGCCCTGGTAGTCGAAGGAGGCGGCGCCGGAGTTGAGGGCCATCAGGTACTTAATGGTGACCAGGATATCTTCCAGGTTGATGTTGCGGAACTTGTCGTTGGGCACCTTGTAGCGCTTGTCGGACTTAGCCAGCTCCTCGTAGAGCGGGCGCAGCTTGCGCATGGCCTTGTAGCGGCCGACTATGGAGAAGTCGTACCGGCGCAGGCTCTTGAACATGATATTGTCGAGGTATTCCTCGGCCTGTTCCTTGACGATGAAGTCCTGGCCGCGCATTTTCTTGTAGATCTCGTAGCGGGCGTCGGAGGCGGTCTTGGGCTGGTTCTTGGCCTCGAGGGCCAGGATCACACCGGGGTTGTCTTCTTTGGGGTTGCCCTTTATGAGCAGCACGGACTTGACCTTGCGGTCCACCATGGCCTTGAAGGCCTTTTCGTCGAGGGGCTGGGCGGCCTTCTCTTCGAGGTTCCAGAGAACCTCGCCGGAGGACTTGTCCACGATGTCCTCGATAGCGTACTTGCCTATAACGTTGGCGGCGTTCTCCTGGTTGACGGGCACTTCGACCGACGGGTAGAAGACCTGCAGGATCTCGGCGTTGGTCTCAAGGCCGGCGGCTTTCACAAAGGTGGTGGCGAGAATTTTCTTCTTGCGGTCCAGGCGGACCCAGAGCACGTTGTCGGTGTCGAATTCGAATTCCACCCAGGCGCCGCGGTACGGGATCACGCGGGCGTAGAAGAGGGGCTTGCCGAGGACGGACTGCTTCTTTTCCTCGTCTTCCTCGAAGATGATGCCGGGCGAGCGGTGCAGCTGGCTGACCACGATGCGCTCGGCGCCGTTGAAGATGAACGAGCCGGTGTCGGTCATGATGGGCAGCTCGCACAGGGTGACGTCCTGGTCGATCATGTGCTTGAGCTTGCCGCTCTCCTGCTTGAGGGAAAGGCTAAGGTAAGCCTTGAGCGGGGTGGAGTAGGAGCCGCCGCGCGAGAGGGCTTCCTCGGGCCCGACGTATTTGGGCGTGCCGAGTTCGTATTTCAGGAAATCCATCACCATGGTGCCGTCGGCGGACTCTATCGGGAACACGTCCACGAAAGAGGCCTGGAGGCCCTGGATCTTGCGGTTTTCGGGTTTCTCGTCCAGCTGGAGGAACCAGTCGAACGACTGCTTCTGCATGTCGAGGAGGTCCGGAACTTTGAGTATCTGGCCTATCTTAGAGAAGTTAAGGAGTTTCATCAGTTCACCTCGTGATTTATCCCGAATAGCGGACCTATCCCTCCCGCCTCTCGGCGAAAGGGATAAGTCTACCCCGCTTATGTTACCGCTTATAAGCTTGTTTTAGCACAAAATACCGGGTACGTAACTGGCAGCCGGTTTTACCGGCTTAAACGACAATCCCCGCCCGCTTTAAGCGGACGGGGATCTAACGGCATGTTACTTCAGTTCTACGGCGCCGCCGGCTTCGGTCAGCTTCTTGCTGAGTTCGTCGGCGGTCTTTTTGTCCACGCCCTCTTTCACGTTCTTGGGGGCGCCTTCAACCAGGTCCTTGGACTCTTTCAGGCCCAGGCCGGTGATCTCACGGACAACCTTGATCACGCTGATCTTTTTGGCGGCGTCTACGACGGCCTTAAGAACAACGGTAAACTCGGTCTTTTCCTCGGCGGCGGCGGCGCCGGCAGCGGGACCGGCGGCGGCGGCCACACCCACGGGGGCGGCCTTCACACCGAACTTGTCCTCAATGCCTTTCACGAGGTCGGCGAGTTCCATGATGGTCATGGTGCCGATCGCTTCCACTAACTGGTCTTTCGTCATTGTTGCCATTTTTTTGGCTCCTTTTTCCGCCGGGAGGCGGTGTTTTTAGTAGCCTGTCCGCCTAAGCGGGCAGTTTATCCCCTTTTGCTGGCGGGACTACCAGGATTTACTACAAATTTATAGACGGCGGAACCGCAGATGGAGGAGTGAAGGATCTAAACACGGACTACTTACTCACCAATCTACTTATATTATACTAAATTTTTGGTTATTTGGGCGCTTCGAAGCTATGCGAGTGCCGCCATAAGAGCTATGCTTATCAGGCGGCCGTTTTTTCTTTCTGCTCTTTAAGAGCTTCAAGCACGTAGCGTATCTGGGCGATATTGGCGTACAGGGCGCCGGCCAGCTGGCTGAGCAGTTCGGTCTTGGAACCGATCTTGGAGAGCTTCAGGATGTCGTCGGGGCTGAGCCAGTTCTTTTCGTAGAAACCGCCCTTCCAAATGACGCCGGGGTTCGCTTTCGCGAAGGCCATCAGCTCTTTGGCTACACGGGTGATCTCGTTGGGATCTTCCATCGTCACGACGGCGGTCGGGCCTTTGGCCACGGTCGCGTCGGCGGGTTTCAGGGAGGCGTTCTGGAGGGCGTGGGCAACAACGGTGTTGCGCATTACCTTGAACTTGGCCTTGGTCGGGCGCAGGGCGTCGCGAAGACCGTTAGAATCCTTGAACTTCATTTTATTGAAGGTCGCAAAGAAAGTGTCCTTGGCGGCGAACTCCTTGCCAAGGGTCTCTGCGAGGGATTTTTTATCAGTCTTCGTGATTTTCATTGAGGATTTTCCTGCTTCGATCCTTAGAAAATTCAAGCGCATTTGCGACTCCAGTGATTAATAAGATCGGCATCGACCTACTCTGCCAACGCCGGGTTGGGCGTTAGTACCATCGGCCCTGGAGACCTTAACTGCCGTGTTCGGAATGGGAACGGGTGTAACCTCTCCGGAATAAACACCGATCTTATAAATCACTGGAACCGCGCATAAAGCGAAAAGTATATAACCACACCTTAGTCTTATGTGTCTAATATTTTAGGATTAGAAAATAAGGCCAAGCCTCACGACCGATTAGTACCAGTTAGCTGAACATATTACTATGCTTACACACCTGGCCTATCAACCCAGTAGTCTTCTGGGGGTCTTTAGGGACATTTAAGTCCGGGGATACCTTATCTTGGGACGGGTTTCACGCTTAGATGCTTTCAGCGTTTATCCCTACCGAACTCCGCTACCCAGCTTATGCCGTTGGCACGACAACTGGTATACGGGCGGTTCGTCCACCTAGGTCCTCTCGTACTGTAGGCAGCTTCCCTCAAGTATCCTGCGCGCATATCAGATAGAGACCGTACTGTCTCACGACGTACTGAACCCAGCTCACGTACCGCTTTAATGGGCGAACAGCCCAACCCTTCCCACCTGCTTCAGCGGGAGGATGCGATGAGCCGACATCGAGGTGCCAAACCTGGTCGTCGATGTGGACTCTTGGACCAGATCAGCCTGTTATCCCCGGGGTAGCTTTTATCCGTTGAGCGATGGCCCTCCCACGAGGTACCACCGGATCACTATGACCGACTTTCGTCCCTGTTCGGCCCGTCGGCCTCACAGTCAAGCTTCCTTCTACCATTGCGCTCGACAGGCGATTTCTATTCGCCTTGAGGAAACCTTGGTACGCCTCCGTTACTCTTTAGGAGGCGACCGCCCCAGTCAAACTGCCCGCCTGCCAATGTCCTTCGGCCGGTTAACGGCTGCGAAGTTAGATTCACAATTTCAAAAGGGTGGTATTTCACCGTTGCCTCCCCCAGGACCGAAACCCTGGGATCACCGGCTCCCACCTATCCTACGCATCTAAAACCGTAAATCAATGACAAGTTACAGTAAAGCTCCACGAGGTCTTTTCGTCTAGATACGCGCAGCAAGCGTCTTCACTTGCACCACAATTTCGCCGAGCCCTTCGTTGAGACAGCGGGATCTTTGTTATGCCATTCGTGCAGGTCGGAACTTACCCGACAAGGAATTTCGCTACCTTAGGACGGTTATAGTTACCGCCGCCGTTTACTGGGGCTTAAGTTCGAAGCTTCGCCTTGCGGCTGACTCCTCCCCTTGACCTTCCAGCACCGGGCAGGCATCACTCCCTATACGTCATCTTGCGATTTCAGCAGAGAGCTAAGTTTTTGTTAAACAGTCACGATCCCCATTTCACTGCGGCCCTTTCGCCGCGTGGTCTTTAAATCCCACACCGCTACCGGGGCGCTCCTTATTCCGAAGTTACGGAGCCAGTTTGCCTAGTTCCTTAACGAAGGTTATCTCGCGCGCCTTAGTATACTCAACTCGCCCACCTGTGTCGGATTACGGTACGGTTATGATAGAAACTCCCTACGAAGCTTTTCTAGGCAGCGTGGTTGGGCCACTTCGCGCGGTGTTACCCGCACTCGTCTCGGTTTCCAACTTAATAGCCAGGCGGATTTGCCTACCTGACCATGCCTTCCACCTTTCTCCGGGACAACCTTTACCCGGTAAGCTTACCCTACTGCGTCCCTCCCTAGGTGATAACGCGTCTATCATAGTTCTGGAATATTAACCAGATGTCCATCGTCTACGCCTTTCGGCCTCGACTTAGGTCCGACTGACCCTGAGCCGACGAACGTTGCTCAAGGAACCCTTAGGCTTTCGGCGACAAGGATTCTCACCTTGTTTATCGCTACTTATTCCGGC
>CAYQJX010000050.1:0-12800 GCA_964417965.1 uncultured Elusimicrobiaceae bacterium
TGCTTATACAACAAGCAGAAGCGGAAAAAGCGGCGGCGGCCCAGGCCGGGGAGAGTGCCCGGCAAAAGCTGCGAGATAACTTGGTTATCCTTACAGACCAATTGGGCAAGTTGCTGGATTTGGTACTGCAAGGCCATCTTACTCAGTCCGAATACGCTGAGAGGAAAGCCCAATTGGTCAATGGGAAAAAGGAAATTGAAAATAAACTCGCAGCTTTTACCCGGCAGGGAGCAAATCGGTTCGAACCGGAGATAGAGTTATACCGCGAGGCGGTTCACGTCGGAGAACTGGCGGAGAGCGGAAAAGCGGAGGAAAACAGGGAAAAGTTGAAAAAGATCGGTTCGAACTTCCGTATAGGCAGGCGGCGGCTTTCCGTCGAGTTCAAAAAACCTTGGGAATTTATATTTAATTTTAATTCTGCGCGCGCAGAAAACAACAATTTTTCTGCGGATTTTTTAAAAAGCAAAATTTGGCGGAAGGAGTGGGATTCGAACCCACGGTACGGATTAACCGTACACCGGTTTTCAAGACCGGCGCCTTAAACCACTCGGCCATCCTTCCAGCTGGCCTTACAGCGCCCCTGACAGAATGATATAATATAAAATTATATAAGGCTGTTAAAAGCGGCCGGCTGATAAGCATAGCTTTTTAGCCGGCACTAACAGAGCTTCGGGGCTTACATAATGGGAAAACTTTTCGGCACTGACGGCATACGGGGCATCACCTGGGATTACCCCTTTACACCTGATTTTATACGCAAAATAGGCTACGCGGCCTCGCTTGTGCTGCCCAAGTACAAGAAAAAAGGCCACGGCAAGCCGGTGGTCCTCATCGGCATGGACTCGCGCGCCTCCGGCCGCCTCATCAGGAAATACCTCGTTGAGGGCCTCGGGGCCAGCAAGTTCAAGGTGGTGGACTTGGGCATCATCCCCACGCCCGCCGTCTCGTACCTGGTAAAGCGCGAGAACGCCGACTTCGGCATAGTGATCTCCGCCAGCCACAACCCGCCGGAGTTCAACGGCATAAAGTTCTTCTCCAACGACGGGCTGAAGCTCAACGAAGCCATAGAGAATAAGATAGAGCGCCTGCTGCTCGGTAAGGAGCCGCTCAAGTTCCGCCCGTCGCACCCCGGCCTGCATAAGAAAGATTTTACCCGCGACTACGAGGCTTTCCTCAAGAGCACCCTGCCGCCCGGCTTTACCCTGAAGGGCGTTAAGATACTGCTCGACTGCGCCAACGGCGCGGCCTACAAGATAGCCCCGCGCATCTTCCGCGACCTCGGCGCCAAGGTGAAGGTCATCGGCGACAAGCCCAACGGCAAGAATATCAATATGGGCTGCGGCGCGCTGCATACCGAAAAGATGGCCGCCGCCGCGGCAAAATGGGGCGCCTTCTGCGGCATCAGCCTCGACGGGGACGCCGACCGCTGCATGTTCGCCGACGAAAAGGGCGTACAGCTGGACGGCGACGACGTGATAGCGCTGGCCGCTCCCTATCTGAAGGCGCGCGGCCGCCTCACCAACAGCGGCGTCTCGCTGACCTTCATGTCCAATTACGGCCTGCTTAAATACCTGCAGGGGCAGGGGATAAGCGTGGCCCAGGTGCCGGTAGGCGACAAGAACGTGACCGACGCCATGGAAAAGGGCGACCTCAAGCTCGGCGGCGAGACCAGCGGCCACATCATCTTCAGGGAATTCGCCCCCACCGGCGACGGCATCCTTACGGCGCTGCAGACGCTGGCCGCCGTGCGCGACATGGGCAAGCCTTTGGGCTGGTTCCGCCGGCACTGGAACCGCTACCCGCAGGTGCTGGAGAAGGTAAAAGTGTCCAGCAAGCCGCATTTTAAGGACGTGGCCGGCTTCAGTGAGAAACTTTCAAAGCTGGAGGGCGGTCTGAGAGGCAACGGCCGCATCTTCATCCGCTATTCCGGCACCGAGCCGCTGCTGCGCCTGCTGGTGGAAGGCCAGTCCAAGGCGGAGATAAAGGCCATCGCCGACGAGTTGCTGGCGCATTACCGCAAGCACTCCGGCGCGCTCGCGGCTAAATAATATTTGTTCGTTGAATTTTACGGAGGTTTTCCAATGAAACATGTTAAGCTCGGAGTAAATATCGATCACGTGGCCACGCTGCGCCAGGCCCGCGGGGAGAAGAACCCGGACACGGTGGAAGCCGCGCGGGTGGTCTACAGCTCCGGCGGCGACATGGTGGTGATGCACCTGCGCCAGGACCGCCGGCACATCCAGGATTCCGACCTCGACAGGGTCCGCCACGACGTGAAAGGCCTCATCCACCTGGAGATGGCCGCCACCCCCGAGATGGAGAAGCTCGCCCTCAAGGCCCGGCCCGATTCGGTCTGCCTGGTGCCGGAAGGCGCTCGCGAACTGACCACGCAGGGCGGCATGAAGATCGACGGCCGCAAGCCCGAGCTGGAGAAGATCATAAAGAACCTTTCCAAGGCCGGCATAGAGGTCAGCGTGTTCGCCGACCCCGACCCGATGGCTATCCGCGCCGCCCACAACATGGGCGCCGACGCCATAGAGCTGTGCACCAAGAACTACGCCGCCGCCTGGGGCAAGAAGCTGCAGGCCAAAGAGCTGGAGCAGCTGCAGCTGGCCGGCTACCTGGTCAAAGAGCTGGAGATGGAACTGCACGCCGGGCACGGTCTGGACTACTACAACGTGGCCCCCGTCGCGCGCATAGAGGGCATGGATTGCCTCAACATCGGCTTCTCCATAATTTCCCGCGCCATGTTCGTCGGCCTGAAGAGCGCCGTGACCGAGATGAAGAGGCTCATACAGTAATATGTGCGGCATAACCGGCTATATAGGCGACAATAAGACCACCGACATCCTGATAGACGGGCTGAAACGGCTGGAATACCGCGGCTACGACTCCTGCGGCATCGCGGTAGTGGACGCTAAGAACGAGCTGTACCTTAAAAGGGTGAGCGGCCGCGTGGACGCGCTGGACGCGCTGGTGGCGGCCGCGCCCGTAAAGGGCGCGCAGGCCGGCGTGGGGCATACCCGCTGGGCCACGCATGGCGCCCCGTCCGAAGACAACGCCCATCCCCATACCGACTGTTCCGGCCGCGTGGTGGTGGTGCATAACGGCATCATAGAGAACTACCTGGACCTCAAGGAACGGCTGCAGGCCGGCGGCCATAAGTTCAAGTCCGAGACCGACACCGAGGTCATAGCCCACCTGATGGAGGAGAAGCTCAAGAGCCTGCACGTGCAGGAGAAGGCCATGCGCTCGGACATGCTCGAGCCCGTCTTCTTTGAGGCTTTCCGCCGCATGCTGGCCGACCTGAAGGGCTCTTTCGCCATCTCCATGGTCTGGGCCAGCTGCCCCGGCCTGCTGCTGGCCGCGCGCATGCACAGCCCGCTGGTGGTGGGGCTGGGCAAGGGCGAGAACTTCATAGCTTCCGACGTGTCCGCTTTTCTGAAGTACACCAAGCGGGTGGTCTTCCTCAACGACGGGGAGATGGCCGCCGTGCGCAAGGACGGCGTGGACTATTACAATTTCGCCGGCAAGAAGACCGCCAAGGAGTCCGTTACCATACAGTGGGACTCCACCATGGCGGAGAAGGGCGGCTACAAACATTTCATGCTCAAGGAGATCCACGAGCAGGCCGAGGCCGTGGAGAACACCCTGCGCGGCCGGCTGCTGCCGCTGGGCGGGAACCTCCTGGAGACCGAGATGGGCCTTGCCGCCGAGACCATGAAGGACGTGTCCGCCCTGCAGTTCATAGCCTGCGGCACAGCCTACCACGCCTGTCTTGTCGGGCGGGTGCTGT
Source organism: uncultured Elusimicrobiaceae bacterium (assembly GCA_964417965.1). GTDB lineage: Bacteria > Elusimicrobiota > Elusimicrobia > Elusimicrobiales > UBA9959 > UBA9959. The sequence continues at coordinate 3,797 of CAYQJX010000050.1, forward strand.
TCGAGAATTTCGGCATCCCGGCCCACGCCGACGTGGCTAGCGAATTTACCGACCGTGCAAAGCTGATGAACAAGGGCACGCTGGTAGTGGCCATCTCCCAGTCAGGGGAGACCGCCGATACCCTGTTCGCCGTGCGCGAGGCCAAGGCCGCCGGCGCCAAGGTGCTGGCCATCACTAATACCGTGGGTTCCACGCTGACGCGCGAGGCCGATCACGTGCTCTATACCCACTGCGGGCCCGAGATCGGCGTGGCCTCTACCAAGGCTTTCCTGGGCCAACTCGCCGCCATCTACCTGCTGGCCGGCCACTTCGCGGCCGCCCGCGGGGCGCTGAGCTCCGCCGAGGCCCGCCGCTACGCCGAGGAACTGCTCAAGATCCCGCGCCTGATAGAGGAAACGCTGGAGAAAGAGAAGGAGATCGCCAAGGTCGCCGAGGCTTTCGCCGCCAGTGAACACTTCCTGTTCATCTCGCGCCACGTTAATTACCCGATAGCGCTGGAAGGCGCGCTCAAGATAAAAGAGATCTCCTACGTGCACGCCGAGGGCTACCCCGCCGGCGAAATGAAGCACGGCCCGATAGCCATAATCTACAAGGGCATGCCGCTGCTCGCCGTGGCCCCCGCCGGGCGCACGCTGGAGCTGATGGCCGGCAACATAGAAGAGGCCAAGGCCCGCGGCGCCGACGTGGTGGCCATAGTGGACGCCGCCTCCAAGAAGACCATTAAAGCCTCGCGCTATATAGTCCTGCCGGAGACCGGCGAGCTGTTTACGCCCATGCTGACGGTCATCCCGCTGCAGCTTTTCGCCTACTACGTGGCCCTGGCCAAAAAGTGCGACATAGACAAGCCGCGCAACCTGGCCAAGAGCGTCACGGTGCGCTGACCCGGGACTAAAAATGAAAGCACAGACCATCTCCGGGCTGGGCGTGGACCTGGCCGAGGTTTCGAGGGTGCGCCGCCTGGCGGCGGACCCCCGTTTCCTCAAGCGCGTCTTCACGCCGGGCGAGCTGGCCTACGCGCTCAAAAGCAAGAATAAATTCGAGCGCCTGGCCGCGCGCTTCGCGGTGAAGGAAGCCGTGATAAAGGCGCTGGACGAGACCGCCCTGCCGCTGAACTCCATAGAGGTAGAGAACACTCCCAGCGGCAGCCCCAAAGTCACCGTGAAAGGGCGGCCCGGGCTGCGCCTGCTGGTCTCCATCTCCCACACCCGCGCCTACGCCGTGGCCTCCGTAATAGCTTTTAAAGCCTGACCCGATGACAGTAAGATCCCTTACCAGGAATTATTTAGCCGGCCAGCTGCGGCCCAGGCCGAAGAACGCGCATAAAGGCGATTTCGGCCGCGTGCTGGTGGTGGCCGGCTCGCGCGGCATGGCCGGGGCCGCCATACTCGCCGCCCGCGCGGCGCTTAAGGCCGGCGCCGGCCTGGTTACGGTAGCCTGCCCCGAGAGTGAAAGAAAGATAATCGCCTGCGCCCTGCCCGAGGCCATGACCTTTGGCGCGGCCTGCTCGGGCGGAACTTTTACGGCCGGAGCCGCCGCACAGGTGGCAGCTTTCGCCGGCGCCAAAAAAATAAACGTTTTACTGCTGGGCCCCGGCCTCGGTTCGTCAAAAGGCGCGCGCGCTTTCGCGCTTAAGCTGCTGGCCGCGCTGGACCTGCCGGCGGTAGTGGACGCCGACGCGCTTAACGCGCTGGCCGCCGGGCCCAGGCCGTTCAAACTGAAGGCCGCGCCCGCGATCTTCACCCCGCATCCCGGCGAGGCCGCGAGGCTGCTTGGTAAAAAAGTTACGGACAGGCCCGCGGCGGCTGGAGCGCTGGCCCGGCTGCTGGGCGGCACTGCCGTGCTTAAAGGCCCCGGCACGCTGATCTGTGACGGCAAGACCATTTTAAAGAACAGCTCCGGCGGCCCGGAGTTGGCCAAGGGCGGCACCGGCGACGTGCTGGCCGGCCTGACGGCCGGCCTCTACGCGCAGAACGGGCTGGCGCGTGGGTTCACCCCGGAGACCGCCCTCGGCAGCGCGGCGCTGGCCGTCTTCCTGCACGGGCTGTGCGGCGACCTGGCCGCGAAAAAATATACGGAGCGCTGCGTGCTGGCGGGGGAACTGCTGGATTTTCTGCCGGAGGCCCTGGAATGCCTGTAAAAAAGAAAAAGGCCGGGGGCGAAGCCCGGCTGATAGAGCACATAGAGAAAACTTTCCGTTTCCCGGGGGACCGGCGGCTGCTGCTGGGGCCCGGCGACGACTGCGCCGTGCTCAGGCACGGGGCCGGCCGGGACCTGGTGATAACTACCGACGAGATGGTGGAGGGCACGCATTACCTGGCCCGCTTCGCCACGCCCGAAGACATAGCCCGCAAACTCACGCGCATCAACTTAAGCGACCTCGCCTCCATGGGCGACGTGGCGCCGGTGTCCTGCGTGGTCGGCGCGGGGCTCAGAAAGGATACGGCAAAGGATTTCGCCCCGCGCTTTATGCGGGCGCTGAAGGCCGAGGCCCTGCGCTACGGCATCTCGGTCGCCGGCGGCAACCTGGCCGGGGCGAGGGAGAATCATTTTTACATGACGGTATGGGGCGAGACCGGGCGCGGCAAGGTAGTGACCCGCTACGGCGCCAAGCCCGGGGACCTGCTCTTCAACATAGGGCCGCTGGGGCTTTCCGCCGCCGGGCTGGAGATATTAATGGGCGGCTCGGCCCCGGAGAAAAAAAAGTTCCCGGCGCTGGTTAAGGCTTTCTGGCTCCCCGAGCCGATGCTCGCGGCGGGGGCCGCGCTCGGCCGCTCCGGCCTGGCCACGGCCATGCTGGACAATTCGGACGGTCTCGCGCGCAGCGCGGCCATTATAGCTGAGCAGTCCCGCTGCCGCGTCCTCGTCAGCCTGGGCGAAGGCGCCTGCGCTAAAGAACTGCGCGCCTACGCCGCCCTGAAGAAAAAGCCCTGGCGGCACTACGCCGTGAACGGCGGAGAGGATTACGGCCTGGTATTCACGGCCGGCCCCCGTAACCTGGAAAAGATAAAGAGGCTGCTGCCCGCCGTAACCGTGGTGGGCCGCGTGGAGAAAGGGTCCGGTTCGGAAATAGAGAATTTCGATGGCAAGGTCAAAAACTTCGAACACTTTTAAATTCAGCAGCGCCTCGCCCGCGGACACCGCGCGGCTGGCGGCCCTTTTTGCCGTAAGGCTTAAGGGCGGCGCCGCGCTGTTCCTGGAGGGGCCTATAGGCTCCGGCAAAACTTTCTTCGTGCGCGAACTGGCCTCGGCCCTGGGCGCGCGGCGGCTGCCGGTGAGCGCCAGCTTTAACCTGATGCGCTCCTACAAGGGCCGGCTGAAGCTCTACCATTTCGACCTGTTCCGCGCCGGCGAGGCGGATATGGAGAATATAGGCCTGGACGAATACCTGGGCCGCCCCGACGGCATAACGGCGGTGGAATGGCCCGGCGAGGCCGGCGGCATCTACGCCGGGATGGAGCCGCTGCGCCTGGACTTCGTCCTCGCCGGCGGCGACTCCAGGGTGATAAAGATCTCGGCCCCGGCCGGCGACGCGGAAATGGTGAAGACTATAGAGGAAAAATGGCTCCAAAAGTAATCCTGGGACTCTGCACTTCGGGCTCGAGGCTTAAGCTGGCGGCTTCGGCGGGGGGCAAGGTCTTCGGCTCGCAGAAAAAAGTTTTCAACCAGGAGCTGGCGCTGTTCCCCATGGCCCGCGCCCTGCTGGCCAAGGCCGGCTCGGACCTGCGCTCGGTGAGCACCGTCTGCGCCGTCCGCGGCCCGGGCAGATTTACCGGCATACGCATTTCGCTCACGCTGGCCGGGGCGCTTAAAGCCATGGCCGGCGCCGAGGTGTATACCGCCACCCTTTTCGAGATCCTGGCGCTGGGCGCCGCCGAGACCGCGCATTTCAGGGCCTGGGCCAAAACCACCGGCGGCGCGCGCCTGGCCGTGCTGGTGCACGCTTTCAAGGACGAATATTTCTGCCAGCTGTTTAACGCCGGGGGGAAACTCGCCCCGCGGCCCGAGGGCGAGCCCGTGTGGCTGAAGTCTGAAGAGCTGCGCGCCCTGCTGGCCGGGCTGCAAGGCCCGCTCTACGCCGTGGCCGACGCCGAAGAGGACCCCGTTATCTACGGCCTGCTGCCGGCCGGCGTGCCCAAAGCCCCGCCCGCGGTCTCCAAGATTATCCCGGCCCTGGTCATAAAGGCCTGCCTGGCGTACAAGAACCGCACCCTGCGCCCGCTCTATCTTAAGCCGGCCAAGTACGAGCTTGAGAACAATGTCAGCTACGGCCGGAAATAACATGCTCATACGCCGGGCGAGGAAAGAGGACTACGCGGCTTTCGCGGCCATAGAGGCCGAGCACCCCGGCTACCCGGCCTGGGGGGAGAAAGGCTTTGAGGCCGAGGAGAGCAACCGCAACTCGGTGACGCTGGCGGCGGAATGCGACGGGCGCGCGGCGGGATTTATAAATTTCTGGATACTGCGCCCTCAGGTGCAGCTCAATACGCTGGCGGTCTCAAAGGCCCTCCTGCGGCGCGGCGCCGCCAGCGCGCTGATCGGCAAGCTGCTGGAGTACGCGGCCAAGAACCTCTGCCGGGAGATAGACCTGGAGGTCAACGAGCACAACGCTCCGGCCATAGCGCTCTACCAGAGCCACGGCTTCCAACTGGTCGGCCGGAGGCCGAAATTCTATAATAACGCGGACGACGCCCTGCTGCTCAGGAAGACCCTATGATCAAAAGACCCTTGCAAGCCCTCATCCTCCTCGCCTGCTGTGCCCCTGCCGCCTTTGCTGCGGCGGACAAAGAGGCCTATCTTCACTTCATGAACGGCATGGTGCAGGAGCGGCACGGCAATTACGATTCCGCGATGCAGGAGTACAAGCGCACCCTGCTGCTGGACCCGCAGTCCGTGTTCGTCCACAAGCAGGCGCTCAACCTGGCCCTGCACGTCGGCAAAGTGGAAGAGGCCGCGCAGTGGGCGGATTACGTGGTGAAGGCCGACTCCTCCACCGCGGACAACTGGGTGCTGTACGGCAACGTCCGCTGGGCGAAGGGCGACCTGGAGGGCGCGCGCGGCGCTTACGAGAGGGCGGCGGAGCTGGACCCCGCGACGCACGAGGCTTTTTACCAGCTGGCCAGCCTGTGGAGCTCCCGCGCCCCGGAGAAGTCCGTGGCTTACCTGAAAAAATACCTGGAGCTGCGCCCCGAGGACGCGGCCGAGATCTATTACCAGATAGCCGTGCTGTTGAATACAAAAGGCGACAGCGACGAGGTGAGGAAGAACCTGCTGCTGTCCAAGGAAGCGGACCCTTACTACCCGCAGCCGCGCTACATGCTGGGCGAATTCTACGAGCTCAGGAGCGACACGGCCGCCGCGATAGCCGAGTACGAGGAACTGGCGCTGCTGGAGCCCGGCAACAAGGCCCTCTACGACCATATCGGCTCCATCTACACGTCTCCCGCCGCTAACGACCTGCCGCTGGCGGAGAAATATTTCCTCAAGGCCTACGCCCTGGACAAGGCGGACCCGGTGGCCAGCTACTGGCTCTCCATCATCAGCGAGCAGAAGCGGGATTTTAATTCGGCCGCCGGTTACCTGGAAGGCTCCTCGGCCCTTAAGGAAGACTCCGACGCTACGCTGCGGCTGGCCTATTACTATACTCAGAGCGGCCGCTATGAAAAAGCCATCGCCATGCTGGAGACGGCCGCGAAGAAATGGCCGGACAACATGGAGCTGGCTTATTTCCTGGCGCTGGGCTACGACGATACCGGCAAAACGCCCAAGGCCCGCGAAATGCTGAAGCTCATCATAACCAAGGCCCCGGGCAACGCCGAGGCGCGCATGCAGTACGCCGTTATCAGCGAAAGGGTGGGCGACATGGCCGCGGCGGAGGAGAGCTTCAGGGAGCTGATCCGGATGAATCCGGCCAACGCCAACGTGCTCAACTACCTGGGCTACTCGCTGGCCGACCGCGGCCTGAAACTGGAAGAGGCCGAAGGGCTGATCGCCGGCGCCGTGGCGCTGGATCCCGGCAACGGGGCCTACCTGGATTCGCTCGCCTGGGTGCGGTTCAAACGGGGCCGCCACGACGAGGCCCTGGCCGACATAAACAGGGCGCTCAGGAAGGTTTACGACGACCCCGTGGTCTGGGGCCACGCCGGGGACATCTACGAGGCTAAGGGCGACCTGCGGGCCGCCTGGCTGGCCTGGAAAAAGGCGGAGCTGCTGGAAAAACCCGCCAAAAGAAAGACCGCCGCCGCCAGGCTGAAGGCGCTGGAGAAGCGGATCCCCGGCGACCAGGCCGGCGGCCTGCGCCGGGAGCACCTGAAGGCATTCCTTCCGGCCGGGCTGGAGTTCTCCTCTTTCGCCAAGGTGGAGGCTAAACTGCGCGGCAAGACCGTCAAGTTCGACGCGATACTGCACTATTCCCCGCCGGAAGATTTCACCATCACCGTGATGGGGCCGCTGATGGCGCCGCTCTGGAAGGCGCGCCTGACCGGCGACGGCATAGAGATGGACGCCGTCTCGCTGGCCGGCCTGGACCCCGACGCGTTCTCCTACTGGGCTGCCCTGATGGGCGCCGAACTGCGCGACTGGTTCTCCGGGAAAACTCCCGGGACCGGAAAAACCGAAGGCTGGGGCGAGGATTGCTTCGCCGGCGGCGGCAGGGAAGTCTGCCTGAACGGGGAAGGCCTGCCCGGGGAGATACGCCCCGACCGGGAAAAGAAGCTGGTCTTCGAGCCGGCGCAGTACTTCTTCCGGAACCTCTACCTTTTTCCTTACCGCCTGGATTTCAAGCTGCCCGGGGTGTCGCTGCGCGTGACGCTGGACAACGAGCAGATGAACTTCGGCGCCTTCAACACGCTGGGGCTGGACGCCCGGGAACCCGGTGATGGTAAAAATTAAGGCCCCGGCCAAGATAAATCTCTTCCTCGAAGTCACGGCCAGGCGGCCGGACGGCTACCATGACCTGGCCACGCTGTTCGCCAGGACGGACCTGTGCGACACGCTAACCCTGCGCCGGACCGGCCGGGAAGGAATACGGCTTACGGTGAAAGGCGGGCCCAGGGAACTTGGGCGGGCTGAGGACAACATCGTCTACAAAGCGGCGAAAAAGTTTTTTGAGGAGTTCTGCCTGATCCCGGACGCGGACATAACGCTGGCCAAGCGCATCCCCGTGGGCGCCGGGCTGGGCGGCGGTTCTTCGGACGCTGCCGCCGCGCTGTTGGGCCTGGCAAAAATTTACGGGACCCCCCGTGCCGCTTTCCCCAGGCTGCTGCGGATAGCCGCCGCCATAGGTTCGGACGTGCCCTTTTTTATGCTGGGCGAGGCTTTCGCGGAAGGCAGGGGGCGCGGGGAGAAACTTAAAGCCCTGAAAGCCCGGGGCCGCCTGCCGGGCCTTGTGCTGGTCTATCCCGGCGCGCCGGTCTATACTAAAGAAGTTTACGGCAGATTAAAGGTGAGAGGCAAGGGAGAGATAAAGGGGCGGCTGGCGGATTTCCGGGCGCTGTGCTCTCTCCTTAAGAAGGGGAAGTTCTCCAGGGAGGAGGCCGGCCTGATCTTCAACCGGCTGGAAGAGCCGGTGCTGCCGCGGCACAAAGCGGTGCGGACCGCTAAAGAGCGGCTGTCCGCGCTTGGAGCCGACGCTGTTCTGATGTCCGGTTCGGGGGCTACCGTCTTTGCGCTGTGCTGGGATAGCGCGCAGGCGCACAGGGTGGCGGCCGCCGCGGCGCGTATAAAGGGTTACAAGGTTTTCTTGTCCAAATTTTGCTGATTTTTGCTAGAATTCAGATTAGCAAGAGTAACGCTGCCTTGAGGAGTACGCAACAGCTTGGCTCTGTAGGGGGGCGGACAACATGGGGGGGGGTTAGTATGATGGAAATCACCGAAGTGAGGATACATCTCAGGAACGAGGCCAGGCTTAAGGCATTCGCTACTGTGACCTTTGACAACGCGTTCGTGGTGCACAACATGAAGGTCGTGAGCGGCAACAACGGTCTTATTGTCTGCATGCCGTCCAGGAAGATCAAGGATGGCACGTACAAGGACATAGCGCACCCGATCAACAACGAGTTCCGCGGCAGGCTGGAGCAGCTCATTCTCAAGGAATACGAGGCTGAGGTGGCTAAGGCCGGTCCGGTCGCGGCTCCTACCCAAACCGAGGGTTTCTAAGAACCCCGAGACGGAAAAAGCGCCCTTCCCGTACTCGCGGGACGGGTTTTTGTGCTGTGACCCCGAATCCTGCGACAGCAGGATTCCCCGCAGCAGCGGGTCGAGGACCGAGCGCAATGCGCGATGTGTCCGAGAGGGGGAATGCCGCCCCGAAGGGGCCCTCGCTATGCGAGGGGAAAGTTTTACTTTCCGGCGATAGTTTTATTCCCGGGTGGTGTAACGGTAGCACAACCGCCTTTGACGCGGTTAGACATGGTTCAAATCCATGCCCGGGAGCTCCGTTATTGCAGGTCCTGCGCACGGCCGGGGGGCCGGAACGCAAAACACGCTCGGCCACACCGTGGCCTCGCTCGGTATTCGCCCGGCGCGCTTATGCAAGCGCCGGGCAAGAAAGTGTCGCTTCGCTCCACGCAACGACGGTTTTGCTAACCCGGTCCCCCGGCCGCACGCCGGCACCAATAACTCCGCAGGTCAAAAACACAACAGAATGAGCGAAAATAAAAAATCCTGGACGGTGTATATTGTGAAGTGTGCGAATGGGGCGCTTTATACCGGCATAACCAATAACCTCGCCGGGCGGATCGCGGACCATAATGCGGGGCGGGGGGCCAAGTACACGGCGGCTTTTGGGCCGGTGGAGCTGGTCTGGAAGAAGAGGAAGAAGGACCGCTCGGCCGCCTCGGTCCTGGAAGCCGCTATAAAGAAGCTCTCTCGCGCGGAAAAAGACGCTCTCATCTCCGTCGCCAGCCCGAAAACAGTCAAATAGTCATATAGTCATCAGCGTCCCCTCCCTGTCCTGTTGCAAGTAAGTAGAAATGTCATGGTTTTAGTTTTTTAGAAATGTCAGGTC
>CAYQJX010000051.1:0-11595 GCA_964417965.1 uncultured Elusimicrobiaceae bacterium
ACTTGGGCTCGGGCATCTGCTCGTAGATGGTCCTGAGGCGCTTGGCCTGCTGGCGGGTCACCGGGCCGCTCACCACCAGCACGTCGGCGTGGCGGGGCGTGGCCTTGAGCACTATGCCGAAGCGCTCCACGTCGTACTTGGGCGTCAGCGCGTCCACGATCTCTATGTCGCAGCCGTTGCAGGCGCCGGAATTGAAATGCAGGATCCAGGGGGACTTGAGCAGCGACCAGGTTATCAGTTTATCTATGATTTTCATGTTGGTATTATCCCACGAAGAGTATGGCGAGTATGACCATGACCGAGACGGCGTAGCCGATCACCAGCTCTACGCCGGCCGAGGCCGGGTTGAAGCTCCAGGTGGCGAGCATCAGGCCGGCCACGTGCAGCAGCGTGAAGAAGATGGCGAACGGGAAGAAGCCCTGGTAGTCGGGGATGGCCTTGGCCTGGTCCACCGGCACGTCCTCGCCGCAGCCGTAGGCCTTGTGCTTGGCCGAGCCGGGCACGCGCGCGGGTTTGGCCGCCAGCGGCGAGAGCAGCCCGGACACGAGCATCACGAACAGCAGGGAGATGATGAAAGCTATCGGAGGGAACAGGAGTATTTCCATGGTTTTATCCTTTCAGGCTGTCCAGGTTCCAGATGTCGGCGGCGCCGTGCAGGCGGAAGTTCTTGACCAGCAGGGCCAGGCCGGTGGCCACCACCACGACCTCGATGACGATCATCGTGATCAGGATGGCCTGCGCGTACACCAGGTTGTTGGTGAGCGCGCCGGCGGAGATCAGGGCGAGCATGGCGGCCTTGGAGACGATCTCCAGGCCGACGAGCTGGCGCACGATGCTTCGCGAGGCCAGCATGCAGTAGAAGCCGATGAACATTATCAGGGCTATCAGGTACCAGTCCAGGGCGAAGGCGTTCATTTCTGGGTCCTCCTGGGGAAGATGGATTTGATCATGAAGACGCCGGCGGCCAGCATCAGCACCTGGCCCAGCAGGTCGGGGCGGCGCATTTCCCACAGGGCGAGGCCGATAGTGCCCCCGCCGGTGCCCATCCGGGCCCAGCCGGCCAGCTCCTCGAAGAAGGCCGGCAGGTAGAACCAGGCGGCGATGGCGAAGATGGCGGCCGCGAGCGGCAGCGCGTGGAAGCGGGCCCGGTTCTCGGGGCGCTTCTCGTCGTGGTCGCGGATCAGGCTGACCGCGCCGATGAACAACACGGTGATGAGCCCGGCGCAGACGGACAGTTCGAAGACGCCGGCCCACGGGGCGCCGAAGTCGAAGAAGATCAGCGAGACGGTGACGCTGACGAGCGCGAGCATGATCGCGGAGGTCAGGAGCTTCCGGGCCATCACGGCCCACAGCGCGAAGACCGCCGTCAGGACGAACAGCAGCGTGTGGTAGATCATAGTATTATCCTTTCAGCCACGACTTTCACGTACTGGTAGAAATACGGGAACAGCAGGCCGAGCGCCACGATGACGCCGCACATCAGCACCGCCGGGGCGAGCAGCGGGGCGGACACTTCGGAGGCGCGCTCCGCGGCCGGGCTCTTCTTGCCGAAAAAAACCTTGCGCTGCATGATCATGAAGTAGGCCAGCGTCACGATGCTAAATAGCAACGCGAGCACCGCGTAGGTCTTCAGGCCGGACTCCCACAGGGCGAGGATGATGAGCAGCTTGCTCCAGAAGCCGGACAGCGGGGGCACGCCGGCGGTGGACAGCAGCGCTATCACCGAGGTCCATGAGGTCCAGGGCATGGCGTGCTCCATGCCGCCGAGCTTGTCCATGTCGGAAGTGCCGGCCGCTTTCTCCAGGCTCGCGCTGTTGAGGAACAGCGTGGTCTTGAAGGTGGCGTGGTTGATAAGGTGGAACACGGCGCCCATGATGGCCAGCGGCGTGCCGAGGCCGGCCGCCAGCACTATGTAGCCGACCTGGCTGATGCTGGAGAAGGCGAGCATGCGCTTGAAGCTGGTCTGGCGCAGCGCGGCGATGGCGCCCACGGCGATGGACAGCAGGCCGAGGAACATCACCAGCTCCGAGAGGGCCTGGGCCCTGCCGTCGAAGAAGCGCAGCAGCGTGGCCAGCTTGACCACCGCGTACACGCCGGAGATCTTGGTCACGATGCCGGCCAGGTGGGCCGAGACCGGGGCGTAGGCGCCCTGGTAGGCGTCCGGGGTCCAGGCGTGGAAGGGCACCACGCCGGACTTGATGAGGAAGCCCAGCATGATCAGGGCCGAGGCGAAGACCACCGGGCCGCCGGGCATGTCGGAGGACATGTAGGCGCGCAGGCTGTCGAACGACAGGCTGCCCAGCGAGATCATGAAGATGGCGATGCCGACCATGATCAGGGCCGAGGCCGGGAAGGTCAGGAAGAAGTACTTGATGGCGCCTTCTATGCCGCCCGCGGTGTCGTCGGTGGTGATCAGCGCGAAGGAGGTGACGGCCAGGACTTCTATGAACACGTACAGCGTGAAGAAGTCGCCGGTGGTCACTACGCCCGTCATCGCGGCCACGGAGGTCAGGATCAGGGAGTAGTAAGCCTGCCTGTTAGGCAGGCCCTCTTCCATGAAGTAGGCGGAGAAGAAGGTGACGCACAGGCCCACCAGGTAGACGGCCGCCACCAGCAGCAGCGAGAGACCGTCGCCGGGGATGTCGGCGAAGCCGCCGGCTATCACCGACGGCCGCAGCGCCAGCCAGAGCAGGTTGACCAGCCCGGCCAGCAGCGTGACGCTGGCGAAGATGTCGGCCAGCTTGGGGCGGTTGCGGGCTATGAAGGGGATCAGCACCGCGGTGAAGAGCGGGATAAGGAGGTAAGCCAGAAGTCCCTTGTCCATTATTTAAATCCTCCGACCAGCAGAATATAAACTGCGGCGCCCGCCAGCGTCAGGGCCATGTAGAGCGGGTAGGAGCCGTTGTGGAAGCGGCCCGAGGCGCCGCTGAGGAAGCCGGCCACGCCGCTGGGCACGGTGTCGAGCGCCCAGTCGAAGAACCGGTCCGCTTTGAACAGCGCGTAGGAGACCGGCGGAACGACCTTGTCCATCGCCAGCTCGTAGATGTCGAAGGCGCGCTTCTCGGCCAGCGCGTAGGTCTCTTTGAGCACCGGGGCGTAGTGAATGTGGTCGGAGGCCTTGGAGGCCTTCCCCCCGCCCGCGGCCAGGCCGAGGATGTGGTTGAGGACCGCCGCGAGGATCACTATCACCGAGACGAAGTAGAGCTTGTCGGCGTGGAAGCCGAAGAGCAGGCCGTGCTGCAGGTTAAGGGCTTCCAGCGACGGCGAGATGAACCACTGTACCGGGAGCCTGGCCCCGAAGCCGAATACCACGCAGATGCCGGCGAAGGCCAGCATCGGCAGCAGCATGGAGAAGGGAGCTTCCTTGGTGTCCTTGAGACCCTCCGGGCGCGCGCCGAAGTAGACCGAGTGGCCCAGCTTCAGGAACGAGGCCAGCGTCAGGAAAGAGCCGAGCTCGGCGGCGATGAAGAACCAGGTGTAGCCGGTGTCCAGCGTGCCCTTGTAGATGAGCTCCTTGGAGAAGAAGCCGTTGAGCGGGGCTATGCCGGAGATGGCCGCGGCCGCGATCAGGAAGCAGATGCCGGTTATGGGCATGGCCCGGAACAGGCCGCCCAGCTTGGACAGGTCGGTGGTGCCGGCCTGCCGCTCCACCGAGCCCGCCGTCATGAACAGGCAGGACTTGTAGGTGGCGTGGTTGATCATGTGGAACAGGCCGCCGGCGATGCCGATGGGGTTCAGGGTGCCGATGCCCAGGATCATGTACCCGGTCTGGCTGACGGCGTGGTACGAGAGCAGCCGCTTGTAGTCCTTCTGCACGAAGGCCATCATCACGGCCACCAGGATGGTCACGGCGCCGAGGGTCATCAGCACCAGCTGCATCGTCCCGTTAAGGGTGAACAGGTAGACGCTGGCCCGGGCCAGGAAATAGATGCCCAGCAGCTTGTCGATGGCCGCGGGCACGTAGGCCATGAATGCGGCGCTCGAATCCGTGGCCGCGTCCGGGATCCAGGTGTGGAACGGGAACGCGCCGGCCTTGGAGACCGCGCCGATGAGCAGCAGCACGTAGGCGAACAGCGACCAGCCGTAGTCGAGGGTCAGCTTGTTGTGCGAGATCTCGCTCATGCTGTAGGTGCCGGCGATGTAGCCGGTGATCACCACGCCGGTCAGCAGGCAGAGGTCCGTGACGGCGTTAATAAGGAAGGCTTTCATCGCGGTGCGCTTGGCCGCCTTGCTCTCCTGCGAGAGGGCGATGAAGGTGTAGAGGAACACCAGCAGGCCTTCCCAGAAGAACAGCATGGCCACCATGTTGTCCGACAGGGCCGCGCCGGCCGCGAAGGCCTGGGTCATCAGCAGGTTGAAGAAGAACCACTTGGCCGGGCCCTTGTTGGGGCTGCTGAAGGAGTAGATGGAGATCGCCGCCGAGAACAGCGAGACCGCCAGCAGCAGGAACGCGCTGAGGGTGTCGGTGCTCAGGGTGAAGCTGATCCCCCCGCCCAGCCAGGCGTACGAGAGCGTCTGCGCCGGCAGCAGGAAGAGGTTGGCCGCCGCCAGCAGCGAGACTACCGAGGCGGCGATGGCCAGCAGTTCCTTGAGGAAGCGCGTGCGCTCGCTGATCAGCAGCAGCGCGAGGGCCGAGACGATGGGAAGTATTATCGGTATCAGTATCAGGTTCATTGCAGGTTCACCCCTAAGTTGTTGGTGAGGAGTTCCGCGTAGGCGGACGGGTAATAGATCAGAGCGCCGAGGGCGAGGCCGATGAGGGCCAGGGCCAGCACGCTGGCGACCATGGTGTAGGAACCCTCTTTAGGGCTGTTATGCCCGGCCGGTTCGCCGAGGAAGATCTTGTAGAACAGGCGGACGAGGTAGAGCAGCGTCATCACCGCGCCGACGAGGAACATCAGCAGCACCGGCAGGCTGCCGTTCTGGGCGGCGCCGGAGAACACCAGGAACTTGCTGAAGAACCCGCCGAAGGGCGGGATGCCCATCACGGACAGCGAGCACAGCGCGAACGCCGTGCCGGTGACCGGCATGCTGGAGAACAGGCCGCCCATCCGGGTGATGTCCTTTGTATGGGTGTTCTGTTCTATGATGCCGGCGCAGAGGAAGAGGCCGCCCTTGGCGATGCTGTGCATCAGGATGTAGAGCAGGGCGCCGGCGAAGGCCGTCTTGTTGCCGGAGGCCAGGCCCAGGAAAATGAAGGCGATCTGGCTTACGGTGGAATAGGCGATGATCCGCTTGATGTCGGTGTCGATCAGCGCGGCGCCGGCCGAGACCAGCGCGCTCGCTCCGGCGATGTAGAGCACCGCGGTGGAGAAGGCTTCGGGGGCGGCGAAGGTGACGCCGAAGATGCGGGCGTAGGCGTAGACGCCGATCTTGACCAGCACGGCCGCGTGCAGCAGCGAGGTGACGGTGGAGGGCGCGACGCCGGCGTCTGGCAGCCAGGTGGAGAAGGGCAGCGTGGCCGACTTGGAGAGGATGCCGACCAGGATGAAGCCGGCGGCGGCCATGGAGATGGCGCTCCCGTGCAGGCTGCGCAGGTCCAGCGTGCCGTGGTCGAAGTACACCATGATGATGCCGACCAGCATGCACAGCGCGCCGAAGACGGTGACGAGTATCGTCTTATTGGCCTTGGCCACGTCCTTGTCGGAGCGGAAGAAACCGACCAGCCGCCAGGAGGCGAAGCCGGTCATTTCCCAGAACACGTACATCCAGAGCAGGTTGGCCGAGAAGACCAGGCCCATCATGGAGCCCAGGAAGAGGACCACCATGGCGTAGTATTCGGTCTGGTTCTCGTAGTGGGAGATATAGTCGATCGAGTAGATCAGGATGATCGCGCTGACGAAGGCCGAGACCGAGGCCATGAACACCGACAGCATGTCGGCGTGCAGGATCAGGTCGAAGCCGCGCGGGAAGGCCAGGGTCCAGGTGGCCGTCTGGCCGCCTATGACCAGCTTCAGGAGCGAAGCGGCCGCGAAGAAGGTGAACAGGCCCAGGAGCACCGCGAAGGCGTTCCTGACCGGAACCGATACACGGGCGGCGATGGGTATTAAGAAGGCGCCGAAGACCGGGACTGCTACAGCCGTAACGAGCATTTGAATAGGTAGGTCCATATGTTTTCCTTATTTTTATTATACAAAAAAGGGAAAAGCCCTTCTTTTTAAAAACCTTAATGTGATTATTAGCGCGGCTAATATCCCCGGCGTCGGCCCCAAAAAGATACCGGCGGGTGGCCGGCGTCTTTTGGGCCGGAGGCCCGGCGCTACAGCGGGATATTGCCGGTGAGCCGGTGCTCGCCCGGGCGGCGCTTGCCGGCCAGCATCCTGAACGCGCCGATCAGGCGGGTCCTGGCCTGGGAGGGCTCTATCACTTCGTCTATCGAGCCCATGGCGGCTGTCTGGTACGGCGAGGCGAACTTGTCCGAATATTCCTTGGCGAGCTTCGCCCGCAGGGCTTCCCGCTCCTCTTCCTTGGCCTCTTTGATCTGGCGGGAGTAGAGGATCTCCACCGCGCCGCGCGGGCCCATGACGGCGATCTCGGCCGAAGGCAGGGAGAAGTTGATGTCCCCTCCCATCAGTTTGGAGCTCATCGCTATGTAGGCGCCGCCGTAAGCCTTGCGCAGCACCAGGGTGATCTTGGGCACGGAGGCCTCGGAGTAGGCGTAGAGCAGCTTGGCGCCGTGGCGGATGATGCCGCCGTGCTCCTGGGCCACGCCGGGCCAGTAGCCGGGCACGTCCACGAGCGTGAGGATCGGGATGTTGAAGCTGTTGAGGAAACGGATGAAGCGGGCCGCCTTGTCGGAGGCGTTGATGTCCAGCGCGCCGGCCATGTGCGCCGGGTTGTTGGCGATGACGCCCACTACCTGGCCGCCGAGGCGGATGAAGCCGACCACGATGTTCTTGGCGTAGTCGTGGTGCACTTCCAGGAATTTATGGTCGTCGGAGAGCCACCAGACGATATGGTGCACCCGGTAGGGCTTGCGGGGATCCACTTCGCCGAGCTTCTCCAGCAGGGCGATCTTGCGGTCGGACGGGTCCTTGGTCTCGTGGACCGGCGCGGCCTCGTAGCGGTTCTGCGGCAGGAAGCTCAGCAGTTCCTTCACCTGCCGGTAGCAGTCCGGCTCCGAGTTGGCCACGAAATGGCAGACGCCGGACTTGGAGGCGTGGGTCATGGAGCCGCCGAGCGTCTCGAAGTCCACTTCCTCGCCGGTGGCGGCTTTCACCACTTCGGGGCCGGTCACGAACATGTTGCTCAGGCCTTTGACCATGAAGACGAAGTCGGTCAGCGCCGGGGAATACACCGCGCCGCCGGCGCAGGGGCCGACGATGATGGAGATCTGCGGCACGACGCCGGAGTACTTGGTGTTGCGCAGGAAGATCTCGCCGTAGCCGTCGAGCGAATCCACGCCTTCCTGGATGCGGGCGCCGCCCGAGTCCAGGATGCCGATGACCGGCACCCGCGCGTCGGCGGCCATGTCCATGAGCTTGGCGATCTTGTCGGCGTGGGTGCGGCCGAGGGAGCCGCCGAGCTGGGTGAAGTCCTCGGAGAAGATGGCGGCCAGCCGGCCGTTGACGGTGCCGAAGCCGGTGATGACGCCGTCGCCTTTTATGTGCTTGTCCTTGACGCCGAAATCGGTGCAGCGGGTCTCCATCAGCAGGCCGAGCTCCTGGAAGGACCCCTCGTCCACGAGGTAGGCTATCCTTTCCCTGGCCGTCAGCTTGCCTTTTTTCCGCTGGGCCTCTATCTTTTCCGGAGGGCCGCCCGCTTCCGCGGCGGCGTGGATCTCCCGGAACTTCTTGAGGGATTCAGAAACGATGCGGACCTTCTTGGGGTGGGCTTTCTTGCCCGAGGGCTGGGGTTCTTCCTTAGTTCCGGTTATAGGGTCTATCAGATCGGCCATGTAGTATTATCCTCCAAAGCTGTATTATTTTACCTTTTATAGGGGTTCATTTGCCGGCCGCCACCGCGGTCCAGAAACCTTCGGGGAACGGGCGGGTTTCCACGGAGAAGGCCGGGCTGCCCATTTCCAGCCAGCGGTCGCGCGCCTTTCCCTTTAACTCTATGCCTTTCTCCCCTTCCTTAATATCAAGGGGGTGGGCCATCAGGCCGAGGCCCAGGGCCTTCATGACGGCTTCCTTTATGGCCCACAGGCGGGTCGCGGCCGAGGGCTCGGGCGCGGGAAGTTCCGAGGAATGGAAATAGTCGGCGTACCAGGCGGGGTGGCGCTCCTCGATCTTTTCAAGGTCGGCGCCGAGGAAGGCCGACTCCGGCTTAAGGGCCGCCAGGGCCCAGCCGCCGGAATGGGAGATGGAGAGCAGCGTGCCCCTGCAGGCCGGGCGCCCGTAGTGGTCCATGCCGATCTCGAACAGGGCCGGAGCGGCCCCGCCCGCGGCTTCGGACAACAGGGCTTTGGCGGCCAGCCGGCCGGCCAGCCATTCCCGCCGCCGCTTATCCATCCTGAAGGCCGACAGCCGCAGGGCTTCGGCCGGGGAGAGCGCTTCGCCCGGCTCCGGCGCGTCGGTGCGCACGAACCTGAGCCTGGCGCCGGTGTCCGGCCAGGTCTCGGTGTTGTCGGTGAGCGCGGCCTGGGTCATGCTCAGATGGGCGTGGGGATCATCGCGTAGTCGCGAAGTTCCGCCGCCAGGTTGAAGTCCGCGTCGAAAGCCCAGGCGTCGTAGAGGCTCCTGTTGTCGTCGGTGCGGCCCTTGAAGACGCCGTAGAGGAACAGCGTCTCGGGGTCTACCGGCTCGTGGTCGTAGGCGATGGCGGCGCCCACGGCGTCGGGCAGGGCCATGCTGCGGTCGAACTGGATGTCGCGCCAGCCGCAGGCCTGGAACAGGGCCTCGAACACCAGCGGGTGGAAGACCAGCTTCTGCTGGGTCCCCTTCCACAGCGGCGCGGCCGGCCGCTTGAAGACCGCCAGCACCGAAGTCTTGTCCACGGAGATTATCCCGTCGAGCACCTGGAAGCTGGGCCCGTGGAAGTAGGTCTTGTAGATGGTAGCCAGGTCGGCCTTGTATTTCTTTACCTTGGGCAGCACCGGCCGCATGGCCGGGGTCCAGGAGGAAGGGGCGTCGGCGGCGGCCACCGCCTTGAAGTGGGTGCGCGTCTGCCCGAGGCGCAGGCCCTTGGGGCTGACGAAGTCCGACTCCAGGCGCATTTCCACCCCGCCGCCGTTGGCCAGCGTAAAGGCCTTTATCTTTACTTCGGCCGGCTTGTTGCGCAGCAGCTTTATCGGTACGGCGAAGCGCACGTTGACGAGCGCCTTGGGGGGCGCGCCGGTCACTACCGCCGCGGCCTCGGCGAAGGTTTCCAGCCCCATCACGCCCGGCACATACGGGGTGCCGTTGATAGAGTGGTCGGTCAGGTACGGGTCCGACTCCAGCGAGAATTCCTTCGAGGCGGCCAGGCTTTCCCCCTTCAGCAGGTCCTCCAGCTTGGGCGCGAAGTGAAAGCCCGAGGAGGCGGAGGCGGAGAAGTTGGGCTCGTAGAGCAGCTGCTTGTCCCAGTCCAGCTTGCCGAGGCTGCCGGAGAGGATGATCTCCGGCACCTTGCCGTAGACGATCTCGTCGACGAAGGCCTGCATGCCTTCCTCGGGGTAGAGGAATTCCATCTCCTGGGATTTCAGGAAGGCTTCCACGCCGGGGCGGGCGCCCATGCCGATCTGCGCGTAGCCCGTCATGTCTATGCTGACGGCGCGCACGCCGCGGTTCTGCTGGCTGACGCAGAACTTGGCCACGTAGTCGTTGGCGGCGGCGTAGTCGGTCTGGCCCAGGTTGCCGAACTTGCCGGCTATCGAGGAGGCCATCGCCCAGAAGCCCTTCTCTTTCACGATGCCGGACTTCCACAGGTTGATGGCGGAATCGGCCTTCACGGTGAAGATCAGGTTGAACTCCTCGACGGTCTTGTCGACCGCCAGCTTGGAGCGCTCCAGCCCGGCGAAATGCACCAGGCCGTCGATAGTCCCGAAGTCGGCCTTGATGTTGTCCATGGCCGTCTTGAAGGCCGCGGGGTTCATCAGGTCGCAGCGGTAATAATGCACCTTGACGCCGAGGGCGCGCATCGCCTCCATGTTGCGGTGCATGTCGGCCGCGTCCTTGAGCCGCGTGAATTCCTTCTCCAACGTGGCGGGCGTGGCCTTGTCGGCCGAGGCCTTCAGCTCGTTCCAGAGCTCGCCCATCTTGTAGGCCTTCAGCTCGGCCTCGCTCATGCCGGTGAGGCGCTTGGCCTTGTCGCTTATCTCCATCATGTCGAGGATGAGGATGTTGGCCTTGTGCTGCTCGGCCAGCATCCGCGCGAACATGGCGCCCAGGCCGCGGCCGGCGCCGGTGACCAGGACGTTCTTCCCCTCCAGTTCGGTGGTGCGGCGGGACTTGTCCAGCGCCACCGGCTTGCCTACCATGGTCCAGCGCTTGCCGTCGGCGTAGCCGATGGCGAGGCGCTTGTCCGAGTAGAGGATCTCGTAGAAGGTCTTCTGCACGATGACCTGGTTGGAGGAGCTGGGCTCGAAGTCCAGCAGCTTCACCGCGCTCTTCTCCAGCTCCTTGCGCAGGCACAGCGTGGGGCCGTGGATGGCGCCGTAGATCGGGTCATAGGCGTCCCTGGCCTTGTAGCCGAAGCCGCCGTCCAGGGTGGTCACCACGGCCAGGAAGGTCGTGTTGCCCGGTTCGGTCTGGTTGAGGCCTCCGGACAGGTACTTGGCCGCCAGGAACAGCGGCAGCGCGTAGCGCTTGAGGTCCTCGAAGGCCGCCGTCTCTGCGGACAGCGACTTTACCATGCAGCCCGGCAGGTACACTATGCCCTGCGTGTCCGGGTGCGCGGCCGCGAAGTCCGCCAGCGTCTTCTCCAGCGCCGGCACGTCGCGGAAGTCCACGGTGATCGCGTCCTTCAGCTTGGTCTTGGCCGGGGTGAAGATATAGGAATCGGCGCGGTGCTTATTGAGTTCCGCCCGGAAGGCCTTGGCCAGGTCCAGGTCCTCGGCGAAGATGGCCACGGGGCGCTTGGGGGACAGCTTCTTGATGACCTCCTGCTCCACCGGGGCCTGTATGATGGTAGGCACGTGGCGGATATGGCGCTTGGGGTACTCCTGCTTCGGAGCGGCCTTCGGCGCGGGTTTTTCGGCCGCAGCTTCCTGCGGCGGCGGAGTCAGGTCCAGCAGGTCCGGCTGCTGCGCCCGGGCTTTTGCGGCCGGCGCGGGCGCGGCGGCGCTTTTTTGTTCCATCACGAACCGGATGCAGTGGCGGATGGTCGGGTAGTCCTTGAGCGAAACGCTGTCGTTGCGCGGGATGGTGTAATGCTCGCGGATGGCGGCGAACAGCTCGGCCTGCTTGACGGTGTCGATGCCGAGGTCGGCCTCCATGTCGAGGTCCAGCTCCAGCATGTCCTTGGGATAGCCGGTTTTCTCGGCGATCATGTTAAGGACGTTCTCTTTAACCGCGTCCTCGCTGACTCCGGAGGAGGTGGCCGCTGCGGCCACTTTCTGCGCGTGCGCGGGGGCGGCCTTCACGGGTTCTGCTTTCGGAGCCGCTACGGGCGCGGCAACGGCGGCGGGTGCCGCTTGCACGGGCGCCGTGGAACCCCCCTTCTGGTCCATCACGA
>CAYQJX010000052.1:0-11270 GCA_964417965.1 uncultured Elusimicrobiaceae bacterium
GCAGGAAATTATGCGGAGAATCTTGAAAACGATGGCTTTTTCAGCAGACTGTTAAAGACATCTACCCGTACCCGCCCGGCCCAGTACGCCCGGGCGGGTACCTTGTTTAACTAAGGCGGACTGATGAAAAAGCACACACTGATAGCGCTTATGATACTCGGTCTCGCCCCGCTGGCCGCCAACGCCACGCCGTCCACGCAGGTCTGGATCCCTTCCACCGACATACAGAAATATAAAAGCGTCCACCTGAACGTGGACAACTACGTGGCCGTGGAAAAGGAAACGAGCGGCGCGTGGAAGGCCCCGCTCTTCGTGATAGGCCCCACTGTGGGCGTGCTGCCGTACGAGAAGGTGCAGGCCGAAGTGGGCTTTGACCTGATACGCGCCGGCCTGGCGGCCGACGCCAGCCCGCTTTACCTGCACGCCAAGGTGGGCACGCCCGAAGGCGCGGCCTTCGCCGGCAGCCCCGCTTTTGCGCTGGGCGGCTACAACTTCGGCACCAAAAAGGACGTGACGGACCAGAACATAATTTACGGGCTGGCCGCCAAGAACATGGGCAAGGCGGGCCGCTTTTCCGCCGGCTTCTTCTCCGGCAACGACAAGGTGCTGCTGGACGAGAACGGCGGCAAGGAGAACACCGGCCTGCTGCTGTCCTGGGACAGGACCCTCAGCGAGGTTTCCGACAAGCTGTGGGCGGCGGTGGACTACCAGGGGGGCGACTCCTCCCTGGGCGCCCTCAGCTTCGGCCTCTCCTGGGCCTTCTCTCCCAATACCAGCGTCATCTTCGGCTACGACGTCTACAACAACGACAAAATAGCCGGGGCCGATACTTACATCGTGCAGCTGGACATAAACCTCTGGTAAGAACCAGCGTTCCCAAAAAAGCCCCGCCGCAAAGCGGGGCTTTTTTTCTATCATAGTGGAGATGGCTGACGATATAAAGATAATATCCTTCGACCCGTTTGCGGCTGACGACGCGCTGTGGACGGTTTTCTTCGACCATTTCGACGCGATAAATGCGGAGCTGGACCCGGAGGAGCCGCCGCTGCCGCGCGAAAAAAGGCGGGCGCTGATCAAGTCGGCTTTTGAGATTCCTTACGTCAACAAGAGCATCTGCCTGCTGTTCCTTAACGGCGGGGAAGAAGCTGCGGGCTGCGCTTCCGTGTCGGTGGAGAATGAAAAGTCGCCCTCCTACAAAGACAACAAGCACATAGCCAACCTGAGCCTGTCGGTGCTGCCGGCCTGCCGGCGCCGGGGCCTGGGATCGGCGCTGCTAAAGCATGTAGCGGGCGAGCTGGGAGTGAAGGAACCTCAGGCGAGAGAGCTGTTCTCGCCGGTGACGCTGGATTGCGGCCGCGGCTTCTGCGCCAAATTGGGCGCCACCGTCGCCTTGGAAGCCGCCTCCAACCGGCTTTACTTGAAGGAAGTGGACTGGGGCATGGTGGAGCTTTGGGCCGCCGAGGGCCGGCGCCGCAACCCCTCCACCGGGATCGTTAAGACCCTGGAGATCCCCGAGGCCGACATTCACAATTTCTGCGAGGTCTATACCGAGACTATCAACCTGGCGCCGCAGGGCGACGTCAAGCTGAAGATAACGGTCACCCCGGAGCAGGTGCGCCTGAACGAAAAAAAGTACCGTGAGGACGGCGTAGAGCAGGTAACTATTTATTCAAAGGAAAGCGACGGGAAGATAAGCGGTCTGACCGAGATATTTTATCTTAAAGAAAACGGACACAAAGTGAACCAGATGCTTACCGGCGTGGGTACTCGATACCGCGGCCGCGGCCTGGGCAAACTGCTAAAGGCGCTGATGCTGCTGGAGATCCGCAACAGGTATCCCGGGGTGAAATATGTGGCCACCGGCAACGCGGACTCCAACGCGCCCATGCTGGGCATCAACAATAAACTCGGCTTCAGGAAACACCTGCCTGTGCTGGTGTACAAGCTCAAGGTGGCCGGTATCCCGGCCGCCTAATAACCTCCGCCACCACCTCCGCCGCCCGAGCCGCCGCCGCTGGACGCGGCGGAGATTATGAGCACGGCCACGGCCGCTCCCAGCACCCACCAGATCCAGTTCTTGCTCTTCTTTTCTTTCTTCTTCACCTCGGCCGCAGCGGCGCTGGAATGCGCCACCTCGTAGGTCGCCGCGGCGGGCGGCTGCTGTTCCTGCGCCACGGCCGCGATTTCCGAAGACATTAAGACCGCCGCGCCAAGCAGCAGCGCCGCCGTCTTTTTTGTGAATTTAAGCATGTTACCCCCAGAGCTTCCTTACCCAAGGACATTCTAAGCAAATGGTGAAACTCGGGGCAATAGGCGCAAAGGCTTATTTTTTTGCTAGATTATCCGCGTAGGGGGGAAAATGAAAACCAGGCATATAGCGCTGGCGGCGGCCGCAATAGCGGCCGCGGCCTGCATGGGCGATTTTGACATAAAAGACGCGTCTCCGGTACTGCGGCTGCGAAAAGGCGGGATCAGCCACACCGCGCGGGAAGTGGCGCTGCATAACTCCGAAAGTTCCTGCTGGCTGGTGCTGCGCGGCCAGGTGTACGACGTAACCGCTTTTATCCCGGTGCACCCGGGCGGCCGCGCCATCCTGCAGGGCTGCGGCCGGGACGCCACGAGGCTGTTCGAGACCCGGCCCATGGGCACGGGCACGGCGCATTCTTCCGGCGCGGCGGAGACCGCCGACCTGTACTACGCCGGCCGCCTGGACGAGCGCCGCTGAGATGAAAGTGCTCGTTGTGGCCCTTAACCGCAGCCGCCAGCCGGCGGCGGTAATGCCTTACGGCGCCTGCGTGGCCGCCCAGGCCGCGCTGGACGCCGGCCACAAGACCCGCCTGCTGGACCTGATGTTCGCGCGCGCCCCCGCCGCCGCGCTGGAGCGCGCCTGCCGCGCTTTCCGGCCCGACGTGCTGGGATTCTCCCTGCGCAACATAGACAACAACGACATGCGCTCCCCGGTCTCCTACGCCGGCGAAGCGGCGGCGCTGATAGCCGCGGCTCGCGGCGCCTGCGGCGCCAGGGTGGCGCTGGGCGGGGCCGCCGTGGCGGTAATGCCGGAGGCCCTGCTGCGGCGCACCGGCGCGGACTGGTGCGTTACCGGCGACGGGGCGGCGGCCTTTCCGCGGCTGCTGGCGGCGCTGGCCCTGGGCCGGGACCCGCGCGGCCTGCCCGGGGTGGGCAGCCTGAACGGCGGGCGTTACGCCTGCGCGCCGCCCGACCTTACCGGCCCTTGCGGCGACGGGTTCTACCCGGATTTCGGGCGTTGGCTGGACCTGCGGGCTTACGCCGGGCAGATGGCCGCCGTGCCGCTAAAGACCAAGCTTGGCTGCCCTTACGGCTGTACCTACTGTACCTACCCCGCCGGGGAAGGCCGGGAGTACCGGCTGGCCCCGCCGGAGCTGGCGGCCGCCGCCGTGCGTCGGCTGGCCGCGCGCGGGGTGCGCGACATAGAGTTCGTGGACAACGTCTTCAACTCCCCTTACCGGCACGCCATGGAGCTCTGCGGGCTGCTGGCCGCCGGCGGCGGCGCGGGGCCGCGCCTGCATACCATGGAGCTCAATCCCGCTTTTACCGACGGGCCGCTGCTGGACGTAATGGAATCCGCCGGTTTTGCCGGCATAGGCGTTACGGCCGAAAGCGCCGACGACGGGGTGCTGGCCGCGCTGGGCAAGAATTACCGCGCCGCCCACCTGGAGCGGGCCGCGGCAGCCGTGGAGCGGCACAATATCCCGTGCATGTGGATCTTCCTGCTGGGCGGGCCGGGCGAGACCAGGGAGAGCGTGGCGCGCACGCTGGCCTTCGCCCGCGGGCGGGTGCGCCCGACCGATACTGTGTTCTTTAACGCCGGGGTGCGGATCTACCCGGGCACGCCGCTGGAGGCCCGCGCCAGGAGCGAGGGGGAGCTGCGAACGCCGGCCGCCGATCTGCTGGAGCCGGAATTTTATGTTTCGCCGGGCGTGGACAGGGAGTGGCTGCTGGGCGCGGTGGCCGGGGCCGCGGCCGCGAACCCGAACTTCATAGATTCCAATTCCATAGGGCTGCCTTACCTTTCCGGGCTGTACCGGCTGGCGCATTTTGCCGGGGTAAGGCCGCCGCTGTGGCGGCATACCCGTTTTTTACGCCGGGGATTGCGGTTACTGGGGGTAAAAGCATGAACAACGCCGACTGTTACGTGGACGGGATTAGCACTGCGCTGCCGCCGCTGGCCATAAGCCAGGCGCATGGGGCTGCTTTCCTTAAGGAGCATTACGCCGGGCGGCTGCGGCCTGGCAGCCTGAAGCTGCTGGAGCGGGTGTTCGCCCACCCGTCGGTAAACAGCCGCCGCTTCGCCTTTGATGACCCACGAGCGCTGGTTGACGAGGACCCCGACCGCCGCATGGAGCGCTTTGCCAAGTGGGCGCTGCGGCTTTCCGCCGAGGCGGGCAGGGGCGCATTAAAAAAGGCCGGCCTCGCGCCGGCGGACATCTCCGGCCTGGTGGTGAATACCTGCACCGGTTACCTGTGCCCCGGCGTCTCCTCTTACCTCGTGGAAGAACTGGGCCTCGACCGCGGGGTGAAAGCCTACGACCTGGTAGGCAGCGGCTGCGGCGGGGCCGTGCCCAACCTGCAGCTGGCCGGCGCGCTGGCCGGGCAGAACCCCGGCGGGGCGGTGCTGAGCGTGTCCGTGGAGATCTGCAGCTGCACCTTCCAGATGGGCGATGACGCCGGGCTGCTGGTCTCCAACGCGCTTTTCGGCGACGGGGCCGCGGCCGCGGTGGTGCGGGCCAGGCCTGGCGGTTTTGCGCTGGTCTCCTCCCGGTCGCGCCTGGCGCCGGAGTACCGGGAAGACATACGTTTTGTGCACCGCAACGGCCAGCTGCATAACCAGCTTTCGGCGCGGCTGCCCGGCCTGGCGGCCGAAACCTCCGCCGGCCTGGTGGACGAGCTGCTGAAGGCCAACGGGCTGGGCAAGCGCGACATTGGCCGCTGGGCCGTGCACCCCGGCGGCGAGAACGTTATCCGCGCCGTGCAGGCTAGCCTGGGCCTGGCCGACGCCGACCTGGCCTGCACGCGGCGCGTGCTGTCCGGGCTGGGGAACATGTCCTCGGCCACGGTGTGGTTCATCCTCGACGAGCTGCAGCGCGGAGGCCTGCGCCCCGGGGAGCTGGTGGTGATGCTGGCCTTCGGCGCGGGCCTGTCCGCGCACGCGGCCCTTCTGCGCAAGGTTTAACCGCCGCATTGCCGGGCCGGGGGCAGTTATTCTAATATCTGATAATGAGACTTGAGACCATAGGTAAACTGGCTTTCTACGGCATCGTGTTCTGCGCCGGGCTGCTGGCCGCGGCGTACTACACGCTGCCGGTCAACCGCATCAACATGCGCTCGCGGCTGGTGATGCTGGGGGATTTCAACGGCGACAACAAGTGGGATAAGGCGGACGCCGCGGGGCTGGACGCCATAGCGGCCGACCCTTTCTCCCTGCCGGCCGAGACCGTCTACAAGACCGACGTCAATCACAACGGCCTGCTGGACGAGGAAGACCTGTATTTCCTGCGCGAGCTGTATAAAACCGGAGACCCCTACAGGGCCAGGGAACAGTTTACGGTCAAGGGCGGCGTGTTCCCCTATCCCCGCGATTTTTTCCGCTACGTGCCGGATACCGAATATCTGCAGCGCCCCGTCCTGGCCATAGAGCACCGGGCCGAAGCCGCCTCGCCGCTTAAATTCCTGCCCGAGGCCCGGCTTAAGAAAGCCTTCGGCTACCGCTCGGAGCTGCTGCGCGAGATCTACGGCGAGGGGATTAGGTTCTCCCTGGCCTACGCGCGGCGCGCGCCCGGGCTGCTGCCGAAAGAAAAGGAATACTCCGACCTTAAAATAGGCCGCTGCGCCGCGCTGTGGCGCGCCGGCCGCTACCACGAGGTGCTGCTGGACCTCATGGCCCTTACCGAGGACGCCGAGACGCTTACGGTGAAGGGGCAGCCCCGGTTCGTGGCCCAGAGCCTGTACCTGCGCGATCATCTGCGCGCGCTGCTGGAGTCCGGGCTGTATAAGGATTATTCCGCCGGTAAAGCCTCCTCCGGAGAGGTGTTCGACGAAATAGAAAAATACCTGGCGCAGGATATGAACATAAAGGCGGACCTGGCCAGCATTGCGCCGCCGCGCGATTATATGGAGCTTAAGAACTACGTGGACAGACTGCGCTGGCAGTATCACAAGAGCGCCTCCACCCGCAGGGATTTCAGGAAACTGCTGCTGTTCGCGCAGTACGACCGGCGCTACCTGCGCGCCGCCGCCCGCACCACCAGGAAGCTGGAGGACGCGCCGCTGGAGAACCATAACCTGCCCATGGTGCTGCTGTTCCGCCAGGCGCTGGCCATAAAAGGCGGGGACAAGCTGGCCGCCGTGGGCCTGCTCGACGAGGCCGTGCGCGTGCCCTTCGCCTGGGTGAAGCTGATCCCGCGCAACAGGCTGCCGGCCTCGGTGGCCCTGGAGAACTTCCTGCTGCCGGGCAACAAAGAGGACGGCTCCGACAAGAGCCGCCACTGGAACGTCTTCGGCGGCATCAGCATTTATAAATCCCCGGAAGAATCGCTGAAGCTCGCCCTGGCCCGCGAGGTGAAGGATTTCCGCGAGAAGCCCTCGCCGGAGGCGATGACGGAATTTATACGGGACACCATGGCCAACCTGAACGGGATCTATTACGTGGTGAGCATAAACCCCGAATTGCTGGTTAAATAACACTTATGGAATATATCGTCATTCCTTTCGCCGCGCTGGTCGCTTCCGTGCTCAGCTTCTACTCGGGCTTCGGCCTGGGCACCCTGCTCATGCCGGTGCTGGCGGTGTTCTTCCCGCTGCCGGCGGCCATAGCGGCCACGGCGGTGGTGCACGGTTCCAACAACCTGTTCAAGATAATGATGGTGGGGATAAAAGCCGACAAGGACCTGGTGGTCAGGTTCGGCCTGCCGGCCATAGCGGCGGCTTTCGCCGGGGCCTGGGCGCTGCATCTCTTCACCGCCGTCTCCGGCAGCGCGGCCTTCGAGTACTCGCTGCTGGGCAAGGCGGCCGTCATAACGCCGCTTAAATTCCTGCTGGCCCTGCTTATGCTGGGTTTCGCCGCCGTGGATATACACCCGGCGCTCAAGAACCTGAAGTTCGACCGGAAGTACCTGCCGCTGGGCGGTTTGCTGTCGGGTTTCTTCGGCGGTCTGTCCGGCCACCAAGGCGCGCTGCGCTCGGCCTTCCTGGTGAAGACCGACGTGACGCCGGAGGCCTTCGTGGCCACCAACGCGGCGATCGGTTTCATGGTGGACTGCGCCCGCCTGGCTATCTACGCCTACACTATCATCCTGCTCGGCGACGCGGGCGGCACGGACAAGTTCCCCGCCGGCGTGGCGGCCGCGGCGGTGCTGGCCTCGGTGGCCGGCGTGGTGATAGGGCTGAAGTTCCTGCACAAGGCCACCATCTCCGTTATCCAGTCCGTTACGGCGGCCATGCTGGGCCTGATAGCCGTGCTGCTGGGCGCGGGCGTTATCTAAGCCGCCCCGGGACGCAAAAAAGCCGCCGAGGGGCGGCTTTTTTGTTTTGGAGCCGTGTTTAGTTGAAAGAGGCCCGTATATCCGTTAGCGCGGCGTCCAGAGCTTTGGCAGACTCAACGGGCACGTGGGGCTCTATCCCGTGGTCCTCTATAGGATTGCCGTCGGGCTGGATCTGTATCCAGGTGGGGATGCGCACCGCGCCGCTGCTGTGCGGCAGCGGTATGGTGACGGGATAGCCGCTGCTGCCCATGGTGGTCTCGCCGTAAAGTTTCGCCATCCCGCTGAACTTGAACATCACCGCGGAACCCTCGCAGGAGCTCACGCAGCCGCCGTCTATGAGCATGGCGACGGGGCCCCTGAAGGGGGAATCTCCGCGGGGCTGTATCAGGCCGCGCTTGAAGGGCGTCCAGCCGGGGTTCTCCGGGTCCTCGTCCAGCTCGCCGTAGCGGGCCAGCGTCTCGCTGGAGATCTTTATGGTCACCCTGCCGGCCGGGATAGGCTTGTCTATCAGGAAGGAGATATACTTGCGGGTGTAGCCGTCGTTGCCGCCGTGGTTGCCGCGCATGTCCACCACCAGGGCGCGGGCTTTCTTTGCCAGCTCCAGGCTTTCGCCGAGGCCCTTCTCGAATTCCTCCGGCTCGCCAGTAAGGCGGGAGACCCGGGTTATAAGTATGCCGTCTTCGGTAAGGGTGTTGGTGACGGCCGGCGGCTGCTGCTGCGGCTGCTGCTGGGAGGCGCCGTCGTAGAAATAGGCGCTGAGGTGGGGGTCGCTGAAGAGCCTGATGAACTCCCGCACGGCCGCCCGGTATTCGGAGTCCGAGCCGGCTGCCCTTACGCGGGAAAGAAGCTGTTCCCTTACGGTACCGTAAGAAAAGCCGAAGATCTTCTGTTTGTTCTCCAGGTGGGAATAGACCGTTTCCATTTTGCCCAGGATGAAGAGGGCTTCGGCCTCGCGCTCTTGGGCTGTCAGCGGCGCGCGCCTGGCGGCGACGCGGAAAGGGATCTCAAATACGCCGGGGGCTACGGTTTCACCGGAGAAGGGGCTTATCTTGGCCGCCGTGGCGCCCGCGAGGGCTATGCCGGCCGGGGGCACAGCCGGCGCGCCCGTAAAGGAAAAAGCGCCGTTGGTTTTGCCGTCAAAGGTGAAGTCCAGGGCCGGGGCGGATGAGGCCACTGCCAGCAAGGTTAAAGCCGCGAACAAGGTTTTTTTCATGGTAAACAAAACGGAGCAATTTTTGTGCCGCTACGTTCAGGGCGCCTTATAGAGGGCTATGCCGGCGGCTATGGCCGCGGCCATCTTTTCCTGGCCGGCCTCGCTCTTTATGAAAGCCGCGTCCTTCTTGTTGGTGAGCACTACCATCTCTATAGTGACGGTGGGGATGGTGGAGAAAATGGAGAAGGTTAGCGCGCCCTGGTTGGAGCCTACCGCGGTGCGGGAATCGCCGTACACGCCCTGCTGGCGCAACTCGCCGGCCAGGCCTTCGCTCATACCGTTGGCCAGCAATTGCGCCAGCGCCCGGCTGTCCTCTATTACCCGGGCCGAGGGGCCCCTGAAGCCGTTCTCCGGGTCGTCCTTGTAATCGTAGACGCCGGGCCTGTCCGGGTAGTACAGCGCAAAGCCCGTGCCGGGGGTGCTTTCGCAGTGCAGGTGCACCGCCAGCGCCGCGCCGTTATTGCAGAGGCGGGCGCGGTCCTTGTTCTCCACGTAATTCAGTTCGGCGTTGCGGGTCATGGCTACGTCGAAGCCTTTTTCTTTGAGTACCCGCTCCAGGCGCTGGCCTACCTGCCAGTTTATGCGGTTCTCGTTGGTGCCGTTCACCATGTCGGTGGCGGCGTTGAAGGTGTTGGGATGGCCGGGGTCCACGCAGATCAGCGTCCTGGCCCGGTCCGGGGCGGGCGCGGCGGGCAGGGAGGCGGTCAGGGTGCCTTCGCCCGGCAGGTCCGCAAGCGCGGCGGCGCCGGCCCGGGGCAGTAAGCCCAGGACCAGGGTTGCGAAGATCAACATCAAGCGGTTCATCATATACTTTGCGCCTATAATAAGAGTCTATCAGGCGCAGAAAACCTGTCAAGGGCCGAAAGCACCGAATTAAAGTCACCGAATTAAAGTGACACAGAACTTAATTCCAGGACTGGTAATTCGGGGTGGTAATTCGGGGGACACGATACTTAACTCCACCCGATATAAGTATTGTGTCCCCATATTCCCATATTTCGGAAGTAACGGCGGTGTTTTTGCTAGTATCTCGTAGAGTTTGGAACAAACCGGAAGACAGGCACGGCCCGCTGCCCGCCGCAAGCCGGACGGCGCGCCGGAACTTAAGGAGAACAAACATGAAGCGTATCTCGCTATATTTTGGCGCGGTTGTGCTCGCGCTGCTCTGCGCGGCGCAGGCTGGTGCGCAGTGGCACTCCTCCCCTATAAAAGGGCCGGGCAATACCGACGCGGCGGCCCGGGGTATAGCTGCCCTGAAGGACGCCGGCCTCGATACGCTGGACGCCGACACCGCGGCGCTGGGCACGGACACGCGCGCTCTCTCAAAACGCATGTACGACCTCTCCGGGAAGATGGATACGCTGGGCGACGCGCTGCTGCTGCCGGGCAAGATCCAGTCTGACCTGGACGAGATAATCTCCATGCTCAATTCCGCCAGGACCGCCGCCCGGCTCCTGGCCAACGTCGAGGCCACGGCGGTCACCGCCAACAGGTTCCTGAGCTCCTCGGAACCGGCCCTGCGGGACCTCCAGGCGGCCGACCAGAAGGCCGCCGCCATCGCCGCCGTCACCGACCCTTTGGGGCACAAGGCTAAATCCCTCTCCATCTTCGCCAAGGCCGCGTCCGTCTACCTCGACGGCGTGGCCGGCACCGTGCTCGACCACGAGCCCGATGTGACCTACTGCGTCAGGTACTCCCTTGTCTACGCCGGCGACAACATCAGGCCCTGCATACAGGCTAACGCCGACGCCCTCGCGGCCGAGGCCGACGCCCTGGTGGTGGACGTCGACAAGGTCATTAAGCCCCTGCTGGCGAGCTATAGCCTGGACGCGCCGGCCATAAAGGGCCTTCAGGACTTCGTCCCCAACTTCGCGCCGCTGCAGGCGCTGCTCCGCGACGCCGAGGCGCTTAAGTCCGCCCTCAAGCCGGTCTGCGACGAGCTCAAGAGGTTGGAAGGCGATATCAAGATAGACCTCGGCGTCTACACCATCAAGGTCCCGATAGGAAAGATCCTCGACACGGCCCTGGACCTGGAGGACTACATCAAGCACAAGGTTTCCGGCGTCATCTGGGATGCCGCCAAGCTCTTCGGCATCAACAAGCTCCTGGACAAGCTGGTCAGCGAGGCGGAGTCGGTGGCGAAAGAGGTGACCCGCAATATCAACTTCAACCTCAACCTAGGTCTCAACGTCAACGCTCTCGGCGACCTGGCGCCGAAGCTCCCGCAGCTCACCGGGGTGTTCCCCGGCAGTCTGCCCATCCCAGAGATAAAGAATTTCTGGCGCATGGGGGACTATATGCCCGGGAAAGCCCAGTTCGAGAAGCTGGGTGCTGATTTCATGGGCGCCGCCGGGCTCTGCTATACCGGCAACCGCAACACCCTGGAGCTATTCGCCCCCACGCTGGGCTGCAGGTAAGCGGCCGCGCGCCAAAAGAACCGCCGGGCAGTCCCGGCGGTTATTTAATTAAGGTGACACAGAACTTAGGTGGTCTCAACAATTTAACGCAACACTTTGATACCCTGAAGGGGTCATCAA
>CAYQJX010000053.1:0-11195 GCA_964417965.1 uncultured Elusimicrobiaceae bacterium
TGTGCATCAGGCGGCCGGCGCTCTCGCGCGGGTAGGCCAGCATCTCGGCGATATCCTTGGAGAAATCCTGGTCCAGCAGCGGGATGACGGCCTTGGCGAAATCGGGGGAGAAACGGCGGAAGATGTCGGCGGCGTGGTACTTGCCGGTGCGGTGCAGCACCTCGGCGGCGGCGCGCGGGGGCAGCTCGGAGAGCAGCGCGGCCGCTTCCTGCGGCGGCAGGGTCTCCAGCGCCTGCGCGGAAACCGAAGGCGGCAGGTCCTTCACCAGCTGGGCGGCGTCGCGCGGCGGCAGGGTCTCCAGCGCCTGGGCGGCCCGCACCGGGTCGCTCTGGATGAATTTCTTGACGATCTCTATGGCGGCTTCTTTCTTTTTCATCGGCGTTAAGCGGCGGCGCGGCGCAGGCGGTCCATGATGGCGCGCCCGAGGCCGTGCGGCGGCACTTTCTCGGCGTAGATGACGGCGGCCCCGGACTTCTCCAGGCGGTGCAGCGCGCCGAAAAGGTTCGCCGCCGCCTCGCGCAGGTCGCCGGAGCGCGACAGCACGCTCACGGCGGCCCAGGCCCCGGCCGGCCGCGAGCTGAAAGCCAGGTAGGCCGCCTTGCGGGAAGGCTTCGGGGCGGCTCCCGCTCCTATTATCTTAAGCCTGGCCTCGGGGGAGTAATGCTTTTTGAGGCAGCCCGGCGCGGCGGGGCGCGCGCCGCCGGCGGCCCTGGCCGCCGTCGAGCCGGCGACCCGCTCTATCTCCTCGAGCGGCAGGCCGCCGGGGCGCAGCAGTACCGGGCGGCCCCTGCTGAAAGTGATTATCGTCGATTCCACGCCGATGCTCGTCCTGCCGCCGTCGAGGATTATGTCGGGCGCGGCGCCCAGCTGGCGCTTCACGTGCGCGGCGGTGGTGGGGCTGAGCCTGCCGAAGCGGTTGGCGCTGGGCGCTGCTACCGGGCGGCCGGCCGCTTTTATCAGCGCGAGCGCGTGCCGGTTGGCAGGCACGCGGACCGCCACGGTGCGGAGGCCGGCGGTCACTATGTCCGGCACGGCGGCCGCCTTGGGCAGCACCAGCGTGAGCGGGCCGGGCCAGAACCTGGCCATGAGCCGGCGCGCGGCCGCGGGCACCGCGGAAAAAAGCCGCCTGGCCCTGGCGGGGGTGCACTCGTGCAGGATGAGCGGGTCGAAGCGCGGGCGGCCCTTGATCTCGAAGACGCGGGCGCAGGCTTCGGCGTTGAGGCCGTCGGCGCCCAGGCCGTAGACCGTCTCGGTGGGGAACGCCACCACGCCGCCGCGCCGTATTACGGCGGCGGCCAGGCGGATGCTCTTCGCGGAGGCCTTCTCGGTGGGGCGCATGACAGGATAGATTCTAGCAATTTACGGCCGTCGGGCCCGCGCCCGCGTCAGCAGAAGGGATTCACGGCTATCCAGGCGCCGTTCAGCTCGTCCGCGGCGTCGGGGCTGTACCTGAGGCTGGAGTTGACCTCCATATAGGTCCCGTCCTTGCGGCGCAGGCGGAAACTGTGCCGCAGGTTCCCGCGGCGCGGGATGGCCATCACTTCCCGCAGGACGCGGGCCTTGTCCTCCGGGTGCAGCGCGGCCTCGAACCAGGCCGGGTTCAGCAGGTCCTCCGGGTCGTGGCCGGTCACGTCCTTCGGGCTCCCGCTCACCCAGAGCGGCAGGAGTTTCCCGCCTGAGATCTTAAGTCGGAACAGCACTACCGGGATGGCTTCCAGGGCGTGGGTCAGGTGGGCGGCCGTCCGCTCCAGCGCGGCTTCCGCCGCGGCCCGCTTCTTCTCCGCCGAGATCGCTTCCAGCGCCAGCGAAATGTCGGCTTTGATCTCCCCGAGCAGGCCGACCTCGTCGGGAGAGAAGAAGCCCTTTTCCGACGAGTAGAGGCTCAGCACGGCCACGGTCTTGTCCCCCTCCTGCAGGGGTATGGCCGCGGACGACCGGTATCCGAGCTTCAGGGCCTTGGCGCGCCAGGGCTCCATGGCTGGGTCGGTCCCGATGTCCGCGCAGAAAGCCACCCTGCCGGTCCTGGCGGCTGCCCCGGTGGGCCCCTTTGAAGTGGGCCCGTCGTTGAAGGAGATCCTTACCGAGTCCAGGTACTCCTCGGCGCCGGCGCCCTCGCTGCAGAGGGGCAGCACCCTGCCGGTGTCGCGGTCCGGCTGGCCTACCCACGCCATCAGGAAGCCTCCCGCGCCGACGGCGGTCTCGCAGAGTTTCGCGTACAGCCGGTCGCGGTCGCGTATCTGGGCCGCCGCCTGGTTGATCTGGGCCAGGACGGTGTAGAGGCGGAGGCTGTTGCTGAGGTCCCGGTTGAGCTCGGCCAGGCGCAGGGCCGACCTGCGGCTGTCGGTCACGTCGCGCAGGACGTGCACGGCCCCGGCGTATTCCCCGCCCGCGCCCAGGATGGGGTCTACCACCACGTCGTAATGCCTGTCGCCCAGCACGTAGTCCATCTTCTCGCGGCGCCTGGAAAGTTTGGCGCGCATCACCGGGCAGCCTTCCACGGGGCTCTCGGTGCCGTGGACTATCTCCCAGCAGCGCCGGCCTTTTATGTCCCCCGGCTTTTTGCCCAGCACCCGCTCGGTGGCGGCGTTGGCGTGCAGGATCCTGTTGTCCCTGTCCAGCACCCAGATCACGTCGTCCATGGCGTTGAAGGTGTTGCGCCAGTCGTTGACCGAGGCGGTCAGCCGTTCCGAAGCCAGCCTGCGCTCCGTTACGTCCATAAAGGTGACCGCGAACTGGCCGGGCTTGGGACTGAAGGCCCGCACGTCGTACCAGCGGCCGAGTTCCGCGGCGTAGCTCTCGAAATGGTCGGGGGTTCCGGAGAGGGCCACCCTGCCGAAGCGCTCCAGCCACAGGGGCTCCAGTTTAGGCAGGACCTCCCGGGCCCGGCGGCCCAGGATGCTCTTGCTTTTCAGGCCGGTCAGGCGCTCGAAGGCGGGGTTGACCTCCAGCCAGCGGTAGTCCTCGGGCGCGCCGTCCTTGCCGCGGATCAGCTCGTGGATGGCGAAGCCTTCCTCCATAGAGTTGAAGAGCTGGTGGTACCGCTCTTCGCTTTCCTTGAGGGCTTCCTCGGCGGCGGTCTTCTCCGAATTGTCGATTATCAGCCCCTCGAGGGCTTCCACCCTGCCCCGCTGGTCCCTGATGGCGTTGCCCTGCTCCCAGACGGTCCGCGGCGAGCCGTCCTTGCGGCGGATGCGGTAGATCATGCGGTAGGCCTGCCCGGAGCCGACCGCGCTCTGCACCTCGCGCCAGACCCGGTCGCGGTCGCCGGGCACGATAAGGTCGTTGTAAGGCACCGCGTTCTTTCCCTGGAGCTCGGCCGGCTTGTAGCCCGTCAGCTGTTCGCAGCCGTTGCTGACGAATTCCATGGCCCAGCCCGGGGCGTTGGCGCAGCGGTACGCCATGCCGGGCAGGTTGTACATGACGCCGGCCAGGCGGCGCTCTTTCTCCTTCAATTCGTGCTCCAGGCGCTTGCGCTCGGTTATATCGCGGCAGATAAAATGGACCAGGTCCCTGCCGCCCTGCCTGATGCCGGTGGCGCTGACTTCGATGGGAAAGCGCTCGCCGCCCTTCTTCATGTGCTCCGTCTCATAGGTCATGCTGGCCCCGTCCTTCAGGGCCCTGAAGCGGCCGTAAAAGGCCTGCAGCTGCTCCGGCGGTATCATATCCTCCGGGCGCAGGCGGAGCATCTCCTCCTCGGTGTAGCCGTAGGTCTCGCAGGTCTTGTGGTTCACCATCAGCAGCGAGCGCTTCTCCGGGTCGGAGAGCAGGATCATGTCGTTGGCCTTGTCGGAGAGGGTCTCGTAGCTGAACTTGTAGCGCTCCTTTTCCGATTCGACCTCCTGGAGGTCGCTCTCGTAGGCCGCGGACTGCAGCCGGAAGACCAGGAAGGCCAGCGCGGCCGCTACCGCCGCCATCGCCAGCGTGAGCAGCAGCATCAGCAGGGAGAAGCGGCCGGCCTTGGCGCTGACCTCGTCCCAGTCCATCTTGGCGACCAGCGCCCAGCCGCTGTCCGGCACCATGCCGACGGCGGCCAAAACTTTTTTGCCGCGGTAATCCGCGGACAGGAAGACGCCGCTCTCCCCGCGCAGGGCGCGCCCCGCCGGCAGCGTCTTGTCGGAGAACGGGCGGCGTAGCTGGAGCGGGGCGTCGGCGGCGTGGCGCAGCGGGGCCAGCGAGACCACGTCCTCGCCGTCCCGCCGGGAAAGGGTGGTCTCCGCCGTGAGGCTGTTGGTGGGCCACTGGCGGATGAGCGGGTAGAGGTAGTCCTCCGGGGAGATCTCCAGCACCAGGTAGAGCCGCTTGCCGCCGCTCTCGGCCGCCCTGGCCGCGATGTCTATTCGCGGGCGGCCCTGGGAATCCAGGTAGAAATCGCCGAGCTCGGTGCGGCCGGAAGCCGCAGCCCTCTTTATCAGGTGCAGCGTTTCAGGGGGCAGCCTGGCGCCTACCTCCCCGGCCGAGACCAGGATGGCGCCGTCGGGCTTCACCAGGGAGGCGCCCTTGTAGCGGTTGTGCTTGAGGTAGCGCTGCAGGCGCTCGCGCATGGAGGCGCGCAGTTCCTTGTCGTCGGGGGCGGCGGCGAGGCGGTTCAGGTATACGGAGAGTACCGGGGTGTCCAGCAGGGAGGTGGTGTCGTTGACGCGGTCCGCGCGCCAGAAAACTATCTGGTCGGTCTTGGCGCGCAGGACGGAGGAAAGCAGGTCGGCCGCGTCCTGGCGGATGGCCTTGCGGTAATTGGAATGGTAGGCCGCCGCGCCCGCGACGATGCAGGCCACGGCGACGGCGAAGAGCCAGCCGAGGCGCAGCTTCAGTTTGCCTATCTTGTCGGAAAAACGAGGGCCCTGCACTTTCCCCCCTGCGGTTCATTTAGGGTTTTATGGAAAAACTCCGGGGTGGACTTTATATCCCGCGCCGCTACGGACGCCCGTAATTTTTTCGAAGGAAAAACTACGGAGTCTCAGGAATAAAGTTCGAGACTACTTCGCGCAACATCCCGAGGAATCATTATAAGTACCGCTTTCGATCCGTTTCCTCGAAGGAGTCCCGCTCTTATCCGCGAGATGTCGTCGCAGGCGTGGCCACTACGCGGCCCCGCACTGCTCCTTGCCGCGGGAAGCGGGGTCCGCAGGCTCGCCCACACGCCGGCCCATCAGAGGGCCGGCTGCGGGCTCGCTCTGCTCCACCATAAGGTGTCCCGCTCTTAAACTGCTTTATAATTATTCCCCGCGCGCACTGCAAAGAGCTGAACCTATTATATTACAGATTCGCCCGCGCCGCCAATGGCTTCGGCTGAAGCCACTCGCGGCGCGGGCCTGTTCCTGATAATGTCAACAGCTCTTATGCCGGCGGCCCCGATTTGATAAAACACCGCCCCGGCGTCCGCTTCGCGGCCGCCACGGCGGTCTTCTTGAAATTATTTGTAGCCGCCGGCAGAGGCGGAAACCGCAAAGAGCATAAGGTAGGCCCAGGCCGGCAGCGGCTGGCCGCGGGATGGCCGCCGCCTCCGGCCTGGCCCGGCTTATGATGTTCCCGCCCATTTATGATACAGCAAAATTACCCACCCAATTTTAGGGGTAAGGTCGTAGGTGCTTTACCTCAATCTTGGTTTAAAGTGCGTTCTTTCATCGCGACATGCCGTTGTCGGGATGCTCTGCTATAATAAGCGTGTCTGTTAGTAAAATACCTGCGAGCGTTTATCGGAGAAAATACATATATGGACTTCTCTTCCGCGCAATTCAAGAACAGATGGGTGGCCTATTTCGACCTTCTTGGTTTTTCAAACATGGCTTCCAGTAATTCTGATTTCGGGCGCCAGTTGGTCCTTGATACATACGCGGAAGTAATCGAAAAGCTGAAAGGCGTATCCAAGGAAGCTTCGGAGCATTCCGCACCTGTAAGGTCAGTATGGTTCTCGGATAGTTTCCTGATGTATACGCCCGGGGACACTCCGCTGGAATACCGGGCAATAATATCCGCTGCTAAGCGGTTCATAGAAAAACAGATTTGGGCCGGTATTCCCGCTTGCGGGATCATAGGGTTCGGGGAATTGTTTGCCCACTCTGAGAAAAACGTTTTTATCGGCAATGTTCTCTGCGATGTTGTGCGCTTGGAACAAAACCTGCACTCCGTTGGGTTATTTATGAGCAATGCCGCGGGTGAAAAGGCAAAATCTTATAACTTGCACCCCACACGGCACGGATTTCAGCCCATGGGGGAAAAAGGATTGGCTTATACGTTTTGCAGAGGCTCTGCAAACTTCCGTAATCCTTGCCTTTCAAAGCTGGAGGGAATGCAGAGACTGGCCCCGCCAGCAGCCAAAGACAAGTATGCGGACGTGATAAAGCATATCGAGAAATTTGCCAGGAAAATATGAAACAGAAACTTCAGGACCACCCAATCTTTACGGAAGCCTTCAAGACCACGCTTGATTTGCAGGAGGATGCACGGTTCCTGCTGCTGGCCGGAAAATGCACCTGCCAAGGAAAAGAAGTTCTGTTTAAAACGTACGCGTGGCTCGGGAAGTTCTGCGCGTTCATGGAACAATTGAAGTATGCGGCAGGTATGCTTTCAAAATATCGCGGGAGTGCCGCTTCCTCCGGCGCGACGCGGTATGACCATATACAATACGCGGTTGAAAACTTTTATATGCGTTATCCATCGGCGCTGGACAGGGCACTCCGAGCGGTAAATGAGGCGTTCGGTCTTGGATTTAAACCGCGCGAGTGCCGGTATGATAATGTAACGAACTCTCCCGGGGTTAAGGGAACTTCCGTAGCGGCGGCCCTCGCGGATATCCACGCCACGACCAAGAAGTACAAAGACGAACGCGACATTATCGCCCATTACGGGAATTATGAGGATGATACTTTGCGGGCTATCGGGGCCTATTGTATCGCCAGGAAGATCGATCCGCCGGAATTTTCAAAATGGGATGCCCACAGTAAAACCATGGCCGATAGTTATGTTAAGGAGAAGAAGCGTGAATTCTACGAGGATATTGCGGTCCTGGAGAAGTTCCTGTGCATCTTTTTTGATGCACTTTCCACAAAGATATCTGGAAGTCAGAATAGTTGATTATGCCGTAAAGTGCGGACAGGCTTCGCGGCCGCCGTCTCCGGCTTGGCCCGGCTTTACAACTGATTGTTGGTCTACCAAACGATTATTGTTATAGAATCAGGTTATACGGGGGGCCACTATTTTTCCAGAGCGCATCCTGGTCGAGGATTTAAAAACAGCGAGTCCCCAGACTTTCTTGAAGGCTTTGAAGAGATTGGACGGAGATTGATAAATGACCAGAGAGACCGTGCTTCTTGAAGAGATCTATGCTGAATTTATCAACAATGGGCAATTCCCTAAGAGGGATTATTTCCGGAATTCCCATCACCAGGACCTCGATATTTTAGACAGCCTGGAAACAAAAGGGACTTTCAATAACCGGGATGGTCTATACGCAATCCCGGTGACTAAGCTTCCCAGTATCAAATATTGGGAATCCGAAAAAGGCTTGCCGAATAGAATACTGCCTGTCCTGAAAGAATTTCGCCTTGAAAACATGGAGAAAGAC
Source organism: uncultured Elusimicrobiaceae bacterium (assembly GCA_964417965.1). Classification (GTDB taxonomy): domain Bacteria; phylum Elusimicrobiota; class Elusimicrobia; order Elusimicrobiales; family UBA9959; genus UBA9959. The sequence continues at coordinate 7,562 of CAYQJX010000053.1, forward strand.
AGGACCGTAGGGGAAATCGAGCAGGCTCTGGGTGGCACGCCGGGGATAACTTCCAAGGATATTCAACGAGCTATCTATTATCTTCAGGAAGCTTGCTTTTTTGAAAGCTATCAAGGGGGGCCAAATAACGGTGGTTATAAAACGGTTCGCCCCAGAGAAGAAGTCTTGCGGTATCCGACTATTGAGAAGCGTATTGAGTCGCTGAAAGGACAAAGAAAGGCGGCTTCTCCGTTGGCATTCTTGGGGTTGCAAAAACCAATCCAGCCTAAAGGGCCTTCTCTTTGTTCCCCCAACGAGGCTTGGTCGGAAATCCAAAAAGAATATGACTACAGCAAGTCTAGGTTCGCTCGCCAGATCAATTTTCTGCCGCGCTTCAAAAGAGAGATAGTAATTCGCGATGTCGCACAGGCATATAGTTGTTTAAAATCCGGGTTTTATAAGCCAGCCGCTATACTGGCTGGCGGCGCGATAGAGGAACTGTTGCGGCTCTATTTGAAACACCACACATTTCCGACCAAGAGTAAAACTTTTGAGAACTATATTGACGACTGTGAACAACATAAGCTCTTACGGTCCGGGATCGCTCATTTGACCCACGCGGTCCGGAATTTTAGGAATTTCGCCCATTTGGCTAAAGAAAATTCCAGGAAGCGGTCAATTTCAAAATCAATTGCTACTGGCGCAGTAAGCGCGGTCTTCACTATCGTCGGGAATTTCGAAAAGCCAGCCCCGGAGAAAAAGAAGGCGAAAGCAACAAAGGGGCCTGGCAGAATATTGCGTTTTAAAATCAAGAAGCACGGAGGGGGAAATGGTTAAGGTAAATATCCAGCAGAAAGACGGACATGCCAGAGTCGAGGTGTTAATTGAGAGGGTCGCCAATGATTCACAGTGGCATCGCCTTGAAGTCGCCACTAACGACGGCTTCAAATGGGATGCCCCGGTGAAGATTGATATGCCGAACAGTGATAATTGCGGGGTTACGGACTTGGCGCCTGAATCGGAACTATTGGTAGTGAAATGGGATGGGAAAGTTGTTGCGAAAGAGAAGCTGACGTTTCCCGGACCAAGTCGGATGATCTCGGCTAAATTCGACGTCCAGTAACGGGCATTGCTTTGAACGAGATCTTATGGCAACAGTAATCCCGGCTGAAGCATTAAATGCGGCAATTGGCGGAGAGAGAAAGCTTTTGCGGAAACTTCATGCCGGGCTGCCGCCGGAATGCCTGCTTTGGCATGGAGTAGAGCTGCCTGGGAGTTACCAGGCGGATGTTGTCTGTTATATCCCGGCGCGCGGGCTAATAATCTTTGAGGTGAAGGATTGGGGGCGAGACACTATCCTCACATGCACTAAAGACGGCTGGGTGATTTGCGACGAGGGCAAGGATAAGGGAGTCAAATCCCCGTTAACCCAGGTCCGCAACTACTTTTATCGGCTCAAAGAACTATTCGAGAAGAAAAAGCTGCTTTTGGCTGAAGGAGGCAGCTATAAAGGCAAGTTCAAGCTTCCTATTACTTATGCTGTGGTATTCCCAAACATAAGCCGCGCGGATTTACCTGAAGGAATTGAGGCTGTGCTGCCATCCTCCCGCATACTTTCCAGGGAGGAGTTGGACGCGCTGGGGGACTCCGTAAAAGGGCCTGACGCGGCAGCTTTCCTGGACAAGTATTTCAGCGAGCACTTTTGGCCCAATGAAGCGCTGAATGAGAGTGAGCGCAATATCCTTGTCTCAACCATCTATCCGGAAAAGAGTTATTCTCCCAAAAACAAGAATGGCGCGGTGAATTATTTCCTTGATGGCCGTCAGGCTCAGTTGGTGGAGCGTCTGGAATCGGGACACCATATCATCCGCGGCATTGCCGGCAGCGGCAAGTCATTGGTGCTTTGCGCTAAAGCGCAGCTATTGGCTAAGAGTAAGCCGGAGGCCAGGATTTTGCTTGCCTGCTTCAACACCAGTTTGAAGAGCCAGCTGGATTTTTATCTTCAGAGTTTCAACGGCGATAAATCCTCAAGCTCTTCCGGAGTGATACATGTTTTTAATTTTCATAAGTTCATTGACTGGCAGGCAAAAAAAGCCGGGGATGAAGAGGCGTGCCGGAAGCACCTGAAGGATTCCTGGGAGCACGGCGATGACGACGGGCAAAGCGCCAGACTGGGAGAATATCTGCGGGGGCTGGCTCTTCGGCCGGATACAGTTAAATACGACGCAATCTTGATAGATGAAAGCCAGGACTTTCATTATTCCTGGCTGAAGGGATTACGGGCTTTCCTCAAGCCGGAACCACATTTACTTATCCTAGCCGAGGACTTTAACCAAAAAATCTACCATCGGAAGTTCACTTACAAGGGCGCGGATATCAATGTCCAGGGCCGGGTCAGGAAACTTCCGATGATCTATCGCAGTACGAGAGAGATAATTGTGCCTGCCATGAAGTATCTTCATGGAGAGAAATTCGAGGACAGCGCCAAACAGTATCTGACCATGGAGGATTGTATCGCCGGGAATTCCAGCGGCAAGATGCCGGAGTTGAGGCTTTTTCCTGATGACTCCGGAGTCTTCAAGTTTGTCGCCGACGATATCAGGGCGCAGATAGAGAATGGCGCGGCCTTTTCGGATATCGGGGTGTTTCACCCTTACACCAGCGGCACGCAACGAATCGCTGAATATCTGGAAAAGCATGGGATCCCGGTCTACTGGCTGGCCAAGGACAACCTCGCCAAGAAAAATTTCAGCCTGTCCAGGAACGCCGTCGTGGTAAGCACGATCCACTCTGTTAAAGGTCTGGAGTTTGATCATGTCTACTTCTCGGGGATCGAGTGCTTCCCCTTGGATAATCTCAAACTTACTGAAAGAGAGAATGCCTCAATTGTCTATGTCGGCATGACAAGGGCAAAAAAACGGGTCGTGATGGTTTCGACAAAAGAAAATCAGACTATTCTGAAATTGAGGGCGGCCCTAGCCCAATGTGCCGACAATTGGTGGGACACGGCATTGTAATGTGTGATTTTGCTGCAATAAATTTAGCTTTACAGTCGTATCGTGTAGTCGCCGCGCTTAATTCCCGGCAATGAGCTTATCACGCAGATATTCACTAATTCCCAGGCGACCACGCGTAAGCGCTTACTCCCCAGACTGTGCAAGATACCTCCTCATTCCTGTGGCCGTAGGATAGCCCGAAAAGGGGAGGCGGTGTCATTTATACCGGCGCGCCTGTATACCAAAACGGCTGCTAACGGGTTTTGGGGCCATTTCTGCAACACGATTTTTCCCAACGAAAAACCATCTCCCAAATGACACGCGCCATGCCATGCCATTGACAAACAAGCAATTCTCTGCCAAACTATAACCGGGCATGCGGGGACTTCAATGTGATCGACTTCCTGGTGGCGGCGCGGCCTGGCCGTGGGGCGGCCATTTGTAACCGGTGAGGGACTGTTCGGCAGTCTTTTGCCGGGCTTTTGTTTTTAAGGAAAGTGGCGAGTATGTTTTTGGGGATTTTCCGTTGGAGGAAAAATGAAACGCCGCATTTTTACCATATTACTGTCACTGTTCGCACCAAGCTGCCTGGTCGCTCAGCAGAGCTATCCCGTCCTGTATAATTGAAACATATTCTGCAGCTTAAATCTGTTGACATT
>CAYQJX010000054.1:0-11149 GCA_964417965.1 uncultured Elusimicrobiaceae bacterium
CCTGACATTTCTAAAAAACTAAAACCATGACATTTCTACTTACTTGCAACAGCGGGGCCTGCCGGCCCTTGACCGGCGTCAATGTTTACTTTATAATTACACTGTGATACGAACATTGCTTTTTCTGCCCTGCCTGCTGCTTTCGACCCACGCGTCCGGCGCGCAGGCGCCTGCCGGGCCTTCTTACCTGCTGCTCTCCCACGACCCGGCCTTCCTCGAGGAGGCCGCAAAATATTCCGCCACTGTTTACGCCAAAGGCCGCATCCGCCTGGTCAAACTTACCGTGCCGGCGGACAGCCTCCCGCCGGAACTCGGCCGCAACTTCCGGGAGATCTCTCCCTCGGACGTCTATTCCGCCCCCGGCAAAGCCCCGGAGGATAAGGCCGCGGACCCCGCGGTGCTGGCGCTTACCGCCCGCGTGGACGGCCGCCGCCTGATGGGCTACGCCGAAACGCTGACCATGACGGGCAAGCGCGGCGCCGGCGGGCTGGACCTCTCGGCTTCTTCGGGCAACCGCGCCGCGATGGACTATCTCGCCGGCGCCTTCAAGGACCTGGGCTATGAAGTAGAGCGCCAGTGCTACAAAGAGCGGAAGAAAGATTCGGAGTGCAATATCCTGGCCCGCCGCAAGGCGGCCAAGCCCGGCGCCAAGACCATAGCCGTAGTCGGCCATATGGATTCCGTGGGGCACGAGAACGCCGGCGCCGACGACAACGCCTCGGGCGCCGCCGGGTTGCTGGAGATGGCCAGGGTCCTGGCCGGCTACAAGTCGGACCACGACCTGCTCTTCATAGCGGCCAACGGCGAGGAAAACGGCATAGCCGGGGCCTACGCCTGCGCCAAAAAGCTCAAGGCCTCCGGGGAAATGGCCCGCATAGCCTGGGCCATAAACATGGACATGATCGCCTGGAACCGCGACGGGCTCCTGGACATAGAGACCAACAAGGAATTTTCAGCGCACGCGGAGTGGGTGGCCGGGCTGACCGTAACCTACACTAAGCTCAAGCCGAACATCACCATGCCCGCCTGGGGCAGCGACCATGTGCCGTTCCTGGAAGCCGGCGTGCCGACCTACCTCTCGATAGAGAGCTGGGAGAATCATAACCCCTGCTACCACCAGGCCTGCGACAAACTGGCCTCCCTGTCCTGGGACTACGCCGCCGACATTGTGCGGCTTAATCTCGCGGTAGTAGCGGGCAAGGCGCAGCTTACCCCGCTAAAGAACTAGATCTTTCCGCCAAATGAAAAAGCCCGGTTACGCCGGGCTTTTCTATTTTAAGAGGGGGGAATTAATGGGACTGGAAGATCTTCATCCCGACTTTCTCCACCAGCCGGGGGTCGTCCACAAAGGGGTTGCGGTTGCCCTGGAAGCGGTCTATCAGGTCGTTGCGGCGGCGCTCGGCGGCGTCCGGCGGGTCCTGGAGGTGCCACGTCATGAACATGGCCACGCGGCCCGTCCAGAAGCCCCTGTAATCCATACCGTCGGTGATCTTGCGGTCGTAATAGCGGACCAGGAAGTAGAACAGGGCCCGCGCCACGTCGCCCTTCACCGCGTCGGCGGGCTCGAAACCCTCCGCCCCCAGTTTGGAGCCGCTCAGCGTGGAGTAAACGGCTTGTGAAACTTCTCCGAACGGCTCGCTGCCGCGCATGCCGTTGACGCCTATAAAAGTAGGGAAGATATGGTGAAGGTCGGACTTCATCGGGGCCGCTTTGTTGAAAAAACCCTGCGGCCAGGTATGCTCCGCGTTCATCCCGTCGCTGTCCTGCAGGCCGTCGCCGTTGGCGTCGCCGGGCTCTTTATAATCCTCGCCGTGCTCGCTGGCGCCGGGGACGCAGACCTGGGAGTAAAAAGCTACTACGCCCGGCCTGCCGCCGCAGCCGGTATTGTCGGCTACGGAGAACATGTATTTCTTGGCTTTAAGGTAATCGGTGCCGGTGCCTGGCACCGGGTAGGCCGTGGCGGCGTGAAGGAACTGGAAGAGCTTTTCGCCGGTAAGCCCGGACGACTGGGAAAGATACTGGGGATCGGTCCGGAGGGGGGTAAGGGGCGAAGGAACGGCCTGCGAGGGCAGGTCTATGAGGAATCTTTCAAGGCTGGGCAGGTCCTGTGCGAAGCTGACGGTACTCCAGGAGCCTGCGGCCACCAGGGCAAACACGAAGAAGAGCGAGGTGCGTTTCAGAACGCCTCCGGATCCCGCGATTTGACGCCAGAAAAATTATAACATTATTTTCGCAAAAAGTTGACAAAAATCAGTAGCCCTGCCTGCCGCCTGTTTGCTATATTCAATTCAGGTATTCCAATGAAGAAAATCCTGCCCTCCCTGCTTCTCCCTCTCCTGGTTTCAGCGGCCTCCGCCGGACCTTTTGAACAGCTGCGCCGCGGCCTGGAACTCCCTGCGGCGCCGGAACCCTCCCCGGCCTCTTCAGCCCGGGAATACCTGCAGGCCGACGACCGCTACTGGGTCACCGTCTCCGCCGACGACAAGTACGACAGGACCGCCCTGCTGGGGGCAGGCCTGGATATAGTGGAGATAGAGGCGCGCTACGCTTCCGGGTTTATCGCGGGAAAGGACATGGAGCAGCTGGCAGCCAAGGGTTTCATCGTAAAAAGCCGCCAATCCATACAGGACTACGCCCGGCGGCACTTCAAGGATTTCCCCGCCGCGGACGCCGTTTACCATAATTATAAGGAGACCACGGACCTGCTGCAGGCGCTGGCCGCGCAGCACCCCGCCGAAACCTCCCTCTTCTCCCTCGGCCGGACCACCGAAGGCCGCGAGATCTGGTGCCTGCGCCTCAACCCGGCCGAAAAAGGGGAAGCCCCGTCCGCCCGCCCCGCCGCTTTCTTCATGGGCAACCACCATGGCCGGGAGCATCTCTCCAACGAGGTAGCCCTGGGCCTGGCGGAGCACCTGCTCTCGCGCAAGGCCGACCCCGAGATAAAGAAATATCTGGAAACGCTGGACATCTTTATAGCCCCGCTGACCAACCCGGACGGGGCGGAGTACGACATCCAGACCGGCAAATACCGCTGGCACCGCAAGAATACGCGCGTCAACCCGGACAAATCTATCGGAGTGGACCTGAACCGCAACTACAACTCCCTCTGGTGCCAGGCGGGGGCCTCGCAGTACCCCGGCGCCGATACCTACTGCGGCCCCTACGCTTTTTCCGAGCCGGAAACCCAGGCGATAAAGCGGTTTATCGAGGCCCGGCCAAACATAAAGACGCTGATGAGCTACCACTCCTATTCCAGCCTGCTGCTCTATCCGTGGGCGGGCAAGGACACGCCGGTGGAGAACGCGGCCGACAGGAAAGTTTTTGAGGCGATGGCCAGGGGCCTCACGGCACCGACCGGCTACAGGCCGCAGCAGTCCAGCGACCTCTACGTGGCCACCGGCGACACTACGGACTGGGCCTACGGCGCCCGCGGTATTTTCGCCTTCACCACGGAACTGGAAGGAACCACTTTTTACCCGGGAGCGGCCATGGTAGGCCGTGCCGTGCCCAGGAACATAAAGGCGGCTGTTTATCTGCTCAGCGTTACGGACGACCCGTACAGGCTGGCGCGCTAGGCCAAACGCAGGGGGGGAAATGTTTAAAACGATAATGCTAGCGGCCGCCGTCCTGGCGGCGCCGGCGCCGGCGATCGCGCAAGATGCCGGCGGCGTGGACTTTTTCCAGTCTTCGCTCCGGGAGATCCTGGATACGCCCCTGCTGGCGGCGTCCTACGCCGAGGAAAGGCCTTCCGACGCGGCCGCGGCGGCCTATGTGGTCACCGCTGAAACCATAGAGAAACGCGGTTACGAATCCCTCTCCGACCTGCTGACCGATATGCCGCAGTTCCAGGTGCAGCGCAACTCCGACGTGCGCCGCCTTAATACCGTCAGCGTACGCGGCATCCCAGGCAACGAGCGGCTGCTTGTACTTTACGACGGGGTGCGCATAACCCCGCCTACCGGCGACCTGTTCGCCATAGCTGGACAGCTTTCCCTTAAGAAGGCCGAGCGGGTGGAGGTAGTGCTGGGGCCCATGTCCTCGGTCTACGGCGCCGACGCCTTCAGCGGCATCGTCAACGTGGTCACCCGCAACTCCGGGGTCTCCGACGCGGGCATCGCCCTCGGGTCCTTCAATTCCCGCTCCGCCGGCTTCTCGGCGATGACGCGCCTTTCCGAAGACGACCATGCCGGCCCCTACGCCTCGGCCATCTTCGACAGCCGCGCGGCCGGCAACCCCAAGCTGCCGAATTACTACGGGCAGGATTACTCCTGGTACAATTCCCAATACCAGAGCGGGCAGGCGCAGCTCTCCCCGTACAACAGCAGCACTACGACCGTGCCGGTAACGAGATACGACGCCAGGGAAGACTCTTCCTACCTCAACGGCCGCGTTAACCTGGGCGATCTCGAGGTCGGGCTCATCCAGATGAGGGAATCCCATTCCTCCTCCATCGGCGTAAAGCCGGAACTCACCCTCTACAGCAAGGACGCGCGCTTTGGCACCCGGCAATGGACGCTGTACGGAAGGCACTCTTACTCCTCCCCCGGCGAGAACTGGCGGCTCAATACGCTGATCTCCTATTACGATTACGAGATAAGCCCCGAAAGCCGGTTCCTAAACAGCTTTTCCGGCTACGCTGACGCCTACAAGTACGCCTCCGCCAGGACGGGCACCATAGAGCAGACGCTCTCTTTCGAACCCGCGGAAGGCCTGCCCGTGCTTATGGGGTTCAGCTACCAGCAGAACGCGGTACTCCCGTACACGGCCGACCTCGGCCACAAGTTCGACACGGAGAAAAGCCCCCTCTCCCAGAATTTCGTCTACAACGGTTCGACCATCCCGGTGGATTTTCACTCCCTGCGCTACAGCAACACCGGGGCCTTCCTGAGGGTGCAGAAACAGCTGACCGACGTTTCCCTTTCGCTGGGCCTGCGCTACGACCGCAATACCTCTTACGGCGAGACCTGGAACCCCCGGGCCGGCCTGGTCTGGCGGCCGGGCGGCTCGGAAGACACGGTGGCAAAGCTGCTTTACGGCGAGGCCTACCTGGCCCCGTCGCCCTTCTGGACCCACAAGCATTTCGGCTCTTTCATTTCCACCAACACCAACGCGACCGGCTATTACAGCGAGTTCTTCCACGTCACCAACGAGAACCTCGAGCCGGAAAAAACCCGCTCGTTGGAGGCGTCGTTCATGCACGACTTCAGCCACACCTTCCGGCTTTCCATGAATCCCTACTACAACAAGGTGCGCGACCTGATACAGGACGTCGACATAGGGTCGGGCACGTTCAAAGGCGTGCCCGTAGCCAGCCTGGAACGCGCGGAGAACCGCGGAACCATGGAAACCTACGGTTTCACCCTGCGCGCCGACGGGCTGCTGCGCGCCGCCAGGTGGAGCCTGGAACCCTGGCTGGCCTATACCCATTCCGAAGGCCGGCTGGCCGGCGACCCCATCCCTTTCAACTCCCGGCACGTAGTCCAGGCCGGCCTTTCCGCGCAGCGCGGCCATTGGACCTTGACGCCCAAGCTCCTGTACCGGTCCTACACCCGCAACCAGGACGGGGCGCGGATCCCGGGCTTTACCACCGTCGACCTGTACGCGCGCTACGCCGGCGCGCGGGGTTCCGGGTTCAGCGCCTACGTGGAGCTGAACAACATCTTTGACCGGCGCTATTATAACGCCGATTACGGCGGCGGGGCGGACCATATGGAAGGCTCCCCCCAGAACCCCTTGGAGGTCAAGGGGGGGGTGAACTACAAGTTTTAAACCATGAGGAAAGGGCTCAACCATTCGAAGCAAGGGAGACGGGCGCTGCTGGCGGCCCTCTCCATCTTCGCGCCCACTGCCGCCCGCTCCGCCGAAGTGGCCGCCATCCTGGCTTCCGATTCCGGACCCTACGCGGAAGCCTGCGCCGCTTTCCGGGCGGAGCTCAAACACCCCGCCGATATTTATGACGCGTCCAGGCCCGGCTTCGTGCCGCCCGACGACGTTAAATTTATGGCCGCGTTCGGGGCCAGGGCCGTGGCCGCCGGCCATCCTTCCGGCACCCGCGGCGTATACGCGCTGGCGCCCCTGGTCATGCGCGGCCACGGCTGGCATCAGATCTCGATGGTCCCCGCTCCCGAGGCGGCGATCGCCTCCTACAAGGCACTGCAGCCGGGGCTGCGGCGCCTCGCCGTTTTCTGGTCGGCTTATCCCGGAGAAGACTACCTGCTGCAGCTGAGGGACGCCGGCGCCAGGGCCGGCATAGAGATAATCTCCGCCAAGCTTAAATCCCCGGACTCCTTCCCGGACCGGCTGCGGCGCCTGCTGGGGAAAATGGACGCTTTCTGGCTTATGCCGGACCCGGCGCTGATCAACACCGGCAGCCTCATGGTCCTCGCCAATTTCGCCTGCGCCAACTCCATTCCCTTTTACGCGCCCACCCCGGCGCTGATGCACAGCGGGGCCGCCGCCTCCCTGGCGCCGGATTTCGCCCAATCCGGAGCGGCCGCCGCGGCCGTCATAGAGGCTCTATACAGAAGTGAGGAAGTCGCTAACGTGATCTTTGTGGAACGCCCGCAGCTGAAGCTTAACGAGGAGCTTATAGATAAGTGCCGCTGGCCCATAAAGAAATAAAGACCTCTCCCATCAAAAGAAAAGGCCCCTTCCGGGGCCTTTTCTTTTGCTGTTCAGATCTTTAGTGAGCTTTGAAAACCATTTCTCCTACCCGGTCGGCCAGGGAGGGGTGGTCTATGAAAGGGTTGCGGTTGCCCTGGAACTCCTCCACCAGGTCGTTGCGGCGGCGCTCGGCGGCGTCCGGCGGGTCCTGCCTGTTCCACTCCAGCAGCAGCGGCACTGTCTGCGTCCAGAAGGACTGGTAGTTCATGCCCTGGCGGATGTTCTTGTCATGGTAGCGCACGAGGAAATAAAGCATGGCCCTGGCCACATTGCCCTTGGAGGCGTCCGTGGGCTCGAAGGCGTCCTTGGCCGCCTTTGAGCCTGAAGAGGTGCTGTAAACAGGGCCATAGACCATGGCGAACTTGAAGCTGCCGCGGCGGCCGTTAGGCACTGAGAAAGTGGGCGTCAGGTGGTGCAGGTCGGCAACCATAGGCAGCGCGCTGTTGAAATAGCCCTGGGGCCAGATATGCTCCGCGTTGATAAAGTCTCCGGCCACGCCGTCTTTGTTGGCGTCGCCGCTCTCGCGGTAATCGTTGCCGCTGCCGCTGGAGCCAGGCACGCAGACGAGCGAGTAGAAGGTTATTATGCCGGGCCCGCTCCCGCAACCGGTATTGTCGGCCTTGGAGTACATGAACTTCCTTGACGCGTCATAGGAGGGGGTGGCGCGGCGCGCCGGGGCGGTAGCGTCGTGCAGGTAGACGAAGAGTTCTTCTCCGTCAACGTCAGACTCCGGCAGTTCGAAGACCCGGTAGAGCAGGGGGGGCTGGGGCTCCGGGAGGGAACCCTCAAAAGAAAAACCCGCCGCCGAGTTTTTCAGAACTTCGAGGGCAGGCTCCGAGGCTGAAACGAACGCTGTCGCGGTGAAGAGTATCAGTGAGAGAGTGACGATAAAACGTTTCAAACTGCCTCCAGGCTTTGACCAAGGTCAACTGACTAATGTCAATATAGTTTAGCTGAACAGGCCTATTCGGCAAGGGCCAAAGGGCCTATGTCAAATATAGGTCTTTTGGCCTACGCCAAAATCAGCATGCCCAATAAAAAGGGCCGCATAGGCGGCCCTTTTCCGTTTCGCGCAGGTAAAGCCCTAGAGGTTCAGCAGGCCCCTTATGCCTTCCCAGATGATCTGCACGCCAATAGCCAGCAGGATGAAAGCGGAGATCTTGGAGATGGTCTGAGCGCCGGCCCGGCCCATGCGGCGCAGCAGGTTCTCGGAGTAGCGGTAGAAGAAAAACACGCTGAGCGCCGCCAGCCCTATGCCGGCCGCGTCGGCGGCAAACTTCAGCCAGGTGTGGGAGCTCAGCAGGGAGCCGGCCGGCACCAGGGTCAGCGTAACGGCTATGGAGCCGGGGCCGGCCGTCACCGGCATGGTCATCGGGAAGAAGGCGCGCGAGGTCATCTTGTTCTTGAGCTCGTCCTGCTCGGCCTGGGAGAACCTGGCCTCGTTATTGAGCATCTGCCAGGCCGTGTTGAAGAGCAGCAGGCCGCCCGCTATCCTTATGACGGGCACCGAGATGCCGAAGATCTTAAGCAGCCAGCCGCCGGCGACCAGCACGCAGAAAAGCAGCATAAAGGTGTTCTTGCCTATAAGCCAGGCCAGGCGGTGCCGGTCCTCGTCGGGCAGCGCGGAGGTCATGTCCAGGAAGATAGGCGCCATCGCCGGGGGGTTGAGGATAGGGAATAAAGCGAGGAAAGTAAAGGCGGCCAGGCTTAGAAAATCGTGGAGCATGGGGATATTATCCCAATTTTATAACCGCCGGCGCGAATTTTGTATTATTTAAACCGTGAAGATAACACGCCTGAGCCTGGGAAGAGACAAGCGCGCCGCGGCGGCCCTGATGGCCGCCTCCGACCCGTGGCTGAAACTGGGCCTGCGGAAAGAGCACTGCGTGAAGACTTTCAGCGTTCCCTTCCGCGAGACCTGGGCCGCCAGGGAGGGAAAGACTCTGGCCGGGTTCGTGGTCATAACGATGTACGGCACGTTCCGCGGCTACATACAGGTCCTCTTCGTGGCGCCGGGCTTCCGGGGCGGGGGCCTCGGGGAGGCGCTCATGCGCTTCGCCGAGGGGAAGATCTTCGCGCACACCCCCAACGTCTTCCTCTGCGTCTCTTCCTTTAATAAAGGCGCTCTCAAATTCTACCGCAGGCTCGGCTACAGGAAAGCCGGCCTGCTGAAAGATTTTTTAATAAAAGGCAGCGACGAACTGCTGCTCAGAAAGACAAAAGGCCCGCTGCGGGACTTCACCCCGGCGCGGCCCAAAGGAAAAACACATGGCAAACGCTAAGATCTCCTTCCACGGCGCGGCCGGCGAGGTTACCGGCTCCCGGCACCTGCTCGAAACGGATAAAGGCTCGCTGCTGCTGGACTGCGGCATGTTCCAGGGCCACCGCAGCGACGCGCAGACAAAGAACAGGACCTTCGCTTTCCCGCCGGCCTCGGTGGACGCGGTGCTGCTCTCCCACGCGCACATAGACCACTGCGGCCTGCTGCCCTCACTTTACCGCGACGGCTGCGACGGCCCGCTGTACGCCACGCCCGGCACGGCGGAGATAGCCGGCGTCATGCTGGCCGACTCTGCCAGGCTGCAGGAAGGCGACGCGAGGTTCTTTAATAAGATCCACGCCGCGGAGAAGCTCACGATAGAACCGCTCTACACGGAAGAGGACGCCAAGAACGCGCTGGCCCATCTGAAAACCGCGGGCTACGACGCGCCTTTCTCGCCGCTGCCGGGCGTGGAGGCCCGCTTCTTCAACGCCGGGCATGTGCTGGGCTCGGCCATGGCGCAGCTGGACATAGACACGGCCGGCGGCGGGCGCCGCCTGCTCTACACCGGCGACCTGGGCCGGCGGGAAGGCCTGCTGATGGAGACCCCCGCCTCCCCGGAAAAGGTGGATTACCTGATCATAGAAAGCACCTACGGCGGGCGGGTGCACGAGAAGCTCGCCGACGCCGGAGAGAAGCTGGCCGAAGTGATACGCCGCGCGGTAAAGACCCGGGCCAAGGTTATCATCCCCAGTTTCGCGCTGGAGCGGACGCAGGAGATAGTTTATCTCCTGGACCGCCTGTTCCGGGCGGAGGCCGCGCCCCGCATCCCGGTCTACGTGGACAGCCCGATGGCCGTCAGCCTGACCGAGATCTTCAACAAGCACCGCGACGACTTCTCCTTCGACGACAAGTTTGAGGCCTACGCCAAAATGGACGGGGACCCGTTCGGTTTCGAGTACATCCGCTACCTGCGCACGAAGGACGAATCCCAGGAGCTCAACGGCAAAAAAGGCCCGATGCTCATCATCTCCGCCTCCGGCATGTGCGAGGGCGGCCGCGTGCTGCACCACCTGCGCAACAACATCTCCGACCCGGATAATATCGTGCTGCTCGTCGGCTACCAGGCGCAGGGCACGCTGGGCCGGCGGCTACAGGACGGGCAGAAACTGGTGAAGATCTTCGGCATGGAGCACCAGGTGGCCGCCAGCATAGAGACCATGCACGTCTTCTCTTCGCACGCGGGCAGCGACGACCTGGTCTCCTTCGTAAAAACGGTCAACCCCGCCCGCGGCGTCTTCCTGGTCCACGGCGAGCCCGAAGCCCGCGCCGCGCTCACGGCGGCCCTGGAGAAGGAAGGCGTCAAAAATATAAAGTCTCCCGCCTTGGGCGAAGAATTCGAGCTGAACTAAACCGCCCATGGCAGACCAGCCTCCGGAGTAACTGGAGGGGGACGGCCGGGGAGGGGTTCCGTGCGACTTTGGGGAAGGGGGTCCCGCCCTTAATTTCCCAAGGGCGGGGGGAACCGCGCAACGGTTCCACTCTGCCCAGGAGCACGGGGCCCCTCCCCGGCTGGCCCCCGACTTGGCATCTCGCGGAACCGTTTATTATCTGGCCCCTGCTTACGGCGGGGGCGGAAATAGAATATAATATAGATAACATATGAAGAAACTCCTCAAGAAAATAGGCACCAGGGCGCTGACCGCGCTCGGCCTTAAGAAAAAGTCCGGCTTCTACGGGCTCGGCATCGCCCCGAAGCTGATGGAAATACTCGACAAGAAAGGCTTCGTAACCCCCACGCCGATACAGCAGAAATCCATACCCATAGCCACCGAAGGCAAAGACATGGTCGGCATAGCCCAGACCGGCACCGGCAAGACCATCGCCTTCTCGATACCGATGATACAGCGCCTCGCCGCCGGGCCCGGCAAGGCCCTGGTGCTGCTGCCCACCCGCGAGCTCGCGCTCCAGGTGGCCGAGGTCTGCCGCGATTTCGCGCCCGCCTTCAACATGGGCGTCGCCTGCCTCATCGGCGGCGAGGGCAAAGAATCCCAGCTGCGCGACCTTAACCGCAAGGCCAGGATCCTTATCGGCACCCCCGGCCGCGTCTACGACCACATCGAGCGCGGCGCCGCCAAGGTGCACGACGCCCGCATCCTCGTCCTCGACGAGGCGGACCGCATGTTCGACATGGGCTTCGCCCCGCAGATCAACCGCATCATCCGC
>CAYQJX010000055.1:0-10439 GCA_964417965.1 uncultured Elusimicrobiaceae bacterium
GTGCGCGGCTCCCACATCCAGGCTTTCGACAACAAGGGCGGCTACAACATCGCCCGTACCGACAAGGAGATCACCAGCGAGGACGTCGCCAGCGTGATCGAGAGCGCCAAGACGGTGCCCCTGTCCTCCGACCGCGAGATCCTGCACGTCATCCCGCAGGGCTTCTCCCTGGACCGCCAGCGCGGCGTGCCCAACCCCATCGGCATGGAAGGCGCCCTCCTCGAGGTGGGCGTGCATATCGTCACCGCCTCCAGCCCGATCATCAGCAACCTCATGAAGTCCGTCTCCCGCGCGGGGTTCCGCGTGGTGGCGCCCATCTATACGCTGCTCGCCGTCGGGGAGCTGGTGGTTTCCGAGGAGGAGAAAGACCTCGGCTGCCTGCTGATAGACGCCGGCGGCCAGATCACCTCCATCGGCATCTACTCCGAGGGCAGCATCCATTTCTCCAAGGAGATCGCCGTCGGCGGCGACTATATCACCCGCGACATCGCCTACGGGCTCGGCACCACCATGACCGCCGCCCAGGAGATCAAGGAAAAGCACGGCGCCGTCTTCTCCAACATGCTGGAGGAGGACAAGGTGATCAACATCACCAAGCTCGACGCCAGGACCAGGAAGGAAGTGCGGCCCCGCGAGCTGCTGGATTTCATCCAGCCGAGGGCCGAGGAGATTTTCGAGAAGATCAACCAGTCGGTGCAGAGTTCCAACTACTCCGACCTTCCCGGCGGCGCCATCCTCACCGGAGGCGGCGCCCTGCTCAAGGGCATGCCCGAGGCCGCCGAGCAGCTGCTGGACCTCAGCCAGGCCCGCCTGGGCCTGCCGGCGCAGGAGATCCTGCAGTGCCCGGAGGAGTACATGACCCAGCCCTACCTGGGCGCCGTGGCCCTGGTCTGCTACCCGCACCTGAAGTCCTGGAACACCGACGCGCCCGCGCCCGCCCGCGGCGGCTCCGTGGAGAAGAAACTCTGGCGCTGGTTCAAGGACCTGTTCTGACCGGTACGGCCCATTATGTCTGAAAACAGGATACGCTACAATAACGATTTCCAGGACCGCGAAGCGGTCATCAAGGTCATCGGCGTCGGCGGCGGCGGCGGCAACGCCGTCAACCGCATGGTGGAGGCCGACATCCGCCTGGTGGAGTTCGTGGCCGTCAACACCGACGCGCAGGACCTGCGCCGCAGCAAGGCGCCCAACCGCATCCAGATCGGCGAGACCCTGACCAAGGGCCTCGGCGTCGGCGGCGACCCCTCCAAGGGCAAGGACGCCGCCGTGGAATCCGCGGAGCTGCTCCGCGAGGCCGTGGCCGACGCGGACCTCATCTTCATCACCGCCGGCATGGGCGGCGGCACCGGCACCGGCGCGGCGCCGGTGGTGGCCCAGTCCGCCAAGGAGAGCAACTCCAACGCGCTCGTGGTCGGGGTCGTCACCCGGCCGTTCGGCTTCGAGGGCAAGGCCCGCGCCGACCAGGCGCAGGCCGGCATCCAGGAGCTGCGCAAGCACACCGACTGCCTGCTGGTCATCCCCAACGACAGGATCCTTTCCGTGGTGGACCGCGAAACCTCCAGCAGCGACGCCTACCGCAAGGCCGACGACGTGCTGCGCCAGGCCATCCAGGGCATTTCCGACGTCATCACCCGCAGCGGCTCCATCAACGTGGACTTCGCCGACGTGCGCAAGATCATGACCAAGTCCGGCGAGGCGCTCATCGGCATCGGCCGCGCCTCCGGGCCGGACCGCCACATAGAGGCGGCCAAGGAAGCCGTGCACTCCCCGATGCTCGAGAGCGCGGTGATAGACGGCGCCAAGGGTATCCTGGTCAACTTCACCAGCTCCCGCGACATCCGCATCGTCGAGCTGGACGAGGCGATGGAGTATATCAAGAAGCACGCCAACCCCGACGTTTTCGTGAAGTTCGGCCAGGCTTTCGACGAGACGCTGGGCGACGAGATAAAGATCACCGTGATCGCGACCGGCTTCCCTTCCAAGCGCGGCGAACTGGCCGGCGACCTGGCCCGCCTGCGCGGCCTCGGCCGCGCCGCGGGCCGCCGCCGGGTGGACGACGATTTTCTGCCGGCCGCCTCTTCCTCGGGCTCGCTCGGCGACGACGACATGGACAAGCCCGCTTACCTGCGCCGGCAGAACTCCGTGAAGCGGCTTAAATAAGGCGGGGGGGAACCGATATGGCCATAAACCTGAACCTGCTGCTGAAAGTGATGGTGCAGAACAAGGCTTCGGATACGCATATCCGCGGCGACTCCTCCGTTTTCCTGCGCATCCACGGCGCCATCACCCCCATCAACTCCTCCAATATGACCGAGAAGGAAGTGGAGGACCTGGTGTTCCCGCTGATGACCCCGCGGCTCAAGCAGATCTTCGAGGAGAAACACGAGTGCGACTTCTCCTACGAGGGCGGCGAGCTGGGCCGGTTCCGCTTCAACGTCTTCATGCACAAGGGCAAGATCGGCGTGGCGATCCGCCATATCCCGCTCAAGATCCCCACTTTCGAGGAGCTGCGCCTGCCGCAGGACTCCATCAAGAAGATCCTGACCAACGAGCGCGGCCTGGTGCTGGTCACCGGCATCACCGGCTCCGGCAAGACCTCCACGCTGGCGGCGATGATAGAGTACCTCAACCAGAGCTGGGAGGCGCACATCATCACCGTCGAGGACCCCATAGAATTCTCCTTCACCGAGAAGAAGTGCATCATCAGCCAGCGCGAGCTGGGCGCCGATACCACCACCTTCGTGGACGCGCTGCGCGCGGCCATGCGTCAGGACCCGGACATCATCCTGGTCGGCGAAATGCGCGACCTGGAGACCACCCAGGCGGCCATCACCGCGGCCGAGACCGGCCACCTGGTGTTCGCGACGATGCATACCATGAACGCCGTCCAGACGATCTCGCGCATCATCGACCTGTTCCCGCCGCACCAGCAGGGCCAGGTCCGCATGCAGCTTTCGGAAAGCCTGCGCGGCATCATCTCGCAGCGCCTGCTGCCCTGCTCCAAGGGCGGCCGCCTGCCGGCGGTGGAGATCATGACCAACACCCCGCACATCAAGAAGATGATAGCCGAGAACGCCATCGACGGCATCACCGGAGCGATCGGCAAGGGCGCCTTCTACGGCATGCAGACCTTCAACCAGTCGCTAGTTAAGATGCACAAGGAGGGCATGGCCAAGCTGGAGGACATCCTGCAGGCCGCCTCCAATCCCGACGACGTGCTGCTGGCCATAAAGGGCATCGAGCAGGAAATAGAGGGCAAGCACTGAGCCGCGCCGCGCGCGCCGGCAATTTGATTCGGACTTTCAAGGAAGGTACTTATGTTCGCTGAAGGCTACATCGGCATCGCCGGGATCATCGGCGTAGGCAAATCCACCCTGACCATGGAACTGGCCAAGGCCCTCAACTTCGAGCCCGTGCTCGAGGAAGTGGGCGGCAACCCTTACCTCGAAGGCTTCTACGGCGACATGAAGCAGTACGGCACCATCATGCAGATCTGGCTGCTCAACCACCGCTTCCGCCAGCACCGCGAATTCGTCTCCCGCATCAGCCTCGGCAAGATCCGCGGCGTGGTGCAGGACCGGACCATCTGGGAAGACACCATCTTCGCCCGCATGCTCAACAAGCACCCGGACAAGATCATCTCCGACATGGACTACAACACCTACCTGGACCTGTTCGACAACATGGTCCTGCGCGAGATGGTGTTCCCGCAGCTGATGATCTTCCTCGACTGCCGCGTAGAGACTTCCATCGCCCGCATCAAGTCCCGCGGCCGCAATATGGAGAAGGCCATCGACCCCGCCTATCTGAAAAGCCTGCAGGAGAACTACTACGAATTCATCGAGGAGATGGAGGACGCCGGCGTGCGCATCCTCCGCCTCAACTGGGAGAGCTACCAGCCGATAAGCGAAGTGGTGCGCCTGGTGCACGAGTACTCCCTGAAGCCCTCCAACTTCACCAAGTGGGTGCGGCCGCTGCGCAAGCTCGGCATGGAGAACGAAGCCAATCTTCCAAAAAAGACCGCCCTGGTCCGCCCATGAGGCCGGACGGCATAGTGATAGCCATAGACGGCCCGGCCGGGGTGGGTAAATCCACCGTCGGCAAGCTGGTAGCCGCGCGCGTGGGTTACCGCTTTATCAGCACCGGCAAGATGTACCGGGCCCTCGCCTGGAAAGCCCTGGCGGCCGGCGTAAGCCTGGACGACGACGCCGCCCTGGACGGGCTGGCCCGCTCGCTCGCCTGGGCTTTCCCCAAAGGGACCGGCCCGGAGGCCGACGTCGCGCTGGACGGGCGCGTGCTCGCCCTGGAACTTTCCGAGGAGAGCGTAAGCCGCGCCTCGTCGGCCATAGCGCGGCTGGCCGGCGTGAGGCTGTTCATGAAGGACATGCAGCGCCAGGCCGGCCTCTCGGGCGGCGTGGTGATGGAAGGCCGCGACATCGGCACCAATGTTTTCCCCGACGCAGAGCTGAAGGTCTACCTGGACGCCTCCCCAGAGGCCCGCGCGCGCCGCAGGGTGGGGCAGCTTAAAGGGCAGGGCATGCCCGCCGACTACGCCGAGATCCTCGATTTCATCGTCAAGCGCGACGCCCAGGATTCGGGCCGCGCGGTCAACCCGCTCAGGAAGGCCGACGACGCCCATTACCTGGACTCCACGGCGATGCCGAGGGAGCAGGTGGTGGACGCTATCGTCGGACTTTTCGAGAGCCTTTCGGTAAAATAATGCCGGCCAAACCGAACACCGAACGCCCGAAACTGCTGCTCCTGGTCTACCTGTTCTTCAGGACCTTCTTCAGGTTCTTTAATTCCATAGAGGTCAGGGGCCTGGAAAAGATACCGCCTTCCGGCCCCCTGATACTCGCCAGCAACCACCTTTCCAACGCCGACCCGCCCGCCCTGCTTTCGCACGTGGCGCTGGTCCGCCTGCCTAACGTCATCGCCAAGAAAGAGCTGTTCTCCATCTGGCCCCTGAGCTTCCTCCTGCCCAGCTGGGGCGCCATTCCCGTGGACCGCGCCCGCGAGGGCGGGGACCTGGGGGCGCTGCGCGGCTGCCTGACCGCGCTGAAGAACGAGGGCTGCCTGGCTATTTTCCCGGAGGGCACCAGGGCCAGGGGCCGCAAGCTCAAGCCCAAGGCCGGCGTGGCGCTGATGGCGCATAAGTCCGGCGCGCCGGTGCTGACGGTCAGAATTTTCAACAGCGATAATTTCTCAAAATTAGGTAAAATAACTATTGTGTTCGGCGGCCTTAGGCGTTTCGAAGCGCCCGCTGACGGAGACCTCAAGGCAGCCTACGCCGAATTTTCAGAGAGCGTCATGTCGGACATTTTTTCTATAACAGAGGAGCAGTAGCCCTATGGAAACCAACGATACCCCCCAGGAAGGCCAGGAGATCCCCGCGCAGGACGCCGCGCCGCAGGCCGAAACGGAAAAGGCCGCCTCGGAAGAGAATCTCTCGATGGCCGACCTCCTGAAGGCGGAGGCCGCGGTTTCGGAAAAGGTCCACTCCAGGGGCGTGGTCACGGTGAAGGTGGTGCAGGTCACCGCCGACTTGGTGCTGGTGGACATAGGCGAAAAGAAAGAAGGCGCCATCCTCCTCGCCGATTTCCAGGACGAGAAAACCCCCGTGGCCGGCGACGAAGTGCAGGCCGTGCTGGAGAAGAAAGGCGGCGAGGGCCGCTACACCATGCTGTCCCACCGGCGCGCCCGCGAGAAGGCCGCCTGGGAGCTGGCCAAGAAGCTTTATGAGTCCAAGGAAAGGGTAAAGGGCAAGGTGTCCGAGATCGTGAAGGGCGGCTACATAGTGGACATCGCCGGGATGCGCGCTTTTATGCCGCTCTCCCTGTCCGAGCTGGGCGGCGCGCACAAGCATTATCTGCCCGCCAACGCCAAGATAAAATTCTATATCACCGACTTCAACGAGAAGGACCGCAAGGTCGTGGTCTCCCGCCGGCAGGTGCTGGAGGAGGACGAGAAGCTGCGCCGCGGCGAGGTGCTGTCCGAGGTGGCCCCGGGCAACGTGGTGCGCGGCGTGGTCTCCAAGGTGACCGAGGATTCCCTGCTGGTGCGGTTCCAGGGCATAGAGGGCGTAGTGCGCGCCGAAGACCTGGCCTGGCGCGAACCGCTGGAAGCCCTGAAGACCTACCGGCGCGGGCAGCGCGTGAAGTGCAAGGTCCTCTCCGTCGACAAGGCGGGGGAAAAGATCGCTTTTGGCATGAAGCAGCTGATGCCTAACCCGGTGGACATGCTCAAGCGCCGGTTCGCCCGGTTCGCGAAGGTGAAGGGCAAGGTGGTCTCCGTCGCCCCCGAGGGCGCGGTGGTAAAGATCGGCGAGCACACCGAGGGCTTTGTCTCCGCCGAGGATTACGGCGCCGACGGCGCCCCCAAGGAAGGCGCCGAGGTCAACGGCATCGTGGTGGCCATCAACTCCTCCAATTTCCGCCTGGTCCTTTCCGTAAAGCGCGCCGAAGAGATGGAAGACCGCAAGCGGGTGGCGCAGTACATGAAGGGCTCTCCTTCCCTGACGCTCGGGCAGATCCTGCTCGATAACTCGGAGGACGAAGGTGAGTTATGAGCGGCGACAAAAAGCGGTAGGTGAGGCGCTCAACAAACTAGTTCATTCGTACGGTGCGCCGCTCGGCATGTTCCTTGTTTTCGTGCTGGCGGCGCTCTACCTTTTTATGGGCCGGAGCGCGCGCCCTTCCCCCGAGTTCCCCAGGAAAGCCTCCGATTTCATGCAGTCCGCCCGCCTGTCGCGCAGGCTGGCCGAACTGGACAAAACGCTGACGTCCGCTCCCGAAGATATCCAGGCCCTGGCCGAGGCCGGCCGGCTGAAGTACCAGCTGGGCCAGCCGCGCTACGTAGAGGCCATCGCCGACCTCGAGCGCGCCCGCTCGCTGGGCCTGGCCGACGTCCGCTCCTTCTACTACCTCGGCACCATGTACCAGGCCGTCGGCCTTTACGACTTCGCCGCCCAGGAGTACCGCAAATTCCTCAACAATAACCCGCAGGACCAGGAAGTGCGCATGCTGCTGGCCAAGCTGCTCTACGCCGCCGGCGATTACGCCGGGGCGGTGAAGGAGTACGAGACCCTGCTCGCGGCCGGCAAGCCGGACGCGGTGCTGCTGGAGAACCTGCTGCTCGCCCGCTGGAAGAACAAACAGGATTATTCCGGGGCCCTCGCGCAGCTGCGCGCCCTTGGCCCCTCCGGCGCTTTCCTGGGCGATTACGCCGAGGGCAGGATCCGCTACGAGCAGAAAGACTATCCCGGGGCCCTCACGCCGCTCAGGCGCGCCCTGGAGGCGGCCCCCGGGGCCGGCGGGTTCGCGGACATGGCCGGCCTCTACTGGATGGCCGCCGACGCCGCCTACCGCGGCAAGGACAGCGACGCCGCCTACGGCTGGCTGTCCGCGCTGGTAAATTTTAACCCGGGCCACGAAGAGGGCAAGGCGCTTCTCGCGAAAATAGAGAAGGCCCGGGCCGCCGCCGCGAAGAAAAAGAAGAAATAGCCGGGGGAAAATGCAGGCAGGAGCCTTCCATCTACGTACGTTCAGCCGCGTCCTGGCCGCCGCGGCCTTTTTCTTTTTCCGGGGAGCGGCCGGCGCCGAAGAGAACAGGGTCATCATCCGTGACTTCGACTGGAAGATCTACGCCACCGAGCATTTCGACATTCACTATTACGACGGGTCCCAGCCCTGGCTGGCCTACGCCTCGGGCGTGCTGGAGGCGGCCTATAAACGCGAAGCCGCCGACCTGAACCCGGACCTCTCCAAGCGCATCCCTTTCTTCCTGTACTCCTCCATCAACGACATGCAGCAGACCCCCATTACGGAGGTCTCCGACGGCATCGGCGGCCTGACCGAGCCTTTCAAGGACCGCTTCATGGTCTGGTCCGACGGCTCCAAGGGCTGGCTGAAGGACGTGATCGAGCACGAATTCGCCCACGAGGCGCAGTTCAGCGTGCTGATAGACGGCTTCTGGAAAAGCGCGAGGATCCTGAAAACCTACATCTACCCGCTCTGGATGATGGAGGGCATCGCCGAGTACGAGACGGGTCTCTCCGATTACGCCGTGGAAAAGATGTACGTGCGCGACGCCGTGCTTTCCGGCGGGTTGATCCCGCTGTCCCGCCTCAACCAGTTCGCCCACCTCAAGCCCCACCAGACCACGCTGGCCTACAAGACCGGCGGGCAGGCCATCCGCTTTCTCTCCGAGCAGTACGGGGCGGACAAGCCCAGACGGATGCTGGAGCTGTTCCGCACCCGCTACGACGCCGGCTCCGTGCTGAACCCCCTGATAGGGACGGACCTGCAGGAGTTCGAGAAAAAATTCGCGGAATATACGGAGCTCAAGTATCTCTCCGAGGCCCGCGACGGGCGGCTGCAGGAGCCGGGGATTTACGGGCGCCGGCTGACCGAGGGCGGGGAGGGGATCCCCGAGTTCAACCTGAGCCCGGCCCTTTCCCCCGACGGAGGGCGGCTGGCCTTTCTCTCCACCAGGTCCGGCCATCCGCCGGAGCTGCGGGTGAAGGACCTCTCTACCGGGCGGGAGAAGCGGCTGACCGCCATGTCCGCCGGCGCGGAGAACGTCCCTTACGGGCGGTTCACCAAGCCGCTGCGCTCCCTCTCCTGGTCTCCCGACGGGCGCTACCTGGCTTTTTCCGGCCAGAAGAACCACCGCGAGTACCTCTACCTTTACGAGCCGGACAGCGGCCGGGTGGCGCGCGCGGGCTTCGAGGGCCTGGCCGAGGCCCGCCAGCCGGTTTTCTCTCCCGACGGTAAAAAGGTGGCCTTCGTCGGCATGAAGGGCGGGTTTAACGATCTTTACGAAGCCCCCGCGGACCTGCTGGCCGCCGGCGGCACGCTGCCCTTTGCCGCCCTGGAGCGCCTTACCGACAGCGCGCAGGACGAGGCCTCCCCGGCCTATTCCCCGGACGGCACGCAGCTGGCGTATTCCTGCGAGACGGAGGACGCCGCGGGCCCGCGCCGGGCCCTCTGCCTGCTGCGGCGCGGGGGCGCGCCCGAGGCTTCGCTCATCGGCGACGGGGACGTGTACGACCCGGTCTTCTCCCCGGACGGCAAAAACATCTATTTCATCTCCGACGCGGGGTACGATTTCGAGCTTTACTCCCTGGAGACCGCCTCCCGGAAAGTCTTCCGGCAGACCCGCAGCCTGGGCGGCGTCTTTACGCCCGCGGCCGCCGGAGGGAAACTTTACTTCTCGGCCTTCAGGCGGGGGGGGATGGACGTCTACTCGGGCGAGCCAGAGAACTTCCTGTTCGAGCCGGCGGCCGGTCCCGCGGCGCCCGAAGCGGCCTTCACGGTGGCGTCCTCCACGGGGACTTTCCAGCCTTACGTTTTCGACTCTTCCACCGACCTTTTCTTCCCGGCTTTCATGTTCTCGTCGCCGGGCGGGCTGTTCTGGATGAACTACTGGCAGGCCTCCGACATGCTGGGCCGCCACAACGTCAGCCTGTACCTGAACTATAATTCCGGGGCGGACTTCCTCAGCCTCCAGGCCAGCTACGCCTACCTGCGCTGGCGCATGCCGCTGTACCTGCAGGCCGTCGCCCTCACTTACGGCGGGGCGGTGGACGCGGCGGACCTGGAGTACGACAAGCGCTACACGCGCCGGGCCGTGGGCACGGCCTGGCCCTTCGACCGCTATAACCGGCTGGAAGGCTACGCCATCTTCAAGGACGAGACCAACGAGTACAAGGATATAGATTTCGCCGACCACATGCGCACCAGGGCGGTGCAGGCCGCCTATATCCGCGACACGGTCAACGGCCTTTACCTGTCCGCGGTGCGCGGCTCCAGGACGGAGCTGTCGTGGCTGACCGCGGTGGACCGCTACGGCGGCAACCTGAAGTACGACGTGTTCGTCTTCGACTACCTCAAGTATTTCCCGCTTTCCAAGCGCTCGGCTTTCGTCAACAGGTTCGTGGCGGGGCGCAGCGTGGGCCGCGACCGGCGGTCTTTCGCTTTCGGCGGGCTGGGCGGGGTGCGCGGCTTTTCCGGCTCCTCCGACGAGTACGAAAAGCCCGGCGTGTTCCTGAACAACGCCGAGCTGCGCTTCCCTTTGGTGAAGGACATGGACTACTACATGTGGTACATGTTCCCTGACTTCTACTTTAAAGGCATCTACGGCAAGCTGTTCGCCGACTCCGCCTACGGCTGGGACCGAGGCAGCGACCTGAGGGATTTCGGGATCTCCCGGCTGGACACCTCGATAGGCGCCGGGGTGAACGTGCACACGTTCATCCTGCAGGCCTTCCAGCTGGTGCTCAGCCTGGACTACTCGGTGCGCACCTCGGACGGCGGCAAGATCTTCTACTTCTACCTGGGGCCGCTGTTCTAGGCCTGCGGCCGACAGTGCGGCCGACCGTATGTTGCAAGTAAGTAGAAATGTCATGGTTTTAGTTTTTTAGAAAT
Organism: uncultured Elusimicrobiaceae bacterium; assembly: GCA_964417965.1. Classification (GTDB taxonomy): domain Bacteria; phylum Elusimicrobiota; class Elusimicrobia; order Elusimicrobiales; family UBA9959; genus UBA9959. The sequence goes on from CAYQJX010000055.1 coordinate 10,431, forward strand.
GTCAGGTCG
>CAYQJX010000056.1:0-10029 GCA_964417965.1 uncultured Elusimicrobiaceae bacterium
AGCGCCAGCTCATCGTGGCCGCGCCCAAGACCGGCAAGACCATGATCCTGCAGCGCATCGCCAACTCCATCGCCACCAACCACGCGGCGGAAATAGAGCTGATAGTGCTGCTCATCGACGAGCGCCCCGAGGAAGTCACCGACATGAAGCGCTCCGTGAAGGGCGAGGTCATCGCCTCCACCTTCGACGAGCCGGCCGACCGCCACGTGCAGGTGGCCGAGATCGTCCTGGAGAAGGCCAAGCGCCTGACCGAGATGGGCAAACACGTGGTGGTGCTGCTCGACTCGATCACCCGCCTCGCCCGCGCCTACAATACCGTGGCCCCTTCTTCCGGCCGCGTGCTGTCCGGCGGTCTGGAGTCCACGTCCCTGCAGCGCCCCAAGCGCTTCTTCGGCGCGGCCCGCAACATAGAGGAAGGCGGCTCCCTGACCATTATCGCCACGGCCCTGGTAGAAACCGGCAGCCGCATGGACGACGTCATCTTCGAAGAGTTCAAAGGTACCGGCAACTCGGAAATATACCTGGAGCGCAAGCTGGCCGACCGCCGCGTGTTCCCGGCCATCGACATCAACCGCACCTCTACCCGCAAGGAAGAGCTGCTGATGTCGGACGACGAGCTTAATAAGGTGTGGATCCTGCGCAAGGTGCTTGCCCCACTGTCACCTATCGATTCTATGGAACTGCTCATCAGCAAGCTCAACTCCACCAAATCCAACAAGGACTTCCTGAAGTCCATGGAAATGGGGTCCGGGCGCTGATGCTGCCGGGGCGCCTGAAGCTTGCCGCCGCACTGGGCATACTTCTGGCTGCGGCGGCCGTCTCGGCCGCCCTCGCCCCGGGGATCTCGCCGTTCTACTACGCCAGGTTCTCCGTCCTGACGCCTCCGGGGCCTTCCGAGCCGCCGCCGGAGGCTTTCCGCCTCATCCCGCGCCTCATCCACGCCCGCCACAAGGTGGCCAAGGGCGAGAACGTGCGCACCATCGCCGCCGATTACGGCACCGATATCCGCTCCCTGCAGAGCACCAACTCCAACGAGTTCATCTTCATGAGCCGCGGCGGCTACATCCGGGTGCACAACGGCAAGGGCCTGCTCTACGAGGTGACGGCCAACGGCGAGACGCTCGACGGCATAGCCCGGCGCTACCTGGGCAAGGGCCGCGACCTGCGCGCCTTCAAGGTGGAGATCATAGACGACAACGGCCTGCCGCCTTCCGCGCTGCTGCTGAATTACCGCTTCAAGAAAGGCGACAGGGTCTACCTGCCGGCCGTCTACGTGGACCTGGATACCTACCGCATGCCGCTGCGCAGCTTCGGCCGCATCAGCGGCCGCTTCGGCAGCCGCTACCATCCCATACTCAAGCGCAGGATCTTCCATAACGGCGCCGACATCCCCATGCCGCTCGGGACGCCGGTCTACCCGTCCCGCTCCGGCACGGTGACCTACTCCGGCTGGAAAGGCGGCTACGGCAACGTGGTGGAGGTGCGCCACAAGGACGGCTCCATATGCCGCTACGGCCACCTTTCCCAGACCTCGGTGACGGTAGGCGAAACGGTGCAGAAATCCAAGACCGTGCTCGGCAAAGTGGGGTCTACCGGCATGTCCACCGGCCCCCACCTGCACTTCGAGATACTCACTCCTTCCGGCAAATCCGTCAACCCCATGGCCAAGATCGGCAAGAAGTAATATTAACCGGGGCCGCGGGATATGCTATAATCTATATTCGTAACACCTATTGTTTTTTGAGGAACCGACAATGAAAAACGACATACACCCCAATTACGACCTTTGCGAAGTGAGCTGCGTCTGCGGCAACGCTTTCCAGACCCGCTCCGTGAGGTCCGCCATAAAAGTTGAAATGTGCTCCGCCTGCCATCCTTTCTACACCGGCAAGCAGAAGCTGCTCGACACCGCCGGCCGCGTGGAACGCTTCAACACCAAGTTCAAAGCCACCGAAGGCAAGATGGTGGAGCGCAAGGTGAAGAAGGTCGCCGTGAAAGCCGTCACGCCGCGCCACACCGCCAAGCGCAAGATCCTCTCCTCCGCCCCCGTAAAGAAGGCGGACGAGAAAGCCCCGAAGGCGGCGGCTCCCAAAGCCGCGCCGAAAGCCGAAACGAAGTAGCTTCGCGCTATGAACGGGCGTTCCATAACATGGGACGCCCGTTTTTTCATGTATAGGGGACGCTGATGACTATATGACTATTTCCGCAGGGGTGGGTCGCGGGCGTCCTGAATTTAGAAATAGTCATATAGTCATCAGCGTCCCCTTTTACCCTTTTATTATGCTTGAAAAAGAGTTGGACGCTATAAAGCGGGAATTTGCCGAGACCGAGGCGCGCCTCGCCTCGGGCGGCCTTAAGCCTGAGGAAATAGAAAAACTTTCCAGGCGCCACTCCGCTTGCCGGCAGGTGCTGGAGACCTCCTCCGCCCTGGAGCGCGCCTTGAAAGAGGCCGAAGAGACCCGCCAGATGTGCTCCAGCACCGATCCCGGCCTGGCCGAACTGGCCGCGGCCGAGCTGCCCGGGCTGGAAGAGCAGGCGGCGGCCCTGGCCAAGAAACTGCAGCTGCTCATCATCCCGCCGGACCCGGCGGACTCGAAGAATATCTTCATGGAAATACGCGCCGGCGTGGGCGGGGACGAGAGCGCCCTGTTCGCCGGCGACCTGCTGCGCATGTATACCCGCTTCGCCCAGATCATGGGCTGGCGGGCGGAGCTGCGCGACCTGGCCACTACCGGCCTGAAAGGCATAAAGTACGCGGCGCTCTTTATTTCCGGGACGGACGTCTACGCCTGGCTGAAGTACGAGGGCGGCGTGCACCGCGTGCAGCGGGTGCCGCAGACCGAGGCCTCGGGCCGGGTGCACACCTCCACCGTCACCGTGGCCATCATGAAAGAGGTGGACGAGGTGGAGATCAAGATAGAGGCCAAGGACCTGAAGATGGACACCTACCGCGCCAGCGGCGCCGGCGGGCAGAACGTCAACAAGGTCGAGACGGCCGTGCGCATCACGCATCTCCCCTCGGGCATCATCACGGCCTGCCAGGAGGAGCGCTCGCAGGGCAAGAACCGCGCCAAGGCCATGGCCATGCTGGCCGCCAAGCTGGCCCAGGTGAGCGAAGAGACCCAGGCCAGGGAGAACGCCGGCGCCCGCAAGGCGCAGGTAGGCACCGGGGACCGCTCCGAGAAGATCCGCACCTATAATTTTCCGCAGAACCGCGTTACCGACCACCGCATACAGGTCTCCTGGCACAACATGCAGGAGATCATGGAAGGCAACATCCGGAACATCCTGGAAGAAGTAAGACTTGATATCGGCAAGAAAGGCGAAAATGACAGCGGGACTGATACTGACTAGAGCCGTCAAGCGCCTCGCGGCGCGCGGCGTGGACGAGCCCGGGCCCAACGCCCAGTGGCTGCTGGCGACCGCCATGGGCGTGGAGCGGCTGCGCCTGCTGGCCGAGCCCGACCTGCCGGTGACGCCGGAGGCCCTGAAGATCTTCGAGCAGCACCTTATCCTCAAGGAGCAGGGCCTGCCGCTGGCCTACATCCTCGGCTGGCAGGATTTCAGGGGCCTGCGCCTGAAGGTGGATAAAAGGGTGCTGGTGCCCCGCCCCGAGACCGAGGAACTGGCCGGCCTGGCCGCAGAGTTCCTCAGGACGAGGAAAGGGGAACTCTCCGCGCTGGATTACGGCGCGGGCTCAGGGGCCATCGGCCTGTGGCTGGCCAAAGAGTTTCCGGCCCTGCGGGTGACCTGCGCCGAGAAATCGGCCCGCGCCATAAACTGCGCCGCCGCCAACTCCGCGGAGCTCGGGCTGGACGCGCGGGTGCGGTTCGTGCGCACCGCCACGCTGGCGCCGCTGAAGGGGCCCTTCGACGTGATCGTTTCCAACCCGCCGTATATACCGACGGGCGTGATCCCGGGCCTGGCCCCGGAAGTGCTCAGCGAGCCCAAGATGGCGCTGGACGGCGGCTGCGACGGCCTGGACGTGGCCGGCATGCTGGTCAGGCTGGCGCCGCGCAGGCTTAAGCCCGGCGGCGCGCTGATACTGGAGCTGGGAGAGGCGCAGGCGAAAAAGCTGGCCGCCCTGCTGCCGGACGCCGTCTGGAAGGAAAAGAAGACTTTTAAGGACCTCAGCGGGATAGAACGTTTCGTCTACGGGAGAATCAATGGATAATTTCATCATACGCGGCGGCCGGCCCCTGGCCGGGCAGGCCACCATCAGCGGTTCCAAGAACGCGGCCCTGCCCATCCTCTTCGCCACGCTGCTGACGAAGGAAAAGTCGGAGATCAAGAACGTGCCGGAACTCATGGACATCAAGTCCTCGTTCGAGCTGCTCAACTACCTGGGCAAGAACTGCTTCTACGGCTACGGCAATTTCGTGGTGGAGGAACGCGCCGGGCTGAAGCACCACGCCCCCTACGACCTGGTGCGCAAGATGCGCGCCTCGGTGCTGGCCGCGGGCCCGCTGCTGGCCCGCTTTAAGAAAGCCCGCTTCTCCATGCCGGGCGGCTGCTCCATCGGCATGCGGCCCATAGATATACACCTGGAAGGGTTCAAGAAGCTGGGCGCCGTCGTTTCCTACGAGAAGGGCGACGTCATCCTCTCGGCGAAGAAGCTCAAGGCGGGCCGGGTTAAGTTCCGCTTCCCCAGCGTGGGCGCCACCGAGAACCTGATGATGTGTGCGGCCCTGATAGAGGGCACCACGGTGCTCGAAGGCTGCGCCCGCGAGCCCGAGATAGAGGACCTGGCCGCGGCGCTCAACAAGATGGGCGCGAAGGTGGAGGGGGCCGGTTCCGCCGTGATAAGGGTGACCGGGGCAGCCAAACTTAAAGGCCTCAAGCACACCGTGATGCCGGACCGCATAGAGACCGGCACCTTCATGCTGCTCTGCGCCGCCGCCGGCGGCCGCATCCGCCTGCTCAATGCCGCCCCTAAAACCCTGACCGCCCTGATAAAGGCCATGCAGAAGGCCGGCGTTAAGATAAACTGCTTCAAGGACTCTATAGAAGTGATCGCCCCGCACGGCCGGCCCCGGCCGGTCAGCGTGGCCACCAAGCCGCACCCCGGCTTCCCGACGGACCTGCAGGCCCCCTGGATGGTCTTCATGGCCCGGGCCAACGGCGTGAGCGAGGTGCACGAGCATATTTTCGAGAACCGCTTCATGCACGCGCCCGAGCTGATCCGCATGGGCGCCGACATTACCGTCTCGGACCGGAAGGCCGTGGTGCGCGGCGTGCCGCAGCTGCTGGGCGCGCCGGTGATGTGCTCGGACATCCGCGCCGGCGCCGCCATGGTGGTGGCCGCCGCCGCGGCAAAGGGCAAAACCATAATACGCCGCATCTACCACATAGACCGCGGCTACGAGAAGCTGGAGCACAAGCTCAAGGACCTCGGCGTGGACGCCTCCAGGGTCAAGGCCTGAGCTGAACCGATGACTTTCGAAGAAGCGGAAAAAACGCTGATCGCTCGGCAGGACTTCATAAAGAAGGACGGCCTGGCCAGGGTTTACGCCTGCCTGGAAAAGCTGGGCGACCCGCACCTGCGGCTCAAGACCATCCATGTCACCGGCACCAACGGCAAGGGCTCGGTCTGCGCGCTGTTCGAAGCCTCTCTGCGCGCGGCCGGGCTTAAGACCGGCCTCTTTATTTCGCCTCACCTGGTCAGCATGACCGAGCGTATACAGCTGAACGGCCGGTGCATGGACAGGGAAGTTTTCACCGCGCTGTTCGCCGAGGTCTTCGCCGCCGGGCCGGACCTGAGCTTCTTCGAGCTGCTCACCTGCATGGCTTTCCTCCATTTCGTGCGGGAGGGGACGGATATCGCGGTGATCGAGGTCGGCATCGGCGGCAGGTTCGACACCACCAACGTGCTGGCCAAACCGGAACTGAGCGTCATCACCTCCGTGGATTTCGACCATAAGAAGTACCTGGGCAACACTATCGCCGAGATAGCCTCGCAGAAGGCGGGTATAATAAAGGAGGGGGGCGCGGCGCTGGCCCCCATCCTGCCTCCGGAGGCGCGTGCCGAGATCTCCAGGGAGGCGGCGGGCAAGAACGCCCAGTGCCGTTTCTTCGCGCCGGCCTTCGAGATAAAGGCCCGCGACTGGGAAAATAATTCCATGACCCTGCGCCACCTCAAGTCCGGCGAGGAGTACGCTTTCGGCATCATGGGCGAGATGCAGGTCTCCAACGCCACCCTGGTCTGGGAAGGCATGGAGCTGCTGCGGGGCTTCGGCTGGCCCGTAAATAAAACGCACACCGCCGCCGGCTTCGCCGCGGCGCACTGGCCGGCCAGGTTCCAGGCCGTGCGGGGCGGGTCGGAGTTCGGGAGCGCCGTTTTCATCATCGACGGGGCCCACAACGAGGAAGCCGTGCGCGCTTTCGCCAAGACCTGGAAGGTCTCTCCTTTCGCCTCGCGCGACGCGGTTTTCGTGGTGGGCATGCTCCAGGACAAGGAGCGCCAGGTGATGCTGGAGACCCTGGCCGGCCTTTGCGGCAAGTTCGTCTTCACCCGGCCCGATTCCCCGCGGGCGGCCGACCCGTGCGCCCTTGCCGACGAGCTGACGGCCATAAGGCCGGACGCCCAGGCCGAGGTGCAGGAGGACATCCGCGCCGCGCTGCGCTGCGCGTCCGCCGGCGGCACGGCCGCGGTGCTGGGGTCGTTCTACCTGGCCGGCACGGTGCTTGAGATACTGGATGGCAGACAGGAGAAAATATGCTCGGCATAGGTATAGATATCGGCGGCACCAATACCAAGCTGGTGGTGGTCAACCGGGCGGGCAAGGCGCTGGCCCACGAGCGGTTCAAGACCGAGTCCGCCAAGGGCCCTGCCGCCTTTATAAAGCGCCTCGGGGCCGCCGTGGACGGCCTGCGCGCCGACTACGGCCGCCAACTGGTGTCGGTGGGCATAGGCGCCGCCGGCGACGTGGACCCTGAGAGCGGGGTGCTGCGCTTCGCCCCCAACCTCGGCTGGCGCAACGTAAAGCTGGCCGGGCCGCTGGAGAAGATGACCGGCCTGCCCTGCGCCATGGAGAACGACGCCAACATGGCCGCCTGGGGCGCCTACGAGATACAGCTGAAGCGGAAATATGACAATGTCCTGGCGCTGACGCTGGGTACCGGCATCGGCTCGGGCATGATCCTGGGCGGCAAGCTGTACCACGGGGCCAGCGGCACGGCCGGCGAGGCCGGCCATGTTAAAATAGAGCCCGGCGGCCGGCTCTGCGGCTGCGGCGGCAAAGGCTGCCTGGAGGCCTATTGCGGCAGCCGCGCCATCATGGCCCGGGCCCGCGAGCTGATAAAGAACGAGGCGGCTTTCATTAAAAAGTTCGCCGACGCGGACCGCCAGCGCTTTAATACCATCTGCCTGACCAACGCCGCCGAGGCGGGCAACGCGGCCGCGCGCCGGATCTGGGCCGAGACCGGGCGCTACCTGGGCATGGGCCTGGCCGGGCTGATCCTGGTGCTCAATCCGGGCTGCGTGGTGCTGACCGGCGGGGTTTCCCGCGCGCGCAAATGGTTCCTGCCGGCCATGCGCCGGGTGCTGGAGGACCAGCAGATAAACACGCCTTTCAGGCGGGTGAAGATAAAGATCTCCGACGACGCCGATCTGGGGTCCCACGGCGCGGCGCTGTTCGGGTTAGAGAGGGCGCTGAAGTAGGTTTTACTTAGTTAATGAAGAAAACGCTGTTAACCATCTCGCTGGCGCTGGCCGCGGCCGTACAGGCCGCCGCCTACGACCTGCCGTCCTCCACCGGTACCCACCGGGTGAGCTTCCAGGCCGACACCGCCGGCTTCAACGAGTATACCCGCGAGATCGGCCTGGAGGGGAACGTCCGGCTGGAGGAATTCTCGGCGGAGGACAAGCAGGTCAAGCTCATCAGGGCCAGGAACCTGACGGTCAACATGGCCAGCCGCACCATAGTGGCGCCTTCTGATTTCGTGATGGACGACGATACCGGCACCGTGTACGGCAAGAGCGCCTTTTTTGATTACGGCAATAATACCGGCTTCATTAACGACGGGCAGTTCCAGCACAAAAGCTTCATCTTCCGCGGCCGGTCGGTGGCCTTCGACAAGGACGGCTACGTCTACAAGAGGGCCAGCCTGACCAGCTGCGACTCGGAGCCGCCGCACTACCGCCTGCGGGCCTCGCGCATCTACCTGGCGCCCGAGCGCTATTTCCTGGCCTACAACACCGTCTTCTTCGTCGGCAAGATCCCGGTCTTCTATTTCCCGGTCATCTACAAGCCGCTCGGCCGCGGGACGCCCTTCGTCAGCAGCTTCTTCCCGGGCTACGACGAGCGCAACGGCTTCTTTGTGAAGTCCAACTACGTTTACCGCGTCAGCCCGCAGACCCGCGCCAAGGTCTACCTGGACTATTTCGCCCGGCGCGGCGTAGGCATGGGCGGCGAACTGGACTACCGCCGGCCCGAGAAGAACATCAGCAATATCTCGGCCTACCGCATCCGCGAATACGGCTCTCACATGGACCGCTGGGGCCTTAACGGCGGGTTCTGGCATTCTTTCAACCGCTTTAACGAGTCGGACCCGGCGCAGTACTACAGCCAGTCCTTCTTCCGGCTGATCTCGGACCCGGCTTTTAATAACGATTTTTTCCGCACCAACCCTTTCGCCGTCAGCCCGGACAAGCAGGCCAGCGTGGCCTTCACCCGCAAGACCAACTATACCGTCACCCGCCTCAGCGCGTACGGCCGGGACGAGCGGTCGGCCGCGGACCCGGAAAAATTCAGGAAAGCCTACGAGTCGGCGCCGCGGCTGGATTTCAATACCGTCCCCTTCAGCGTGCTCAAGCTGCCGGTGCTGAACTCTTTTTCCGGCTATTTCGAGAGCGCCAAGGAAGTGGACACCCCGTATTACCAGAAGAAGGGCCGCGGGGCCTGGACCGTATCAAAGACCGTGCCGCTCAGCCGCAACGTGATCCTGTCGCCGTCGGTGTTCTACGACCAGGCGGTGTTCCTGTCCACGGCGGCCGCCGTGGAGGACGCCTGGATAGGGCGCTACGGCGGTTCCGTGAACCTGCGCTACGACCGGCTGTGGGGCTCGCTGGACCTGCGCTATTCCCTGCGCCGCCGCATGCGGGAGAACAGCTTCTCCGTGGACCGCAGCTCAACGGACAAGGGACAGGAACTGTCCTCCATGTACGTGGACCTGTTCATCATGCCCCGGCACAACACCTATTTCCGCGCGCGCACGTCCTTCGATATGCGGGATTACTACACCGCGTCGTTTACGCGCCGGCTGGCTCCGCTGACGGTGGAGGCCTATTACGCGCCGCGCCCGTCGCTGGACCTTTACGCCGAGGATTCCTACAGTTTCGCCGACGGCAACCGCAGTTTCGTTTCGCAGGTGACCCTGGGCTCCGGCGAGCGTTATTTCGGGGCCGGGGTGGCCAATTACAGCACGGATTCGGCGGCCTGGGTGCTGAGCAATACCATGGGATTCAGGCCGTGGCGGGGCTCTAAGTGGCGGCTGGAGGGCGTGCTGCGCTACCGCGCGGTGCCGGCCGGCTTCCTGGAGTTCAGCTCTTTCAGATTTTTCGAGAAGGCCGTCAGCCTGTACAGGGATTTCCACGATTTCAGGACGCGCTGGGACTACCGGGTGCGCGCGGGCGGCGTAAAGGAGTTCTTCTTCTTCGTGAACCTGAAGATGAACGACCCGGTGCGCTACGACAGCCTGGAGGAGAAGTCCCGCCAGTTCTGGCACCCCTGGCGCCAGGAAGGCGCCGTCAGGGATTAAGCGCCGCTGCAGGGCTCCGGGCTCGCGATTTTAGTGCGCAGGGCCAAGGTCCGCAGCGGACAGCCTATCATTAGGGCTGCGGCCGAGACTGTTTGAGCGAGGCACTGTGTGCCGAGCGAGTTCGAGGCCGGCGGAGGACCGCAGGACCTCTTCCCCAGCGCACGCTTATGAGCGAGCCCGGAGCCCTGCAGCGGCGCTCCCCGTGAATGCGCTAACAGCATTTTCTAATCGTAAGATGAGCATGAGATATCTCGTCGGTGCTCCGTCGGG
>CAYQJX010000057.1:0-9926 GCA_964417965.1 uncultured Elusimicrobiaceae bacterium
TCCTGGATGCTGATGCCGGAGTCCGCGTGCTTGCCGCCGTTGATGATGTTCATCATGGGGGCGGGGAGGACGAAGTCCTTGTGCTTGAGGCCGTAGGCCTTGCGGATGTAGGCGTAGAGCGGGAGCTTGGCGCTGGCGGCGCCGGCGCGGGCCAGCGCCATGGAGACGCCCAGGATGGCGTTGGCGCCCAGCTTGCTCTTGGTCTGGGTGTCGTCGAGCTTTATCATCAGCTCGTCGATCCTTATCTGCTCGGCCTTCAGGCCGGTGACCTCGGCCGCGATGGCCTTGTTCACGTTCTCCACGGCCTTGGTGACGCCCTTGCCGAGGTAGCGCTTGCCGCCGTCGCGCATTTCCAGCGCCTCGTGCGTGCCGGTGGAGGCGCCGCTCGGGACCGCGGCGCGGCCGAAAGAACCGTCGGTCAGCAGCACGTCGGCTTCCACGGTGGGGAAACCGCGCGAGTCAAGAATTTCCCTTGCTATGATTTTTTTTATTTTGGCTTCCATTGTTTTTTCTCCTGAAGATGGGCCCGGCGACTTAAGCGCCGCGCGGACCTTTAAAACTTGCCGCTGACTATCTTCCTGCCCGCCTCGTTGAGGGCGGCGGCCTTCTGCGGGGTGGCGGCCTCGGCGTAGAGGCGCACCGTCGGCTCCGAAGCGCCGGCGGGGCGCAGGCCCAGCCAGCTGCCGTCCTTCATGATGAACTTGAAGCCGTCGGTATGGTCGATGCGCCAGACCGGGGCGCCCGCCAGGTTGAGCGGCGGGTTGAGCTTGAGCCGCTCCACCAGGAATTCCATGTGGACGTTCTTGTCCAGCTGCAGGGTGAGGCGCGTGTTGGTGAAGCTGCCCACCTTCTTGGCCAGCTCCGCTATGATCTTCTTTATCGGCTTGCGCTCGTAGGCCACCATCTCCGCCATCAGCATGCAGGCGAGGATGCCGTCCTTCTCGGGCACGTGGTTCATGACCGTCAGGCCGCCGGACTCTTCGCCGCCGAGGAGGTACTGGCCGGTGCGCATCAGGTTGCCGACGTGCTTGAAGCCGACGGCCGTCTCTCGCACTTCCAATCCGTGGGATTTAGCGATGGCGTCGGTGAAATGGGAGGTCATGACCGAGCGGGCCACCTTGCCCTTGAGGCCCCGGTTCTTCACCAGGTGCTCCAGCACCAGGCCCAGCACCACGTTGGGGGAGATCCAGGTGCCGTCGGAATCTATCACGCCGAAGCGGTCCGCGTCGCCGTCGCAGGCCAGGCCCAGCTGCAATTTGCCCTTTACCACGGCTTCCTTGAGCCCTTTCAGGTTCTCTTCGCCGGTGTCCGGGGAGCGGCCGCCGAACAGCACGTCGCGTTCCTCGCGCAGGCCGGTCACTTTGGCCCCGGCCCTCTCCAGCATCGGCCGCAGGTAGGTGCGGGCGGCGCCGTTGACGGAATCGGTGGCTATCTTCAGCCCGGCCTTCTTGATCGCGCCCAGGTCGAGCAGCGACCCCAGCTGTTTAAAGTAGTCCTCGCGGAAATCCTGCACCTTGATGATGCCGGCCGTAACGCCGTGGTCGAACGGGATGAGCTTCTCGACTTCCGCTATCGTAAGCCCCTGCACCCTCGCCTCGAGGTCGGCGGTGATGTCGGGCAGGGCGGGACCGCCCCAGTAGGGGGTCCACTTGACCCCGTTGTAATGGGGCGCGTTCTGGCTGGCGGTCAGCATCAGGCCGCCGGAGGCGTCGTTGCGCATGACTTCCCAGGCCACCACCGGCGTGGGGGCTTCGGCGCTGGAGATGACGGCGGTGATGCCCTCGGCGGCTATCGCCTCGGCCGCGATCTTGGCGAAATCCTCGGACATGTAGCGGGTGTCGTAGCCGATAATGATCCTGGCCGTCTTGGGCGCGGGTTTGCCGGCTTTTCTGAGATGGAGGAGGAATTCCTCGCCCTTGTAGCCGTACTCGCGGTTCTCCTTAACGTGCTCAGCCGCCGCGTGAGCCACGCGGCGCAGGCTGGAAACGGTGAAATCTTCGCCGATAACGGCTCTCCAGCCGGAGGTGCCGAATTTGATGTTTTGGGTCGCCATAGATACTGAAATATAGCATAAGAAGGCAAAAGAAAGCAAAGGCGGCCCGGGAGCGGGGCTGTTCACGGTAAAAAACCGCTGGGCCCTTATTTTTTGTAAAATATATGATTCAAGATGAAAAAGATATTGATAGCCCTAGCCGCGCTGCTGGCCTCACCTGTGACGGCGGCCGTTGGGGGGCCGGAACTGGAACTTAAAGGGTATATTTCCTCCTGGACCCAGGACTGCGCCGGCGCCTCCTGCTCCCTGCCGGTGCCCGGCGAGCGCAACGTGCCGGTAACGCTGCGCCTGGCGCTGCCCTCCGCCGCGGGCGAGGCCGCCGCCGCGCACTTCTCCAAAAAAATGCAGCTGCCGGGAGGGGAACTCTCCGTGGAGCTGGATTTTTACGCCATCTGCCCGTACGTAGGGAAAGACGCCTGCGCCGGCCGCTATTTCCAGGCGCAGGCGCGTCTCGACGGCCCGGCCGGGGCTTTCTGCGCCGCCGCGCTGAACTCCGGTGATTTTTCGCCTTTCCCGGTTCTCATGTGCGCCGGCGCCGCCCCCGGGGGCCGCCGCTTCGGAATTACCCTGCACCGCCAGCTCTTATGACCATGAACGACCAAAAACCAGACCTGTTCTCCGGGGCCTATCACACGCCCGAACTGGCCGCCTATCTGGCGTCCCTTACCGCCGCCGACGAGGGCTACGCCTCGCACGTGCTCTCGGCCATGCAGAGCGCCGGCCTGCGCGGCGAGGCCGTCTCGGCGATGGAAGGCAAGCTGCTGGAAACTTTTGCCCGCCTTTCGGGCGCCAGGAAAGCGGTGGAGATAGGCTCGCTCTACGGCTATTCCGCGCATTGGCTGGCCCGCGGCCTGCAGGACGGGGCGCGTCTTTATTCCCTGGAGAAAGATCCGGCCTGCGTGAACGCCGCCAAAGACGCGGTGGAGGCCTCGGGCCTGTCCAGGAAGGTCACCGTTATGGAGGGCCCGGCCCTGGACGGTCTTAAAACCCTCGCCAAGCTGGCTCCGTTCGATCTTTGCTTTATCGACGCGGACGCGGAAAATTATCCCGCCTACCTGCGTTGGGCGGCCGCCAACCTGCGGCCCGGCGGCCTGGCCCTGGCGGGCCGGGTCTTCGTAAAAGGCAGGATCTGCGCCGAGGGCGGCGCACCGGCCGAAACCGCCGCGGCGCGCGCCATGCGGGAGTTCTTCCACGTGCTTTTCGACTCGGACCGCTTTGTTTCGTCCGCCGTCATCCCCACTCCCGAAGGTCTGGCCATCGGCATAAAAGCCCCGGAGAAAGCTTGAGGGCCATGCGAAAGACGGCGACCCTTATGCTTCTGCTGGCGCTCGCGGCCTGCAACGCAAAACCGGCTGAGCGCCCGCGCCTGGCGAAGGCGGGCCGCCCCGCGCCCGTGATAACCCTGCCTAAACTGCTCAACGCCCCGCGGGGGGCGCTGGGGAGCTGGGAAGAACTGCGCGGCAAAGTGGTGGTGCTTGAATTCTGGGCCACCTGGTGCGACCCGTGCGTGGAATCCATCCCGCACCTTAACCAGCTGGCCGAAAGGTTCCGCGGCCGGCCGGTGGTGTTCATCCACATTACCGACGAGAGCGAAGCCGACGTGCGCGCTTTCCTGCGGCAGCACCCGGTCTCGGGCTGGGTTGCCCCGGAGGCCGGCGCCGAAGTCTTCAAGGCTTTCCGCGTCTACGGCCGCCCGCATACCGTGCTGGTGGACGCCGAAGGCACCGTGGCGGCTTTCCCGCGTCCCGCGGAACTCGCCCCCGAGACCATAATGGAACTGCTGGCCGGCAGCTACAAGTCCCCGGCGGCCGCCGGCCCCGCGGTCTCCACCGGTTCCGCGATGGCCGAGTTCTCCATCTCGCCGTCGGAAGGCAATTCCGGCTCGGCCCGGTACGGCCCCGCCTCGCTGCAGGCCTCGGCCATGTCTCTGGAATACGCGCTGGAGTGGCTGTACGGCAGGGTGGACAGGTTCGACATAAAGCCCGCGGCCGCCCCGGCCATGGCCGCCTCCTACGACATCCGTTTCCGCCTGCCAGACAGCCGCGCGGCGGCTAAAAAAGATTTTTTCCTCGGCGGCCTGCAGGCCGCGCTGGGGCTGAAGGTGGTCAGGGCGGAACGCGAGGCCGAGGTCTATGTGCTGAAAAAAGCCTCCGGCGGCCCCGTTAACGTGCGTACCCGCCGGGAGTACGGCGACGCCAGGCTCAACGGCGCCGTGCTGGAAGTAAAAGGCGGAGGTTTTAACGTGCTGGCCGGGCGCCTGAAAGAAGTGCTCCGCCGGCCGGTACTCGACGAGACCCGCGAGGCCGGGCCTTACGAGTACAGCTTCGAGCTGGATTCGGACGACCCCCGGGTGATAGACATGCAGCTGCAGCGGCAGCTCGGTCTCCGGCTGTCCCTGCTGAAGCGCAGGATAACCGTGGTCGAGGTCTCTAAATGAAGCGTCTCTCCACCAAGCCCACCGTCTACCTGATAGACGGCTCCAATTTTTCCATGCGCTTCTGGGAGCGGGCCGGCGGGACTTCGCCCGAGGAGCTGGAGCGCGAATTCATGCGCTGGCTCGGGGACGTGGCCCGCACCGAAACCCTGCGCGCCTCGTGCTTCCGGGTGGTTTTCGACGGGCCGTACCGCAAGTCCGGCGCGGCCGGGCCGTCCGTCACGGTCTACTACAGCGATTCGGAACCGGCCGACGAAATGCTGGTGGAGCGCGGCTATTTCATGCAGAACGAGGGCATCAGGGCGATCATAGTGACCTCGGACAACGGCCTGCGCGACCGCGCGGCCGCCGAGGGGATAAAAACCCTGACCTGCGACGGTTTTCAGCACCTGGCCGACGCGGAGCTCCGCAAGGGCGCTCGATAAATTTGTAGAATAAAAAAGTCGCATCGTTCTTATTGGAAGGGCTTGTGGCGGAACTGGTAGACGCGACGGACTTAAAATCCGTTGGCCGCAAGGCCGTGTGGGTTCGATTCCCACCATGCCCACAGAATTTGCGGCTGAAATTTGCAGGAGGAAACTATGGGATTTGCGCCTGAAGGGATAAAACTGATAGCGGCCGGCGTCATCGCCGCCGCGCTGGGCGGCGTGGTGATAGTCTGGTCCGCGCTGGCCGGCATGCCGCTGCTGATGCTCGGCCTGGCCTTCGCCTCTTTCTCGGCCTACTTCTTCCGCGACCCCGAACGCGAACGGGTTTTCGCCCCCGGCGAGATCGCCTGCCCCGCCGATGGCACCGTGATGACCATCAAGAACGAGGGCACGCCCGGAATAACCGTGGTGCGCATCTTCCTGTCGGTGCTCAACGTGCACGTGCAGCGCGCCCCGATGGAGGGCAAGATCTCCAGGGTGAAGTACACCAAAGGCAAGTTCGCCGTCGCCTACGCGCCCGAGGCCGCCGATAACGAGCGCAACCTCATCGGCATCACCGGCGAGTACGGGCGGACGATAACGATAGAGCAGATCACCGGCGCCATAGCCCGCCGCATAGCCTGCTACGTAAAAGAAGGCGAGGACGTGAAGCAGGGCCAGCGCGTCGGCATGATCTATTTCGGTTCGCAGGTGGCCGTCTACCTGCCCGAGACCGCCAAAGTGCTGGTCAAGCCCGGAGACAAAGTCGCCGGGGCCGAGACCGTGCTCGCCATCTGGTAAAAGGATCTGAACAATGGAAGCGATACCGGAAAAAAAGCGCATAGACATGGCCAAGCTGAAGAAGACCGGGGCCATAGTGCTGCCGTCCATCTTCACCATCGCCAATATGGCCTTCGGCTTCTTCGCCATACTGCTGTCCTCCGAGGGGAAGTTCGTGCAGGCGGCCTGGTTCATAATCCTGGCCTACGTGATGGACATGCTCGACGGCCGCGTGGCGCGCCTGGTGCACGGCGAAAGCTCTTTCGGCGTGGAGATAGATTCCCTTTCGGACTGGATGTCCTTCGGCATCGCGCCGGCGTACATGATCTACAAGCTGGTGCTTAAGGACTACGGCGTCTGGAGCTACCCGGTGGCCTTCCTGTACGTGCTGTGCGGGGCGCTGCGCCTGGCCCGCTACAACGTGAAATCCCACTTCGGCGGCAGCGACAAGGATTATTTTCAGGGCCTGCCCATCCCGGGCGCGGCCGGCATCCTGGTCTCGTTCGTGCTGGCCTACAGCATGCTCGAGGGCGAAGGCGGCACGCGCAGCATAAAGCTGGTCATGGCGCAGATGCCCTACGTCTACGCGGCCATCCCCTTCATCATGATAGCGCTGGCGCTGCTGATGGTCTCCACCGCCCCTTACGCCGCCTTCAAGGGCGACATGATAAAGCCCACGTCGGTCACGGGCATACTGATCATAACGGCGGTGCTGTCGATGATAGTGGCCTACCCGCAGGACGCGCTGTTCCTGTTCTTCTCCCTGTACGCCGTCTCCGGCGTTATAGTTGGCATCTACAAAGCCCTGAGAGGGGCCCTCACATCTAAAGAAGCCTGACGCAGTAAGCGCAAAAAAGGCCCGGGCGAGCGCCCGGGCCTTTTTTTGCCGCCGCCGCCGGGCGGGGTCAGTTGTTGCCGGGGGCGCCGGGCTTCTCGTCCGGCTTGCGCGGGAACAGCGGGGGGAGCTTCTGCGGCTCCACGCCGGCTGAGGTCATGCCCACGCCCAGCTGCAGGTGCATCTTGCTGGCGGTGTCGGGCATAAAGGGGTCCAGCCAGCCGGCCACCAGGCGCAGGCACCAGACCAGCTCGTTGAGGAAAGGCCTGAGCGCGGCCGGGTCTTTCCTGGCCATTTCCCACGGCTTTTTCTCGTCGACCAGACGGTTGAGGCTGCCGACGCCCTGCCAGATCTGCTCCAGGGCCTCGCTGAACTGCAGCGCCTCTATGCTGCGGTGTATCCCCGGCGTCCGCGAGGAAAGCTCCCGGAACGCCTCCGAGCTCCCGGGTTTGTGCGGCAGCCGGTGCTCCAGGTACTTGGCCGCCATGTTCATCACCCTCGAAAAAAGGTTGCCCAGGTCGTTGGCCAGGTCCGCGTTGTAGCGCCGGCGCAGCGCCTCCATGGAGAAATCCCCGTCCTGGCCGAAGGGGACTTCGCGCAGGAGGAAATAGCGCAGCGCGTCCACGCCGTAATCGCGCACCACGTCCTCCGCCTTTATGAAGTTCCCCCGCGACTTGGACATCTTTTCGCCGTTGATGGTCCACCAGCCGTGCGCGTACACTTTGCGCGGCAGCTCCGCGCCCAGGGCCAGCAGCATGGCGGGCCAGACTACGCCGTGGAAGCGGAAGATCTCCTTGCCCACCAGGTGCACGTCGGCCGGCCAGACGTGGTGGAAATCCGCGGAGGGCCGCTCCGGGTCGTAGCCGGGGCCGGTGGCGTAGTTGAGCAGGGCGTCGAACCACACGTAGACGGTGTGGGCCGGATCGGACTTTACCGGCACGCCCCACGCCACCCTGGTGCGCGAGACGGAGATGTCCTTTAGCCCCGAACTGACGAAATTTATAAGCTCCTGCGCCCGGTAGCGGGGGGACAGGAAATCCGGGTGCCGGGCGAAATGTTCGAGCAGCGGCTTCTCGTAGCGGGACAGGCGGAAGAAATAGGTCTCTTCGCTCACCCGCTCCGCCGGCGCGCCGTGCACCGGGCAGCGCCCCGCCTTCAGCTCGCCCTCGTCGTAGAAGGCCTCGCAGGCGGCGCAGTACAGGCCCTCATAGGCGCCCTTGTAGATGTCGCCGGTCTTGAGCAGCCGCTCGAACACGGCCTGCACGCCCGCCTGGTGCCCGGCGTCGGTGGTGCGGATGAAATGGTCGTAGCTGATGTTGAGCGTTTTCCACAGCGCGCGGAACTCGGCCGAGACGCCGTCGCACCAGGCCTTGGGCTCCACGCCTTTTTCCCTGGCCGCTTTTTCTATATTGGCGCCGTGCTCGTCGGTACCGGTCTGGAAGTGTACGGGGATATCCTTGGCCCGCAGGTGGCGGGCCAGCACGTCCGCGGCCACCGTAGTGTAGGCGTGGCCTATGTGTGGCCTGGCGTTGACGCAATACAGGGGGGTGGTGATGTAAAATTTCTTGCTTCGCATCTTCAGCCGTGGCCGGGCTGGCGGGTCCTGACCAGGTCCTCCAGCTTTATGCCGGCGCGTTCGCCTTCCAGCAGGGCGGTCTCCAGCAGCAGCGCGTACGAGACGTTGCGGTCCGCCATGCGCCGCAGGTCCAGCGTGCGCCGCAGCAGGGAGGTGAGCCTGTCCTTGGCCGGCCCTTCCGCGGCGCGCCAGTCCTCGCGGGCGCGCGCCAGCAGCAGGTCCAGCAGGGTGCGCACTTCCTCGCGGGCTTTGTGGCTGTCGCGCGGCAGGCCGGCGGTGAACTTGAAAGCTTTGGAGGGGTCCCCGGGGCGCAGCGCGGAAACGCGCTTTAAGAACGCCCCGGCTTCGGCGGACTTTTCCAGCGAGCCCCCGCCGAGCGCGGCCAGCGCCGCGGCTTCGGGAGCGGCTATCCCCTGCGCCTCCAGCAGGCTCCTGGCCGCCTGGCGGGGCAGCAGGCCGAATTCTATCAGGCAGGAGCGGGAGAGGATGGTGGAAAGCAGTGCGGTCTTGCGCGAGACCGTCAGGATCACCACGGTGCCGGGCGGCGGCTCCTCCAGCGTTTTGAGGATGGCGTTCTGCGCGCCGGTCACCATGGCCTCGGCGTCGCGCACGATGAACACTTTCCAGGCGGACAACATGGGCTTCTGCTGGGCCCAGCGCGTCATCTCGCGCAGGGTGTCGATCTTGAGGTTGGTGGTCTCGGCCTCGTCGAGGAAAGCGGCCTGCATTTCCGTGTCCACTATGCGGATATCGGGGTGGGCGCCGCTGGCGGCCTGCAGGCAGGAGAGGCAGACCCCGCAGGAATCTGACCTGTCGGTGTGCGCCTGTACCGGCTCCGGTTCCGGCGCCGGGGCCGGCGCGGGGGCGGCCGCGGCCGCGGCCGCGGCAAAAAGGTCGTCCGGGTCGGGCGCGGCCGGGGCGGCCGGTTTTTCCCGGTGCGGGAGATGCGAGCAGTTGAGGGCTTTGGCGAACTCCAGCGCCGCCAGGAACTTGCCGGTGCCGGGCGCGCCGTGGAAGATCATGGCCGGCGGTACGCGGCCGGAGAGGATGAGGGCGCGCAGCCGTTTAACGGTCTTGTCCTGGCCTAAAATATTGGAGAATGACATCGGTTTTATTTCCCGAGCAGCCGGGCCACGCGCGCCCTGATGTCGGCCTGTATGGCCTCTATCGGGCGGCCGGCGTCCACCCGCGTCACGCCGGGCTTGCGGGCCAGCAGCTTGTAGGCGCGGTTGACGCGCCGGCGGAAAAGGTCGGACTGCCGCTCCATGCGGTCTCGCCCGGCGCGCAGGTGCTCCCGCTGGGCGAAGATCCTGTCCGGGATGTCAAGCACCAGCGTAAGGTGCGGCTTTAAATTCAGCGTGGCTATGCGGTTGAGGGTCTCCACGGTCTTCAGGTCCAGGCCGCGGCCGTAGCCCTGGTAGGCCGTGGTGGAAAGGGTGTAGCGGTCGCAAATTATGACTTTGCCAGCCTTGAGGGCCGGCAGTATCTTTTCGAGAGTGTGTTTTATCCGGGACGTCTCGTAGAGGAAGAGCTCGGTCATCGGCTCTATCTTGCTCGCGGGGTCCAGCAGTATCTCGCGGATCTGTTCCGAAAGGCGGGTGCCGCCGGGCTCGCGGGTCACTATCACCTCGCGGCCGCGCTCCTCCAGCCAGGTCTTCAGCAGCCCGGCCTGCGTGGATTTGCCGGAGCGGTCCGGTCCCTCGAGGACAATAAAAATACCTTTTTTCATAGCGACAGATTATATGATAGCAAAGCCCGGGGCGGGGGGGCTATTGCCCCCGGGGGAGTGTAGCGATTTTTTTAAAATGTCATGGTTGCGGTAAGTAGAAATGTCATGGTTT
>CAYQJX010000058.1:0-9874 GCA_964417965.1 uncultured Elusimicrobiaceae bacterium
TTTCAGGAAGCGATACAGCGTAATGCGGAATCGCGCCCAAAGTTCAGCCGAAGGTAATGATGTGCACCCGTCTGGCGGCCCGGCCCGCAGCGGGCGGGGCCGCTGGTTTTTCTGGTTTCTGCATTTGTTTTTTTCCTCAAAAATTAAAAAATTAAATGGCGCAAAAAATTCTGCATTTTTAATTTTTTTGAAGAGCGGGGGCACCTGGTTGATAGAAAACCCGCCCAGGCTCGCTGTTCGCTCGCCCTGGCGGGCTTTCCTGTTAATTATATGTAGCCCCCGGAGAGGCGGAGGCTAAAACCGGTACAGCCCGGGCAAGCCGGGCTGCCCCGGTATTAGCGGGAATTTATCCCGCCCGCCCATTCTTGCCCGCTTTCCCGCTGCCGCAGCGTAAAAGCGTGCATTTACCCCTAAAAGAAAAAGACAGGAACTGTAAAAAGAGGTACAATAGACTTATGAAGCGCTACAACATGGTTGAAGCCGCCAAAGAGTTGAAAGTCACCCGTCAGACCATCTACTACTGGATCAAGAAAGGCTGGGTAAAGCCGGGCAGGGATTACCGCAATTACCCTGTCTTCACGGAGGCGCTTCTCCGCAAACTCAAGAAGTGGAAAGAAACCATAAGGTAGCCATATGAAAATAGCCGCTTTATATCTCAGGGTCTCGACGGAAGACCAGGCCAAGGAAGGCTATTCCCTTGAAGTGCAGCGGGAAACCCTTGAGGCTTTCACCAAGCGCGAGGGCTATGAGGTCTACCAAGTTTACTCGGACGATGGCATTAGCGGGGCCACCATTAACAGGCCCGCGCTTGCCGCACTTATGGCTGACGCCAAAGGCGGCAAGTTCGGGCTGGTGTTGGTAGCCAAGTTGGACCGGTTCAGCCGCAACCTGCGCGACATGCTTAACCTGGTAGACGAGCTTTGCTCCTACGGTGTAGGCTTTAAGTCCGCCGGGGAACCTTTTGACACTACGACCTCGGCCGGCAAAATGATGTTTCAGCAGCTTGGCAGTTTTGCGGAGTTCGAGCGCAACCGCATTGCGGAGCGCGTGTTCCCCGGCATGTTAAAGGGCGCCATGCAGGGCCATTGGCTTGGCTCAAGGTTCGCGCCCTATGGCTACACCTATAACAAGGCCGCCAAAATGCTGGAGGTGGTGGAGAGCGAGGCCGAGATAGTGCGGCTGATCTTCGCCCTGTACCTTGAAGGCAAGAGCACCTGGAGCATAGGCGCGGCGCTGGCCAAGAAGGGCCTGCGCAACCGTAAGGGCAACTATTTCGGCACCAAGGCGGTGTGGGACATCCTCAAGAACCGTATCTACGAGGGCAAGATAGTCTGGAACGTCCACCACTACGACAAGACCAAGAAAACCGCAAAGGGCTACAAGTACGTTAAGAACGCCCCGGACAAAGTAATCGTATCCCAGGGCAAGCATAAGGCTATCATCAGCGAAGAAGTTTTTGCGCAAGCGCAAAAGCTTTTCGCTGAAAAGCGCATATACATGCGCAAGGCCCGTCCAGGCGACTACCTGCTGTCCGGCATACTCTTTTGCGGCAAGTGCAACCACAAGTATATAGGCGCTTCCTCGGTATGCAACCACCGCACCAAGGCCACCAAGAAATGGTACCGTTGTTCCTCGCGGAACAACGGATACCTGTCTTGCAACAACAAGAGCGTTAAGGCCGATGAACTTGAACCGCAGGTAAATGAATGGGTCCAGATGCTCATGAAAAGCGACAAATTCACGAGCCGATGGACGAACATGACTTTTCCGGCCTCTAAGCCTCTTGAGAGCGATAAAGAGGCAAAAGCCGAGGTTCAGGCCAAGTTAGCGCGCAACCTGGAACAGCAGGGCAAGCTGACTGACGTTTACCTGGAAGGGCACGTTTCCAAGGAAGTCTTTGAAGAGAAAAACAAGTCCCTTTTCCAGCAGGGAGAAGAGCTGAAAAAGTTAGCGGCTTTCCACGCTCTGCGCCAGATAGACCGCGAAAAATCCGCGGACTATCTGGCGAAGGTGCACGAGTTCGTGTCCGACGAGGAACCGAAAGAAACCGAGCCGGACGGAGCCGAGAAGAAACAGCTCCTGAACCTGATCTGCAGGAGCATGAAGATTGGGGACAAAAAAATTAAAAATGCAGAATTTTTTGCGCCATTTAATTTTTTAATTTTTGAGGAAAAAAACAAATGCAGAAACCAGAAAAACCAGCGGCCCCGCCCGCTGCGGGCCGGGCCGCCAGACGGGTGCACATCATTACCTTCGGCTGCCAGATGAACGAGGCGGATTCGCGGGATATCGCGGCGTCCTTCGGACGGCGCGGCTACACGCTGACAGACGACCTCAAGCTGGCTGACGCCGTGGTGGTGAACACCTGCACCGTGCGCCAGCGCGCGGAGGACAAGGCCATCTCGCAGATAGGCCGCCTGCGCAAGTGGAAGCTGGCCAAACCCGACGGCAAACTTTTCATAGTCGGCTGCGCGGCGCAGAAGCTGGGGGGGAAGAACATAAAGAACCGCTTCCCGTTCGTGGACGAGGTCACCGGCGCCAGGGATATAGAATATTTCGAGGACGCGCTCGCCGCCCAACTGGGCCCGGCGCCCGAGACCGGCTACCCGGACAGCGCCTTGTTCCGCTCGCCGCTGTCCTCCTATGTAACCATCATGCGCGGCTGCTCGCTGAAGTGTTCCTACTGCATAGTACCGGCCGTGCGCGGCCCTGCGGTGTTCCTGCCTCCGGAGGAGATACTGGAGGACGCGCGCCTGAAGCTGGCGGCCGGCGCCAAAGAGATAGTGCTGCTCGGCCAGACCGTCAACGCCTACAGCCACGGCAAGACCACGTTCTCCGAACTCTTAAAAAAAGTCCTGACGCTGCCGGGGCTGGCGCGGCTGCGCTTCATGAGCCCGCACCCGCTTTATTTCGACGAGTCTTTTACCGCGGTGCTGGCCGGCAACCCCAAGCTCGCCCGCTACCTGCACCTGCCGGTGCAGAGCGGCTCCGACCGTATCCTTAAAGCCATGCGGCGCGGCTACACCCGGGCGCAGTACCTGGGCCTGCTGGAGCGCCTGCGCGCGGCCGTGCCGGAGCTGGCGGTATCCACGGATTTCATAGTGGGCTACCCGGGGGAGACCGAGGAGGACTTCGCCGACACCCTCTCCCTCATAAAGGAAGGGCGGTTCTCCATGGCCTACTGTTTTAAGTATTCGCCGCGCAGCGACAAGCCGGAAATGGCCTCGCACCTGGACGAGCCAGCCATGGAGGCCCGCCTTGAAAAACTGCTGGCCGCGGTAAAAAAGAACTCGCGCCTTGTTTTAAATGAAAGAATTGGTAAAATAGAGGAAGTTCTTTTCGAGACCGAGAACTATGGCCGCACCTCAGGCAATTTCGGCTGCAGGGTGAAGGCCGGCGGAGCTCCCGGAGCGCTCAGTAAAGCGCTGATAGAGGGAGCCGACAAAAATGTTTTGAACGGAAAGGTAATATGACCAAAAAAATCAGCAAGGTACTTAAAGAGCGGCGCGAGCACGTGCGCCTGCCCATACTGCACGGCATCCTGGAACCGGTCGAGATAGAATTTTACACGCAGGACGCGCACGGCAAGGCCGTGCCCCAGCCCGCCATCCTGGCGGACCTCTCCGCCGGCGGCATGCGCCTGATCACCTTCATGGCCCCGCCCCACACCAAGGAGCTCAACATCATCCTCAAGCTCAACGGCGTAAAGGAGATGCCGGTGACCGGCAAGATCTCCTGGGTGAAGGACAAGGGCGGCGTCTACATGAACGGCATCTCTTTCTCCGGCATCAGCCACGACGACAAGAAGCGCATCAGCGACATGGCCGAGGACTACACCGACTGCGACACGCGCTCCGAGCTGAAGCTGCCGGAAGTCTGCGTGGAGACCTGCCGCGCCCATGGCCTGTGCAACAAGCCGCAGAAGGACGACTCGCTCTTCAAAAAGAAGTAAGACGCCCAGGCAGCCCGGCGGCAAAGCGGTCAGGCGGCTAAAAGCCACTGACCGCTTTTTATTAAATGTCCATACAACCTCTTAAACCTATCACCCTGATGGGGGCCAACGCCTCCGGCAAGACCGAGATAGCGCTCGAGCTGGCCCGCCGCCTGGGCGGGGAAATAATCTCCGCCGATTCTAAACAGACCTACAAGCTGATGGAGGCGGGCACCGCCAAGCCCGCGGGCGCCTGGGCCGACACGCCCGCCGGCCGCGCCTACCTGGTGGAAGGCGTACCCTACCACATGGTGGACACCCTGGACCCGCGCGCCACCTACGACGTGGGAACTTTTGTAAAGGAAGCAAAAAAGCTGGTAGCGGAGATCTGGGCCAGGAACCGGGTGCCGCTGATGGCCGGCGGCACAGGCATGTACGTGCAGGCCTTCTGGAACGGCCTGGACGAGCTGCCCCCGGCCGATCCCACGCTGCGCGAGCAGCTGGCCGCGCTGGCCGCCGCCGGCGGCAAGGAAGCGCTTTACGCCGAGCTGCTGGCCGTGGACCCCGAGGCCGCGCGCCGCATACCCCCGGCCAACGTCCAGCGCGTGATGCGCGCCATAGAGATCACCCGCCTGGCGGGCCGGCCTGTGTCGCAGATCTGGAGCGGCAGGTTCTTCGACGCGCTGCCGGCGCACGAGGGCAAATTTGTTTTCCTAAAATGGGCCAAAGAGCTGCTGGCCGAGCGCATCAAGCGCCGCACCACCACGCGCTTCGACGAGTGGGCGGGGGAGACCCGCGCCCTGCTGGAGAAAGGCTACGCCGAGGATTGCCCGGGACTGAAGACCCTGGGCTACCCGCAGATGCTCGACCACCTGGCCGGCCGCATAAACAAGGCCGAGACCATCCGCCTTATCACCACGGCCTCCCTGGCCTACGCCAAGCGGCAGAACACCTGGTTCGGCCGCTACCGCAACGTGCTCAGGATAGAGCTGCTGAAGTTCGAAGACTACGACCCCGCCGCGATAGCGGAAAAGATAATAAACGCATGAAAATAATTTTAGTGGCGGCCGAACTTAAAAAGAAGCGCCCCGACGCGGCCGCCGAAAGCGCGCTGGAAGAACTCTGGCGCCTGGCCGAGACCGCAGGCCTCACACCGGTGCAGAAGGTCCGCGTGCGCCTGCAGGCCTGGAACCCGGCCACGCTGATAGGCTCGGGCAAGGTGGAGGAGCTCAAAGAGCTCATAAATGAAACAGGAGCGGGGGGCGTCATCTTCGACGAGGAACTTACCCCCGGCCAGGGGCGCAACCTGGAGAAGGCCCTGGGCGTTAATGTGGCCGACCGGCCGCGGCTGATCATAGACATCTTCGCCATGCGCGCCCGCACCAGGGAAGGCAAGCTGCAGGCCAGGCTGGCCGGTTTTAACTACGCGCTCTCGCGGCTGGGCGGCAAGGGCGGCAGCATGGACCAGCAGCGCGGCATGATAGGCGGCCGCGGCTCCGGCGAGAAAAAGCTGGAGTACGACAAGCGCGAGCTGCGCGTTAAGATCTCGGAACTGGAGCGTGAGATAGACGCCATCAGGCGCGAGCGCTCCACCCAGCGCGGCAAGCGGGACGCCGTGCCCATGCCGCAGGTGTCCATAGTAGGCTACACCAACGCCGGCAAATCCACCCTGCTCAACCGGCTCACCGGCGGCAAGCACGCCATCTACGCCGACGACAAGCTTTTCGCCACGCTGGACCCGAGCACCAAGCGGGTGCGCCTGCCCTCCGGCGGCTGGGCCCTGTTCACCGACACCGTGGGCTTTATCCAGAAGCTGCCGCACGACCTGATAGCCGCCTTCCGCGCCACGCTGGAGGAGATCCTCTACAGCGACCTCATCCTGCACGTGCACGACCTGAGCTCGCCCGAAGCGCAGCGGCAGCACGACGCGGTAAAGGCCACGCTGGAGGAGCTGGGGGTGCACGATATCCCCGTAGTCCACGTCTTTAACAAGGCCGACGCGGTGCAGGACCCTGCCGTTTCCGCCTGGGCACCAGGGCGCCTGCGCCCGCTGTTCGTCTCGGCCCTCACCGGGGCGGGGGTGGACGGCCTGATGGCCGCCTGCGAGCGGGCCCTGTCCCACCGCTGGAAGGAATACAAGCTCACGGTGCCCCCCGGCGCGAAAGGCGTCATGAAGGAGATCTACGATTCCTCCCTGGTGCTGGAGGCCGCCTACGGGCCTGACGGCGTGACGCTGCGTTTCAAGGCCACCCCCGAAAACTACGCCCGGGTAAAGAAGAAAATTTTTATATAATCTAAAAGATGACCAACACCAAAATAGGCCTGCTTTTCATCGCGAGCTACCTCCTCGGCGGCATCCCCACCGGGTACATCATCGGCCGGCTTAAGGGCATAGACATCCGCAAGCACGGCTCCGGCAACCCCGGCACCGCCAACGTCTACCGCACCCTGGGCAAGCTGCCCGGCATAACCACCTTCATAGCGGACTTCCTCAAGGGCTTCGTGCCCACCCTGATAGCGGCCCAGTTCTTCTTCGACCCCAACTTCACGGATTTCAGCCGGGGCCACTGGTGGATCCCGGTAACCGCCGGCGCGCTGGCCATAGCCGGCCATATCTGGACCCCGTTCCTCAGCTTTCACGGCGGCAAGGGCGTGGCCACGGCCGCGGGCGTCTTCATGGCGCTGCTGCCCGTCCCCACGGCGGGGGCCTTTGTGGTGTTCGCCATAGCGGTGGCCGTCACCAGCCACATCTCGGTCGGCTCCATGGCCGCCTCGGTGGCCCTGCCCATACTCTGCCTTGTCCTGGCCAGGGATTACCAGCGGCCGTTCACGCTGCTGGCGCTGGCCGTCTGCGCGCTGATCTTCTACACGCATATCGCCAACATCCGCCGCATCCTCAAGGGCGCGGAACTCTCTTTCAAACACAAGGGCGCCGGGGAAACCGACGGCGGGAAAAAATAATGACCAAAGATACCGCTCCGGGCGACGTGGAAGTCCGCATCTACTCCATCGCCACCAGCCAGACCGAGTCCATCATTTTCCTCGACGAGATAGAGGGTTCCCGCATCCTGCCCATCTGGATCGGGCCCATGGAAGCGCAGGCCATCGCCATCCGCCTTTCCGGCTACCCGTCGCCGCGCCCCATGACGCACGACCTTCTTTTTTCTTTCATCAAGACGCTCGGCCTGACGATCAGAAAAGTGGTCATCACCGACATAGTGGAGAACACCTACTACTCCAGCCTGCACGTGACCGCCCCCGACGGCGGCGGCCTGCGCCTGATAGACTCGCGCCCTTCCGACGCGGTGGCGCTGGCGGTGCGCTTCGGCTGCCCCATCTATATCAACGAGCAGGTTTTCGGCAAGACCCAGGTGCTCTCCAAGCCCATAACCGAGGACGAAGTCACCAAGTTCAAACACGATCTCAAGAACCTTAAGCCCAACGACATCATCGGCCAGCTGCTGGGAGGCGCCGCCGCGGGCGCGCAGCCCGGCGAGGGGGAAGAGGACGAAGAAGAGCAGGGGGAGGAAGAGGACGATGAACAGGCTTGACCTTATAAGGGAGCTCACAAAGCATCTCACCACGGAGAAAGACGCCAAGATGGCCGTCTGCAAGACTTTCGAGATCATGGGGGAGGCCCTGCGCGACAACCGCAAGGTGGTCATCTCCAATTTCGGCACTTTCAAAGTTAAGGAGCGCATGCCCCGCCAGATGCGCAACCCGAAGACCAACCAGCGCGTGATGGTGGGGCCGCGCAAGAGCATCCGCTTCAAGCCCTCCAAGAAACTGACCATAGGGATGTAGGCAGGACGGCAGCGCCTTATGGCGGATAAAACTTATTTCACCATCGCCGAAGTCGCCCGGAAAGCCCAGGTGCCGGAATACACCATCCGCTACTGGGAGCTTAAATTCCGGCTGCTGCGCCCGCTGCGCCTCTCCAGCGGCCACCGGCGCTACACCCAGGCCGACATCGACACCCTGCTGGAGATCAAGGACCTGGTCTTCGTAAAAGGCTACGCTCTCGACGGGGCGCGCAAGGCCCTGGCCGCCAAACGACGGCAGAAGAAAACGGTGCAGCAGGCGGCCGTCACCGCCACCGCCAAGAGCGACCTGCTGGAGTCCATCAGGAAGGACCTGCGCGGGCTGATCAAAGAGCTGTAGGCCCGGGGAATTTGTTTTTTTGCTATAATAGCTTCGCAGGTTAAGCCGGTTCTTTATAGCTTCAGCGTTTGACAGCCCCCACCGGGGCGTGGCTCAATGGTAGAGCGCTCGCTTGGGGTGCGAGAGATTGCGGGTCCGATTCCCGCCGCCCCGATGAGGGCTGTCAAACACCTTAAACCAGCCGAAAGGCTGGTTTTTTTGTTGTAGAATATCCACGGGTTTAAAAACACAGCACACAGGAGAATCCCATGAAAACCAGGAACGCAATTCTGCTGGCCTCCGCCGCCTGCTTTATCGCCGGCGCCGCCTACGCGGCCGCCAAACCCGCGGCCAAGCCCGGCCCCGCCGCACGCGCCAACGCCATCGCCTTCAAGTTCTACGCCAAGGAGGCGGCCAAGCCCGGCAACCTCTTCTTCTCCCCGTACAGCATGTATACCGCTTTCGCCATGGCCTACGAAGGCGCCAAGGGCAAAACGGGCACGGAGATGACGTCCGTCTTCTCCTTCCAGCCCAAAACCGCGGACCTGCGGGCCGCGCTGGCCTCCCTTAACCGGGACCTGGCCGCCGCCACCAGGGAGGCGGAATTCAAGCAGGCCAACTCTTTCTGGGCCCAGGAGGGCTACAAGTTCCTCCCGGCCTACCTCAACACCCTGCGCAGCTCCTACAGGGCGGAGGCCAGGCAGGCCGACTTCAAGAACAAGACCGAAGAAGCCCGCGCCATGATAAACGGCTGGACCCAGGGGCAGACCAACGGCCGCATAAAGGACCTGCTGCCTCCCGGCGGGCTGGACGCGCTCAGCCGGCTGGTGCTGGTCAACGCGGTATACTTTAAAGGCAAATGGGTGACCAGCTTCAACAAGGAGCTTACTTTCGACGGGGATTTCAACAAGGCCGACGGCACGCAAGTGAAGGTGCGCATGATGTCCGCGCCGCAGCCGGAGCCGGGCATCTATTTCGCGGACGAGGAACTGCAGGCCCTGCGCCTGCCCTACAAGGGCGGCCTCTCCATGCTGGTGCTGCTGCCGAAGAAGGGGGGCGGGCTGTCCGGCCTGGAGCTCTCCGAAAAGAAACTGCAGGCCGTACGCGCCGGGCTCTCCGAGCAGAAAGTTAAAGTCTTCCTCCCCAGGTTCACTTTCAGCTCCGGCTTCAGCCTTAACGGCGCGCTGGCCGCCCTGGGCATGCCCACCGCTTTCACCGACGGAGCGGATTTCTCGGGAATGGACGGCAGCAAGAACCTCTATATTCAGAAAGCCTTCCACAAGGCTTTCGTGGAAGTTAACGAGGAGGGGACCGAGGCGGCCGCCGCCACGGCGATAGCGATGGGCGTGAAGTCCATGCCCATGTTCGACGTGGCCGTTTTCAGGGCGGACAGGCCGTTCCTCTTCTTCATAGAAGACCCCAAAACGGACCTGATCCTTTTTATGGGCCGGGTGGAAGATCCGACCAAACAGTAACCCTGGCCGGCCCTAAAGCCGGCCCGCTCCAAGGCCGCCCTGCGCTCCCGCAGGGCGGCCTTTTTTTAAGCTTGACAAGAATGATTATAATCTGGTATCCTTTATTACATAGTAACCATTCCATTTATGAAGAAACCAGCCCCCGCTCCCGCCGCGCACTTCCGCCTGCCCCCGCAGAGGGCGGCCATTCTCCACCTCCTCGACGGCAACAAACAGCATCCCTCCGCGGAGGACATCTACGGCCGCATCAAGCGCAAGTTCCCGGGCATGTCCTTCGCCACCGTCTACAACACCCTCCAGTCCCTGCTCAGCGCGGGGGAGCTGGCCG
>CAYQJX010000059.1:0-9749 GCA_964417965.1 uncultured Elusimicrobiaceae bacterium
TAAACCATGACATTTCTACTTACCGCAACCATGACATTTTAAAAAAATCGCTACATTTTTGCCACAGGCATTGAACCCCCCCCCCCGATTTTGTTAAAGTTAGGCATTGTAGTCTTCCCGGGGGGGGGGACTATATTTATGAATCAATATCTTCGTCTGTCGCGGTGCTTTGCTGCCCGCGCGGTTGTTCCAGTGATTCGGTTAAGAGCCAGTTATGAGCAAAAATAAAAATGTAAAAGAAATTAAACCCATCCCCGTAGGGGAGCACGCCGCCGTTCCGTGCCCAGCCCCTGTGCCCGCGGCCCAAACGCCCGACAACTTCCCCATCGTAGGCATAGGCGCTTCCGCCGGCGGCCTGGCGGCTTTCGAGGCTTTCTTCTCCGGCATGCCGGCCGACGCCGACCCCGGCATGGCCTTCGTGCTGGTGCAGCATCTGGCCCCTGACCACAAGAGCATCCTTACAGACCTGGTGCGCCGCTACACCCGTATGCAGGTGTTCGAGGTGGAGGACGGTATGCCGGTGCGGCCCAACTGTGCTTACATTATTCCGCCCAACAGCGACATGGCGCTTTTAAACGGCACCCTGCAGCTGCTTGAGCCGGCCGCGCCGCGCGGGCAGCGCCTGCCCATAGACTTCTTTTTCCGCTCGCTGGCGCAGGACCAGCGCGAGCGCGCCATCTGCGTGGTGCTGTCCGGCACCGGCTCCGACGGTACGCTGGGCGCGCGGGCGGTAAAGGGTGAAGGCGGCATGGTAATGGTGCAGACCCCCGAGACCACCGAATTCGACGGTATGCCGCGCAGCGTAGTTTCCACGGGCCTGGCCGACTATGAGCTGCCGCCGGCCGAGATGCCTGCCCGGCTTATAGCCTACGCGGCCCGCGCCGGGCACCTGCAGGCCGCGGCCGCCCCCGCGCCGCAGAACGAGAGCCTGCTTAAAAAAATATTCGTGCTGCTGCGCGCGCAGACCGGGCACGACTTTACAAGCTACAAGCCCAGCACCATCACCCGCCGCATAGAGCGGCGCATGGCCGTGCAGCAGATAGAGACCATGGCCGGCTATGTTAAATTCCTGCAGGTCACCCCGGCCGAGGTGGAGGCGCTGTTCCGCGACATGCTGATAGGGGTTACCAATTTCTTCCGCGACCCGGAGGCCTTTAAAGAGCTGGAGGAAGTGGCCCTCCCTCGGCTGTTCGCCGGCAAGCCCGCCGGCGGGGTACTGCGCGTCTGGGTCCCCGGCTGCTCTACCGGCGAGGAGGCCTATTCGCTGGCTATCCTGCTGGTCGAGCGCCTGGAAGCTTTAAAGAAAAGTTATACCGTGCAGGTGTTCGCTACCGATATTGACGCCCAGGCTATTGCCACGGCGCGCGTTGGCCTTTACCCGGCCAGCATAGCGGCCGACCTTACGCCCGAGCGCTTGGCGCGCTTTTTTACACCCGAGCCCGGCGGCACCGCGTACCGCATCCACAAAGGCATACGCGACATGCTGGTGTTCTCCGAGCAGGACATTGTCAAAGATCCGCCTTTTTCCAAGCTGGACCTAATAAGCTGCCGCAATATGATGATCTATATGAACAGCGAGCTGCAGAAGAAGCTTATCCCGCTGTTCCACTATGCGCTGAACGCGGATGGCATACTCTTCCTGGGTACTTCCGAAACGGTGGGCGAATTTGGCGACCTGTTCGCCACCCTGGACCGCAAGCAGAAACTTTACCAGCGCAAAGAAAACCTGCACAGCGCGCGGCGGCTGGCCCTGGGCCGGTTCCTGCCGCCCCTGACGGCGGCGGCCGAGCCGCGGCCCGCTTTAAAAACAGCCTTCCCCGCCAAGCAGCCGCTGCAGGCGCTTACCGAAGCCGCACTGCTGGCCGAATTGGTGCCGGTAGCCGCGCTGGTAAACGCCCAAGGCGATGTTCTTTATATCCACGGCCTCACCGGGCTTTACCTGCAGCCGACGCCGGGCGAAGCCGGCATAAGCAATATATTCAAGATGGCCCGCGAGGGCCTGCGCCACCCGCTGGGCCTGGCCCTGCATAAAGCCGCCGACACAAAAGCGCCCGTGCGCACGGCTGGCTTGCGCGTTAAGACCAACGGCCATTTCACCGCTGTAAACCTTACTGTCCGCCCGGTGGCCGCGGCCGCCAACGCCGCCGAGGCGCCCTTGTATCTGGTAGTGCTTGAGGAAGCGCCCCCCGCCCCGGAGCCCGCGCCGGGCACGGCCGCCGGCCTGGACGCCAAACCGGATACGGACGCGCGCATTGCCGCGCTGCAGGCCGAGCTGCGGATAAAAGAGGAATACCTGCAAAGCGCCAGCGAGGAGCAGGAGACCTCCAACGAGGAGCTTAAATCCTCCAACGAAGAAATGCAGTCCGTCAACGAGGAGCTGCAGAGCACCAATGAGGAACTGGAGACCGCCAAGGAAGAGATGCAGTCGGTGAACGAGGAGTTGAACACGGTAAACAGTGAGCTTCAGACCAAGGTGCTTGATCTGTCGCGCGTCAATAATGATATGAACAATTTGCTGGCCGGCACCGGCATCGCCACCGTCTTCCTGGACCACCAATTGCGCATCCTGCGCTTCACCCCGGCCGCCGCTAAGCTTATCAACCTGATCCCCGGCGATGTGGGCCGCCCCATGGCGCATATAGTTTCCAACATAACCAACTATACCGCCCTTACCGAGGACGCGCAGGCTGTGCTGGACACGCTGGCCGCTAAAGAGGTTGAGGTGAACACTAAAGAGGGCCGCTGGTACACGCTGCGCCTGCAGCCCTACCGCACACTGGAAAACGTAATAGAAGGCGTGGTGCTGACCTTCATCGACATCACGGAGATGAAGCGGACTGCGGAGGAATTGCTCAAGGCTAATGACTTTCTGCGCCTGGCCGTGGTGGTGCGCGACGCGCACGACGCCATTACCTTGCAGGACCTGGAGGGCCGCACCCTGGCCTGGAACCCGGGCGCGGTGCGGCTGTACGGCTGGAGCGAGGCTGAGGCGCTGGCCATGAATGTGCGCGACCGCATGCCCGAGGCGCTGCGCCAGGGCGCTTTGGACACGATTAAGCAGCTTAGCCAGGCCGAGATCTTGGAGCCCTACCGTACGCAGCGGCTGGCCAAGGGCGGCGCGGTAGTCGAAGTTTCGCTGATCTCCACCGCGCTGGTGGATGCAGGCGGCAAGATGTACGCCATAGCTACTACGGAGCGGCTTGCGGGGGGGGGTAAAGGCGGGTAGATAGGCAGCTGGATAGCAGGTGATGGGGGAGAGGGGGGACAATGGAAGACAAAACTGAACGGGCCGCGCTGGCCGCCGAACTGCGGCGCCTGGCCGAAGAAACTTATCTCAATAGAGCGCCCGCATTGCCGGAGAACCCTGCCGCCCTACCGCCCGAAGAGCTTAAGCGCATCCTGCATGAGCTGCGCGTGCACCAGATAGAGCTGGAGATGCAGAACGAGGAACTGCGCCGGGCCCAGGCCGAGCTGGACGCCCAGCGCGAGCGCTACTTTGATCTCTATGACTTAGCGCCGGCTGGCTATTTCACTGTCAGCGAAAAAGGCATTATCCTGCAGGCCAACCTTACCGCCGCCAAGCAGCTGGGCGCGCCGCGCAACACGCTGGCCGGCCGGCCGTTTTCACAATTCATCCTGAAAGAGGACCAGGATATTTACTACCGGCACCGTAAGCAGCTGTTTGAAACCGGCAAGCTGCAGGCCTGCGAACTGCGGTTGCTAAAAAAAGACGATATCCCTTTCTGGGTGCGGTTGGAAGCGAATACCGCCGAAGACGCCGGCGCGCCCGCGTGCCGCATAATAGTGAGCGATATTACGCAGCGCAAGAGCGCCGAAGAAATAATTCTGGAGCAGGCCGCGGTGCTTAATTCCATTCTGGACAGCACCGGCTTCCCCATTTTTTCCATCGACCGCTACTTCACCTATACCCATTTTAACCGCGCCCACGCGGCCGTAATTAAAGCGCAGTACGGCATAGACCTTAAGCGCGAGGACAGCCTGGCCGTGTACCAGACCGTGCCCGAGGACTGGAAGGACTCCCGGGAACATATAGACCGCGCGCTGCGCGGGGAAAGCTTTACCGTGTCCGCCAGTTCCCGCACGGGCGGAGCCGAAGGCAGGCAATATGAAATTACCTATTACCCGGCGCGCCCCGAAGGCGGCGAGGTGATAGGCGTCTCGGTTTTTGTCCGCGACGTAACTGAGGCTCAGCGGCTTGAAAAACGCGAGCGCCAGGGCCAGAAAATGGAAGCGGTAGGCCTGCTGGCCGGCGGCATAGCGCACGATTTTAACAATACCCTGACCGCCATTAAATGCTACGGTGAGCTGGTAGTGAAAGCGCTCCGGCCGGAGGACCCGGCCCGAGCGGATATGGGCGAAATAATGACCGCGGCCGAGCATGCCGCTATCCTTACGCGCCAGCTGCTCTCCTTCAGCCGCAAGCAGATAATAGCGCCTAAAGTGCTGGACTTAAATGTTGTGCTGGGCAAGATGGCTAGTCTGCTCAGGCGCCTTATCGGGGAGAATATAAAGCTGACTACCAGTTTTTATTCTGCGCCTTGCCTGATAAATATAGACCCAAGCCAGCTTGAACAGATGCTGGTGAACCTGGCCCTGAACGCGCGCGACGCCGTTTTAAAAGACGGCGAAATAAAGCTGGAGACGGAGCTCCTGACCCCGCCGGAGGAATTCTTTGGCGACCGCCCGGAGCTGGCGCGCGGCCCGCTGGTCTGCCTTAAAGTGCGTGACAACGGCTGCGGTATGGGCGCCGCCGAAAAAGCGCAGTTGTTCGAACCTTTTTACACCACCAAGGAGCAGGGCAAAGGCACCGGGCTGGGGCTTGCCATGGTCTACGGCACCGTTAAGCAGAGCGGCGGGGAAATAACGGTTGAAAGCACGCCAGGCAAGGGCAGCGTTTTCGCGCTGTATTTCCCGCTGGCGGCGCGGGCCGCCGCCGAGCCCGCCGCCGTTGCGCCCGCGGCGGCTTTAAAAGAGGGCACCGAGACCGTGCTGCTGGTAGAAGACGAAGAACCCCTGCGGCGCCTGGGCGAGCGCATTCTGCGCGCCGGCGGCTACACCGTGCTCAGCGCCGCCGACGGCCAGGCGGCCCTGGCGGCCGCGGAGCGCCACGGCCGGCCGGTGGACCTGCTGCTGACCGACCTGGTGATGCCCGGCATGACCGGCCGCGAGCTGGCGCTTGAACTGGGGCGGCGCAAAATAGCCAGCCGGACGCTTTATATGTCAGGCTACACCGAAGATGCGATAGCAAAACAAGGCGTCCTGGAGCCGGGCATAGCGTTCATCTATAAACCGTTCACGGTAGAGGCGCTGTCCGCCAAACTGCGCGAAGTCCTGGACGGCCCCGCCGACCAGGCGAAGGCGTAAGCGGGCACAGAAAATTGGCTATATCTAAGTTTATTTTTTGGAGGGATTCCTGCTCCAGAACGCTCGGGGGTAAAATACAAAAACCGCCGGGAGACCGGCGGTTTTTTGCTGTTTAAATTGTGGCGCTGTTTTCAAGACACAGTTCGCACCTACTTTGCGCAACATCCCGAGGTAACATTATAAGTACCGCATTCAGCGCCCGTCCTGGGATCGAAAAGGTAGGCCGATCTTATCCGCGAGATGCCGCACGGTCGGCCACGCAGCGCGGCCGCCCATGCTTGCCGCTAAGTAGCGGGTTCGCCGGGCTCGGCACTACGCGCCTTCGCACCGGCTCCCAAGGTGTTCTGCATCTTATCAACACCCCCTATGCGCGGCCGGCCGGCCCCAAACAGGCCTTACCCGGCCGCTCCCGTCCGCCTTCGGCGTCCGTACAACGCAGAAAATTATTTCCCGCGCCCACTGCAAAGAGGTTGAACCAATATCCATAAAGACTCTGCCCGCGCTCGCCTGTGGCCTCTGCTGAGGCCACTCGCGGCGCGGGCCTGTTGTCGTTATCTATCTTAGGTTGAACCGGTGGCAGCCGTAATTAAAAAACACCAGCCCGGCGTCCGCTGCTGCGGCCGCCGCGCTGGTCTTTTCTGTCAATGTTTTGCCGCCACCGGGGGGAAACTGCGGGGAAATAAGGTAGGGGAGGGGCAGGCCTGTAGCGTCTTGCGCACGGGAGCGCCGCCGCCCCCGGCCTGGCCCGCCTGACCTGTCCCCGCCCATTCATGATACGGCGTAATGACCCGCCCTCAATATTTATCGGCAATACTATCCCCAAAAAACGGCTTCCCAACGCGACAAGCCATTGTCGGTTTTGTTTGCTATACTCTCTTTGGGGGCACTTCTGGTGATACCGTTATTCATTTGCTGGGTCTTGCCAATCGTTTCACTAGGTGCTATAATCGTTTCATGAAGAACGCAATTCCTTACATGTCGGAGCTGTTCCGTATCGTATCTGGCGCTCTTCGTCTTGATACGCTAAAAGTTCGGAACTACGTTTCTTTTCTTGCGGACAAGCTTGAGGCGGATGGCGATGCTATGACATCCGCAAGGTTGCGGCAGTTATTGTCCGAAACGGACAGGCAACTAAAACCAACAGATATAAATTCTGCTCCCACGCTTCCGGTGGATGGGGAAAGTCGTTTCGCGCTAATTGAGGATGTTAATCTAAAGGACTTAAAAGAAGAGCCATTAGTTCTGAGTACGGCTCAACAGGACGTAGTAAGTGAGTTCCTCAGTATTGCCAAATCACAAGGACAGTTTGAGGTTCATGGTATTGCTGCTTCATCTACAATGTTGCTCTATGGCCCGCCAGGTTGCGGTAAAAGCCGGTTGGCCAGGCATATTGCAAAGGAGTTGGGGTTACCACTTTACCTTGTGCGCCTAGATGGGTTGATCTCGTCCTTCCTGGGCAGCACCTCGAAGAATATACGGATGGTGTTCGACTTCGTTTCCAAGCGGCCGTGCGTGCTTCTGCTGGACGAGTTTGATGCTATTGCGAAGATCCGTGATGACAAGCAGGAACTTGGGGAATTGAAGCGGGTTGTTAATAGCTTTCTGCAAAATCTGGATAATATGGGGGCGCATTCAGTAGTTATTGCCGCGACGAATCACCATAATCTTTTGGATAGTGCTGTTTGGCGGAGATTCAGTTATACACTTGAACTTACCTATCCTTCCGTTGAACAGCGCGCGTCATTGTGGCGCCAGTTTTTGGGGGAAGTGTCTTGGCATACAAAAGATATTAATGTTTTGACTGACTTATCGGAAGGTTTTTCCGGCTCGGAGATCAGAGAGGTGTGTTTACGTATCAGGCGCCAAACAATTGCACACGGAACCACGCCTGCATTGAAGGACGCTTTTGTTGGACTTCAGAGGATCGCCGCTGGCGAAGGGCATAGAAATAGATTTCTAACTGCACTAGCTGCCGCAAACGGGCCTGAAATTGCCCGAAAACTAAAACGAAGGAACCCAAAACTGTACAGTCATGCTGAGTTAGGCTCGCTCCTGGGAACCTCGAAAGCAACTGCCTATAGATGGCAGGTTAAAGCTGGAGGGAAAAATGCCAGAGCCTCATGAACATGCACATACGGAACGTCTATTAATAAAGGTTATTCTCCCAAAGCAAGGGACCGAAAGGAAAAATCCGGTCGGAGGTTCTCCGCCTAAGCCTTTTAGAGATGTTACGCCGCAGTTCCGCCAAAGTCTTTCCGCTCGGATAAAAGCAATTAGGGATACTATCCCTAACACCGGTAAGTTGGGGATGACGCCGGTGCGGGTAAAGCTCATCTCAAAAGCTTCCGCTAAAAGTCATCGGCCGGAATATCTTTTCTCAAAAGATACTTGCCCAATAATTGGTGCCGGCAAGCTAGGGGAACTTTTTATTAAAGGCACGGAAGCCGGACTGTTTAAAGTTAATAAACTGGTGCTCGATAACCAGACGGACGCTGTAAAAAAAGAAATATCAACGATAGAAACTATTGAGCCCATCACTCCCGAATTCAGGAAGAATGGGTTGGCGGCTGAAAATATCCTTCGCTACAGCCCTAAAGAGGGGAACGGCTATGTGCTTAAGGTGCAACTGTTCGAAATGGACGAGGAGAGCCAGGTACTGATAAAAGAGGATTTCGTAAAACATTGTCATGCCGCGAAAATTGCGATAAGCCAACAAGGCTACGCTGATGGCTCTACGTATTTCCGGGTGATCTGCAACAGCGCTTCTCAGGTAGAAGGGTTGTCTAAGATCGTCGGAGTCCGATCAATTAAAAAGATGCCTGTCCTCCTGGCGATTCACGGCAAAAGTCAGCAGCCAGTCCCTCTGCCCGGCAATCTGCCGGCACCTGCGGAAAACCCCGAGGGATACCCGGTTGTGGTAGTTGTTGACTCCGGGATCGACGACAGGATTAAGCAATTAAAGCCCTGGATCGTAGGCAAACAATCCAATATCGCTCCGACATACACCAATTCGAAGCATGGCACATTTGTCGCAGGACTTATCTGTTGGGGTGATAAATTAAATCCCGGGGTCAAAGGGATCGGAGATGAACCATGTAAGGTCTTTGACCTGCATGTCATGCCGAATAGCGACCCTGATCATGGGGATATAGATTCTTTAGAGGAATCGCAGTTATTGCAAGACCTGGAAACAGCCTTACAGAAACATGCGAATGAATTTAAGGTCTGGAATATCTCTTTAGGGTCCAATGAGGTCTGCTCACTGGATGAATTCTCAAGTTTCGCCGTAGAGTTGGACCGGATGCAGGAACAGTATAATGTTTCCTTTGTGATAAGTGCCGGGAACTACGACTCTACTCCTTTACTGGGCTATCCTCGGCAGGGTGCGGAATTGCAGGATGGAAGGATTACAACTCCGGCCGACAGTGTTCTGGGGATAACCGTCGGTTCGGTGGCGCACGTCGCGCACCGCCTAAATGGCCCTAAAATGGGGCAACCATCTGGGTTCTCCCGCCACGGTGCGGGGCCGAATTACATCATTAAGCCGGATCTCGTGCACTTCGGTGGTACGATGGCACGAGATCGCTCTGATAAGCATGGTATCAAGTCGATTGAAGACGGCCATGTTGTGGAAAATTTCGGTACAAGTTTTTCAGCACCGTTGGTTTCCAGGGTCCTGGCCAATATATATCACCAGATAACTCCTACCCCGACTCCGGTAATGGCGCGCGCCCTTTTAACTCACCATGCCAGACACCCCGCTACTGGCGGCCGGATCGCGGATACTGAGGAGAATTATATCGGGTTTGGGCTGCCAAACCCTGTTAAAAATACTTTGGAGTGTTCCCGGTGGGCTTCGACATTAGTGTTTGAGGATACTCTGCGCCCAGGGTACTATCTGGAATGGGACGATTTCCCGTATCCGGATTCCTTGCGGCGTAACGGCAAATACTATGGAGATATTTGGATGACCGTGGCTTTTGCTCCCATGCGCGGCAATCAGTGGGGGACTGAGTATTGTGAGACACATATCGAGGCGCATTGTGGGGTTTATAATAAAAAGAGATCTCGCGACACTGGGGAGGAAAAGTTTGTGTTTAAAGGGTTGGTTCCGCCGGAGCACCAGAATCCGGGGGAATTATACGAAACCTACCAGGTGCAGAAACTCAGGAAGTGGGCGCCTGTCAGAACCTATTATGGACGATTGGGTTCCAAGGGACAAAAGGGCGAAAGATGGCGGCTTAAGGTTCGGTTGCTGCACCGACATGGTATTGGAGAGCGCTTAGCTACGAATCCTCAACGTTTCGCGCTAGGAGCCTGTCCGACATAAGCCTTGAACTTGGTTCGGGGCGCTCCTATACCCT
>CAYQJX010000060.1:0-9696 GCA_964417965.1 uncultured Elusimicrobiaceae bacterium
AACCATGACATTTCTACTTACCGCAACCATGACATTTTAAAAAAATCGCTACAGTCCCCTCCCTGTCCTTTCCCCGTCTCCCGCCTTTTTAGTAGAATTTAGGCGTAGTCCTTCCGTTCCTTTATTTTCAGTTTTTTAAAAATTATGCCAAAGAATAAAAATTTCGCGGCGGTGGTACTGGCGGCCGGGCTCGGCACCAGGATGAAATCCGACCTGCCGAAGGTGTTGCATTATCTCGGCGACATGTCGCTGGCCGAGCGGGCCATCCGCAAGATAGCCGCCCTCGGGCCGGAGAAGATCATAGTGATCACCGGCCACCGGGCCGAGCTGGTGGAAGCCGAACTCTCCAAAAAGCTCTCCCCCGAGATCGTCGCCAAGACCGTTTTTATCCGCCAGAAACTGCTTAAGGGCAGCGGCCGCGCGGTGCAGGAGGCCATGGGCCTGGTGCGCCGCCACGACCACGTGATGATCCTCTGCGGCGACGCCCCGCTGTTCCGGGCCGAGACCGCCAGGAAGATGCTGGGCCATTATTTCCGTTCCGGCCACGACTGCGTGGTGATGACCGCCGAGCTGGAAGAGCCCGGCTCCTATGGCCGCATCAAGCGCAACCACGCCGGCGACGTGGCGGCCATTGTGGAGGCCGCCGACGCCGACGAGTGGGAGAAGGCCATAAAAGAGGTCAACTCCGGCACCTATTTCTTCAACGTCAAAGCGCTCGAGAAAGCCATCCGCAACCTTAAGAAGAAGGGCTCCAAGGGCGAGTACTACCTGACCGACGCGGTGGAGAACCTCATAGCCGCGGGCGGCCGCGCCGCCGCCTTTATGCTGGCCGACGCCACCGAGATGACCGGCATTAATTCCCGCGCCGACCTGGCCGCCGCCTACGCCATGCTGACCGCCCGCAAGGCCGCCGACCTGATGGCCGCGGGGGTTACCGTGGTGGACCCGGCCAACACCTATATAGAGGAAAGCGCCGTTATAGGGCGCGACACCGTGATCCATCCCGGCGTCTTCATCCGGGGGAACACCGTTATTGGCAAGGGCTGCAAAATAGGCCCGGCCGGAGTGATAGAGGACTGCGTCATAGACGACGGCGCGGTGATAAAGTATTCCTGCGCGCTGGAGAAAAGCCGCGTGCGCGCGGGCGCCATAGTGGGCCCCTTCGCCCGCCTGCGCCCGCTCTCGGACATCGGCCCGGGAGCCGAGATAGGCAATTTCGCGGAAGTCAAGAAGTCGCGCATCGGGCGCGGCTCCAAGATGCACCACCACAGCTACGTCGGCGACACCGAGATGGGCGAGAAGGTCAACATCGGCGCCGGCACCATAACCTGCAATTACGACGGCGTTCACAAGAACAGGACCGTGATAGGCGCCGGCGCCTTCATCGGTTCCAACACCAATTTGGTGGCCCCGGTAAACATCGGGTCCGGGGCTTACACGGCCGCCGGTTCTACAATAACGGAGGACGTCCCGGGCGGCACGCTGGCCATAGCGCGCGCCCGGCAGGTGGTTAAGCAGCTTAAAAAAAGGACCAAATGACTCCCGACATGAGGAAGAGGGGTTCGTTCAAAGTGTTCAGCGGCAACTCCAACCCGGCGCTGGCCCGCAAGATCTGCGACATACTCGGCGTGCCGCTGTCGGAGACCAAGGTGGCCAAGTTCGCCGACGGCGAGACCGACATCCATATCCTCGAAAGCGTGCGCGGCGAGGACTGCTACGTGGTGCAGTCCACCTGCCCGCCGGTCAACGACAATTTAATGGAGCTCCTCATCATGATGGACGCGCTCAGGCGCGCCTCGGCCGGCCGCATCACGGCCGTCATCCCCTATTACGGCTACGCCCGGGCCGACCGCAAGCCGGCGCCCCGCGTGGCCATCACCGCCAAACTGGTGGCCAACCTGATAACCGAAGCAGGCGCCACCCGCGTGATCACGCTGGACCTGCACGCCGCCCAGATCCAGGGCTTCTTCGACATCCCGCTGGACCACCTCTACGGCCGGCCCGCGGTGCTGGAGTACATAAAAGGCCGCAATTTCGAGAATACCGTGGTGGTCTCGCCCGACGTGGGCAGCGTGGAGCGCGCGCGCTCCTTCGCCAAGCGCCTGGACATGGGCCTGGTCATCATCGACAAGCGCCGCCCGCGCCCCAACGAGGCCGTGGTGTACAATATCATCGGCGACGTGAAGGGCAAGACCTGCTTCATCTTCGACGACCTGGTGGACACGGCCGGCACGCTCTGCATGGTGGCCCAGTCCATAAAGGAACAGGGCGCGGCCAAGATCATAGCGGCCTGCACGCACGGCGTGCTGAGCCGGGACGCCATAGAGAGGATAGATAAATCCCCCATAGAAGAGATGATTTTAACGGATACCATTCCCGTAAACGCCTCAAAAAGTGCTAAAATAAAGGTAGTATCCGTGGCCCCCATCCTTGCGGAGGCCATTAAGCGCAATCACATGGGCGAGTCCATAAGCGAACTTTTCAAGTGAGTGCAGCAGGATGTAATTCAGCAGGAGGAAAGCAGCATGCAACAGACTAAGATCTCCGCCGAGACGCGTGAAAACGCCGGCAAGCGCGGTACCCTCAGCTCTTTCAGGGCCGGCGGCCGCATTCCCGCCGTCATCTACGGCCTGGACAAGAAGCCCGTCAGCGTTACCGTCGACGAGAAGGCCATCATCGCCGTTATCAAGGCGAACCCCAACGCTATCATAACCATCAGCTACGCCGGCGGCGAGGATGTGGTCATAATAAAGGCCTTCCAGCGCCACCCCGTGTCGGACAAGTACCGCCATTTCGACTTCCAGCGCATCTCGCTCACCGAGAAGATCAAGGTGAAGGTGCACGTGAAGCTCGTCGGCGAGTGCTACGGCGCCAAGACCGAAGGCGGCCTCGTGGAACACACGATGCGCGAACTGAACGTCTCCTGTCTGCCGACCGAGATCCCGCACGAGATCGAGATCGATATTACCGACCTGCATCTCAACCACTCGCTGCGCGTGAAAGATGTGAAGGCCGGCAAGGCCGAACTGCTCGACTCTCCCGAACTGATAGTGGTCAGCGTGACCGCTCCGAAGGAAGAGAAGGTTGAGGAACCTGCCGCCGGAGCCGCGGCCGCCGCTCCCGAAGTTGTGGGCGCGAAGGGCAAGAAGGAAGAGGGCGCCGAGGGCGCCGCTCCCGCCGCCGGGGCCAAACCCGCCGCAGGCGCCAAGCCCGCAGCGGGCGGCAAGCCCGCCGCCGGCGCTCCCGCCGGGGACAAGAAAGCCGAGCCCAAGAAGTAAAGGGGACGCGCTTAACCGGGGAGCAGAAGTTGGACTTTAACATGTTCGGCTTCTGCTCCCCGTTCTTTTTTAAGAGAGGTTAGGGTGTGAAAGACCGCGTACAGCTTGCGGCCCTGCTGGGCAACCCGGGGCCGGAATACGAAAAGACCAGGCACAATATCGGCTTCATGGTGGCCGACCTGGCGGCCGCCGCATTGGCGCCCGCCGGGCGCTGGCGCGATTGGAAAGGCCTGGGCCTGTACCTGGAGTTCGAGGCCGGCGGCGAGCGCTGCTTCCTGCTCAAGCCCCAGACCTTCATGAACCTTTCCGGCCAGGCGGTGGCCAGCCTCGGGGGGTTCTACAAGGTCCCATCGTCAGCCATCATCGCGGTTTACGACGACCTGGCGCTGCCTTTCGGCAAGCTGCGGCTGCGCAAGGACGGTTCGGCGGGGTCCCACAACGGCATGGATTCCATTGTTTCCGCCGTCGGTCCCGCCCTGCCGCGCCTGCGGCTGGGCATAGGCCCCCGGCCCGCGCATATCCCGGGCAAGAATTTCGTGCTGTCGAGATTTTCAAAAGAAGAGGGGGAGCGGCTGCCCGAGTTCCTGGGCCGGGCCAGCGACGCGCTGGTTTCGGTTTTCCGCGACGGGATGGAACTGGCTATGAACCGCTACA
Source organism: uncultured Elusimicrobiaceae bacterium (assembly GCA_964417965.1). Classification (GTDB taxonomy): domain Bacteria; phylum Elusimicrobiota; class Elusimicrobia; order Elusimicrobiales; family UBA9959; genus UBA9959. Next base: position 3,933 of record CAYQJX010000060.1, read on the forward strand.
ATTATGACGGCGATAAACCCGTACCTTAAAATATTCTTCGGCCTGCTGTTCGTGCTGCTGGGGCTGGGCTATATCTACAAGCCCGGCATCATCGAACGGCTCAACCGGCTCATAAAAGAGACTTTCCTCAACGATTCCTACGTCGCCCTGCACCGCCGGAACTGGGGCTTCCTGCTGCTGCTGCTGGGCGGAGTGCTGATCTATATGGGAATTTCGAGGGAACTGGGCTGGTAGGGAGCTGGGTCAAAAGGCCCAGGCCGGACTGCGCTAAAAGCCCTTGGCTTTTTTTTGCGGTGTTGTATAATATCAGCGGGGGGAAAGGTCCGCAACAATTTGTCTTGGATATTTCCCGTAAACAGGGCGAGTATCGCTTTGGCGGCCCGGGGGGGCTGTAAATTCAGGGGGAGGTGAGGGGTATGACATGGGAAGAGATAGGCAAGAGGTACGAGCAGGACAACAGGTCGGCCAAGCGGGAGGAGAAAACCCCAAGGCTTGAGAAGAACTGGGACGACCTGCTGAAATCTACGGACAAACTGGTTTGGCTTTTTTCGCTCTCTAACGGCGGCAGGCAGCAGACGCCTAAGCGCGGTTAGCGGAAAAATTCAGGATTCTAAGGCCCGGGGCGCGGCAATGCGCGCCCGGGCTTTTATTTTATGGTGGAATCCACGGCTATGGAAAGGCCCTTCTGCCTGATGCTGACGCGCTCCCGCAGGTCTCCCCGCAGGTCGCCGCGCCTGAGCACCCCCAGCTGGCCGTGAGTATTGAGCAGGACTTCCAGGTGCAGCTTCCTGGTGAGCAGGTCCGGCATGATCAGGTTAGAGGCCGTCATTTCGAAGCGGGCCGGAAAAACGGGGTTTATGATCTTTTTGACGGCTACCGGCACGCCGCCTTCGTTGACGGCGACCACGAAGAGCATGCTGTTGGCCCCAGGCAGGGCCGGCAGCAGGTGCTCCGCCAGGGTGACGGAGCCCGAGACATGGAAAAGGTATTTCAGGGCTATCGGGTAGCCGAACCGCCAGGCCCCGAAGAGGGCCGCCGCGGCCGCCGCCAGCCACAAAGAACGCTTTAGCATGCCTAAATTCTATAAAAAATAGGCCCGGCCCGGGGGATCTGCCCGGAACGGGCGCCCGGGGCGCAACATTCTGTTAATAATCATTTAACATTCCTTTTATTGCTATAAGGGCCGCCGTGTATTACACTTGATATAGAGTAAAAGGCAAAAACCTATGGCAAACAATTACGGCGAACTTGAACAGATGGTAAACGACGTCACCAGCCTCGACACGGCCCGCATGACGCTGCGCTGGGCGCTGGAACGGCTCAATACCATTGAGAAAGAGAAAGCCGACCTGAAGAAGAACCTCACCATAGCCGAGGAAACTTCCAAGCGCCTGCAGGCCAAAGAGGGCTCGCTCAAGGACGCCTACATCTCCCGCTCCAAGACCCTGGAGGAAAAAGAGGATTTCTACACCAAGCTGGAAGCCACCATGTCCCTGCTGGGCGAGGGCAAGCTGGACATCCAGCAGCTGCTCAAGAAAGAAGCCAAGCTGGATTCCCTGCGCCACAGCCTGGAGAACGAATACCAGGACAAGTTCGAGGAGCTGGACCGCAGCCAGCGCTCCGTGATAGAGCGCTGGAACGGCCGCCTGCTGGAGGTGGAGAGCCAGTACGCCGGCCAGCTGGCCGAGTCCCAGAAAAAATACGATTCGCTGCGCACCGACCTGGAGACCGACTACCAGGGCCGCATGAGCGCCCTGCAGACCTCGTTCAAGTCCCGCGAGAAGGAGCTTTCCGAGAGGGTTTCCGTCCTGGAAGGCAACGTCCTGCGCTCCGAGGAGAAGGTGGAGGTCCGCCGCCGGGAGCTGGAGGGGGAGTACCTCGCCAAAAAGAAAGAGACCGAGGAGAATTACCGCAAGCTCAAGAACATGCTGGAGGCCGGCCTGGACGAGCGGCTGCGCGCCATGGATTCCGACCACGCCGCCCAGGTGCGGTCGCTGGAGGCTTCGTGGCTCACCGAGCGCGAGCGCCTCATAGAAGAGCAGCGCGTGCGCGACACCCAGTTCTTCTCCGCCCAGGCCCGCATCAAGGAGATAGAGAACAGCCTGGCCTCCCAGCAGGAGACCCATCACAACGAGCTGCTCAAGATCATAACCGAAAAAGAGACCGCTTTCAGGGGCCAGCTGGCCGAACTGGAGAAAGAGAAGACCGCCAAGGAAGAGACCGTTAAAGAACTGGTCGCCAGGCTGGAGCGGAAAGCCACCGATTGGGAGGCCGAAAAGGCCCGCCTGGAGTCGGAATTCGGCGGCAGGCTGGCGCTGATGGAGAAGTCCCTGCGCGAGCGCGCCGCCGGCCTGGAGCGGGAATTCGCCGGAAAAAAGGAAGAGCTCGACAACATCATCGCGGTCAACCGCGAGGAGACCGAGAAGGAATTTAACGCCCGCCTGCTGATGGAGCGCCAGGCCATGGAGGCCGAACGGGCGCGCCTGGAAGCGGCGAAAGCGGCCAGCGACGAGGCCGAGGGCCGCGCCATAGGCAGGGTCCGGGAGCTGGAGACGGCCATGGCCGCCTCCCGCGAAGAACACCACAAAGAACTGATGGACCGCATCCGCGCCTCGGAAGCCGCCTTCCGCGAGAAGCTGGAGAATTTTGAAGGTGAAAAACGCGCTTATAATGACACTATAAACAAACTCACCGGCGAACTGCGCAGCCAGAGCGCCTCGCTGATGCAGGCCCAGGAACGTTTTGAAAGCGAAATAGCCAGGATCTCGGCCGAGACCGCCGCCGCCTCCGACCAGCGGATGGCCGCCGTAAGGGCCGATTACGACGCCCGCAAGGCCGAGCTGGGCCGCGAGTTCGAAGCCCGCTACGCCGATAAACTTAAATCTCTGGAGACCGAGAAGACCCGGATGGCCGAGCTGCTGGCCGGGATGGAAAATCGTGTGGGCGAGGCCGAGGCCGGCGCCCGCAAGACGGAGGCAGAACTGGCCGCCAGGGCCGCCGCCCTGGAGGCAGAGCACGCCGCCCGCAGGGAGCGCGTGGAGGCCGAGCTGCGCGCCAGGGGCGAAACGGTGGAAGCCGAAGCGAGAACGAAGATAGAACTGGAGCGCGGCAACTGGGAATCAGAACGCGCCCGCTTTGAGAACCAGCTGTCGGCTATATCTGAAAATTTCCAGGGCTCTCAGAAGGAGATAGCGTCCCTCAGCGCCGGCCTGCGCAAGGCCGCCGACGAGAACGCGGCGCGCGAAGCCGCCTTCAACCGCGAGCTGATGGAGACCAAGGCCAATTGCGACAGGGAGCTGACCTACCGCGTCAAGGACGCCGTGTCGGTGCAGACCTCCCACCTGGTGGAGGCGCTCGAGGGCGCCAGGAAAAAGCAGGAAGAGCTGGCCGCCGATCTTGAGGCCAGAGAAAATTCCATAGCCGCGCTCCGGGGCGAGGCCGCGCAGGCCCGCCGCGAGTTCGAGGAGAGGCTGGCCTCCGCCGCCTCCGAGGCCCTGGCCGCCCGCCGCGCCGAGATGGAAGAGGATTTCAAGGCCCGCCGCGCCGCCCTGGCCGACGAGTTCTCCATGAAGAACAGCCGCCTGGCCGAGGAGAACGCCGCCATGAAGGAAGCGCTCACCAGTATGAGCGCCGCCGCGGCCGAAGCCAACAGCCATTCCTCCGCGCTGTCCGCCGAACTTATGAACGCGGCCAAAGCCGCCGCCGCGGAGAAGCTGGAGATGCAGAAGGCCCAGGCCCGCGAGCTCGACTCCGCCGTGGCCGGCGCCGTAGCCGCGGCGATGGAAGATATGGCAGCCAAGCTCGAGCACGCCCATGCCGAGCTGGACCGGATACGCAAGGAAGGCGCCGCCGAGGCGCGCCGCCTGGAGGAGACCGCCGCCGCCGAGAAGGACCGCATGCTCGAGGAGATGGACCGCCGGGAGCGCTATATAGAGAGCGCGGATATGAAGATACAGGAAATGGAGCGCGAGATGGTGAAGTACCGCCAGAGCGCCTCGGGCGAACTGATCAAGCAGATGTCAGAGCAGGACGAGCGCTTCCGCGTGCTGGTCGCGTCCGAAAAGAACCGCACCTCCGAACGCGTCAAGCAGCTGGAGGAGCTGCTGTCCGCCAAGGAGAAGATGCTCGCCGACGCGGACAAGTTCTACCGCCAGAAGCAGCTGGACCTCGACGGGATGCATACCGAGCTGAACCAGCGCGTCAACAAGTTCAACGAGGACCTGTTCGCGCAGAAGCAGGAGCTGGGCGAGAAAGAAAAAACGCTCAACGACTACAGGCTCAGGCTGGAGAAGGAATACTCCGTAAAGTCCGCCGAGCTGGAGCAGATGAAGGCGGAACTGAGCCGCGCGATAATGGACTATAAAGGCAGGAAATGACCATGGAAAAAGAACGCGCCATACAATGCGTCCCGGCCGAGCTGATGGAGCGCCTCCGCGCCCTGGCGGCCCGCCTCTGGGAAGACAAGAACCCCGCCTCCGTCCATCTCAACGCCGTTATGGAGGAGTTTGAGCCCGACGTTAAGACGCTGGGGCACATCATAAACGAATACGAGACCGACTATTCGGGCCGCCTGGCCTTCAAGGACAGGGAGTACGTGCAGAAGGAAGTCCGCCTGAAAGAGGAGATAGAGGATGTTAACAAGCGGTTTTCGGCCCTGGAGAGTTCCCACTCCGCCTGCCTGCGCAAGATAGCGGAGGTGAAAGGAGTGCTGGCCGCCAAGGAGTCGGAGCTGGCCGAGCTGAAGGCCAAGACCGCGGAGGAAGAAAGCGCCCTGAACTCCAAGTACGTGGCGAAGATGCAGGAACTCTACGACCGGGTCAGCAAGAAAGAGCTGGAGATGCTCACGCGCTGGGAAGAAAAGAATAAAGGCATAGATTCCAAGATCCAGGGCCTGGAAAACGATTACGCGGCTAAACTCGGCCAGGTGAAGCTCAGGGAAAAAGCCCTGCAGGAAGATTTCAACGCCCGCAAGGCCGAACTGATACGCACTTTCGACAAGGTAAAGGCCGGGCTGGACGCCAGGGAAAACGCCCTGGCCGCCAGGGAAGAGGCCAATGGCAAAGGGGGCCGCGTATGAGCGGCACCCAAGACCTGAAGGAACTGCTGGACAGGCTCAAGGGCGAGGTGGGCCCTCTGCCGCCGCCCGAGGAACCGCGCGCTTACGCCCCGCCCAGTGCGGAGCCCCGTCCCCTGGCCGCGCAGCCGGCGCAGCGCCCGGGCGAGCGCGAGAACGGGTTCTCCCGGTTCGGCAGGCCGCACCGCCCCGAGTCCCAGCGCGATCCGGTACAGGGCAGCGGCTTGAACCTGGTCTGGAGCGAGAACAAGGAAACCATGCTTTTCGGGGTGCTGGCCTCCCTTATAATTTCCCTGGGCGGGGTGCTGTCCGGGCTGGAGTACCTGGTCCTTATCGGGGCCGTTTTCTTTATTCTGTTTTCGCTGGTCATGTTCCTGGCGCTTTTCGGCTATTACCTCAACTTCAGACGCAGGGGCGGTCCAGACCAAGCCCTGGCCGCGCGGCTTGAGGCCCTGACCCATAAGGTGGAGGCTCTCGGAGCCCGCGCACCCGGCGCCGGGGCGGCCATTTCTTCGTCTGGGCCGGAAAAAGAGCGGGAGCTGGAGCACAAGATAGAAGAGCTGCGCGTGCTGGTGAAAAGCCTGTCCCGCGCCGTAGAGCAGAATAATAGATAAATTAAAGCGCGAAAAATATATAATTAGCAGTCTGCTGAAAAAGCCATCGTTTTCAAGATTCTCCGCATAATTTCCT
>CAYQJX010000061.1:0-9146 GCA_964417965.1 uncultured Elusimicrobiaceae bacterium
CATGACATTTCTACTTACCGCAACCATGACATTTTAAAAAAATCGCTACAGGGGCGGGAGTTGCCTTGTCAATACCTTTGCGCTTTTAGTATTATTTAGACGGTCAATAAAAAATCTATGCGTTTAAGTTTCCGCGTTTCAGGCAGAGTGCAGGGAGTAGGCTACCGCTGGTTCGTAAAAGAAGCGGCGGCCCGGCACAGCGTGGCCGGCTGGGTGCGCAACGCGCTGGACGGTTCGGTGGAGGGGGAAGCGCAGGGCCCGGTCCCCGCGCTGGACGGGTTCCTTAAAGAGCTGAAGGCCGGCCACCCCTGGGCGGCGGTAGAGAACACCGAAACGCAGGAGATGCTGGACCAGGAAAACAGCGAAGAATTTTACATCAAGCCCACGACTTGACCCGAGAGGAAAAACAATGGCTGAAGAAAAAGAGAACGAAGAGCAGGAAAAGGAAGAAGCCCCCAAAGAGGCCCTTACCCCCGCGAAAGCTAAAGAGAAGCTCAGCGAGATCAACATCGACTCCACCAACCAGTACATCCGCAAGATCAGCCAGATCGACCATAAGATCTCCCGCGAGGAGTCGCACGACCTGTGGAAGCGCGTGAAGCGCGGCGACCGCCGGGCCAAAGAGCGCATCATGGAGCTCAACCTCAAACTGGTGATCCCGATCGCCAAGCGCTTCCTGTACCAGGGCGCCGACCTGATGGACCTGGTGGAAGAGGGCAACCTGGGCCTGCTGCACGCCATAGACAAGTTCGACCCGCGCAAAGGCTACCGCTTCTCCACCTACGCCTCCTACTGGGTGGAGCAGTACGTGCGCCGCTCGGTGGAAGAAAATTCCAAGACCATCCGCATCCCGCCGCACGCCTGGACCGCGCTGCGCAAATGGCTCAAGCAGTGGGACAACATGCACGGCAAGCTGGGCCGCGACCCGACGATGGCCGAGATGGCCAAGCACATGCACTGGAACGCCAACCAGGTGCGCACCGCCCTCAACGCCAGCGAGATCGTCACCGGCCTCTCCTCCATAGAGACCCCGATATCCTCCAGCGGCGAGTCCGAGGACACCATGGGCGACACGCTCAGGGACGCCGATTCCTCCACGCCGGACAACCTGATCTCCATCCTGCGCCTGCACGACGAGCTTAAGGACGCGCTGGTGGAGATAGGCGAGCGCGAGCGGATGATAGTGGAATACCGCTACGGCCTCACCGGCCAGACCCCCATGACCCTCAACGACATCGGCAAGAAGCTGGGCCTCAGCCGCGAGCGGGTGCGCCAGATAGAAGAGCGCGCCCTGCTGCGCCTGCGCCGCGTGGCGGCGAAGATGGGCCTGATAGAGCTGGGCCGCAAGCCGGACCACACCAACCTGCAGCCCGGCTGGCAGCAGCCCAAGGTAAAGACGGACATTCTCGGCGACGCCATCCCGACCAAGCCGTACGAGCCGCGAAAGCCGCAGAAAGGTAAAAAGTAACGGGGGAGAATTATGTCAGTTACAGCCGAAGCCCTGAGCACGAAACTTAAAAGCATCATCCGCGACGTCCCGGATTTTCCCAAGAAGGGGATCGTCTTCAAGGACATCACGCCGCTGCTGGCGGACCACGCGGCCTTCACCGAGCTGGTGACTGCCTTCGCCGACGCCTACCGCGGCGCCGGCATCACCAAGGTGCTGGGCATAGAGGCCCGCGGCTTCCTGCTGGCGGCGCCGCTGGCCATGGCGCTGGGCGCGGGCATTGTGCCGGTGCGCAAGAAGGGCAAGCTGCCCTACAAGACGGTGGCGGCCTCCTACGCGCTGGAGTACGGCACGGACACCCTGGAGATGCACGCCGACGCCGTGCAGCCCGGCGAGAAGGTGCTGGTGGTGGACGACGTGCTGGCCACCGGCGGCACCGCGGCCGCGGTGTGCGAACTGGTGGAAAAGCTCGGCGGCAAAGTGGCCGGCGTGGCCATGCTCATCGAATTGGAGTTCCTGAAGGGCCGCGCTAAACTCGCTGGCCGCGACATCGTTTCTTTGATAAAATATTAGTTCGCTGCCCCCTTCGTTCAACGGATAGGACGAGAGTTTCCTAAACTCCAAATAGAGGTTCGATTCCTCTAGGGGGCACCAGCTTTAAGGAGATACCCATTACTATGCCGGAAAACTCATGGATAGCCAGCGGTAGGGCCGAAGCCCCCAGGAAGACGGACAAGGTTTTCGCGTGGATAAAGACCAACCGCGAGACCTTCATCGGCTCGCTGGTGATACTGGTGGCCGCGATCATCTTCGGGGTTTATTTCTTCATGCACTACCGCGGCCTGCGCGACACCGCGTGGAAGAACCTCTTCATGGCCCAGCAGCTCGGCTTCTCGGGCAATGTCAACGAGGCCCAGCAGCAGCTGGCCGCCATAGAGGCCAATTACGGCAGCACCAGCGCCGCGCTCTACGCCAGCATGACCAAGGGCGACATCTTCTTCGCGCAGAACAAGTTCAAGGAAGCCGGCGAGCAGTACGCCAAGGTGCTCAACGACCGTGACCTCGGGCCCTTCGCCTCCTACAACGCCGGCAAGTGCAAAGAAGCGGCCGGGGACCTGGCCGGCGCCCAGGCCCAGTACTCGGACTTCCTCTCCAGGACCCCGGAGCATTACATCGCCCCGGAAGTGCACGCCTCGCTGGCCCGCACGCAGGAACTGGCCGGGGCTAAAGACTTGGCCAAGCTCTCTTACGAAAAGATCTCCCTGCTCTACCCGGACACCACCTGGGCCATGCAGGCCAAGGCCCGGCTCGGCCAGGCCGCCCCGCAAAAATAAAAAAAAACGGCGCTTAAAAAAACCCGGCCAACCCCAGGCCGGGTTTTTTTTATTAGCCGGAGCGGTTTGACATATGTCAGGTTTCTTGACATATAAGGCATATAATATAGATATAGAGTTGACATCATGAAATCATTTTGTAATAATAATAATGCTCTGTAGAGGAGGCTCCCGGTTCAAACAGGGAGACCGTCACCCCGGGGTAAGGGGGGAGCGGAGCGCCAATTTAAGGCGCTTCTCCTGCAAGGCCGTAGGCCCCCGAGGGGGCAGGCCCTAACTGTAAGGCATAACAGCCCTACAGGGAGAGTTAAGTAACCCGGCAGCGATGCCGGGGGACTGAAAGCCCCGGAAACGGGCTTACGACAAAGTAAGGAGGAGTAATTAATGAAAAAAGTAATAGGTATAGTTGCGCTGCTCGTGTTCGCCGGCAACATCGCCAGCGCCGAGCTGCTCAAGAACGTTAAGTACAACGGCAGCATGGAAATAAAGAACGTCACCGGTCAGAAGAGCGTTGTAGCCGGCAAAGCCGACTTCAGCAACACCAACACCCGCGCTATGCTGGGTGTTAACTTCGACCTGAGCGACGAGATCAACGCGCAGGTCACCGCCATAAAGAGCGACTACCGCTACTACGGCGATGACAGCACCGGTCAGAACGTGGACGCCCTCACCGCCAACATACGCTTCGCTGAAGCTTATGTCAGCCTGAAGAACGTGCTCGGCCTGAACCACAAGTTCGGCAAGCAGTTCTACGGCAAAGCCGGCGACATGGTGATCTACTACGGTCCCAGCTTCGGCGGCAACAACGCTGTGGCCAACTTCAACGTATCCGCCATCGACGGCTGGTACGCTGACTGGAACCAGGGCAAATGGACCGTTACCGGCCTCGCCGGCAAGGTCGACGAGCTCTCCACCACCAACCCCCAGGACATTAACCTCTACGGCGTAACCGGCAAGTACGATTACTCCGAGATCGTTAAAGCGTCCGCCTACGGCTACCAGAAAGACAGCCGCAATGACACCGTTGGCACGATGTACCAGCACGACACCCTTAATGTTTTCGGCGTCAAAGCCGAAGGCAAGTTCATGGGCGTCGGCTACGGCGCGGAATACGCCATGAACAACGGCAAGAACAAGCAGGCCGGCACCAAGTACACCGGTTCCGCTCTGAAAGCCAACGCCGACTACGCGCTTGACCTCAACGCCATCGGCAAGTTCGAGTTCATGGGCGAGTTCGCCATGGGCTCCGGCGACAAGACCTCGGCCAGCAAGGACGAGGAATTCCAGGCTATCAACCAGAACTATCAGCCCGGGATGATCTTCGGCACCTACGGCGTTGGCCAGACGATGAACGGCATCGGCAACCTGACCACCATGAACGTAGGCGCGAAGTACATGCCTAAGCAGATAGAGAAGCTCTCCTTCGGCGCGAAGTTCTTCACTTTCGCTCCGACCGAAGAGCCCACCACCTACGACACCTACGGCTCCGAACTCGACCTGTGCGCCAACTGGAAGCACTCCGAGAACATCGGCCTGAAGGCCTCGTACGCGATGTTCATGCCCGAGAAAAACTTCGCGGGCAAGGACACCACGGAGACCCTGATGGGCCTCGACCTGACGCTGAAGTTCTAATAGCCGCAAGGTTATTACATAAGAGCCCCGGGGCCCAAAGCCCCGGGGTTTTTATTTGTTATAATTTAACGCGATGGCAAAGCTCCACAACAAGCTGACTCCCTGCGCCGCGGGGCTGCTCTCCGCCCTGCTCCTGCCGGCGTCGGCCGGGGCCACCAAGCTGGACCTCTCCTCCACCATAGACATCCGCGCGGCCAAATACCAGGACCTGCCCTACGCGGGCCGCACCAACGACCAGGCGGTCTATACCGAAAACGCCACGCTGGGCTTCGTCATCAAGGGCATACAGCTGGAGAAGACCCAGGGGTCCAGCATGGACGTGGGCATAGTGCTGCAGAGCATCGGCGCCGGCTCCTCCACCAACACCACCACCAGCCCGCAGTTCTCAGACAACATCAACCGCCTGCCCAATTCCAACGGCACGCCGTTCGTGCACTCCGCCTACGTAAAGATCTACAAGTTCCTGCGGCCCAACATCACCGCCACCTTCGGCCGGCAGGATTTCCTGCTGGGCCAGGGCATCACGCTTTCCAGCGGCGACCTGGGCCTGCCCGGCGGCCGGCTGGAGATAGCCAGCCTCTACCGCAACATCAAGGCCGACATCTTTGTCTTCAGGCCGTTCAAGGGCAGCCGCGCCTACAAGGTCTATGGCGCCACCGCCTACTACCCCGGCAGCGAAGGCCTCTGGCAGGCCTACCACTTCTGGCAGCAGGACGGCAGCCCCTCCCAGGACATACTCTTTAACGCCAAGCGCACCACCAAAAAGTTCACAGGCCTGCGCTATTTCCTCAGCCAGAAGCAGCTCACTTTCGACGGCGAGGCCGTAATGCAGCGCGGCACGGCCAAGAAACTGGCCGGCGGAGAAGGCGCCTACGAAGCCTATGCCTTCATGATGAAAGGCGCCTGGAACCAGGACCTCTCCTTCTTCGGCCAGTCCCGGCTGCGCCTGGGCTACGGCCGGTCTTCAGGCAACCCCGGCACCAGCCAGGACACGGACAAGGCCTTCTTTCCGGCTTTCGGCAGCAAGACCAGCGCCTTCGAGCGCAAGGGCTACGGCGCCATAGCGGGGGCCACCCTGTACGACATGATAAAGACCTCCGCCACCGCCAACGGCATGCCGGAGGGCACCTCGGGCCTGAATATCATCAATATCGGGGCGGACCTGCCCTATAAGAAGCTCCTGCTCTCGGCCGACCTCTACAAGTTCCGCGCCTCCAGGAACAGCAGCGGCGGCTCCCTGCAGATAGCCAGCGAGTGGGACCTGAAAGCCGCCTACGTGATGGGGGATAATCTCACCATAAACGCCGTTTACGCGGTTTTCACGCCGCTTAGCCTCTACCCCTCAGGCAAGCAGGCCAAACTCATCGGCGCCTCCATATCGGCTAAATTCTAACCCCGCCCGCCCGGGAGGGGGGAGACTAACACAAAAAACCGGCCCCAGGGTCGGTTTTTTAACGCCCGGACAGCCCATTTCCGCCCTGAATTCCCCCTCCGGACCAGCTAAAAAACGAAGCCCCCGGCCATATGCCATCCAAGCCGTTTTCCGACGGAGAATTACCAACAGTTATCCACAGGTTATCAACAATTGTTGACATATGACTGACATATGCTTGCCATATGTTGACATATAATCAATTATAGGCTAGAATAGTGACATATGAACTACAAACTCAGGATAAAGCATCCCTCAGGAGCGGAATTCGAGGCCGAAGGCCCCGCGGAGTTCATACAAAGCGAAAAAGAAGGCTTTCTGGGCCGGCTGGAACCCGGCCCCAGGGCGCGCGCCGAGGCCGGCAGGCAGGCAAAAGAGCCGCAGGAGAAGCCGTCCTGGGAGGCCTTGGCGGAGACCCGGAACGGCCTCACAACGCTAAGGAACAAGCACCTGCAAGTCAAAGCCGGAGAGGCAGCCCTGCTGATCCTGGCCGCGGAAAGACAGCTCAACGGCACCGAAAACCTTAGCGCCATAACCCTCTCAAAGGCCGTAAAAACCAGCGGCTACGCGCCAGAAAGGCTGGACCGGACCCTGACCAAAGCCGTAAGAGAAGGCCTTATAAAGGCCTCCGGAACCAAGAGAAACAGATCCTACCACATAACAGACAAGGGCCTGGAAAGGGCCTGGCTAGAAGCCCGGAAACTGGGCTAAACAGGGCCGAACAACAACCCAGTCAGACATCAAAGACCGAGCCAGGCCGCCAGGCCGGGTAACCAGCACACCAAATCAAGCCAGAAAACCCGCAAAGCGAGCAAACAACCTGCAGATCAGGCCGCTCTGGCCTGTCTTGAGATATGACTTACGATAAGATATATTATGTTAACTTAATAATCCCCTTCAGCAATACCCCCAGTGCAACACACTGACTTAATGTTTTGCAAATAATGCTTATTTTATAAGCTATATTTACACGATACTAACACGGTTTATAGTTTTTTATAACTAGCAGAAGAAACCCCGCCTGGACGCGGGGCAAAACTCTCAAATTTCGTTCCCAAAATTTAAAAAGTTGCCAACTTTTGAAAAATCGGATACCCAGAAAATCGGGAATCAGCCAAAAATCGCCCTTCTCCAAAATACCAAGGGCCACTAAAAACCCGGGGATCCCAAAGCTCAAAAAGTTGCCAATTTTAAGGCTCCAGGCGAAGGGGCACAGGGGCAGGAGAGGGCAGAGGGGCCCAAAGGCAGGAAATCCCCCCTAAAGGCAGCCCCAGGGCCAGAATACCATGAAGAAAAGGGGTCCTGGCGGCCACAAAAAGGCCCAAAAACAGGCTGATTTTGGGGGATTTAAAGATACCATGAGGCCCGGAAAGGGGCAAAATGCTCAGAAACAGGCAACTTTCAGGATTCCTGAAAACACCATGAAGAGGCTAAAACACCTTAAAGCGGGGTCTGGACAGGCCGGCCAAAGCACAAAGCCATTTTCCGAGGAGACTTTAAAATACCACCAAGAGGCCAAAAAACGGCAGCGGCTCCGGAAGGTTCTCCCTGGTGGTGGATGAGAACACAAGGAAAGCAGAAAACAGGCGCCAAAAAGCGCCCGTAAACTCAAATTTCAGGAATAAAGGGGAGGATAAGGCTAAAAAACACAGCCGGAAGACTGCGGAAGGCTCTGTTTCAGTGAGAACAACGGAAATTAAGGGAATTAAAGTGACACAGAACTTAATTGGGGCGGTTTTCAGGCCGAACGGCGGAAAGATAAGATTATGGCAGGGATTATCAGCAGGTAACCGCAGAGCAGAAGCGCGGGAGCGGCTATTGCCCAGCCGTTCTGCCCCCAGGGATCCACTTTTTTAAGGGCGGCGAAGCCTGAAACTATCAAAATGAGGGCTATCAGCCACAAGATGCGGCTTTTCAGGCCATCCCCCCCCGGTTTTTCCCCAGTTGCGGCGGCTTTAAAGGCAACCGGCCTGACTTCCAGGCCAGCTTTAGCCTTTTCTTGGCCCGCCGGGGCGGGCTGGCGGCGTTTTTTAGCCATTCAGGGGGATCAGGCCGGTCACTTGGCCGGAGTCTTCGCCTTAAGCGTGCCGGACAGGCGCTGGCGGGTGAAATCATACATACCCTTGGAGACGGGGTCCTTCTCCGCGGCGTAGGCTTCCTCCACGTACTGCAGGGTACGGGCGTCCCCGGTGAGGGCGAAAACTTCCAGCGCCTTACCTTTAAGGCTGAGATCGGCCACCCTGCCGAAGTCGTAGGCGGTGAGCAGGCCGTCGTTCAGGCCGAGCCTGGCCAGCGCCAGCGCCGCTTCCATCCTTATGGCCGGGTCTTCGGCTTTGTCCAGGAATTTTTTTATCTCGTCGGAGGAGGAGGCGTCCCCGATGGAGCCCAGGGCTTTAATAGCCTCTATCTTCGTGAATTTGTCGGCGTCGGTCAGGGAGGCGGCTATCTTGCCAGCGGCTTTAACCGACTGCAGCTGCCCCAGCGCGGCTATGGCGATGCGCCGCATCTCCTTGTCCGAGAGGGCGTCGAGAAGCGGCTCCTCGGCGGGGGCGTACTTCATGGCCCCGATTGTATTGGCCGCGGCGTAGCGCACCGCCAGGTCTTTATCTTTAAGCGCTTTCACCAGGGCCGGCCCGGCGGCGGGGTCCATCATATAGGCCAGCGAGCCGGCGGCCTGCTGGCGCACGGGCGCGGCAGGGTCCTTTAACAGGATCTCGGAAATTTTGGGAGTAGCGTCGCGCCTCGCCAGCTGGCAGAGGCCGTCCACGGCGGCGGCGCGCACGCCCGGCACGGAGTCGGACAGGGCCTGGGTCAGGTACGGCGCGGCCCGCTGGTCGCGGCTGCGGGCCAGCGTCTCGGCGGCCTGGCGGCGCAGCACGCCGTCGGCGGAACGCAGGCCGGCCACGGCCTCGTCGAACGGCGAGACGACCGGCGCGGCGGGCTGAACCGGCGCGGCCTGGGTGGATTTTTCTACGGCCTTGGGGGCCGGCTTTGCGGCGGGGGTTTTAGGCGCCGGCTTTGCGGCAGGCTTTGCGGCGGGCTTTGCGGCGGGCTTTGCGGCGGGCTTTGCCGCCGCTGCCGGGGCTTTCTTCACGGCCGGCTTGGCTGTTTTTACGGGGGCGGTCTGGGCCAGAACCCCGGCGGCGGCAAACAGGACCGCGGCCGCGATAAACGAGGATAATTTGAGGATCTTCATAGTCTGAATTTTAGTATATTCCGCCCTTAAATTACCATACGGTCGGCCGCACTGTAGCGATTTTTTTAAAATGTCATGGTTGCGGTAAGTAGAAATGTCATGGTT
>CAYQJX010000062.1:0-8917 GCA_964417965.1 uncultured Elusimicrobiaceae bacterium
TCAGCTGGCGGATGCGCTCGAACAGCAGGAAGGCGCTGTGGCCCTCGTTGACGTGCACCACGGTGGGCTTGAGGCCCATGGCCTCCAGCGCCCGGGCGCCGCCTATGCCCAGCACTACCTCCTGGCGGATGCGGTTCTCGCGGTCGCCGCCGTAAAGCTGTTCGGTGATGGTGCGGGCCGCCGGGGAGTTCTCGGGCAGGTTGGTGTCCAGCAGGAACAGCGAGCCGCGCCCGACGGGCACCTTCCACACGCCTATCTTAACGTTCTCGCCGGCCAGGTCCACGGCCACGCGCAGCGGGTTGCCGGAGGCGTCTTTAACTATCTGCACCGGCATGTTGTACCAGTCGTTCTCTGGGTAGCGCTCGGTCTGCCAGTTGTCGCGGTTCAAGACCTGCTGCACGTAGCCCCTCTTATAAAGAAGGCCCACGCCCACCAGCGGCATGCCCAGGTCTGAGGAAGACTTTAAATGGTCGCCGGACAGCATGCCCAGGCCGCCGGAATAGATGGGGAGGCCCTCGCCGATGCCGTACTCCATGGAGAAGTAGGCCACCAGCATGTCCTTGTCCTGGCTGTCGGAGTTCTTGGCAAACCAGGTGTCCTTATAGGAAATATAATCTTCGAATTTTTTCTTTATCTCGCCCAGCTTCCCGAGGAAATTGCCGTCCCGGCTCAGTTCGTCCAGGCGCTCCGGGGCCAGGGTGCCCAGGATCCACTTGGGATTGCGGTGGGAGCGGTGCCACAGCTCTTCGTCTATGCTGACGAACATCATGATGGCGTCCCAATTCCAGGTAAACCACATATTGGTGGAGAGTTCCTCCAGGGCCTTCAGGCTGTCCGGGAGGTTGGGGATCACGTTGAACGATTTAATTTTCATGCTCATATTTTACGAATTATTAAACCGGCCCTGCTACCACAAAAAACCGCAGCCCCCTTTTTTTGTTTGAACTGCCCCGGATTTTTTTATATACTATTCCTAGTTCTTTCAACAATCGCAGGCAGTAAACGCAAATTTGGGCGTGTAGCTCAGCTGGGAGAGCGCCTCCATGGCATGGAGGAGGTCGCAGGTTCGATCCCTGTCACGTCCACCAAATTTAAGGCCCCGTAAGGGGCCTTTTAATTTTGTTAGAATATTTCTTTATGGACAACCGCCTCACCGTATTCCACCTCGACGACGGCAAAGAACTCCGCGGCGGCCAGCGCCAGATGCTGTACCTGGTAAAAGAGCTGGCCCGCCTCGGCCACGACAACACCGTGGTCTGCCGCGCCGGCTCCCCCCTGCACAAGGCGGCCCTGCGCAAAAATTTCAAAGTCCTCAACCTGCCCTATCATTTCGAATGGGACCCCGTCTCGGCCCTGCGCCTGCGCCAGGTCCTCAAGGCCCTCCCCGCCGGCGGCCAGCCGCCCATATTGCATTCCCATACCGGCCACACCGCCGCCGTCTCCTGGCTGGCCTCGGCAGGTCTCGACTGCGTGCGCGTGGCGCACCGCCGCGTGGACTTTATCCCCGGCGCCTTCACCGCCCGCTTCAAGTATTCAAAGGCCCACAGCGTTATCGCCATCTCCGACGCCGTAAAAGAGATACTCCTCAAGGCCAATGTCCCCGAGGAGAAGGTGGCCGTGGTCAACAGCACCATAGACCTCGACGACACCCCCTGGGCGCCCGGCGGCCTGGCCGCCTACAGGCAGGCCGCCCGCGCCGAACTCTCCGCCGAGCTGCACATCCCCGCCGACGCCTTCTGGGCCGGCTCCCTGATCGCCCTGGTGCCGCACAAAGACCCCGAGAACATGGTGCGCGCCGCGGCCCTGGTGCTTAAAGAAGAACCCCACGCCTATTTCCTCCTCGCCGGCGAAGGCCCCCTGGCAGAGAAGACCGCGCATCTGGCCCGCATGCTCAAGATCCAGGACCGCTTCCTCATGATCGGCTACCGCAGCGAGCCCTACAAGGTGCTGGCCGCGCTGGACATGTTCGTGCTGTCCTCCTGCGAAGAAGGCATGGGCAGCGTGCTGGTGGAGGCCATGAACGCCTCCCTGCCCATAGTGGCCACTACCGCCGGCGGCATTACCGACGTGGTGGAGGACGGCGCCAACGGCCTCACCGTGCCGCCCCGCGACCACGCGGCCCTGGCCAAAGCACAATTGCGCCTCATGAACGACGCCGAACTGCGCGGGCGCCTCGCCGCCGAAGCCCACCGCCGCCGGGAAGACTTCTCCTCCCCCCGCATGGCCGCCCTCACTTTAAAATGCTATGAAACAGCCATTGAGAATTTTAAGCGTAATCGACATCCCGTGGAATAGCGGGCTGGCGGCCTACGCCTTCGACCAGGCCCGCGCCCTGCGCGGCGCCGGGCACGTCGTCGTCTTCGCCTGCCCGGAGAACAGCGCGGCCATGGCCTTTGCCGCCGCCGAAGGCTTTAAAGCCCTGGCCATACCCGGCCGCAAAGAACATCTAAAACTCCCGCTGGCCCTGCTGCGCCTGCGCTCGGCCGCCCGGGCCGAAGGCATAAACGTGGTCTGCGCCCATACCGGCCGGAGCCAGACCCTGGGCTACCTGCTCGGCCTGCCGCTAGTGCGCGTAAAGGCCGACGCCCGGATCCCCACCGCCGGTTTTACCTACTCCGCCGTAAGGAAGACCATAGCCGCCTCGGACTATATAAAAACCCTGTACACGGGCGCGGGACTGGACGCCGCGCGCGTAACCGTCATAAAGCAGGGCATAACCCTGCCGCCCGCCGTGCCGCCCCGCACCGCCGGCCGCCTGCGCGTCGGCCTGCTCGGCCGCCTGGACCCGGTAAAAGGCCACGAAATTTTCCTCAAGGCCGCCGCCGACATCCTCAACTCCGGCGCCGACGCCGAATTTCATATAGCCGGCTACGAGGCCAACCTCACCTACGGCGACCTGCGCCAGCAGGCCGAAGCCCTGAACATAGAAGGCCGAGTCGCCTTCCACGGCAAGGTGGACGGCCCCTATAAATTCATGGCCTCCTGCGACATCGGCGTCATCGCCTCGCTCGGCAGCGAGGCCGTCTCGCGCGCCGCGCTGGAATGGCTGGCCGCCGGCCGCCCGCTGGTCTCCACCACCGCCGGCTCCCTGCCCGAATTTGTGGAGAAAGACTGGCTGGTCTCCCCCGGCGACCACGAGGCCCTGGCCGCCCGCCTGGGCCTGCTGCTGGCCGACCCCGCCGCCGCCGCGGCCCTCGGCGCCGCCAACCGCGCCCGCGCGGAAAAAGATTTCAGCCAGGCAGACTTCGCGGCCGCCACCTGCGCCGCCTTCCAGGAGTCCGCCGTATGACGCCCACGCTCTCCATCGCCATGATCGCCCATAACGAGGAGAAGAACCTGGCCCGCTCGCTGGCCAGCGCCGCTTGGGCCGACGAGACCATTTTTGTGGACTGCGCCTCTACCGACGGCACCGCCACGGCCGCCCGCGGGTTCAAGATCAACTATTTCAACCGCCCCAACAGCCGCGCCGTCTACGTGAACAAGCAGTTCGCCGTAGACCAGGCGACCTCCGACTGGATCCTCATCCTGGACGCCGACGAGGAGCTCACCCCCGCCCTGCGCGCGGACATCCAGCGCGTTATCAGTTCGCCCGGCGGCGCCTCGGCCTTTACCATGCCGCGCCGCAACTTCTATTTCGGCCGCTGGCTGCGGCACGGCGGCAAATACCCGGACACCCAGTTGCGCCTGTTCAAGCGCGGCTTCGCCCGTTTCCTCCCCCTGCCCGTGCACGAGCGGCTGGAGGTCAACGGCTCTATCGGCGCCCTGACGGAACCGCTTAACCATTATCCCTATGCCGACGCCGCCGACATGGAGAAAAAACTGGACTTCTATTCCGAGATCCTGGCCCGCTCCTATTCTCTCAAAGGCCGCAGCCGCGCCTTCATCCTGCTGCGCCCTTTCACCCGCTTCCTGTCGGCCTATGTGGTCAAGCTCGGCTTCCTGGACGGGGCCGAGGGGTTTAAAACCGCCCTCATGGACTTCCGCACCGTGCTGGCCGCGGCCCGGCGCTACCGCGGCTAAAGACCTAAAGTCCCAGGGCCGCATGGGACTTTGTACCCTTTGTGTATTCCCCCGATATCGTTATAATTACTATATGACGGCTAAAAACACCGCACTGACCCTGCTTTTGCTCCTGTCCGCAATTCTGCCCGCCCGCGCCGCCTCCGACGAGATAGCGGCCAAATTCAAAGACTTGTCCTACCCCATAGAGCTGCAGCTGCCCATGCCCGACAAAGACGGCGGGGTGCTGTTCGAGACCTCCTACAGCGAAACTCCCGAAGTTACCTACGACACGGTGCTCATACAGGGCCAAATGCCCGACCCCGGCGTAAAGGTGGAGCTGGCGGTAAAAGGCCGCACCTTCCTCAACGCCCCCATTCGCTATTCCTACGACGCTTTCCGCCGCTTCCCCGACGGCCGCTTCTGGGCCCGCTACACCCTGCCGGCCTCGCGCCAGCCGTTAAAGCTCAGCATCCTCGCCTCCGGCTCCAAAGCCCCCAGCTCGCTGGCCATCTACGAGAGCGAGCTCTTTATCGCCGGTAAGGAACAGGAGATCCTGGTCTCCGGCTCCACCGTGCCCTACGTCATCCCGGACGAACTCTTCTACCCAGCCGGCGGGCCTTTCCCCATAATCCGCCGCGCCGAGTGGCAGGCCGCCCCGCCCAGGGAGCCCTACACCCCGCACGAGCCTAAAGCTATTACGCTGCACCACACCCAGGGCAATTACCCGCAGACCGCCGCGGCCGGCCTCAACGAGGTGCAGTTCATACAGGATTACCACCAGAACGCCAAGAAGTGGATAGACATCGGCTACCATTTCCTGGTAGACCCGCTGGGCAATATCTACGAGGGCCGGCCCATAAAAGTTCTGGGCGCCCATGTCTCCGGCCACAATACCGCTAATATCGGCATCTCGGTAATGGGCAACTACCATAAGCCGGCCCATAACGTCTTCACCGACAAGTCCAAAGACTCTTTCGTGGCCGTGGGCCGCTACATCCTCGGCACTTACGACGTCAGCGTCAGCAGCTTCTACGCCCACCGCGACATCGGCAATTCGGACTGCCCCGGCGACGACCTGTACGCCCGCAAAGGCGAGCTGCGAGACCTTATCTTCAACCCCGCCCCGCAGAGCGGCCCCGCGGTACCGGCCGACGGCCCCGTGCTGACGCCGGCTCAGGAGAACAGCCTGCGCCAGCTGCGGCTCTTCCTTAACTCACGTTAAATTCTACCCGTATAAAACAAGAACGCCCCGGAAGGGGCGTTCTTATTTGCTGCGAGCGGAAGGCCTATAGTTCGCAGGCCGTCAGGTCCTTGTAGGTTTCCCTCCGGCGTATCAGCCGCCAGCCACCGGGGCCGGTTATCAGCGCCTCGGCCGCGCGCGGCCGCGAGTTGTATTGCGAGCTCATGGAGAAGCCGTAGGCCCCCGCCGAATAGATGGCGATAAGCTGCCCCGACGCCGGCTCGGGCAGCCGTACGCCCTGGGCCAGAAAGTCACCGCTCTCGCAGACCGGGCCCACCAGGTCGAACACTTTCTCCGGTCCGCCGGGGCCGATCAGTTCCACGGGGTGCTTGGCGCCGTACAGGGCGGGCCGCACCAGGTCGTTCATGGCCGCGTCGGCCACTATAAAATTCTTCTTCCCGCTTTGCTTGCGGTAGATAACGCTGGTGAGCAGCAGGCCCGCCGGGGCCGCCACGGAGCGCCCGGGCTCCAGCACCAGTTTAAGGCCGGTACCGGCAAAAACGCTCCCCACCGCCTTGGCCAGGGCCGCAGGGTCGGGCATCTCGCCCCCCTCTTTAACGCCCCAGCCGCCGCCCACGTCGGCGTATTTAAGGTTCACGCCGCGCGAGGCCAGCTTAAGCATAAAGGCCGCCAGCCGCCCGGCCGCCAGGGCGTAGGGCCCGGCCTTGTGCACCTGCGAGCCGATATGAAAGTGCGCGCCCACGGGGTTTAAATGGGCAGACTCGGCCGCGTACATATAGATCTTCAGCGCTTCCTCAAAGGAGACGCCGAACTTGCTGCCCAACCGCCCGGTGGAGATAAATTTGTGCGTATGCGGGTCCACGTCGGGGTTTATGCGCAGCGACAGCGGCGCGCGCACTTTAAGCCGGGCGGCAACGCGCTCCAGCTCCAAGACTTCCTCCATGGACTCGGCGTTGACGAACATAATGCCGGTCTTAAGCGCGTACTCCAGCTCGGCGGGCGTCTTGCCCACGCCCGAGAAAATTATGCGGTCCGGCTTAAACCCGGCCTTGAGGGCGCGGTACAGCTCTCCCCCGCTCACCACGTCGGCGCCCCAGCCCGCCTTGGCCGCCAGCGCACACAGCGCGCCGCTGGAGTTGGCCTTCATGGCGTAGCAGAACAGCGGCTCCAGCCCCCGGAAGGCCTTCTTATATTCCGCAATCTGCCTAAGAAAAGCCGGCCCCGAATACACATACACCGGCGTCCCCGCCTTTTTAGCAATACCCCTGAGGAGCGCAGGTTTAAAATATTTAGAAAGCATAAGTAAATGATATAAAAAATATTCTGGCTTGTGTGGCACGGGCGCGACAGGTGTGCCGGGTTAGCAAAACCCTGTCGGAGGTCCGAGCTTGCGTAAGCGCGAGGACCGAGACGGGGAGGCGCGAGCACGGTGTGCGAGACGCCGTTTTTGCGTTCCGGCACACCTGGCGCGCCCAGGAGACCAAACAAAAAGGCGAGGAAGTTAATCCTCGCCTTTTGCTTTTATTTTAAATTTGCGCGGGGCGGGAATCGAACCCGCAAGCCGTTAGGCACACGCCCCTCAAACGTGCGTGTCTACCAGTTCCACCACCCGCGCTTAAATCGTAAAGAACTACCAATATTTTACCAAAATTTAGGGCCGTATGCTTAAATTGTGTAAAATATAAATAATGACGGACATCCTCTACCTCCTCGCAGCCCTCTTCTTCCTGCTGCTCAACGCTTTCTTCGTACTCGCGGAGTTCGCCGTAGTAAAAGTGCGCTTTACCCGGCTGGAGGAACTGGCCGCCAAGGGCGTAAAAAGGGCCAAGATAGCCAAAGAGGCCGTAAAAGACCTGGAGGCCTACCTCTCCACCGCCCAGCTCGGCATCACCATAGCCAGCATCGGCCTCGGCTGGGTGGGCGAACCTGCCGTGGCGCACCTGGTAGCCCCCGCCCTGGCCGTGTTCGGCGTAGTCCTGGCGCCCGCCGCCCTGCACACCGTCTCCATCGCCATCGCCTTCACCCTCATCACCGGCTTTCACGTGGTAGTAGGCGAGCTGGTCCCCAAGAACATGGCCATCCGCATGCCCGAAACCGCCGCCCTGTGGATAGCCGCCCCCTTTAAGTTCTTCCACACCGTCTTCTTCGCCCCCATGTGGCTCCTCAACGAGAGCGCCAACCTGGTGCTGCGCGCACTGCGCATCAGGCGCAACCAGGAGGAGACCGTGCACTCCGACGAGGAGCTGCGCATGATCCTGGGGCAGAGCCAGGAGCACGGCCGCCTGTCCCTGGGCCGCCTCATGATGTTCGAACACCTCTTCGACTTCGGCAAGACCAAGGTCAAAGAAGTCATGACGCCCCACGCCGCCATCACCGCCCTTAACCCCGCCGCCCCCTGGGAAGAAAACCTCAAACTCATCAGGGAAAAGAAATTCTCCCGCTACCCGCTGGCCGTAAAGCCCGGCGCCTTCACCGGCTACGTGCACGTAAAAGACATCGCCATCGGCCTCTCCGGCGCCGCCGGCCCCGACCTGGAGGGCGCCCGCCGCCCGCTGGTAGAGATCCAGGAAGAGCTCACCGTGGAGCGCAGCCTGCGCGACTTCCAGGAAGAACGCCTGCAGTTGGCCCTGGTAAAGAACGCCAAGGGCGAGCCCACCGGCCTGCTGACCATGGAAGACATAGTGGAAGAACTTACCGGCGAGATAAGGGACGAATTCGACCAGCCGCCCAAGCTGCTGCTCAGCGACATCCTGGTAAAGCCCGGCTGCGAGCTGGACCTTAAGGAAGCCGGCCGCTTTGAGGCCATAGAGGAAGTCCTGGCCCGGCTGCACGCCGCCTCCCCCACTTTCGACAAGGACGAGGCCCTGAAGGCCATAGTAAAGCGCGAGACCAACTTCTCCACCGCCCTGGGCCACCAGACCGCCTTCCCCCACGCCCGCCTGGCCTCGCTGTCCAAGCCCCTGCTGGCCGTAGGCAAGAGTAAGGACGGCATCTACTTCCCCTCCCCCGACAACCAGCCGGTCAAGGTGCTGTTCCTCATCCTCACCCCCTTCAACGAGCCCACCATGCAGCTCAGCATCCTGGCCCAGCTCTCAGGCCTTATCTCCAACGTCACCCTGCGCAAACGCCTGCTGTCCGCCAAAACCCCCGACAACCTGATGGACATCCTCAACACCTTCGAGAACAAGGTCATGAAGTAATTCCGAATTCCGGGGACACAATACTTAATTCCAGAGAATTAAGTATTGTGTCCCCGGAATTAAAAAGCCCCGCAGTTGCGGGGCTTTTTCTTTTTTGGCCTGGGTTGTTTACTTCTTAACCGGGGCGGGCGCGGGGGCCGCGGGCTGGGCCGGGGCCGGCTGCGCGGGCGCGGCCTGCGCCGGCGGCTGCTGCAGCGGGTATTCCTGCACCACCGAGCGGAACTTGTTGTTGGCGCCCATTACGGTAAGCAGTATGGACGTCACGGCAAACAGCGCCGCGCAGCCCGCGGTGAACTTCTTTATGAAAGAAGTGCCGCTGGCCGCGTTAAACAGCGCGTCGCCGCCGCCGCCGAACATGCTGAGCGCCGAGCCTTTGCTGGTCTGGAACACGACTATCGAGATTATGATCACGAAAGCCAGAATTACGTGCAGGGTAACTATAAGGGTGTACATCGTTTTTTCTCCTAATTTATTTCTGCGACAGCGCCACCAAACCGGGCAGCTGCTTTCCTTC
>CAYQJX010000063.1:0-7313 GCA_964417965.1 uncultured Elusimicrobiaceae bacterium
TGGGGAGGGTTTAGTGATGTTGGGTGATGTGTGGGTATTGGTGTGGGGGGGAGTGTTTGGACGGGGGGAAAGTGGTATATTCCTACTTTCCTACTATGCCACACTATAGCGCCCAGAGCTATAATGTGGGGGGGCGGTTATTCGTAATGGGTCCACATCCGTAATATTTTTACGGTGTGTTCGGCTTTGTAGGCCTGGTAGACGAGGCGGTGCTTGATGTTAATGCGCCGGGAGTAAGCGCCGGCGAGATCACCCACGAGCCTTTCATAAGGTGGGGGATTCTGGAATGGGTTAACGCGTAAGACCTCGAAGAGAGCGTCTACGCGGTCGCGAAGCCCGGAGGCTTGGATCTTCTTAGCGTCCTTGCAAGCGTCCCGAGTAAAAACAAGTTGCCAGCTCACCATGGCAGCTTCTTAGCGCATTTGGCAACAGGGGCCTTCATGTTTTTAACGAGGGACTCGCGCATACCAGGGACGGACAGAAGATAAAGCGTCTCCTGTATGGCTTCCCAATCTTCGGAAGAAACAAGGACCGCGGAGGCGCGGCGCCCTTTTATCTGCACCGGCCTGTGCGAAATAATAGCCGCATCAACAAGGTTGAAGAGCTGTGCGCGGGCCTGGCTGGTGGTTATAGTAGTCATACTTTTATTGTACCAGATATAGTACCACCCGTCAAGGGCCTGCCCTCCCCCAGTGACGCAAAAGTAGAACTTATGCGACACCCAAAGCGGCGAGGGCTATAATTCCACGACGAGAGGGGGGAAACCGGGATTGAACTTTTGCGACACTGGAAAAGGTTTCTCCGGGCAGCGCGGAAAAGATGAAGCGTTATAAATGTATAAAATCCTGTTTGCCGCTTTCCAGATACAAGGCCAACAACAGGTAATCACGCAGGTGGCGGGTCAGCAGGAAGTTCTCGCGCACGTGCTCGCGGCCGCTCTCGCCAAGTCTTTTGGCGTAGGCGGGTTCGTGCAGCAGGCGTTTCATCCAGTAGGCCGTGCCGTCTATGGTGCGCGTGAGTATGCCGGAGTATTTGTGGGTGATCTGCAAAGGTATGCCGCCCACCGCGCCGGCTATTACCGGCTTGCCTTTCCATAACGCCTCTGAAACCGTCAGACCGAAACCTTCTTTCAGCGACTTCTGTAAAATTATCGCCGAGGCGCGCTGGATAGCGTTTATCTCTATATTGCTGGTAGGGGGCAGGCACAACACGATGATATCCGGGTTGCCCTCGGCCGCCGCGCGGACTTCAGCCAGGACCTGGGAGCCTTCGGGGTCGTCGTCCGCGCTGCCGCCCACCAGCAGCAGCCGCGCCGTAACATAGGGCTGTATCTTTTTAAAGGCCTCTATCACGCCCAGCGGGTCTTTTAAGCGGTCGAAGCGGGA
This sequence comes from uncultured Elusimicrobiaceae bacterium, assembly GCA_964417965.1. Lineage (GTDB taxonomy): Bacteria > Elusimicrobiota > Elusimicrobia > Elusimicrobiales > UBA9959 > UBA9959. The sequence continues at coordinate 1,386 of CAYQJX010000063.1, forward strand.
AACCTGCGTTATCAAAGGCTTATCCATGGGGATATTAAGCCGCCCCATTATCTCCGCTATCTCCCCGGCGGCAAGTTCCTTGTTCTTGTCGGCCAGCGGGTCTATGGACGGCGGCACCTGGAACTGCTTGATGGGCAGCGCCTGTGAGAAGGACGGGGCGGAGATCACCGCGGCGTCGTAGCGCGAAACGTAGCCGTGCAGGAAATCCCAGACGTCGGCTTGGCGGTTAGAAAGGTCGATATGGCAGCGCCATACCCATTTTGCGCCAGCCGGCTTCTTGTCTATGAGCCCGGCGGGCTGCGGGTCGTGGATAAGGGCGATATCGGCGTCCAGGTTCAGGGTTTCCAGGTTGGCCTTGAGCGTGTCGCGGTAAAGCTGGAAGTCGGCCGGGGTCAGGTCCTGGCGGGTGCCGTGCAGGGCGTTATGGAATTTCTTGGTGACCGCGTAAAAGTCCTCGCCGCCCTTTATCAATTCCCAGCGGGGCTTTATCCCCAGCTCCGTCATCATGGGAAGCATGCGGTTCAGGATCTCGGCCACGCCGCCGCCTACCGCCGTGGAATTAACGTTGAGGATGGTCTTGTCTTTAAGCCTTGCGGCAATTATTTTAAGTTCATCGATAGCGCTGCGGCCGGCCGCGGGGATATATTCGTCTATCTTAGGCATTTTTAACCTCCGCGAGGCGGCGCTGGATTATGCGGATTATTCTTTGCCTCAAGCTTTCCAGCGTGTAGGAATAGGGGTCAAGGCGGGAAAGCTCCCTGCCAACCTGCTCGTCGTTGAAATTGATCTTGAACCAGTGCGAGAAATCGTCCACGCCGTAAGGCGGCCGGAGCCTGGCCTCGAAGACATGCAGGTAAAGGCTGGAGACGCTGACGTTCTTCAGGCACTCGATGAACGAAGCATAATCCTTTGCCGAACATTCGGTGGGCAGCGAGAACCTTATGGCCCGCATAAAGTGGAATTCCCGGCCCGGCGCCACGGTGCGCATAGGCCCGGGGTTTTCCTCAATGTGCCGCTCCAGCATTTTCACGAAAGCCTTGCGTATATCCGCCAGGGAGTTGTACCGCACGATGTCGATGGAGGTCAGTTCCTCTCCCAGGCGGTCGGCCTGCACGGTGTTGGTCACCCAATAGGCGAAATCGTTGGCGCCCTCGGGCACCAGGTGGTGCGATTGTTTTATAAAGCGGTGGGTGTGGTGGTAGATGACTGCGTCGTCGGCGGCCTTGATCCCTTCCAGCAACTCGCCGATGTTGGAGGCTTTGCGCCCCGTTACTTCGGTGAGCGTGAGGCGCGTGCAGAATTTGAATGGCTCCAGAGCTGTTGTCTCCATTTTATATCCCACCTTCTTGCAGTTGTAATGAAACACAGGAGGCGCAGGACTTCAGCCTGGCCGGACAGGAAATACCCGGCTTTTGAGCCGGCTTTGCTGCCCACTCTTATGGTTATCCCGCGCCCCGCGAGCGTCTTGAACATGTCTTCATCCGTAAGATCATCGCCTACGGCCACGCAGAACGGCTGACCCAGCCTGGCAGCCAGCCGCGTCACGGCGTCGCCCTTGTGGGCGGCATTCCGGGGCAGCAGTTCGAAAACTTTATGGCCGCTGCGCCAGTGAAGGATTTTGCTTGGCGCCGACGTAAGAACTTTCATCCGGCCGAAAAAGCCGCGTTTATACGCCGTCTTTAGGCTGCGGTAATGCACGCTGGCCGAAAATATTTTATTTTCCACCAGCACGCCGGTGCCCGGCGGGAATCTTTCCTGTATATCGGCGGCGATGCCGGCTACCAGGTCCCGCGCTTTAGCCGCCCCGGCGTCGCGCCAGGCGAAGCCGGGCCCTTGGATCTCTATGCCGTGGTTGCCGCCGTAGTAAAGGTTCCGCAGACCCGCCAGGCTGCGCACGTTCCTGAGCGCCCGGCCGCTGAGTATGAATACCGAAACCCCGCTGGCCGCGGCCAGCGCCCGCAGGGCCGTCTTGAACTCCGGTTCGAGACGCGCCTGCCCCGGGGTCTCGGCCAGCGCCGCCAGCGTGCCGTCGAAGTCCAGCGTAACCAGCAGTTTCGGCGCGGCGGCGAGGCGGGCTGAAAGCGCTTCGGAATTTTTCCAGAAAGACTTCATTTATACCCCGTTAAGCTTGAAATCGTCCAGCCTCAGCTTCATGAGCTCCTCGGTAAGGTTGGCCGCCCACTTGTAGATGTTGTTCTCGTGCAGGTCCTGGCGCATACGGGTCATACGTTCTTCCACTTCAGCTTTAGGCATAATGAGCGAATAGTATATGGCGTCGGCCATCTGTTCTATATCGTAGGGGTTCACTATCAGCGCGTCTTTGAGCTCGCGCGAAGCCCCGGCGAAGCGGCTGAGGATCAGCACGCCGCGGTGGTCGTCGCTGGCGGCCACGAACTCCTTGGCGACCAGGTTCATCCCGTCGTGGAGCGAGGTCACCAGGCAGACATCTGCAATTTTGTAGAACTTGGTTATCTCTTTGTGCTCGTGGTGTTTTTCAAGGAAGACTATGGCCTTCCAGTCCTTGGCCTTGAACTTCCAGTTTATCCGGTCCACTTCGGAGTGCAGTTCGGCCAGGAACCGGTGGTATTGCGGGATATGCGTGCGGCTGGGCGCGCCCAACTGTATGAACGTGAACTTCCCCTGGTAGGCCGGGTATTTTTCAAGGAAGCGCTCGACGGCCTTCACCCTTTCCAGCATGCCCTTGGTGTAGTCGATGCGGTCCACGCCCACGCCGATCTTCTCAGCCTTTATGCCGAGTTCCTTCAGCACCGCCGCCGCGTCGGGCTTCTGCGCCAGCGCCTTGGCGTCGCGTTCGGGCTGCTGGAAATCCACGCTGATCGGGAAAGGCTTCACCATGGTGGTATGGCCTTCCTTCTGCACGGAGAAATGCTCCCAGTCTATGCGCGACTCTATGGTGCGGTCCACGGTATCCAGGAAATTGTTGCAGTAGAACTGCGTCTGGAAACCTATCAGGTCCGCGCCGAGCAGGCCCATTACCAGCTCTTTCTGCCAGGGGCAGATGCCGAAGGTCTCGGGGTTGGGCCAGGGGATATGCCAGAACACGGCCACCCTGGCGTCGGGGCGGGCGGCCTTGATCATGCCGGGCAGCAGCGTGAAATGATAATCCTGTATTAGCACGCAGGGCTCCTTCACGTCGGCTATCTCTTCTAGCACGGCCTTGCAGAATTTTTCATTCACCTCGTAGTAATACTTCCAGTCCTCTTTCCTGAAAATAGGCCGGATGTGGGCGATGTGGCAGAGCGGCCAGATCCCCTCGTTGGAGAAACCGTAATAGTAACCGTCCTCTTCTTCTTTGCTGAGCGCGACGCGGCGCAGGTTGTAGGCGGGTTCTTCCGGCGGGACTTTTATCCGGTTATCGGCGTCGGTGACTTCAAAGTCCGCCTCGCCGCTGCCGTGCGCCACCCAGGTGCCCCCGGAGGCTTTCATGATGGGGTCCAGGGCGGTCACCAGGCCTCCAGCGGGGACTATGGCCCTTATGTCCTTACCCTCCTTGATATGCATGTAAGGTTCCCGGTTCGAGACTATGAAGAGCGGCCTGCCGCCCATTTTTGTCTTTATGTGTTCCTTCAACCGCTCCGGGGTCCAGAGTGATTCGCCCTTCTGCCGCAGCCGGGCTTCGTTCTCGGCGGCGCGGCGCGCGGCCTGCAGGTTGGTGGCCAGCGTGGTAGCCTCTTTGGCTATAGGCGCGAAAATATCGCCTTTGATCGGGGGGGCATTGCCGTGCGCGTCGCCGATGCGCAGGTTCTTCATCCATTCGGCCATCTGCGTAATGGGGTCCACCAGGTTCCACCTGATGATGAGCAGCGTCACCAGCGAGATAAGGATCATCTGCGCGAGCAGCCTTATGAGCGTGCGCTTCCAGATCTTGAAGAGGTCGTAGTCTATATATGAGATGTCAGTAAAAAGAACTATGCGCGCTTTTTCGTTCTCGCCGAAATTCAGCGTCAGCGGGTACAGATGTATTTTCTTGGCGCCGACGGCGTAGGCCCGGCCGGCGCCGTCCCCCTCGGAAATAAGCGCGTTTATTTCAGGCGCGCGGGCCAGCAGTTCCGGCGGCAGGGAGGAAGACCCGGAAATGAGGCTGCCGGCGGCGTCATAGACAGCGACACCTTCCAGCTTCTTCTGGTTCTGGAATTTATCGGCGAGTTTCTGGAGCCCGGCCCTGTTCTTTGCCTCCAGGTTGGGCCTGATGCTTTCTTTAAAACTCTCGGCCAGCAAAGCCGACTGGGCGCGGACTTCGTCGTAAAGTTTGATCCGCTCCTGCCTGACGTTGAACCAGGCGGAAACAAGGGCGACGAGCACCACCACCACGATAAGCGAAGTGATAAGCCTGAACGTTATACGCATAGGAACCCCTTAACTACTTTAGTAAATTGCCCCGAGGGCCAGGAAGTAAATCAGCAGCAGCGCTGCGCCGGCGGGAATTGCCGCCCTGGCCCATTCCCGGCTCTTGATGCCGAGCTTGGCGGCGCTGATAATGTTCGGGATATTGCCGGGGATAAGCACGCCGCCGGAAACCAGCAGGCTCAGCGTGAATGAAAGTATCTGCTCCCTGCTCATGGAGGGAACTATCCCCGCGGCGGCAAGCGTGGCGTTGTCCAGGGCCGCGGAAGTCAGGCCCAGCCAGTAAAGCTGCCAGCCTTTAAGCGCCGGGATCAATTTTTCGGCGACGGGGCTTAGGCCTTCGCCCAGGTAGACCAACGCGGCTACGAACACATATACTTTTGCGGCGCGCAGGAACAGCAACTTATGCGTCTCGTGCGGAACGTCCGCGCCCTGCCCGGCGGCGGTTTCCCGGCCCAAGGGCCGCCAGTAAGCCGCGAGAGCGGCAACGGCGAGGATGGCCGGGGCGACCCAAAGCGACAACAGCCTGGCCAGCCAGAAGAAACCGGCATTGTGCGGCGGCCCCTGCAGCCGGGCGGTCACGATGGTAGATAACGGCTCGCCCAGGGGAGTCAACGCCGCGCCAAGGCCTATCGCGTAGCAGGCGTAAACGGCGGCGCGTACCCGCGACGGCCTGTCCAGCTTCAGGTGGTGAAGGATCTCGCACAATACGAGGGCCGCGATTATAGCCGTAAGCAAGCTCGATAGGAAGGCCAGCGCCACTATCAGCGCGAACAAGGAATGGCTAACGCCTATCCGGCGCTCAAGCCGCTCGATGAAACCCTCGATGCGGCTTCGCCCCGCGCGGAACAGATAGCCGGCGAACAGAACCGCCATCGATATCTTCAACGGTTCGACCAAAGACTCTTTGACTATGTGCCAGTTCCACAGTCCGGAAACGGTCATGGCGGCGCAGCCCATGACGAGCAGGAAAACTTCCAGCTCTTCCTCGACGCGTTTGACCGAGAACGGCAACAAGAGCACCAGCGCCATTATCAGCGCCAGGCTGGCGACAGCCCAGTAGGACATAAGAAGTTCCCCTAAAAAGTGAACGGGACTTTGAAGATGTATTTAAGAATCAGAACGACTACGGCAGTGAGGGCAAAGACTTTAAGCCACACAAGTGCGAAACCCCACAGACCTAAATACTCGATCTTCGGATTGGTCGCAGGGGCTGAGGGCTTTAGGTTGTTTTGAGTCATACTGCCTCCGTTTGAACATGGTTAGTTCAACCGACAGACAGCTACGCCGTGCGAATAAAAGAAATAGCCGCCGTCCGGTAGTTTAAACCGGAATGGCGGCCCGACCATTCCAAACCTCCGGAGCTGTCTCCGGACCCTTATGTTATTATTTTAGCACATAGCGGTTGTCGGCCTGTAATTTGTAAGGCGGGGGCCCGCCCTACCCTCCACATTTGTCGGGGCCGGAGGCATTCTTCCATTACTGGCTCTGCTTCTTTGCAGTTTCTTGCAAGGCCGCGGTTGTTGGCGCGGGCCTTGCCGCCAACGGCGGCAAGGGGGGCGC
>CAYQJX010000064.1:0-7295 GCA_964417965.1 uncultured Elusimicrobiaceae bacterium
GTGGGCTCCGGCTTGGGCTTCCAGCGGAACTCGGTCTCCTGCAGCTCTATGGCGATCTGCAGGATCTCCTTGATGATGCAGGTGACCGGGATGGAGAAGACGATGCCCCAGATGCCGCCGATCTCGCCGCCGGCCATCAGCGCCAGCAGGATGACGGCGGGGTTAAGCGCCACGGCCTTCTTCATGATGTAGGGCTGCAGGAACCAGTCGTCGAAGAAGCGGATGCCGGTGAAAAAAGCCAGGATCTTGATGATGGGCAGGATGGCCCCGAACTGCAGGTAGGCCACTATGGAGGACAGCACCGCGCCCACCATGGCGCCCAGGTACGGCACCAGGCTGGAGATGCCGATAAGGACGGCGATGGCGGCCGCGTAGTTAAGGTCGAACAGCAGCAGGCCGGTGAAGGCGATGAGGAAGATGACGAAGGCCTCGGTGAGGATGCCGCGCAGGTAATTGCCCAGCGAGCCGTCTATGCGCGAGGCTACGTGCAGGATCAGCTCGGCGTGGCGCGAGGGCAGGTGGTCGAGCAGGTAGTCGATGATGCCGGAGCCGCCCGCCAGCATGAAGAAAGTGATGAACGGGATGATGAACAGGTAGCTCAGGAGCGGCAGCAGCGACAGGATGAACTGCGGCACCAGCTCCAGCAGGTGCCCAAGCTTCTGTTCCAGCCCGACCTTGGCCAGGAACGGGTAGTTCTTGACCATCTTGGCGTTGAGCCCGGTGACGTAGGCCTGCAGGCGCTCGGCGTAGGTGGGCCATTCGTTCTGCAGCGACTGGAGGTCGTAGGAAAGGAAGTGGAACAGCAGGTAGGTCACCAGGAACAGCAGCGCGCCGACGCCGAGGTAGAGCCCGACGACGGCGTAGGAGCGCTTTATGCCGCGCACCTCGAAATACTTTATCAGCGGGTTGAGGATGTAGGCCAGGGCGGCGCTGAGGATGAACGGGAAGATGGCGCCCTTGGCCTGCACTATAAAATACAGCCCCGCCAGCGCGATGAAGATCGGCAGCAGGAACTGCGCGTTGCGTTTGGTCTGGGCGGTGTCGGAGGCCATTTTTATTCCTGGCAGAGCGGCTTTTCAAGCAGGGCGCGCAGGCGGGCGGAGAGGATCTTGGCCAGCTGGGCCGCTATGGTGACGCCTATGGCCGGCCGCGCGAACAAGAGCGAATCCAGCTTTATCTTGAACAGCATGAAGACCTTGGTGTCCTCGGTGGCCGTGGCGGTGGCGGTGCGGGGCATTTCTTCCAGCAGGGCCATCTCGCCGAAGAACTCGCCGGGGTTCACCTCGGCTATCACGTCGCCCTTCTGGGCGCCGGCGTCCAGGCGGGAGAGGGCTATTTTGCCGGAGAACACTATGAACAGCGCGCGGCCGATGTCGCCCTGGGTGAAGATGGTCTCGCCCTTGAGGTAGGTGCGCTCCTGCAGGCTTTCCAGCACGTGGATGAGCTGGCGCTTCTTGATGCCCTCGAACAGTTTGATGTTCTTGAGGAAGCCCAGCTTCTCTACTATTTCCTCGTCGTAGAGGGTGTTAAAGATGTTGAGCAGCTTCATTCTTTCCTCGCGAACATGCCGTACACCATCTGCGCGGCCTTGAACCAGCCGGCGCTGACGGCGTTGGTGACCGATTTAACGCCCGTGATGACGGGGTCCAGGGCCGTCAGCTTGCCGTCGGCGTTGAGCGCCAGGTATTCCACGGCCTTGGCCGTGTGGCGCAGCTGCTGCAGGGTAAGGATGGCCTGCACCACCAGCGCGACAAAAGCCAGCGTTACGATGACAGCACAGATCAAGAATATGGTTTCCATGGAACCTCCACCGCCCTTAAAAGATAGTACGCAAAGTATATAAAATTTATAACGGCCGGTTCAGCTATTCGCGGGGGGCCGGCCCGGCCCGCAGTTCGTCCAGGCGCACGGCCTGCAGGCCCAGCCGGTCGGCCTCGTTAAGGACGGCCTCCGTGATGCGCAGGGTCTTCTCCCGGTTCTTCCCCCCGCCGTCGTGCAGCAGCAGCACCGCGCCGGCCTTGACCGCCTTTACGTACTCGGCGGTCATCCTGGCCTCGGGTGCTTTACCCCAGTCGCTGCCGTAGCTCCAGTTGACCATGGTGTAGCCCAGCCGGCTGGCGGCCTGGCGCACCCAGGGCGCGGTATAGCCGTTGGGCATGCGCAGTATCTTCGGCTTCTCGCCGGTGGCCTTCGCTATGGCCTCCTCGGCCTTACCCAGCTCGGCGGCGAACACCTTTTCGCGGTCGGCGGCCTTGCCGATCTTGAACCAGTTCTTGTGGGTGTCGGTATGGTTGGCCACCAGGTGGCCGGCGGCGTGCACGGCCTTAGCGGTCTCCGGCTTGGCGCGCACGGCCGAGCCCAGCATGAAGAACGTGGCCCTGGCCTTGCGCTTCTCCAGGAGCTTGAGCAGGTCGGCGGTAACGTAGCCGGGCCCGTCGTCGAAGGTGAGGGCGAACTTACCCCGGGGGGCGGCGGCCTGCGGGCCGGCCGCCAGGAGCGGGGTGGAAAACGCCAGCAGGGTGAGCAGTATTTTTATCATGGTGTATGACTCCAGTCTGTTCCGTCATTCCCGCGCAGGCGGGAATCCAGGCCTGGACCCCCGCTTTCGCGGGGGTGACGATTGTAAACTCTAGATCTCGTGTCTCTCCAGGTTCTTAAGGCCGGCCTTCCAGGGGAGGTAGGCGGCGGCGAAATTGAGCAGCAGGAACACCGCCGCCGACACGCCCAGCCCGCGCAGGTCCCAGGGGTTGGCGCGGCCAAAGCGCTCGGCGAAATGCATCTGCACCGGCCAGGCCTCCGCCGCCACCAGCAGCGACAGGTAGCCCATGGCGGTGGCCATGTACAGGAAGCCGCCGTAGGAGGACTCCAGCTGGTGGATATTCTCGACGTTAAAATCGGGGAACAGGGCGCCGAAGCCGATGCCCATGACGGTGATGACCACCGCGGCCAGCACTATGGTAAGCGTGGACAGCACGGAGATGAACAGGTCCGCGCCCAGCATGTAGTTGGAGACGGAGATAAGCAGGACGCCCACTATGACGGACGGCACCAGCGAGACCAGCAGCTTCTCGCGCATCACCGCGCCCACCGTGACGGGCGAGGACCGGAGCAGCCAGTAGCTGCTGCCCTCCAGGCTGACGGCGGGGAAGGTGAAGCGCAGGCCGATGGCCGCCATCACGAAGCCGGCCACCCCGACGTTGAGGAAGGAGACCAGGCTCTTCAGGTCGGGCGTGTCGAGCGGCAGCTGGCGGATGCTGAACAGGTACACGGCGATGAGCGCGCCGATGAGGATGATCTGGGACCAGTAGCGCGCGTCGCGCAGCAGCATCAGGCGGTCTTTCCAGTACATGGTGAGCGACTCGCGCAGGGCCGGGAAGCGGGCCGCCAGGCGCTGCTCGGGCAGCAGGTCGCGCCGGCCCTTGAACCGCGCCGCCCCCTGCGCCCCGCTGAAGCCGCGCATGTAGAGGCGCCCGGAGAGGAACCAGATAAGGCCGTAGAGCGCGGCCACGCAGCCGCACAGTACGCCGGCGGCGTAGGCGAAAGTCCCCCAGTGCCCGGCGGAATAGGCCACCATGGCCTTGGTGACCCACCAGGACGGCATGTACGGGGCCGTAGGCGACTGCAGGTAATGAATGTACTGCGCCACTATCTCCAGCGAGTCGGGGCGCAGCAGCTTTTCCGGCCGGGAGAAGCGGAAGACCACGTAGACGAAGGCCACCGACAGGCTGCCCAGCAGCCAGGTGATGTCGCGGGTCTTGGACGACGGGAACAGGTACATGACGATCATGCTGAAGAAGATGCCGAAGGCGCCGGCCAGCATGACGAAAGGCACCATCAGGAAGGCGTAGGCCAGGTAGAAGCCGCCCCCCAGCGCCTTCAGGCGGCCCAGGGCGATAATATAAGGAAGGATGGCCAGCACCAGCGTCCACGACGAATAGAACACCGTCTCGAGGGCCTTGTCCATGAATACGGCGCGCAGGTCCAGCGGGCAGGAGAACAGGAACTTGAGGTCGAAAGAGTAGTACAGCGTCGTCATCGAAATAATGATGGAGCTGACGATGATCATGGAGAAGGTCATGAGCAGCACCATGGAGGTGAGCTTCCAGGAGAGCATCGGCCCGATGAGCTCCACCCCCTCCAGGTAGTTAAGCAGGCGCCAGAACCCGGCGTAGAGGGCCGTGAGCATGAGCAGGCCCACGCCGGAGAACAGCAGGTTCTTGATGAGCTTCCACCCGCGCAGGGACGCGAGGGTATTGCGGAAGGTGCGGGCTTTGCGGAGGACGAGGACGTTGAGCATGGCGGCGGGGCGCTACTCCGTGAGTTCCAGGAACACGTCCTCCAGGGACTTCTCGCCGGCGGCCCCGGAGACCAGTTTTTTTACTTCGGCCACGGTGCCCTTGGCCACCAGGCGGCCGCGGTAGATGATGCCGACGGTGTGGCAGAGCTTTTCGGCCATGTCGAGGATATGGGTGCACATGAACACGGCCGCGCCCTCGCGGGCGATGTCGGCCAGCAGGCCTTTGAAGCGGCGGATGCTCTTGGGGTCCAGGCCCACGGTGGGCTCGTCGAACAGCACCGCCTTTGGGCGGCGCAGCAGCACGCTGGCGATGAGCAGCTTCTGCTTCATGCCGTGGGAGTAGCTCTCCAGCAGCTCGCCGGAAGCGGCGGTAAGTTCGAAAGTTTCCAGCAGCTCGGGGATGCGGCGCTTCTGCTCCGGAGCGGGCACGGCGTAGATATCGCCGATAAAGCGCATGAACTCCCAGCCGGTCAGCTTGGGATAGACAAAAGGCTCGTCGGGGATGTAGGCCATCACCCGCTTGGCGGCCAGCGGGTCCGTAGCCACGTCGAAGCCGGCCACGGAGACCGAGCCCGAGGTGGGGCGCATGATGCCCGAGAGGATCTTTACCGTGGTGGTCTTGCCGGCGCCGTTGGGGCCCAGGAAACCGAAGATCTCGCCGGGCTTGACGCTGAGGGTGAGGCCGTCGACGGCCTTGAAGGTGCCGAAGGTCTTGGTGAGGTTGTTGATCTCTATCATGGCGTAAAAAAAGCGCCGACCGGCAGGGCTGCCCGATCGGCGCTTAAAACGGCGTCCGGTCCTAGCGGCCCTGCTCCCTGACGTCCAGGAAGCTCTTTATCTCCTGGCGGTTGGAGATCTGGCGCAGCATGTAGTTGGCGATGTCGCCGAACTTCTGCTGGGCGAGCTCGGCGGTGTACTTGGCGCGCTCTTTGTCGAAATTCTTCATGCTCTTGTTCTTGGCCAGGTAATAGGCCGCGGCCTCTTCGGGCGTGACCTTTACGGAGGTGTAGACGAACTGCTTGAACTTGCCGGCCAGGCGCACTTTCTTGCGCCAGGTCTCGTACTCGGCCGGGGACATCTGGAATTCGTTGTAGACGGTCTGGTAATAGGCGCGCGGGCTGAAGGCGCCGGCTTCGCGGAACTGCGGGGTGTTCTGCACCTCCACGGCCACCTCGAAATCGGGGACCAGCATGCCCAGCTTCTCGCCCTGCTGGCTGAGCAGTTCTTCCACCACCATCTCGCGGAAAACTTCCTGCTTTATGGTCTTGGCCAGGATCTCGTTGACCTCGGCGCCGGAGTCCCGCATGTTGCCGGAGATGCGGTTGACCTGCTGCTGAAAGCGCTGGTAGGGGATCTTCTGGCCGCCCACTTCGGCCACGGCGTCGGCCGAGGCCCCGGTGAACACGTAGGCGCCCAGGCCGACAAAGACGCCGACCAGGAAGATGGAGACGGTGCCTATGAAGACGATGCGGCGGTGCTTGGAGAAGAACGATATCATTATTTAGCCTCGGCTTTTGAAGTTCTGGACGGCGCCTGTACGCCGGCCTTTATTGTGGAATCCATGGAACAGTTACCGTTGAACAGCGCGCCTTCCTCGAGCATGATGCGGGCGGAGCGCAGGTCGCCGTCGATGCGCGAGCCGGCCAGCGCTTCTATGTGGTCCAGCGCGGTCACGTTGCCGTTGATCTCGCCGCAGATGTAGCAGACCTCGCAGGAGATGTCGCCCTTGACCTTGCCGGACTTGCCCACGGTGACGAACTTGGCGTCGACGATGGAACCGTCCACGCGGCCGTCTATGCGCAGCGACCCTTTGGCCGTCAGCGTGCCCTGGAAATAGGCCTCGGTGCCTATCACCGTGTCGCCGTTCTTGCTTTCGAAGCTGATATTGGTGTTCTTGAAAAGAGCCATACTGTTCCTCCCGTTTACAGACCGCCGAAGATACCGTCGAAGAGACCGGCGAAGTTGCCGGTGTTCTTGCCGCCGACCTGCAGGAACTTCATGGGGTCGCGGGGCAGGCCGCCGGTCCAGACTTCGTAATGCACGTGGTTGCCGGTGGAAGTGCCGGTGGAGCCCATGCGGCCGATGGTCTGGCCGCGCCGCACCGGGGTGCCTTCCTTGGCGATGATCTCGCTCATGTGGCCGTAGAGAGTGGAGTAGCCGAAGCCGTGGTCCACCACGGCGCACATGCCGTAGCCCTGGGCCCAGCCGGAATGCCGGATAACGCCGTCGGCGGCCGCGTAGATGGCCGTGCCGGCCTCGTTGGCGATGTCGATGCCGCTGTGGTACTCGGTGGACAGGCGCAGCGGGTGCACCCGGTAGCCGTAGGAAGAGGTGATGCGGCCCTGGGCCGGCCAGATGGCGGGCGTGGCGCGCGCGGCGTTATGCCGGTCGGTCAGGTAAAGGGTGACCTCGGAATAGCTGGAGAGGCGTTTGCGGGACTCGTCCTGCATCTTCTGCAGGGATTTGTTGAGGCTTTCCTCTTTGATCTCGCTGGCCTTGGCGTTGAGCAGGCGCCGGAAATCGGCCAGGTCGGAGGTCTGCGGGCCGCCCACCCCCTCCTCCTTCTCGAACATCGCCGGGTCCATGCCCAGCACCTTGCGCAGCTGGTTGTCGGTGCGCTTGGTCATCTCCAGGTAGGCCATGCCCTTCTCGGCCTGCTCGGAGACGTAGGCCATCTTGGTGCGGAGGATCTTGTTGTCGGCCTTGGTGACGTAATAGTCGAAGTGGCGGCCGGCTATGTAGCCCGCCCAGATGGTCATGCCGGTCCAGGCGACGCCGAACATAAGCAGAAAAAGCACCGGCAGGTTGAACCGCAGGGAGGGCATACCGTTGTGGGGTATGATGAAAACGCTTACCGGTTTGGCCGCGTTCTTGAAGAAACGCGTCAGGATCTTAAGCCACATATCCCTATATTAAACTTATATTATTATTCCCTGTCAACCGCCAGAATTATCCAATGCAGGATGAGCATGAGAAAAAGCCCGTTTCCAACGCAAGA
>CAYQJX010000065.1:0-7134 GCA_964417965.1 uncultured Elusimicrobiaceae bacterium
GTGGGCCTGCGCGCCTACGGCCAGAAGGACCCGCTGATAGAGTACCAGAAGGAATCTTATTCGCTGTTCGAGAGCATGCTGGGCCGGGTGCGCGACCAGATGGTGGAGTACGTGTTCCGCATCCAGCTGCCGCCGCGCCCGGTGGTGCGGCAGGCGGTGCAGGAGGGGGAGCCTAAGCCGGTGCAGAACGCCGCTCCGGCCAAGCCGGTCAACAAGTTCGCCGATTCGAAGATAGGGCGCAACGATCCATGTCCCTGCGGCTCGGGCAAGAAGTACAAGAAGTGCCACGGCGTTAACGCTTAGTCAACGGCAGGCATGCAGGTTCGCGGACGGCAAGGGTATGCCTTCTCCGGGTACGCTCGGCCACACCGTGGCCTCGCTCTTTCACTCAGCCCTCGCGCTACGCAAGCTCGGGCTTCGTGAGGCCCCTTCGAAGGCATACCCTTGTCGTCCGCTCCTATATTCGCCTGCCGGGCCGCCAATAAATGATGCCGAAAAAGATCCCGCTGATATTCTTTCCTGTTCTAACTTCCCTGCTTCTTGTCCTCGCTTATCCTAATTTTAATTTGGGGTGGGTGGCCTGGCTGGCGCTGGGGCCGCTTTGCTGGTTTATTCTTAAGGCTAAAAAGCTGAGGCAGGCGGCGCTCGGCGGGCTTGCTTGCGGCGGGCTGTTTTATCTGGGGATACTTTACTGGATCTATCCGACGATGCGGGCGGGCGGGGTGGGGCCGGCGGTGTCTGCGCTGGGGCTGGGGCTGCTGAGCCTTACGCTGGGGCTGGAATTTTTACTGATCTCGGTCTGCGGGTTCTACCTGAAGAAGACCGGCCGCGGTTTGTGGCCTTACCTGTTCGCCCTTTGCTGGTTCCTGCTGGAGTACGGCAAGGTGTACCTGGCGCTCAAGGCGGTCTGGTTCCCCTGGTTCATGCTGGGCTATACGCAGTGGGGCTATACGCCGCTGATACAGCTGGCTTCGGTGACCGGGGTTTACGGCCTGAGCGCCGCCGTCTGTTTTACGGGCGCGCTGGCCGCGGCCGCGCTGGCGGCTGACGGGCCGGCCTGGCGGCGCGCGCTGCGCTTTAGCCCCGCGCTGCTGCTCTTCTGCGGTCTTTGGTACTTCGGGCAGCGGGAGCTGGCCGGCGCGGGCGCCCCGGCGAGGGAGCTGTCTGTGGCGCTGCTGCAGCCCTCCATAGACCAGTACGCCAAGTGGGACGAGGCCGAGGCCGCCGGCATAAAAAAGATCATGGGAGAATTGTCGGCCAGGGCAGCCGGCGCCGACCTGACGCTTTGGCCGGAGAACGCCCTGCCCTGCTGGCTGGACGAGCCGGACTGCTACGCCTGGCTGAAGACGGCCGCGGCCCCGCGCGCGGGCGCCAGCCTGGTGGGCTCAGTTTCCAAGGGCGACGGCCGCCACGTTTCCGCCTTCCTGCTGGACGGAAAGGGCGAGGTGGAGGCCGCGTACAACAAGCGCCAGCTGGTGCCTTTCGGTGAGTACGTACCGCTGCGCTCCTTCCTGGGGAAATTCATAGAGCCGGTGGCGGCCTTGGGCGAGTTCCAGCCGGGCGCTTCCCTCCAGCGCATGCCGGAGCTGCGCGGCTTCAGGCTGGGTACGGCCATCTGCTACGAATCCATCTTCCCGTTCCTGTTCACCCGGGACGCCGCCGGCGGGGCGGACCTTTTTGTGAACATCACCAACGACGGCTGGTACCTGGCTACGGCCGCGCCCTACCAGCATTTTATCGTCAATATCTTCAGGGCCGTGGAGACCAGGCGCTCGGTGGCCAGGGCCGCCAACAACGGCATTTCGGGAGTCATAGACCCGTGGGGCCGGGTGCTGGCGAAAACCTCCCTCAACGAGAGGACGGTGCTGGAGGCGCGGGTGCCGGTCTATCCCGGCAGTTCCTTCTTTGCCCTCTACGGCCATTGGCTCGCGCTCTCCGCGGCGCTGGTCCTGTCCGCCTTCCTGCTGGCCGTGCTGTTCCTCTGATATGAAGATAGTTTTTTCCAAAGATTATACGGTTAAAACCCCCGGGCACGTGTTCAGGGCGGATAAGTTCGAGGCGGCCCTGAAGCTGCTGCTGCGCGAGGGAGCCGTTTCCGAAAGTGACGTAGTCGCCCCGCGGCCCCCGGCCAGGGCTGACCTGCTGCTGGCGCACGGCCCGGCCTGGGTGGACAAAAGCCTGCGGGGCGGGTTCACCGCCGAGGATTCCAGGCGGGCCGAAATAGAGATAAGCCGGAGCGTGGTGCGGGCGCACCTGGCCAACGTGGGCGGCACGGTGCTGGCCGCGCGGCTGGCGCTGGAGGAAGGGATCGGCGTAAACTGCGGCGGCGGCTCCCACCATGCGTTCCGGGACCACGGCGAAGGCTTCTGCCTGCTCAACGACATCGCTGTGTCCGTGCGGCTGCTGCTGAAGGAGCGCCGGGTGAAGCGCGCCATGGTGATGGATCTAGACGCCCACCAGGGCAACGGCACGGCCTCTATTTTTAAGGGCGACAGGCGGGTCTTCACTTTTTCCATGCACGGCGCCGAGACCTACCCGGAAAAGAAAGAGAGGGGCTCCCTGGACCTGGAGCTGAAGCCTGGTATCGGCGACGCGGCGTACCTGACCCTCCTGCGGGGGGAGCTGCCGCGGGCGCTGGACGGCTTTAAGCCTGATTTCGCCGTGTACGTGGCCGGGGCCGACGTTTACCGCGGGGACCTGCTGGGCGGCCTCGGGCTGAGCGTCGGGGGGATACGAAAGCGGGACGCTTTTGTGCTGGCCGAGTGCCGCCGGCGCGGCGTGCCCGTGGCTGTCACCCTGAGCGGCGGCTACGCCAGGAAGTTCACCGACACCGTCCGCATCCACGCCAATACCATCAGGGAAGCCCTTCGCTGCAAATTGTTGAAATAGGCGCAGAAGCCTTTAAGAGAGGAACCAGCATGGCTACAATTTTTTCAGAGACGCTGACGCGGCTGCGCAAGGGCGCAGGATTCCCCACGGCGTATCGGTTCTACCACGACAACGGCGGCGCGCCGTTCTTCAAGGTCTCCTACCGCAATTACCTGATGATGGAGCAGGGGCGCAACCTGCCGGTGCTGGGGCGCCTGGCGCGCATAATAATGGGCATGCGTATTCCGGAGCGGACGCCGGAAGCCAGGGAGTTGACGCTGGCCTGGCTCAGGACCATGGCGGGGGAGGAAGCCTACGGAGACATGCTGGAGCCGCTGTTCGCCCACGGCGCGCCGGCCAACGCTTCCTCACCGGCCGAAGAGGCCCTGCGCCGGACGCTGGCGGAGAAAAAATTCCATATTTCCGAAAGCCAGATCCTCGCCACGGTTTCCAGCTTCGAGACCTATAAGTGCTTCTTCGTAATGGAGACCGACTCCGGGGTCTGGACCGCCGAGGCCCTGGCTAAAGCGCTCGCCATAAAAAAGGCCGAAGCGGACAAGGCGCTCAAGAGTTTTCTGAAAGCCGGGCTGGTGAAGGCCGAGGGGAAGGGCGGGTACAGGTCTAAAATGGCGGGCCAGCTGGTGGAATACCCGGCCGGGCCGGCTTTCCCGCCCGCGGTGCTGGGTAAACTGAAGGAATATTATAAAAGACTGGAGGCGGAGAGCCCCATGGAGTTCGGCACCGCGGGCCTGGTGCGGGCGGACGCCGACGCGCTGCGCGGCTTCTATCCCATGCTGAAGTCCAGCGTGGAGGCTTCATACGCCTTCAACACCGCCGTAAAGACAAAGAAGTCGGCGGGTTTCTTCGTGATAGGCAGGGTGCACCGGCTCTGGAACTTCTAGGGCCAGGCACCAGAAATAAAACAGCCGGCTTTTGGCCGGCTGTTCTATTTGCGGGTACCGGCTTAGAATGAGAAGGACGCGTTGAAGCGGATCTCCCTGGCGCTCCTGTCGAGCTCGGCGGCTATGTTCTTTATGGCCGCGCCGCCCCAGGACTTGTAACCGGCGTAGTTCTCCACGCTTTTGGAGAGCGCCGCGAGTTTTATTGCGACCGACTCCAGGCGGAGGGTCTCCTGGTGCAGCATAGGCTGGTTCCTTTCCGCAATGGCCAGGTCCATGTTCAGCAGGGCTTCGTCCACCAGCTCGGAGGCGTCTGTCACGCCGCCGGAGTAGTCGACCGGGGCTTTATCCGGGCTGTTCTGCTGCTCCAGGCCGCGCAGCGTTACGGCCACGGTCTTTAGCAGGTTGGCCTGCATCCTGGCCGCCAGCAGCGGGCGGGACAGAGAAATGCCGACCGCCGCCTTGTTTCCGGCCGGGACCATGACCAACTTGGCGCAGCCGTTGGGTACCAGCGAGGACGCCAGGGCCGGGCGGATGACCGTAGAGCCGTCCTTGCAGGTGAAGACGCAGTTCTTGCCCTGCAAGGCGGTGAACTGGCAGGCCTGCAGGCCGGGGAAGGCGGCGCCTATATTAATAGTTTCCTTGTCGGTCAGCTGGGCGCGCACCTCGGAGGCGTCTATCAGGGGCAGCTGGGGAGCCGCCAGCTCGGCCGCCGCCAGCGGGGCTCCGAGGGTGAGGATCGCTATCATCGCGTAGGCTTTAAACATTTGTTTCTCCTTTTATTGCTGTCGGGGTGAACGTCTTTTCTCTACGCTGATAGTCTACAGGTTTCCTCGCGCGCCGGCCTGAGGCGCAGTGCCCAGGGCGCCGGCGGATTGTTGCCCACCTGTTTTGCCCGGCGGACTTACGACGCGGCGGGGTGAGGAAAAATGCGTTTTGGTGATGCGGCGCGTCTCTAGCGGGCCGCAAAATTGTAGAATAGGCGAAGAATTTATTTGCGAGGAGAAAAAATGGCCACGATCTTTTCCGAAACTTTGGTGAAGCTGCGCAAGGCGGCGGGCTTTCCCACGGCCTACCGGTTCTATCACGACAACGGCGGCGCGGCCGCGCTGAAAGTGACTTATCGGAATTATCTGATGATGGAACAGGGGCACAGCCTGCCGGTGGCCGTCCGCCTGGAACGGCTCCTGATCGGCCTGCGCCTGCTGCGGGCCACGCCCGAGTCCAGGGAGCTGACGCTGGCGTGGCTGAAAACCATGCTGGGGGAGGAGCTGAATTCCCGCCTGATAGAGCCGCTGCTCGCCGCGCCGGCGCCGGGGCGCGCGCTTTCTCCGGCCGACGAGGCACTGCGCCGGACCATGGCGGAGAGGAAATATCACATGACGGAGAAACAGCTCCTCGCCACCATCTCCAGCTTCGAGACTTATAAATGCGCCTTCACTCTTGAGACCGACTCCGGGGTCTGGACCGCGGAGGCGCTGGCGAAGGCGCTGCGGATCAGGAAGCCGGTGGCGGCGCGGGCGCTGAAAGACCTGTTAAGGGTCGGCTTGGTAAAGGCGGAGGGGAAAGCCGGTTACCGGTCCAAAATAGCCGGGCAGCTGGTGGAGTACCCGTCCGTGGCTGTCATGGGGCCGGGCGTGTGGGGTAAGTTAAGAGGCTACCTCGACAGGCTGGAGCAGGAGAGCCCGGTGGAATTCTCCAATATGGGCATGATCCGGGCGGATTCCGAGGCGCTGCGCGGATATTTCCCGATACTGACGTCCAACGTGGAGGCCGCGCACGCCTATTCCACCTCGGAGAAAACCCCCAAGTCGGCGGGGTTCTATGTGGTGGCCAGGGTGCACCGGCTCTGGGATTTCTAGGTCACGCGCTTAAAACAGAACAGCCGGCCACCTGGCCGGCTGTTCTGTTTGTTGCTTGGTGTTAGAATGCGAAGGGCGCGTTGATGCGGATCTCGTTGATGCTGCGGCCGAGCTCGGCCGAGATGCGTTTGATGTCCTTGCCGGCCCAGTAGGAGTAGTTGGCTTCGCCTTCGATGCTCTTGGCGAGCTTGGCCAGCTTCTCTATGGTCGGTTCCAGGCGGATGGTTTCCATGCGGAGCATGGCGGAGTCCCGGTCCCGGATGGCTTCATCCATGTTTAAGAGAGATTCCTCTATGGCTTCGGCCGCTTCTTCCACGCCGCGGGTGTATTCGGCCGGGGCTTTGTCCGGGCTGCCCATCTGCTCAAGGCCTTTGAGGGAGAGGGAAATGGTCTTGAGAGTGTTGGACTGCATCTTAGCCCTCAGCAGCGGCGCGGCGAGGGTGATTTCGAGGCCCGCGGCTTTGTTGCCGATGCCGGCGGCCTTTTTGCCTTCGAAGTAGCCGATAACATAGTAGTAGCCGCCCTCGTAGGAGGCCACCTCGTGGGTGACCACGGTGGCGCCGTCGTTCTCAAGGCGGTCGGCCATGTCGAACATGCGTTCGAAGGCGTCAAGTTCCGCCTTGAAGACCGGGCTGGACTCTATGGCGAGCGGGGCGGCGGCCTTGTAGGCTATGCGGAAGCGGTAGTCGCCGAGGCCGTTGACCACTATGGTCTGGTTGGTAACCGCGGTCTTGGCGAACTTGAAGCCGTTCACGGCCCAGGTCATAACCTCGGAGGCCTTGGCGGCGCTGGGGTATTTGCCGTAGCTGTCGTAAACCTGCTCCGTGGAGACGGCCTTGTTGGCGAAGGGCGGCTTTATGGGGCGGATGATGTGGGTGGCGCAGGCGCCGGCCGGTTCGCCGGTGGAGAAGTCGGGTTTCTGGGCCGGTTCGGTAAGGATGGCGCCGCTCTCGCATTTGAAGAGGCACTTGTTGTTCTTGAACTCGGTGAAAACGCAGTAGTCCAGGGTGGTGGGGGGCTGCGGGAAGGGATTGTGCTGGTTATTTATCTGGTTCCAGATGGAGCCCGCGTCCGGGATCTGCTGCTTGTCGGCGCCCCTGTAGTCGCCGCCGCCGCACTGCTCATAGACGCTGGCCGCGCCCGGGTTGACCGGCTTTATCTGGAAGGTCTCGCCGCTGCGGCACTTGAAATTGCACTGGCCGTCCTTCAGGCCCTGCAGGTAGCAACTGTCCGGACCGGACGGGTTGGGGAAAGGGTTTACTTTGGAGATGGCAGAGGCTTTAAGGCCCTGCAGATCGCTGAAGTCGGCGGCGCCGGCGGGTGCGGCGATCGCGGCTGCTAACAGTATGGCTGAAATAAGGTTCATGTATCCTCCTGACTCGTCTTAAGGGTAGGATATGAAAAAAGCGTGGGCCGGGTTGAGAGGCGAAAGGCCCCATATCTTGCGGTTAAAGGCAGGCCTGTCCCAAGAAAATCCGTAAAACAAAGAGAATCCTCCGTTAATG
>CAYQJX010000066.1:0-6448 GCA_964417965.1 uncultured Elusimicrobiaceae bacterium
ATAAAAATGCCGTCAGGCGGAGTGCGGTCTCTTGACTTCCTTTTTCATAGATGTTATGTCGCCCCCGTGGGGAGAATTGGGGAAAACACAAAAAGCGCCTTTTATTTAGAAACCCCAAATAGTAAGATTTAGCGACAGGGGATTTTGGGAAAACAAGCAGGCTGCCGGTCAACCCAAACATGAAGAAAACTCCATTTGTATGTTTTGTTTTTTGCGCGGCACTCGCAGGGGCGCTCCATGCCCAGGAGGCCGCAAAACCAAAAGCACTGATGGCGGCATTCACCATCGCCGAACTGCCTTGCGACAACGTCGAGACTTGCCGCAAAGCGACAGCGGAAGGAAGCCCGGAAAACAGGGAGAAAGCCGCGGCGAAACTGCTCACTTTCGGGAAGGGTGGCCTTGCGGCGCTGGCTGAATTGGCCAATTCCGCGGATACCGACATACGGAAGACCGTTGCCCAGACACTAACCAGGAACAGGCAGGAAGCGGCACCGCTACTAATGGAATTATTCAAGGACCCGGATAGCCGCGTACGCGAGAATGCCGCCGGCCTGCTGGGAAGATTTTGGGATGTAGCCCCCGTCGCTGGGCTGGCCGACGCGCTCAAAGATCCTTCCAGCCGCGTCCGGGCTAAAGCCGCCTGGACCTTGGGAAATAAGGGAAGTGAAGCAAAAAACGCGGTCCCGGCGCTGACAGAAGCGCTAAAAGATACAGACAGCTATGTGCGTGAGAACACGGCGGAGGCGCTCGGAAATATCGGGCCAGCGGCTAAGGCCGCCGTCCCCGCCCTGGTAAAATCACTGGACGATACCGACAAACCCGTCAGGGAAAAAGCGGCGGAGGCTTTGGGCAAGTTGGGCCAGGAAGCGAAGGCCGCAGTACCTGCGCTCGCAAAATCCCTCAGGGACCCCGCCGCAGGAGTCCGCAAAAAAGCCGCATGGGCTCTTTTCAACCTGGGCCCGGCGGCGTATGCCGCGGCGACAGAGTTGGCCGCCGCCCTGGGAGACCAAGACCGGGAGGTCAGGGAACCGGCCGCACGGACTCTCGACTTGATAGGCGTGGCCGCAGTACTCCCACTGATTAACAGACTCTCCAGCGAAGCTGATGGCCTGGGTGTAAATGGAGCCATTGAAACCCTCGGCGACATAGGCCGGCCTGCCGTGCCAGGCCTGGCCGAAGCGCTTAAAAGCGGGGACGGGCGCCTACGCGCTCGCGCCATGAAAGCCCTTGCGAAGATAGGCCCTCCTGCGAAGGACTCCGCCCCGGCATTGACCGCGCTCCTCAAAACCGCCGACAACACGACCCGTTTCGACATACTGGAAGCCCTTTGGCACGTGGAACCGCCCGCATGGGCCGTGATCAAAGAACGCCTCGCCGACCAGGATATCCGAGTAAGAGGCATGGCGGTAGCGGAACTTTCGAGACAGGACCTAAGGGGCAAGGAGCAAGTTGACGCGCTCATAAACGCTCTAAAGGACGAGGACTTTTACGTACGCGGCAACGCGTTCAGCGCTCTTGCCGTGTGGGAAGCGCAAGCCAAGGATGCCGTCCCGGCCCTGATAGCGATACTACTGACCCCTGAGAGCCCCGACCGCATGGACGCCGCGTTTGCGCTGGGGAGAATAGGCCCCGCAGCAAAAGAGGCCGTCCCGGCCCTAAAGAAAGCACTGGAGGACAGCGACCAATTTCTCAGGTCACGGGCGGCCCGGGCGCTGGAAGAGATAAATTCCGAGGACGAGCACAAGAAGGGGTTCCACTACGGCCCCAGAAGATAAGGGAATGAATAACCATCCACCGGAAGAACTGCTGGAACTTTTAGCCCCGGACCCCGCGGCTATCTTTAACCGCCTGCGGCCGCTGATAAGCGACCGCATGCTGGAAGTGATAGCGGGCGCGGACTACGGCAACGAGGCCGAAAAACACCTGAAGGAATTAAAACCCATACGCGATAACGGGGCGGTCCCGGCCCCTGTCAAATGGCACCCTAAAGAGGTGCTGGAACTTACCAGGTGGCTCATGCCGGAGAATGAAGATCCCCGCTGGAAGACAGGGCTGTCCATACGCGAAAACCATCTCATAAGGTTATTCTCCTGCGCGACTTTGCTGCGCCTTGCCGCCGAGCCGGAGAACCACGGATATTTCGACGGAGAGAGCCCGACCATCGCCCCGCTGGTGCACAGCGCCATTGTTCTCGGAGAGGATTTGCAGAAGGATGCGCTCGCGCTGCTGGCCTGGCTGTTGAAGCGCAACCGCGAATTATACGAGGATGCGCCTTTTTTCGGACTGGGCTGCCTCCTGCTGGCGGCACACACCGGCGCGCCCGCAAGCACGGTCGGCGGGCTGGCGGCGTGGGCAGTGGAGCAGGAAGCCAGGCTGCGTTCGGCAAAGGCAGGCAGGAAATTCGGGCCGTGGCTGCTGGGACTGAGTTTTCATTCAGCAAGGAATCAGCTCTGGCTGGAACTGCTCGCCGCACGCGGCGGCAGACTGCAGCCCGGCGTCGAACCCGTTTTGGCGGACCTCCTCAACCGGGCGGAGGCGCCCTGGGAAGACTGCTTTGTACCGAGCGAACTATTGGCGCGGGGGACGCGCGTGGGGAACGTTCGCCTGTGGGCGCTTCCTGACGCGCTTGAAGTGGCCCGTAGGCTGGGCGAAGAAATCTTCGATATGCGGACTTTGCTATTCTTCTCGCCGGAGGGTGCCGGTTGGGGGGAAACTTCCCGCCAGGATATCCACCGCGAAATATCCCGCGAAGTGGGCGCCGGAGAAATCCGGGCGCACTACCGGAAACAGGCGGAACGTCTCGCCACTATACTCCGCGAGCGCATGGAAGCCTCACCGCAACTTCGCGTAGCATTTGAGGTTTACTGATTCCCTGACAGCGCCAAATATTGCATATTGCAATATGCAATATTTTCTGCTATGCTATTGGCATGAGGAACTTTAACGGGATAAAGCCGCAGGATATAGCCATACTCCTGAAACTAGTATCGCTGGGCGAGAAAAAGTGGCGCCATGTGGACCTGGTAGCCGCTCTGAGTCTCTCGCAGGCCGAGATAAGCTTCGCCCTTAACCGCTGCCGCACGGTCGGGTTCCTGGATTCCACAAAGAAGAAGGTAATGAAGGCCGCCCTGTTGGAATTCCTGGTACACGGGCTAAAATACGTATTCCCGGCACGCCCAGGCTCTATCTCAAGAGGCCTGCCTACGGCCCATTCAGCCGCGCCGTTGGCCGGGAAGATCGTAGCGCAGGCAGAAGACATATACGTCTGGCCGTATGAGAACGGCAAGTCACGGGGACAATCCATAGAACCGCTTTACGAGAAAGTTCCGCAGGCGGCTGAAAAAGATAGGGCACTGTATGAACTGCTGGCATTGGTCGACGCCATACGCGCCGGCCGCGCCCGCGAGCAGGGCATGGCAGTGCGGGAACTTGAAGCACGGTTTGGGAAGACTAATAAATGAACAGCCTTGAAATGCTGGCCCACATAGCGAAAGGCCTTGGACCGCTCAAAGACAAGGTAGTCTTCGTAGGCGGCAGCACTGTCTCGCTGTATCTCACCGACCCCGGCGCAGCGACCGTTAGGCCCACGGAGGACGTCGATTGCGTTATACAGGTCCTTTCGCGCGGCCAGTACTATAAGCTGGAAACCGAACTAGAACGCCTTGGCTTTCGCCATGTTACAGAGAAAGATGCGCCTATCTGCCGGTGGAGCTACAAAGGCCTTACCGCCGACATAATGCCCACCGAAGGCACCGTACTTAATTTCAAGAACAGTTGGTACCCGGACGGCTATGAACACGCCATAACCGTGGGGCTCCCCAGTGGAGAACAGGTACGCATCTTTTCGCTGCCTTACTTCCTCGCCTCTAAGATAGAAGCGTTCGCCGACAGGGGACACGGAGATTTCCTCACCAGCCCTGACATGGAAGACATCATAACAGTGCTGGACGGCTCTGGAACAATTGTTGACGAATTATCAACAGCGCCTGCTAAGGTCAAAAAGCATCTCGCAGCTAAGTTCCGCGAATTCCTGCAAGATGACAGATTTTCAGAAAGCCTTGAAGGCAATCTACGCTCGCCGGCAGGCACCGCCGCCCGCGTGGAGCGGATCAAGAAGATCCTGGCTGCCCTGTAGCCGCTCATTGCAAAACCAGTCCCAAGATTGTTTCATGGAGCTATCCCATAAGGAGGGACCATGAAAGAAAAATCACTCGTACGCAGTTGGATACGCGACACCATCCGCAACGGGGTGCGGTACTACTCGGTAGTGGATGCGATAGCGGGGACAGTCGACACCAAGAACCCGCGGGACTACTGGTATCACATCAAAAACAGACCGATGGACGAGCATGACTTCAAGTTGTCGACACTTTGTCGACAACTGCGTTTAAAGGCCAAAGACGGAAAATATTACCTTACCGACTGTGCCGACAAGGGCGGCATGCGGATCATATT
The DNA here is from genome assembly GCA_964417965.1 of uncultured Elusimicrobiaceae bacterium. GTDB lineage: Bacteria > Elusimicrobiota > Elusimicrobia > Elusimicrobiales > UBA9959 > UBA9959. The sequence goes on from CAYQJX010000066.1 coordinate 4,456, forward strand.
AAGCCACCTCCCGAACAAGGCGGCGGCCCCGCTGCTCCGACGGAATAGATATAATATTGAAGCGATAGAAAAGGCCCTGACCGGAGAAAGTGACCACAAATGCGAGAACCTCATAGGGAGTTGTCGACACGCGGCGACGGAGAACCAACCGATTCCACGTCGGGAAAGCCCGGCCGCGGCCAGGGCCAGGAAAAGAGCCCAGGACAAAAAGTCTGCATTATTACTTTCGGATGAACTCTTACTCCGCCTACATCGTACAGTTCATCCGATCCTGAAAACATTGTATTGCTGATCTTACCCGCGAGAAGCCGCTCGCGGGCTCGGCACTACGCGCCTTCGCTCCGCTCGCTCGCCGCAGGGTGGCCGCTCGCCGGCCACTATGCGGCTCCCCTGCCGTCTTTGGAAGCGGTAGGCCGAGCTTATCCGCGAGATGTCGTCGCAGGCGTGGCCACGCAGCGCGGCCCCGCACTGCTCCTTGCCGCGAGAAGCGGGTTCGCAAGGCTCGGCACTACGCGCCTTCGCTCTTGCTCCGCCGGTAGGCTGCATCTTATAACAACCTTGTATAACGCAGTTTGTATTATACTCACCTCTGTGACAGTCCTACAGGTCATCACCGGATAGGCCCATTCAACCCAGGTCTTTCAAGGCCGTATCAGGAGCTTGGTCGTCCGGTGAATTACTCAGGAAGCCCGAACAGTTGCCAGGGGCATTATTGACCCCGCATTCTATTACAAGGCCGGGCGAACGAGGACATATGACGAACGAAAAACAGTGGGTAGGTATCGATGTTTCAGGCAAGGAATTGGCGGCAGGCGTGTATCCGTCCGGGCAGCGCAGCTTATTCACCAATGACACTGACGGGATAGCGGCCCTGGCGGCGTTCCTGGAGCCTTTGCAGGCGCAGTTAGTAGTGCTTGAGTCTACCGGCGGTCTTGAGTTGCCCGCCGCCACCGAGCTGTATTCCGCCGGCTTCCCGGTCTGCGTGGTGAATCCGCGGCAGGTGCGTGATTTCGCCAAATCGCTTGGAATCCTGGCCAAGACAGACGGCGTGGATTCGCTGGTGCTGGCGCGGTACGCGGAGGCGGTCAAACCGCCAATCCGGCGCCTGCCCAACGAGGAAGAACAGGCCATAAAAGACCTTGTTTCCCGTCGGAGACAGTTGATTGACATGCTGGCCCAGGAGAAGAACCACCTGACGCGCGCAGAAGGCCGCATCAAGACGGGGATAACCAAGCATATTGAGTGGCTCAAGAAGCGCATAGGTGATCTGGACGACGAGTTGGCCGACGTCATTTCACACAGTCCATCTTGGAGCGAAAAAGGCGACATCCTAAAAAGCGTTCCGGGTGTTGGAAAGGTTTTGAGTGCCACATTGATAGCCGATCTGCCGGAACTGGGAAAGCTCAATCGCCGTGAGATCGCCGCGCTTGTCGGGGTGGCGCCGTTCAATCGCGACAGCGGCACACTGAGGGGCAAGCGCACCGTCTGGGGAGGCCGAAGGGGCGTGCGCAGAATGCTTTACATGGGCGTGATATCCGCCATGAAAGTTAACCCTGTCATAAAGCGGTTCAACGAGAAACTGCGGGCAAACGGAAAGAGGCCGAAGGTGGCGATAATCGCCTGCATGAGGAAACTGCTGGTGATCTTGAACACGATGATTCGGACCAATAAGATGTGGACCGGAGGGATAATTAGGCGGTGCGAGGTGGAGGCCTAAGGGCGGGGAATTTCGCCTGTCAGACATCACAGTTGCTCCTATGCGCGGCTGGCCGGCCCAATAAACGTGGGCCTTGGCGCAGCCGCTCCCGGGCCGCTTCGCGGCCCGTACAGCGCAGAATTTAATTTTTTTCTTATTTTTAAATTATGGCCACCGGGGGAAAGAATTTAAACGGGGGCACCTTGGTTTATTAAAAACCCGCCCAGGCTCGCTGTTCGCTCGCCCTGGCGGGCTTTTCTGTTAATGGTAATATGAAAAAGGTGGCTTCCTTCCGAG
>CAYQJX010000067.1:0-6201 GCA_964417965.1 uncultured Elusimicrobiaceae bacterium
TGGTTCTCGTCGACCAGCAGCTTCTGTATGGGTTCCTTGCGGGCCGGGTGGGTGAGGTCCGCGGTGTGGGAGGCGCTCTCCACGAACACCAGCCCGTCGGACGGGCCGTCCTTCTCGGTCTGGGGCACGTTATCGATAGCCTGCTTTGTCCCCGCTATAACGGTCACCGGCAGGTCGGCCGGCACCGGGAAGCCGCGGAAAGCGTTCATGAAGTTGCCGCCGCGGGCTATGGCGTTGTCTATGCCGAGCGCGTGGCTCAGCATGCCCTGCCCGCCGTGCAGCGTGGTGTACGCGTCAGGCGCGGTAAGCGCCATCGGGTACTTGCCGGTCCAGTTATAGAGCACCTGCTGCTGCATGGGGAAATTGTCGCTGTAGATGCTGAACTCAAAGGTGTCCTTCCAAACACCGTAGGCCAACACCTTGTCCCAGCTCATGGGCGCGTTGGCGGCCAGCTCGTCCTTCATGAAATAGTAGTTGAACTCCGGGTGGCGGAAGGCGAAGTCCTGGCCGCGGTGCGGCGCGGCCAGCGTTATCAGCCGCTCCACGTCGCCGCGGTAGCCAGTCCAGCTCCCGTTGGGGTGGAAATTGGAGACATACATACGCGCCACCAGGCCGCCGGCGCTGTGGCCCACCAGCGTGGCCTTGCCGCCGCGCGCCTGGGAGGCAACTATCTCCAGCGCGTCGGCCAGGTACTGCGCCTCGTAGAACATATTGCCGTGCTTATGCGGGAAGGTGACAGCGAAGACGCGGAAGCCCTTGTCCTCGAAAGCTTTGAGCAGCCCCGGCTTGGACGCGTCGCCCAGCAGTATGGCCGGCGTGGCCCAGGCGCGGTTGGCGTTGTCGGAGGCGCCGTGCACCAGCATGACTATCTTGCCGGTGTTGGTTTTCCACTTAGGGCCGTAATGCAGCAGGAAGTTGGAGGTAGCCGGCTTATTGGAACCGAAAGCGGCGATGATCTCCGGGGTCTCGTGGCGGGATTTCTCCAGCATGGGCTCCAACGCGAAGGGGCGGGCGGTGTCCTGCCAGCATTCTATGCGCTCCCAGTACTTGGACTGGATGGAACGCACCAGGCGCAGGCCCGCGGGGACGCGGCCCTTCTCGAGCAACGGTTCGGGAACGGCCGCGGCGGCAGGGGCCGAAGCGGCAAGCTGCGTAAAAGCACCGGTTTCGGCGGCTTTAATAGACACATTAGTCATGTTGAGAGTTAAGAATATAAAAGCAAATAGCTTCACCGTGTCCTCCACGTGAACATATTATACAAGCACGGTGAGGGTCCCGACAGAGCCTAAAGGCCTAGTTCGGGCCGGGCCCCCCGGCCTGCGCCGGGGAGCGGTCCTGGCCGCTTTAGTAGATGAACGTCGTGCAGGCCATCGAGTAGCCGCCGCCGCTGGCGCACAGCACCACGCGGTCGCCGCGCTTAACCTTGCCCTGCTCGGCCATGTCGTGGAACGCCATCGGCACGCAGGCGGAACCGGTATAGCCCCATTTTTCCATGATGGTGTGGGTCTTCTCCATCGGGAGACCGAACTTCTCCATCACTTCCACTATGGTGGGCTTGCGGATCTGGGTGAACACGTAGGCCTGGGCGTCCTTCGGCTGCAGGCCGATCTTGGCCAGGGTCTTCTCTATAAGCGGCGGCCATTCCTCGGTGTTGAGCGTGGCCGGGAACTTCTTGGGGACCTTCACCTTGTGGGTGCGGTCCAGCAGCACCTGTTCGTCCACCGGCAGGGCGCTGCCGCCGCCGTAGATGCCCATGAAATCCCAGAAGGAGCCGTCGGCCTTAAGCGTAGAGGCCGTCGCGCCCTGGTTGGGCGAGTATTCCATTATGAAAGCGCCGGCACCGTCCCCGAACAGGATGGAGGTATTGCCATCGTCGTGATCGAGGTGCTTGCTCATGGCGTAGGTGCCTATCACCATGGCGCGCTTGTACTCGTCGCCGTTGAGGTACTTGGCGGCCATATCCACGGCCGTCACAAAGCCCGCGCAGGCGCAGTTAACGTCAAAGGCTCCGGCGCTCTTTATGCCCAGCTTGTGCTGCACTTCCGCGGCAGTGGCCGGGGAAAGCTGCGAGGGCGTGTCGGTAGAGATGATCAGCAGGTTGATGTCTTCGGGCTTCAGGCCGGAGTTCTTAAGGGCCTGCTCTCCGGCCTTTATGGCCAGCGTGGCCGAGCTCTCATCCTTGTCGGCGTAGTAGCGCGCGCCGTGGCCGATGCGCTCGAACACCTTCTTGAGCGGGTCGTCGCCGAATTTCTTGTAGAAGTCCTCGTTGGTCTTCAGGTTCTTGGGGAGGTACATCCCCGTAGCTATTATTTTGAACATGTCAGTCTCCTCACCTTTTATTTTATTCCCTCAAATATGGTCTTCAGCAGTTCGTTCTCGCTCATGCCGCGGAAACCGCCCCACAGCACGCGCTTCATGCCCAGCATATGGCCCATGCCCATCAGCGCCAGCGCCAGCAGCTCGAAGTCGTCTATGTTGAAGTCCCCGGGCCGCGCCGCTTTTTTCAGCTGGGCCGAGTAATTGCGCAGGATGTAGCCGTAGTAGGCGTCCGCCAGGGCCTGGTCGGTAAACTCGGCCTCGCGCATGATGCGGTAGCCGTAGGGATGCTCGCGGATAAAGTCGAACAGCGCCCTGAAGGCCAGGGCCTCGGTCTCCACGCGGCTGCCCGCGCCCGCCGAGTACGCCGCGGCCTTCTTCACCAGGCAGTCGCGCATGCGCATTACCACTTTCTCCAGCGCGTCTTCCTTGGAGTCGAAGAACAGGTAGAAGGTGCCGGCGGCGAAGCCGGCCTTCTTGGCGATCTCCGCCACCCTCGCGCCGTTGTAGCCGCAGCGGCCGAACACTTCTTCCGCCGCCGCCAGCATCAGCCCCTGCGTGTCCCCGGGCGCGGGCTTGGCCCGCGAGGGCCCGGCCCCGGCCGGCTCCCACCAGGGGAAAGACTTGCCGCTTATCCCGGCGGCGCACAGCCTGGCCGCCGCCTCGGGCGCGCGGCCCGGCGCGCCCCCCTTCTCCCAAACCATGAATTTTACCGTATAAAAATACAGCGTCCCGAGCAGCGCCCAGGCGTGGGCCGAAGCCTTGGTGCCCGGCGCAAAGCGCGCCAGGCGGCCTGCTATTATCTCGGCCAGCGGGCCGTAGAAATCGCGGGCCAGGTCTTCGTCCCCGGCCTCCGCCTCGCGCATGGCCTTGAACGCGTCCAGGCGGCGGCCGGCCGTGGCGAAGAAAGCCTGCGCTATGGCGTGCGCCTCCTGCTCCGCGCCATTCTCCTGCGGCAGCTCGGAGATGGCCCGGATCAGCTCGTCGCGCAGCTCGCGCGTGAGCGCCTGTATTATTTCCTCTTTCGAGGCGAAGTAGCGGTAGAAGCCGCCCACGGCCAGCCCCGCCGCGCTGCAGATGTCGGCCACCCCCGAGGCGGCGCAGCCCTTGCGGGCGAACACCGCCCCGGACGCCTCTATAAGGCGCTCGCGGGTTTTAATACCCTTGGGGGTAGCCGGCGCTGACATTATATTACCAGGCCGCCGTCCACGGAGATCACCTGGCCGGTCACAAAGGCCGACTCCTCGTTGGCGAGGAAGTAGTAGGCGTTGGCGATGTCTTCCGGCTTGCCCAGGCGCTTAAGCGGGGTCTTCTCGGAGATCGCGGTCAGGATCTTCTCCGGCACGGTGCCGAGCATCTCGGTCATGGTGTAGCCGGGGGCCACCGCGTTGACGCGGATACCGTCGCGGCCCATTTCCTTGGCCCAGGTCTTGGTGAGGCCGATGATGCCGAACTTGGAGGCCGCGTAGTTGCTCTGGCCCATGTTGCCGTACACGCCGACAACGGAGGAGGTGTTGATGATGGTGCCGCTCTTGCGCTCCTTCATATGGGGAGCCACGGCCTTGGTGCAGAGGAAGGCGCCTTTGAGGTTAACGTTGATGACCAGGTCCCAGTCGTTCTCCTGCATCTTGTGCAGCATGGCGTCGCGGGTGATGCCGGCGTTGTTTACCAGCGTGTCCACGGAACCCATTTCCGTGATGACCTGCTGTATGGCGGCGTTCACGGATTCCTGGTTGGTGACGTCCACTTTGTACCAGCGCACGTTCTCGGGGCCGTACTTGTCGCCCAGGGTCTTGGCGGCGGTAACGAGCATTTCTTCGTTAACGTCGAAAAGGGCCACTTTCCACTCGCCCGACTTAAGGAACCTCTCCGCGCCCGCGAAACCCAGGCCCCTGGCCGCCCCGGTGATTACAGCGTTCTTCTTATTCATTTTAATTCTCCTTTATTTTCCCCCGCCGCCGATAAACGCCGGGAGCACCCTGTTTTAATTTTAAGTTTTGAACCTTTCCCCACCCCGCGAACCTGCCGCAACTAAAAGTGAATAATGGTTCAGTATTCATTTTGTATCATAAATCCCGAAACCCTGTCAACAACTATTTTTAAAATAGCCCCGCCTCCCCCTCCAGCCCTTCCTTATATATAGGGCCCGGCGGGAGCGGCAGAGATTTTAATGGAAACGTTTTTATTTTTTTGCTATCCTATATAAATCACCGCGGGGTCGTGGTGTAGCCTGGTTTAACACGTCGCCCTGTCAAGGCGAAGACCGCGGGTTCGAATCCCGTCGACCCCGCCAGATTTTTCTCCCGAGAAATTTGGCAGAATTTAAGTCCGCTTGAGCGTTTAGCTCCCGCAGTTTCTCCGCCGGAAAAATAAATTTTAATTTTATTTTCTTCCCGCCTATAATTAAGTTCGAACCGATATTTTTCAATATTTGCAGGTTTTCCTCGGGTTTTCCGGAAATCGCGGACTCTCCGGCGAGAACCGCGGTCTTGTAGAAGCCTATAAGCGGTTCGAACCGTTTACTCCCCTCCCGCTCAAAAGCTGCGAGTTTCATTTCATATTCCTTTTTCTCTTCTATACATGAACGCTTCTTTTGGGCGTATTCATCCTGCGTTATCATCCCGCTAAGGATCATGTCCAAAAGAGCGTTCATGTTCTTCGTAAGGAAATCTATTTTATCTCGCAGATTTTGTGCGGCCTCTTCCCCGGCCTGGGCCGCCTTAATTGATTCCTTGTTTATGTTATCAAGAGCATCGGCGGCCAGGGCCGGGGGTAAGGAAACTCCTTTTAATAAGTCGCGTATCTGTTTTTCCACTTCCTCTTCCCGCACAAAGGGCTCGGAACAGGGGCCCTTGCGCTTGGTGCAATGCAGGTAGTTGTGGCCCTTTTGGGTTTCGGTGGTGATGAAGCAGCCGCAATTAGCGCAACGGAAAGCGCCCCGGTAAACGTAGGGCTTTAAGGTTTTAGTGTGGGACTTGCTTTTTCTGGCAAGCACCTCCTGGCACTTATCGAAGAGCGCCTTGGAGATAATGGGCTTATGCTTGCCCTCGTAGATCTCTCCATAGTAGCGTATAACCCCGTAATACAGCGGATTTTGAAGCATGTAGTGATAATTCGATACGGACATGACCTTTTTATGCCTGCGCCCTTCCAGACCAGCGGCGTTTATAAGGCGCCGCACCTCTTTAATGGGGTATTTGCCCGTGGCGTAGAGTTCGAAGGCTTTCTTGATAAGGGGTGCCTTGGGGTGGTCTACGACAATGGTGTGGGTGTTCCGGTCGTTTGTATAGCCCATAGGCGCCCAGGCAGGCCAGATGCCATTGCGCAGCTTCTGGCGTATCCCGCGTTTAACGTTCTCGGACAGGTTGTCCACGTAATACTTGGACTGACCGAAAGCGATAGAGAGCATGAACTTGCCCTGCGGCGTGGGGTCGAACCAGAAGGTAGGGAACTTGAGTTCCTGTATCTTGCCGGTGTCCACCAGGTAGATGATGCGTCCGCCGTCTATGGAATTGCGGGCCAGCCGGTCGGGGTGCCAGGCTACTATGCCTTGGGCCGTGCCTTGCTCAAGGCCGGCGACCATCGCGTTGAAGATGTCGCGGCCCGGCTCCTTGGCCGTTTTACTCTCAATGAACTCGCGGACTATGGTGAGACCTTCCTTTCTGGCGTAGTCGCGTAGTTCAGTGAGCTGCGCCTCTATGGACAGGATCTGCCGGTCCGGCTCGTCCGTGGACTTGCGCGCATAAAGGAAATACCGCATATTAGACTTCTCCATACCTTGCCTCCCCTTGCTCTTAAGGCCGGTTTTGCCCAGCAGGGCTAAACCGGACTTAAGTGCTATTCTTCAACTCTCCGCCGCGGGTAAGGCCGGCCAGGCGCAGCAGC
>CAYQJX010000068.1:0-6023 GCA_964417965.1 uncultured Elusimicrobiaceae bacterium
GACCTGACATTTCTAAAAAACTAAAACCATGACATTTCTACTTACTTGCAACAGCCGCTGACGGAATACCTGCTCAGCGAGTCCCAGTTCTCCGACAACGTTAAAGGCCTGTCGGTTTTCCCGTGCTTTATCGGGCACAGCCATATGCCCCTCTACTTCCGGGAGGGGGAGAACGGGATCCCCCGGACCGACTTCCTGAAGCCGGTAGTGAAGGTCCCCGCCGGGAAGGGCCCGGTCATCCTTAACCCCGGCTCGGTGGGCCAGCCGCGGGACGGGGATCCCCGGGCGTCCTGCGCGATCTACGATTCCGACACCAAGTTCTTTGAACTGTACAGGGTTTTCTACGATATAGAGGCGACACAGCAGCTGATGGCCGGGCTTAAGATGCCGGCTATCCTGGCCGAGCGCCTGAGCTTCGGATTTTGATCTAACTTATGAAAATTTTAATAGTGGACGACGACAAGAACTTCATCGACACGCTGGAGGACGGCCTGAAGCTGAAGAACGCCGACGCGGAAGTGACCGTGGCCAAGTCGGCGCGGGAAGCCCTCAACGCGCTGGCCGTGTCCGTGCCTTCGGTCATCATCCTGGACATCCAGCTGCCGGACATGCACGGCATAGAATTCCTGCGCGTGATCCGCGAGTCCTCCCGGCTCAAGAAAGTGCCGGTGGTCTTCATCTCCGCCAAGTATACCGAGCCGGCCGACCGCTCGGAGGCCATGCTGGCCGGGGCGGGGGCTTTCTTCTCCAAGCCCATAGAGATAGACGAGCTCTGGAAGGAGCTGAAGTACCTGCTCGGGCGCGCCGAGGGCCCCGGTATTGACAATAAAAAGTAAGTCTTATACCATCTAGTAAGACGACCACGATCTGCGATAAATAAAAGAAGCGAGGCCACAAAATGTCAAACGAAATACAGGTTACTGACGCGAATTTCGAGGCGGAAGTCATAAAGAGCCCCCTCCCGGTGCTGGTGGATTTCTGGGCCCCCTGGTGCGGCCCCTGCCGCATGGTGGGCCCCGTCATAGACGAGCTGGCCAAGGAATACGCCGGCAAGGTTAAGGTCTGCAAGCTCAACACCGACGAGAACCAGGACACCGCCGGCAAATACCAGATCTCGGCCATCCCCACGATGCTGCTCTTCAAGGGCGGCAAGCTGGTGGAACAGCTGGTGGGCCTGCAGCCCAAGGAAGAACTTAAGAAGCACCTCGACGAACTGTTAGCCTGAAACCGGCCTTAACCCGCCGCGGCGACCCCGCGGCGGGCTGTTTTCTCCCCTTCTGAATCCCAAAAAATGAACCCCCGCGTTTTCATACTGGACGCCCACGCTTTCCTGCACAGGAGCTACCACGCCCTGCCCAAGTTCTCCACCTCAAAAGGGGAGGAGGTCGGCGCGCTGTTCGGTTTCATGCGCCTGCTGCTCAAGATCCTGCGCGAGCGCAAGCCGGAATATCTGGCGGTCTGTTTCGATTCCAAAGGCGGCACCTTCCGCGACGACCTGTACGGCGAATACAAGGCCAACCGGGCAGCTACGGACCCGGGGCTGGTGAGCCAGCTTAACACCGCCCGGGAGCTGGTGCAGGCCCTCGGCCTGAAGGGCGTGTACCTGCAGGGCTACGAGGCTGACGACCTTATCGCCACGCTGGCCCGCCGCGCGGAGAAGGCCGGCCTGGAGGCCGTCATAGTTTCCGGGGACAAGGACGCCGCCCAGCTGGTGGGGGAGAAGGTGAAGATGTGGGACGGGTCCTCGCCCGAGTTCACCGGCCCGGAGGCCGTGGAGAAAAAATACGGCCTGCCGCCCGGGCTGCTGCCCGACTATTTCGCCCTGACCGGGGACTCCTCCGACAACGTGCCGGGCGTGGCCGGCGTGGGGCCCAAGAGCGCCGTAAAACTGGTGCAGACCTACGGGCCGCTGGAGAAGATCCTGGCCGCGGCCATGGACCCGGCCCTCGTAGCCACGGATAAGGGGCTGGCCAAGGTGGCCAAGGACATGGAGAACGCCCGCCTGTCGCGCCGGCTGGTGGCGCTGGAAGCCGACGCGCCCGTTGAGGAGGGGCTGGATATTTTTAAGCCCGTTGCCCCCGGCGGCCCCGGGCTGGAGGAGATGGCCAGGCGGCTGGAGTTCAAGGAGCTGCTGGCGCTCGCCGGCTCCGCCCCGGCGCAGCAGCGGCCGGCCGAACTGCCGCCGCTAAAGACGCCCGCGGAAGTTTTCTCCGCCGCCGTCAAAGAAATTTCTTTCGCCGCCTTCGCCGACGGCCTGGCCATAGGCGCCAGGGGAGGAGTCTGCGTGCTGCGGCCGGGTTTCTTCAGCCCGGAGGACGCCGAGGCCGCCGCGGCCCTGCTGGCCGACGGTAAAATAGTCAAAACCATTTTCGGCGTGAAGGCCGTTATGCGCCTGCTGGACCTGCCCGCGGGTTTCGTGCCCGCTAATTACGACGAGCCCGAGGCCGCGGCGGCCCTGCTGGCCGGCGGTTCTCGGGGCGTGGAGCTGCCGCAGCTGGTCTTCGAGCGGCTGGGCCTGCCCCTGCAGCTGCCGGGCTCGGACGAGGAGAAGGCGCAGGCCTGCGCCGCGCTTCCCGAACTCTGGGCGCTCTTGGGAGCGGAACTGGACAAGGCCGGCATGCGGGGCGTGTACGCCGAGCTGGAACTGCCGCTGCTGCCCGCCGTCTACGCCATGGAGCGCAACGGCACCGAGGCCGACACCGCCCTGCTCGGAGAGCTCTCCTCCCGGTTCGAAAAGAAGCTGGCCGAGCTGCAGGCCGAGTCGCAGCGGCTTACCGGCATGGAGGTCAATCTCAATTCCCCCAAGCAGGTAGGCTTCCTGCTCTACGAAAAGCTCAACCTGGGCCTGGGCGAGGCGCAGAAGAAGCAGTTCAAGAACAAGGACGGGGGCTATTCCACCGGCGAGGAGGCCCTGCAGTACCTGAAGGCCTCGCACCCGGTAGTGCCGCTGCTGCTGGAGTACCGCGAGATCTCCAAGCTGAAGTCCTCCTTCGTGGACAACCTGCTCGCCGCCGCCGGCCCCGACGGCCGGCTGCACACCACTTTTGACCAGCTGGGCACCGCCACGGGCCGCTTCTCCAGCTCCAAGCCTAACCTGCAGAACATCCCCGTGCGCTCCGAGGCCGGCCTGCTGGTGAGGAAATGCTTTACCGTGCGGGAAGGCTACGTGATGCTCAGCGCCGACTATTCGCAGATAGACCTGCGGGTGCTGGCGCACCTGTCCGGCGACCGCAACCTGACCGACGCGTTCAGGAGCGGCGAGGACATACACCTGCGCACCGCCTCGGAGATCTTCCACAGCGCCCCGCAGCTGGTCACGCCGGAGATGCGCCGCGCGGCCAAGGCCATCAACTTCGGTATCGTCTACGGCAAGACCGCGCAGGGCCTCTCGCAGGACCTGGGCATCAGCCGCACCGAGGCGGCCAACTACATAAAGCATTATTTCGAGGCCTGCCCCGGCGTGAAAGACTGGAGCGAGCGCACCGTGGCCGAGGCCAAGCGGACGGGCATGGTCCACACCTTCGCCGGCCGCCGCCGCCTGCTGCCCGAGCTGGCGGCCTCCAACCCGCACCTGCGCGGCTTCGCCGAAAGGGCGGCAATAAATACCCCGGTTCAGGGCGGTTCGGCCGAGATCATCAAGAAGGCGATGGTGAAACTCTTCGCCGCGCTCCTGGGGTCTAAAGACGTTTTTATGCTGCTGCAGGTGCACGACGAACTGGTCTTCGAGGTCAGGCGCGCTGCGCTGCGGGAGGCCGCGCTCCTGGTAAAGAAGGAGATGGAGGAGGCTTACGCGCTTTCGGTGCCGCTGGTGGCGGAGCTTAAGACCGGCCTCAACTGGCGGGATATGGAAAAATATGCGCCTTAGCCCGGCGCCGCTGGGGGAGCTGCCGCCGGTCACGCGCTGGCTGGCGGTGCTGTTCTTCGCCGGCTGGCTGGCGGAGATGATGCTCGGCTTCAGGCTGAACTTCTACCTGGGGCTGGTGCCGTTCAACCTGGTCTCCAGGTTCTGGGCCTGGCAGCCTTTCACCTACCTCTTTATCCACGCCGATTTCTGGCATTTCCTGTTCAACGCTTTCATGCTGTGGATGCTGGGTCGCATAGTGGAGCCGGAAATGGGCTCGCGCAAATTCCTGCTCTACTTCCTGGCCTGCGGCGCTGCGGCCGGCCTGCTGACCGCTGCCTGGCAGCCGGGTTCGCTGCGGCCGGTGATAGGGGCCTCGGGGGCGGTTTACGGCCTGCTCGGGGCTTTCGCCTTTCTGCACCCCGACACTAAGGTATATCTATATTTCCTTTTCCCGGTGAGCGCCAGTACCATGGCCTTCGCGCTGGGGGCCCTGGAGTTCATAATGACGGTTTCCAGGGCCAGCGACCGGGTCTCCAGCGTGACCCACCTGGCCGGCCTGGTAGTAGGCCTGGCCTGGCTGTGGGGCGAGCGGCGCTGGCGGGAGCGGCCCGTGCCCGACCTGCCGGACCCGGCCGCCCTGGAGCAGGCCGGGATAGACCGCCTGCTGGAGAAGGTCTCCAGGCATGGACAGGCCTCGCTCAGCCGGGCCGAACTGGGGCGGTTGGACGATTACGCCAGGCGGAAGGGGGGGCGCGCGTGAAGAGCAAGAACTTCGCAGCTATAAAAGGTAAGACGGTTATCGGGCTGACCGGGCCCATCGCCTCCGGCAAAAGCCTGGCCCTTTCATTTTTTGGACGCGAAGGCGCCCTCTGCGTTTCGGCCGACGAGGTCTCGGCTTCCCTGTTGACAGCTCCCGCGTGTTATAATAGAATCTTAAAGAAGTTCAGCCCTGTTAAAATCCTTACAAACGGAAGATTGGACAAGAAAAAGCTCGCGGCCGAGGTTTTTAAGTCGCCCGCTAAGCGTAAGTGGCTTGAAAACCTGCTGCACCCGGAAATCCTTAGCAGCATTCACTCCTTAATAACAAGATCCCCTAAAACGATCGCGGTTGTCGAGACCCCCCTGCTGTTCGAAGCGGGACTCGCGGAGTGTTTTACGTTTACCGTCTGCCTGGCGGCCCCGGCCAAAACGCTGGAGGCCAGGGCCCTTAAGAGGGGCTGGAGCAGGGGACAGTACCTGGCGCGGGTGAGGGCACAGCTGCCCGCGGAAGAGAAATACGCCAGGGCGGACATGACGCTGGATAATTCCGGCGCGCCGGCGGCCCTGGCCGCCAAGATAAGATTCATCTGCCGTTTCCTGAAGGAGACGGCCCAAGGAAAAAAGAAATAATGAACGACTCACAGCAGGACGAGAAAAGATTTCACAGAAACCAGAACGGAGCGCCTAACGGCGGGCCCCGCCCCAACAACGGCGGAGACTCCCGGCGGGACGAGAGGGGAAACCAGAAAATGAACGATAACAGGCAGCCCAACGGGGGGCAGAATCAGAATCAGGGCCAGGGTCAGAACCAGGGTCAGGGCCAGGGCCAGAGCCAGAGCCCTAACCCCAACCTGCCCAAGCTCGACATCGCCGGCATGACCAAGATGACCGTGGCCGAGCTGGTAAAGATAGCCGAACAGTTCAACATGGAGGGCGTCGCCTCCCTGCGCAAGCAGGAACTGATCGGCAAGATCATGGAAGCCCAGGCCAAGGCCAACGGCGTGGCGCAGGGCGAGGGCGTGCTGGAGATCCTGCCGGACGGCTTCGGTTTCCTCCGCTCTCAGGAATATAATTACCTGTCCAGCCACGAAGATATTTACGTCTCCCCTTCCCAGATCAAGAAGCTCGGCCTGCGCAAGGGCGACTCGGTCAACGGCCTCATCCGCCCGCCCAAGGACGGAGAGCGCTTCTTCGCGCTGCTCCAGGTGAAGACCGTCAACGGCGTGGAGATAGAGAAGATCTCCCACCGCCCGCTGTTCGAGAACCTGACCCCGCTGCATCCCAACCAGCGCTTCCTGCTCGAGACCGCCAAGAACGAGATGACCGGCCGCGTGATCGACCTGATCGTCCCCGTCGGCAAGGGCCAGCGCCAGCTCATCGTGGCCGCGCCCAAGACCGGCAAGACCATGATCCTGCAGCG
>CAYQJX010000069.1:0-5076 GCA_964417965.1 uncultured Elusimicrobiaceae bacterium
TTCGCCACCGTCTACAACACCCTCCAGTCCCTGCTCAGCGCGGGGGAGCTGGCCGAGGTCAGGATAGATTCAAAGCGGTCCCGCTTCGACCCGGGGCTGAAACAGCACAGCCACCTGATGTGCGTGGACTGCGGGGCCATCTTCGACCTGCCGCTGCGCAGGCCGCCCGCCCCGGCCGGCAAGCCGGCGGGCTTCAGCGTGCTGCGCTGCAACGTGGAATTTTACGGGCGCTGCCGGGACTGCGGCGGCAAGCCCGCCGCCGGAGCAAAAAGGAGAACCATATGTGCGAAGAAAAAAAAGAAGTGATCACGGTCGGGGAAAAGATACCCGCGTTCGAGCTGGAGACCTTTAACCCGGCGGCGGTGAAGTTCGGGCGCTTCCGCCTGGAGGACGCGGCCAAGAACGGCCGCTGGACCGTGCTGGTCTTCTACCCGGCCGACTTCACCTTTGTCTGCCCCACCGAGCTGGCCGACCTGGCCGACAAGCACGCCGAGCTGGAGAAGCTGGGCGCCGAGGTGCTGTCGGTGAGCACCGACACCAAGTTCACCCACATGGGCTGGCAGGCGCAGGAACGGCTTCTTAAGGACGTTAAGTACGCCATGGCCTCCGACGCCCGCGGCCGCCTGGCGCAGGCCCTGGGCGCGTACGACTACAAGACCGGGCTGGCCTACCGCGGCACTTTCATCATCAACCCGGACGGCGTCCTGGCCGGCGCCGAGATCAACCTTAACAACGTCGGGCGCGACATGGCCGAACTGCTGCGCAAGCTCAAGGCCTTTGTCCACACCTACAAGAACCCCGCCGAGGTCTGCCCCGCCAAGTGGAAACCCGGCGAGAAAACCCTGAAGCCTTCAGAGAAACTGGTGGGCAAGGTGGGGGAAGAACTGAAATAGCTTTTGCCCTTCGGGGCAGAAACGGCAGTGATAGAGAGAACCGGGCCCGGCGTCTTCGGATCGCCGGGCCCGCTATTTATGTTTGGTATAATCAACTCATGGAGACCGCCGGGCAGACGTACCCGCTTAAAGTAGCGCTTATCTACGGCTCAAAGCCGTCGGGGCATTACGCCGCCGCCTGCGCCGTGGCGGAGTTCCTGCCGCCCAGCATCATCGAGCCGGTCATGGTGAACCTCTCCGAGGTGTACCCGGACTTCGGCCCCTTCGTGGCCAAGACCTACCTGCAGCTCCTCAATAAAACCCCGGCCGTCTGGGATTACGTCTACGACAACGACTTCGTCGCCTTCGCCGCCAGCGCCTTCCGGGAAGCCATCCTGCCTTTCTCCTCGGCCAAGCTGGCCGACCACCTGCTGAAAAAAGGCGTGCAGGCCGCCGTCTCCACCCAGGCCTTCTCCTCGCTGCTGATCACCAAGAACCGCCGGCTCGCGCGCCTGCCGCTGTTCTCCGTGGTAACGGATTTCTGCGCCCACACCTACTGGCCGCCCAAAGGCGTGACCGCGTACTTCGCCCCCGAAAAGTCCGTCGCCGCCGCCCTTAAGGAAAAAGGCGCGCCGGCGGAAAGGGTGCACCTGACCGGCATACCGGTGCGCAAGGAATTCACCGCCGCTACGGATAAGGCCGCGGCCCGCCGGCAGCTCGGCCTGGCGCCGGGCCTTTTTACCGTAATGCTGACGGGCGGCAGCCGCGGGCTGGGGGAACTGGTGCAGGCCGCCGCGGCCCTCAAACCGCTGCTGGGCCGCATACAGGTGCTGGTGCTGTGCGGCAACAACCGCAGGCTGTGCCGCCAGGCGGAGAAGGAACTGGATTCCAAAAAGCACCTGCGCTTCGTGGACTTCACCGATTCGCCGGCGGCCTACTACGCCGCGGCTGACCTGGTAGCCGGCAAGCCCGGCGGGGTCACGCTCGCCGAGACCATGTGCCTGGCCAAACCTTTTGTGATCTACTCGCCGCTGCCCGGCCAGGAGGAACGCAACTCCGTCTTCCTCCGCCGCCACCGGCTGGCGGAAACCGCCGGCACGCCGGCCGAACTGGAGCAGCTGGTGCGCCGCTGCCTGGCCGGCCCGGGCGCCCTGGCCTCCGCCTCGCGCGCCATGGCAGAACACGCCCGCCCCCACGCGGCGCGTGATATAGCGGCGAAGATAATAGAAACCCTTACCGCCTCCTGAGCCCGGCCCCGCCCCGCCAGCCTTAACAGGACAGTTTCTGTCCGGATTTGCACTTGACCTCTTCGCCCGTTGTTTTATAGGCTTAAGGCACAGGGGACACAGCGGGGATCATGAAAAAAATATTTTTCGCTTTATTGCTGGTCGCGGCATCCGGAGTCTGCGCCTATTCGCGGGACGTCCGCGTCCTTTTAAAGGACGGCGCCGAACGCAAGGGCGAACTGGCCGCCACCAACGAGGACTCCGTCTTCCTTAAATTCAAGAACGGCATAGTCCGCAAATTCGCCTTCGCCGATATCGCCTCGGTCCTGGACGAGGCCACCGGCGAGGACCTGACGGTTTCGGTCCTGGCCGGGGCCAAGGCCCAGGAGAAAACCCAGCCCGCCGGTAAAGAGCCAGAGGCGGCAATACCTCCCGAAGTAAAAAAAGCGCTCCCCGCCCGCAGGACCGCCGACACCTACCAGCCCAAGGCCCCGGCCAGGGCCCTGCCCGACAACGTGCTGGGCTGGATGTCGGCGCGCTACGACGCCAAAACCCTGCTCGGCTTAAAATGGGAACACCCGGAGAAGGCCAGGCTCAACTACGCCTTCGAGAAGAACCACTACCTGCCCCGCGCCGGCATACTGGCCGGCTCCGAGGAAAGGCGGGGCCCCGAAGGGCGCCTCGAGATAGTGCCCGTCGGGGTTTTTAACGACGTAGACGCGTGGACCAACACTACGGATTCCTACCTGGAAGTGCGCTACGCCAAGGCCGGCCCCGGCGCCGCCTGGAACGTCGGCTACCTCAGCTATTCCGAAACGCGCGAATTCTGGGACTTCGACTCCTCCCTTAATGAAATAGACAAGCTCTCCAAGACGGAAGCCAGCGTCGTCTACGCCTCCATCGTACTGGCCCTGCCCATCCCCAACTTCACCTATTACGGTTTCGCCGGGCCGGCGATAGCGAGCTACGATTTTTCAGAGACCGGCACGCTGACCCCCTGGCTTGGCGCTCCGACCCCGATCGACGTGCAGGAGAGCGGAACGGCGTTCACCTGGGTAGCGGGCCTGGGCTTCTCCCTCAGGGCCGACAGCGGCTTCGGCGTCTTCGGGGAATACAAGCACATAGCCGGGACCGGCGCCTACCTGGGCGGCGACACTTTAGGCGCAGGCCTTTCACTCGGATTTTAAAGCGGAAGAACGGATCATAGAAAGTACGGAGGAATAACAGAAATGAAAAGACAACTGACACTGGCGGCCGTGGGTCTGGCCGTGATAGGGCTGGCGGGCTGCACTTCCATAAACAAGAGCTATCCTATAAACAGGGTAAGCTCCGGCGTGGAGATCATGCCCCTTAACAGGAACGAATATAAAGTCATCGGCGACACGCAGGGCGAAGCCTGCGCCAAGTACCTGCTCGGCGGCAAGCTGCCCTGGTTCAGCGGCGTCCCCGCCAAAACGGTCTCCGGCGCCGGCGGCGGCGGCGGCAGCTTCATGGCGTCCCTGCCCCTGATCGGCGGCTTCTTCGGCGGCCAGGAGAAGGTCATACAGGAGGCCACATACGAGGCCCTGGAAAAAGTGCCCGGCGCCGACGCGCTCCTTTCCGTGAGGACCCGGACGCAGAAGAGATTCTCCATTCCCCTGCTCTACCGCGAGGAATGCGCCACCGTGCAGGGCAAGGCCTTCGGCATAAAGACCGACGCCGGCACGATAGACTAAGCGATGACTCCCGGTTATAAAAGCCGCGCCGCGGCCGCGCTTGCCTTTGCGGCGCTGGCCCTGGCCGGCTGCGGCGGAAGCCTGCAGGTGACGCGCAACCCCAGCGCGCAGCTGGCCTCCGTGAAAAAGGTGGCGGTGGTGCCTTTTGGCGCCGCCCCCGCGCACAGCCGCATAACCGGCGAGTGGGAAACGCTGCTGCTCGCCCTGGGCTACCGCGTGGTGGAGAGGGAGAACATAGAGCCCCTGCTCAAAGAACAGGGGCTTTCCATCAACGGCATAGTCAACCCTTCCGAAGCGCCCAAGATCGGCGAGATCCTCGGGGTGGACGGCCTGCTGATGGGCCGGCCCAATACGCGCGTGCCTTATTATTCCTACAGCATGACCGGCGCGGCCAAGATCTCGGAGCCGGCGCCGGTGTCGGTAAAGCTGCTGGACGCGGCCACCGCGCGCGTGGTGTGGAGCGTTTCCAACGAGAAGGAAGAAGCCCTTAACGTGGCGCGGGAAGGCCGCGCCGTGAACGGCAAGATAAAAAGATCCCTGGAAGCCACCCTGGCGGAAGGCGGCTGGACCGCCGGCAAGCCGCGCTACAGCGAATCCTCCGGTTCGGCCCTGGCCTTTAACGCGGGGCTCCCCGCGGCGGGCGGCATGCGCGTGGGCGCGTACGCTTTTGCCGGCGGCAACGACAACGGCGACGGCGGCGCCTGGGCGGACAAGGCCGCGGCGATGCTGCTTAAAGCCGGCTACGACGTGGTGGACCGCCAGCAGCTGGAAAAGATCATAAAGGAACAGCGGCTCTCGGCCAGCGGCGCCACCCGCGCGCAGGACATGGCCCAGCTGGGCCGGGTGGCCGGGCTGCGCGCCGTGCTGCTGGGGACCGCCTACGGCGGCCAGGTCTGCGCCTACCACATGAAGCTGGTGGACGTGGAGACCGGGGAGCTGTACTGGAGCGCCTACGGCGAGGACTGCCGCCTGGACGAACTGGCCGCCTTCTTCAGACAGCTGCCGCGGTAGACTTTAAAACCGTTTTTTTGTAGTATATAGGCGCGGTAACCCGGAGCTGAAGTTTTTATCGGGGCGTGGCTCAGCTGGCTAGAGCGCTCGCTTCGGGTGCGAGAGACCGTGAGTTCAAATCTCACCGCCCCGATCCAATTTTTCCGCAAGCACCAGACCCGCCGTCACGGCGGGTTTGCTTTTGGGGGCGGGAGTTGCCTGTTGCAAGTAAGTAGAAATGTCATGGTTTTAGTTTTTTAGAAATGTCAGGTC
>CAYQJX010000070.1:0-4798 GCA_964417965.1 uncultured Elusimicrobiaceae bacterium
CCCGACGGAGCACCGACGAGATATCTCATGCTCATCTTACGATTAGAAAATGCTGGCCGGCTTCAGGCGCCTGGCCACGGCCGCGCCTATCTCCGAGAGATTGTCCACCACGGTGGCGCCGGCCTTCTTGAGCGCCTCCACCTTGGAGGCGTGGGTGCCAGCGCCTCCTTCTACTATGGCGCCGGCGTGGCCCATGCGGCGGCCGGGGGGGGCAGTCTTGCCCGCCACGAAGCAGAAGACCGGCTTGGTCATCTCTTTCTTTATGTAGCGGGCCGCGTCCTCTTCGGCCGCGCCGCCTATCTCGCCTATCATGATGACGGCCTTGGTAGCCGGGTCCGCCTGGAAAAGCCGCAGCGCGTCCACGAAATTCATGCCCTGCACCGGGTCGCCGCCTATGCCCACCACGGAGCTCTGCCCCAGGCCCTGGGCCGTGACCTGCCATACCGCCTCGTAGGTCAGCGTGCCGGAGCGCGATACCACGCCCACGGAACCCTTCTTGTGGATATAGCCCGGCATGATGCCGGCTTTGCACTCGCCCGGGGTGATGACGCCGGGGCAGTTGGGCCCTACCAGCGTGACCCGGGAGCCGCAGGCGTTGACCGCCGCGAGGCGTTTTTTTACCCGCACCATGTCCATCACGGGGATGCCCTCGGTGATGCAGATGATGACGGAGACGCCCGCGTCGGCGGCCTCCAGGATGGCGTCGGCCGCGTAGGGCGGCGGCACGAAGATCAGGGAGGCGTTGGCGCCGGTGGCCTGCACCGCGTCCTTGGCGGTGTTGAACACCGGCAGGCCGAGGTGCTCGGTGCCGCCCTTGCCGGGCGTTACCCCGCCTACGACTTTAGAGCCGTAATCAAGGCACTGCTGCGCGTGGAAGGAACCCTGCGCCCCGGTGAAACCGTGGACGAGGAGCCTGGTCTTTTTATTAAGAAGTATGGACATAGTTTCTCCGTGAAAATTATTTTTTCGCCGCCGCCACGGCTTTCTGCGCGGCTTCCCACAGCGAGTCGGCCTGCTCTATCTTTATGCCGGAACCAGCCAGGATGGCCTTGCCTTCTTTTACGTTGGTGCCTTCGAGCCGCACGATCAGCGGCACTTTTATGCGCACCTTCTTTGAGGCCTCCACCACGCCGGCGGCGATGTTGTCGCACTTCATGATGCCGCCGAAAATGTTGACCAGCACGGCCTTAACTTTGGGGTCCTTGAGTATGATCTGGAAGGCTTTGGTCACCTGGTCCACCGTGGCGCCGCCGCCCACGTCCAGGAAGTTGGCCGCGTCGCCGCCGGCCATCTTGACGGTGTCGAGCGTGGCCATGGCCAGGCCCGCGCCGTTGACCATGCAGCCGATGTCGCCGTCGAGGCCGATATAGTTGATACCGATGGCTTTAGCCTCCCGCTCTATCTCCGAAGCCTCGTGGTCGGGCTTGGCCGCCTGGTCTTTGTGGCGGAACAGCGCGTTGTCGTCCGTGACGATCTTGGAGTCGATGGCCAGCAGGCGGCCGTCCCTGGAAATTATGAGTGGGTTCACCTCCACCAGGCTGGCGTCCATCTCTACGAAGCACTTTACGAGCTGGCGGGCGAAAGCGGTGAACTCGCGAAAATTCTTCTGGGGGATACGCAGGTCGAAGGCGAGCTGCCGCGCCTGGAAGTCCAGCAGGCCGGCCTCGGCGTCCACCGCCACCTTCAGGATCTTCTCCGGGTTGGTGGCGGCCAGCTCCTCTATGCTCATGCCGCCCTCGGCGGAGGCTATTATGGCGGGCGCGCCGGCCTTGCGGTCGAGCACCACGGAAATGTAGATCTCGCGGTCTATGGCGGCCGCGTGCTCCACCAGCACCTCTTCCACCGTCAGGGCTTTACCCTGCGTCTGGTGCGTCACGATCTTCATGCCGAGCATCTGCCCGGCCAGTTCGCGCGCTTCGGAGGCGGTCTTGGCCAGCTTTACGCCGCCGGCCTTGCCGCGGCCGCCGGCCAGCACCTGGGCCTTGACTACCCAGGGGCCGGGGCCGTCTATGGCGAGCCCGTCCATGCTGTCGCCTATCCTTACCACGCCGCAGCGGGGCAGCATGGGGATGCCGTAGCGCTCAAAAACTTCCTTGCCTTCGTATTCGAGAAGCTTCATTAAAATCCTCCAAAACCGGTGGCCGCGCCAGCGGGCGGCGCCTGAATCATTATAAGACAATTTGTAGTATAATTTTGGCATCAAGGTAAAGCCGAAAAAAGAGGGGGCTTTCTGACCCCTTCCGCCGCGTCCCCGGCACGGTCCCAGAGGTGTGGAAATGAGCGAACACGGAAAAGAAAAAAACGTGAATGTCAGCGAGCTCAGCTCGGTTACGGTGCGCTTCGCCGGCGACTCGGGCGACGGCATACAGCTGGTAGGCAGCCAGTTCGCCAACGCCACGGCCGTGGCCGGCAACGACCTCAGCACCCTGCCCGACTACCCCGCCGAGATCCGCGCCCCCGCCGGCTCCCTGTCCGGGGTCAGCGGCTTCCAGATCTCCTTCGGCGACGATTCCGTCATGACGCCGGGCAACAAGCCCAATGTGCTGGTGGTGCTCAACCCCGCCGCCCTGGCCGTCAACCTCAAAAATCTCGACAAAGGCTCCGTCATCATCGCCAACTCCGACGCCTTCGCGGTTGCCGCGCTGGACAAGGCCGGCTACAAGACCAACCCGCTCGAGGACGGCTCCCTGGACAACTACCGCGTCATCGCCGTGCCCGTCACCGCCCTGACGGAGAACGCGCTCAAGGACTCGGGCCTGCAGAAGGCGCAGGTCCTCAAATGCAAGAATTTTTACATGCTGGGCATCCTGTTCTGGATGTACGGCCTGCCGCTGGGGCCAACCCGGGAGCGCATCAGCGCCAAGTTCGGCAAGACCCCGGCGCTGGCCGCCGCCAACATAAAAGCGCTCGAGGCCGGCTACGACTACGCCGAGACCACCGAATTGTTCGACGCGCGCTTCCAGACCAAAAAGAGCGCCGTGGCCCCCGGCAAGTACCGCAACCTCACCGGCAACGAGGCCGCCGCCTACGCGCTGATCACCGCGGCCAAGCTGCTCAAGAAAAAACTCTTCTACGGCTCCTACCCCATCACCCCGGCCTCCGAGATCCTGCATACCCTGTCCAAGCACCGCGCCAACGACGTGGTGGTGTTCCAGGCCGAGGACGAGATCGCCGCGATGTGCGCCACCGTAGGCGCCGCCTTCGGCGGGGAACTGGCCGCCACCGGCACCAGCGGCCCCGGCCTGTCGCTCAAGATAGAGGCCATCGGCCTCGGGGTTATAACCGAACTGCCGATGGTCATCATAAACGTGCAGCGCGGCGGCCCTTCCACCGGCCTGCCCACCAAGACCGAGCAGTCCGACCTGCTGCAGGCCGTGTTCGGCCGCCACGGCGAAAGCCCGCTGGTGGTGCTGGCCGCCTGCAGCCCGGCCGACTGTTTTAATACCACGCTCGAGGCCGCCCGCCTGGCCGTCAAATACATGACGCCGGTAATCGTGCTCTCCGACTCTTATTTGTCCAACGGCTCGGAGCCGTTCCGCATCCCCAAGCTTTCAGAACTGCCTAAATTCGAAGTGGCGCCCCTGCCGGAGCCTGCTGGCTTTAAACCTTATATGCGCGACCCTGACACCCTGGCGCGCCCCTGGGCCTGGCCCGGGCTGAAAGGCTACGAGCACCGCATCGGCGGCCTGGAGAAGGCCGAGAACACCGGCGCTATCAGCTACGACCCCGAGAACCACCAGCGCATGACCGATCTGCGCGCCGAAAAAATAAACGGGGTGGCCAGGGAAATTCCCCCGGCCAGGGTCTACGGCGCCGAGCAGGGCGACCTGCTGGTGGTAGGCTGGGGCTCCACCTACGGGGCTATTACCTCCGCCGTCGCCGAAGCCCGTAAGGCCGGCCTGAGCGTCTCCTCCACCCACCTGCGCTACGTCTGGCCGCTGCCGCCGGACCTCTGCGGCGTCATGCGCCGCTTCCGCCGGGTGCTGGTGCCCGAGGAGAACTCCGGCCAGCTGCGCATGCTGCTGCGCCCGTCCTGCTCCGGCGAGCTGCTGGGCCTGAACAAAGTGCAGGGCCAGCCGCTCAACTCCGACGAGATATTTGCCAAAATAAAAGAAGTCCTGGGGGGCAAATAACATGGAAACCAAGCTCACCGCCAAGGATTTCGCCTCCGGCCTGCCGGTCAAATGGTGCCCCGGCTGCGGCGATTTCGCCATCCTCAACATGATGCAGAAGGTGTTCGCGGGCATGGGCCTGCCGCACGAAAAGTACGCGGTCATCTCCGGCATCGGCTGCTCCAGCCGTTTCCCGTATTACGTCAACACCTACGGCTTCCACTCCATCCACGGCCGCGCGGCCGCGGTGGCTTCCGGCGTAAAGCTGGCCAACCCGGACCTGGCCGTCTGGGTGATCACCGGGGACGGCGACGGCCTGTCTATCGGCGGCAACCACATGATGCACGCCATCCGCCGCAATATCGGCCTCAAGATCGTGCTGTTCAACAACCGCATCTACGCGCTTACCAAGGGCCAGGCCTCGCCCACCACCCAGCCCGGCACCCGGACCAAGAGCACGCCGGCGGGTTCCATAGACTACCCGTTCAACCCGGCCCGCTTCGCCGTGGGCCTGGACTGCACCTTTGTCGCCCGCGGCCTGGACAACGATATTCCCGGCACCACGGCCATCCTGGAGCGCGCCGCCAAACATAACGGCACCACCTTCGTGGAGATCTTCCAGAAATGCGTGCCGTTCTCCGACAAGGAGTTCGACCCGCTCAAGGACCCGGCCACCCGCGAGGACG
>CAYQJX010000071.1:0-4670 GCA_964417965.1 uncultured Elusimicrobiaceae bacterium
CCCTCCACCCAGAGCTCGCGGAAATTGGTCTCGAGCAGGTACTTGATGCCCTGGCTCAGCTCGCTGACGGTATAGATCTTCGGGCCGGTCATTGTTCCCCGCGCAGTCTTTTAAGGCGTTTGCCGATCTCTATCTCGAAGCCCTGGTCCGTGGGTTCGTAGAACACCCGCGGGTCGGGCATGTATTCCTGCTTGACGTAATGGCCCGGGAACTCGTGCGGGTATTTGTAGCCCTTGCCGTGGCCCAGGGCCTCCCCGTCCTTGGAGCCGTCGCGCAGGTGCATGGGCACGGCGCGCTCCACGCCGGACTTCACTTCGGCCTGGGCCGCGTTGACGGCCATATAAGAAGCGTTGGACTTGGGCGAGCAGGCCACGTAGATGGCGGCCTGCGCGAGTATTATGCGCGCCTCCGGCATGCCCAGCACCTCGGCCGCCTTGAACGCGCTGAGCGCCGTCACCAGCGCCATCGGGTTGGCGTTGCCCACGTCCTCCGACGCGCAGATCAGGATGCGCCGCGCCACGAACCGGGGGTCCTCGCCGGCCTCGAGCATCTTGGCCAGCCAGTAGACAGCGGCGTCGGGATCCGAGCCGCGCATGGATTTTATAAAAGCGGAGATATGGTCGTAATGCTCGTCCGAGCTGCGGTCGTAGCGCAGGCTGCGGCGCTGTATGCTCTCGCGGGCCACGGCCTCGTCTATCACGCGCCGGCCGTCCTTGCCCGGCTTGGTGGTCACCACGCCCAGCTCCAGCGCGTTGAGCAGGCGGCGCGCGTCGCCGGAGGAGTTCTCTATGAGATACTTCTTGGCGCCCGGCGTGACCTCGGGCTTGAGGTTGGCCAGGCCGTCGGCGTGCGTGAGCGCCCGGTCGAAGATGGCCGACAGGTGCGCGGGCTTGAGCGGCTTGAACTCCACCACGATGAACCGGGAGAGCAGCGCCTGGTTGATGTAGAAGAACGGGTTCTCGGTGGTCATGCCCACCAGGATGATCTCGCCTTTCTCCACGGAGGGCAGCAGCACGTCCTGCTGCGTGCGGTTGAAATGGTGGATCTCGTCGAGCACCAGCAGCACGCGCTGGTTGCGGGCCAGCCCGGCGCCGAGGCCGCGGGAATACTCTATGATCTTCTTCAGGTCGGCCACGCCGGCCATCACGGCGTTCAGGTCGAAGGTCTTGGCGTTGGCGCGGGAGGCGATGTAGCGGGCCAGGGCGGTCTTGCCGCAGCCGGGCGGGCCGAAGAACACGGCCGATTTAAGATTGTCGGCCTCTATGGCGCGGCGCAGCAGCTTGCCGGGGCCCAGGATCTCCTCCTGGCCGGCGAACTCGTCCAGCTCTTTAGGCGCCAGGCGCGCCGCCAGCGGGGAATAGACCGGCCCCCCCTCGGGTTCGGGGACGGCCGGTTTCTCGTCGAAAAGCGATTCCGCCATAGTTGTGGGCCTACTCTCCGCCCAGAGTAGTCTCCAGCCGGGCCACCATCTCCTCCACCTTCCTGGAGTCGGCCTCGCGGTTGATATCGGATTTCTGTTTAAGGTTGTAGAGCTGCGCGGCAAAACTGTAGGCGGCGATGATGGCGACCTTGGAGGTGTCCACCACGCCCAGCTCTTCCTCTATCTTCTTCATCTCGTCGGTGATCTGGCCCACTATGGTGCCCAGCTCCAGCTCCGAGAGGCCGTCCACGGCCGGGAATTTTATCGGGCGGCCGCGCACCTTGGCTTCGAAATCGTTATTGTTCATCTTCTTCCTCGAACAGGCCCGGCTGCAGGTCGTTGGCCTTCTCTATCCTGGCGCAGATGCGCTCCAGCTTACGCTTCACCCGGGTCCTGAACTCCGCCAGTTCGCGGGCGGCGGCCGTGTTGGAGGCGGCCTTGCCCCGGGCGGCGCCCAGCAGTTCCACCTGCTTCTTGAGCACCCCGTTCTCCTCCTTGAGCTTTTCAATGAGCGAGGAGGCGCTGACTACCAGCTCCTCAAGGCGCTTTATGCGGTTGTGCATATGGTAATTATACCGAATCTATAAAATTTATAGGAAATATTATGCGCCCTCCCGCGCGCCAATAGGCCTACGCGGCGAGGGGTCCTTGGACCGCGGAATAAGAGGTCCTAGGACCTTTGTGGCGACACTCAAAAGAAGGGATACTATATACAGGAAAGCACAGGAGGCATTATGAACAAGATCTTCAAATCCATTTCACTCTTAGCCGCGGCCGCGGTGGTACTGCCGTCGCTCGCCAGCGCCGAGTCCAAGAGCATCTACGGCGACGACAACCGCCTGGACTATTTCGAAGCCGCCCCCGCCATGCGCACCCTGGCCGACTCGGTAGTCTCCCTCTGGCCCTCCAAACAGGTAACCGCGGAAGCCGGCGCCTTCAGCCTTAAGACCATCGGCTTCGGCGAAGCCCTCAACCTCTGCCCCGGCGAGAAGTTCCGCGAGCAGCCGATAGGCGCCTTCTGCTCCGGCACGCTGGTAGGCGAAGACATTATCATGACCGCCGGCCACTGCATCACGGACGACGCTTCCTGCGCCGACGCCCGGTTCGTTTTCGGCTATAACATCGACAACGGGGGCGGCAAGGCCCGCACCTCGGTACAGACCAAGGACGTCTATACCTGCAAGCGCATCATCAAGCGCGACCTGGACCGGCAGGCGGCCGGCCTGGTGAACACCGGCATCGTCATCATCGGCGCCCTGCTCGGCAAACAGCCCGGCCCGGACTACGCCCTGATACAGCTGGACCGCAAAGTGGAAGGCCGCAAGCCCCTGCCCATAAACCGCAACAAGGACCT
This sequence comes from uncultured Elusimicrobiaceae bacterium, assembly GCA_964417965.1. Taxonomy (GTDB): domain Bacteria; phylum Elusimicrobiota; class Elusimicrobia; order Elusimicrobiales; family UBA9959; genus UBA9959. The sequence goes on from CAYQJX010000071.1 coordinate 2,775, forward strand.
TAAGGCCGGCGACAGGATCTTTGTGATCGGCCACCCCGTGGGCCTGCCGCTCAAAGTGGCCGGCGACGCGGGCGTGCGCACCACCGAACCTAAGTCTTTCTTCCTGACCGACCTGGACACCTTCGGCGGCAACTCCGGCTCCGCCGTGTTCAACGCCTCCACCAACAAGATAGAAGGCATCCTGGTGCGCGGCGGCACGGACTTCGTGGACAGCCCGGCCGGCTGCAAGGTGCAGCTCCAGAGCGGCCAGAACGACGGCAAAGGCGAGGCCGTCACCAAGATCTCGATGCTGCAGAAGTACATCCCCGAGCTCGGCTCGTCCAAGTCCGCCTCCGTGGAAGTAAGGGATATGCAGGTGGAACAGGCCCCCGCCGCCGACGAGGCCCTGGCCCGCAAGATACAGTTCTAAGCTCTCCCGCCAGACGACAGAGAACCCCGCCCCGCGGCGGGGTTCTTTATTTATTTGCCACCGGCGGCCAAAAAATATTAATCTTTCCTTAAGGTTAGGGGGTTATATGTACAAAATATCGTTAGCGGCCGCTCTGGCGGCCCCGCTGCTCTTTGCCGGATGTGCCCGCGAGTCCGTCTCCAGCGCCGCCGAGAACGGCCTTAAGCAGGACCTGAAAGCCGTCTGCGAGGTCATAAACTTCAGGGAAGTGGCGACCGAGGAGAAAGAAACCGGCGGCGGGAAGGCGGCGGTGGTGCGCTTTGAGGGCGAGGTGAAATGGCTGACGCTGGAAGAGGCCCTCTCCAGCCGCGGCGCGGCGCACGACGCCCAGGAATACCTGTCCAAGCTGGGTTACGCCTCCGCCGGCCTGGGCGGCGCCAGGGCCGGCAGCAGCACGCCCGTAAAAGGGGCCATACTGCTGGCCAAGACCGACCTCGGCTGGCTCTACAAAGGCCTGGCCGCGGAATAGCTATTTCTTTATAAAAGTGCCCTCGCGGTATTCGTCGAAGGCCGCCTGCAGCTCGGCCTCGGTGTTCATCACTATCGGGCCGCGCCAGGCGACAGGCTCTTTTAGCGGCCGGCCGGCCATCAGCATGAAGCGGAGGCCTTCTTTACCCGCGGCGCAGGCCAGTTTACCGCCGCCTTCCAGCACGGCCAGCTGCCCCGGCACAAACTCCCGCGAGCGTTCTTTATCCAGCCACCCCTTCCCCTCGAAGACGCAGCACAACACGTTGTCCTCCGGCCTGAGGTCCAGCGAGAATTCAGCGCCGGGAAGGGCTTTCACGTCGAAGAACCACGGCCGGATGAGGATGTCCTGCGCCGGCCCGGCGACCCCGCCGTAATCCCCGCAGATCAGCTTAACCGAAAAGCCTTCGCCCTTGTACGTCTTAATGTCCTCCGCCTTGATATCGCGGTAGCGCGGGGGCGTCATCTTGTGCGCCTTCGGCAGGTTGGCCCACAGCTGGAAGCCGCGCATAGTGCCCTTATACGCCTTGGGCATCTCCTGGTGCACTATGCCAGATCCTGCCGTCATCCACTGCACCTGCCCGGTCTTTATAACCCCGGAGTTTCCCAGAGAATCTCCGTGCTCCACCTCGCCCTCGAGCATATAGGTTATGGTCTCTATGCCGCGGTGCGGGTGCCAGGGAAAGCCGGAGACGTAGTCCTCCGGGACGGAGGAGCCGAAATTGTCCAGCAGCAGGAAAGGGTCGGTCAGTTCCGTGTCCCCGAAACCGAAGATGCGCTTGAGCTTAACGCCGGCGCCCTCCATGACCCACTCCCCCTCCGCCACAGCCTTAATCTTCCTGTATGCCATATTCTTCCCCCTCGCCCGGTTAATTACTTTTTACCAAATGCCGGCCAGCCTGGCAATATCCCCGCGGCCGGGTCTAAAGCAGGCCTGTCCCAAGAAAATCCGTAAAACAAAGAGAATCCTCCGTTAATGGTAA
>CAYQJX010000072.1:0-4502 GCA_964417965.1 uncultured Elusimicrobiaceae bacterium
TCATGTCCGCGGTGTCCCACGGGTTGGCCAGCGTGTCCTTGAGGCTCAGCGAGATGCGCTCATTCTGCCAGTCCAGGCGCTTTATGACCACTTCCACGGCCTGGCCCACGGCGAGCAGGTCGCCGACCTTCTCGGTGCGGCTCCAGGCCATCTCGGAGACGGGCAGCAGGGCTTCTATGCCGCCGATGTCCACGAAGGCGCCGAACTTCTGGATGGAGGTCACGGTGCCTTTCACGCGGTCCCCTTCGTGCAGGGTCTCTTTAAGAGCGGCGGCCTTTTCGCGGCGCTCGGCTTCCACCATCTCCCTGCGGGAGAGCACGATGTTGCGGCGGTCGAACTCTATGATATTGAAAGCGAACTCGCGGCCGACGTAGAGAGCCTTGTTCTCTTCGCGGCGGATGCCCATCTGGGAGAACGGCGCGAAGGCGCGCGTGCCGCCGGTGATGGTGATCTCGAAGCCGCCCTTGATCTCCCTGGAGACGGTGCCGGCCACGGGGATGTGGTTCTTGAAAGCGTCCTCGAACTGGGCGCGGGCCGCGGGGCCGGTGCCGATGCGGGTGGTAAAGCGCATCTCGCCTTCCTCGGAGCGGAGGAACCAGGCGCGCACCACGTCGCCCTCGTGGGCGATCAGGTTGCCTTCGGAATCTTTAAGCTCTTCTACGGCGATATAGCCTTCGCCTTTGCCGCCCACCTCGATCAAGGCCCATTCGGGGGTGATCTTTACAATGGGGGCTTCGACCTTCTGGCCGGGTTCCATTCTGGACGGCTCTTTGTAGGTCTGTTCGAACATCTCTGCGAAACTTTCTTCGCTCTGGTTGGTTTCCTGGTCGTTGGTCATCTGTACCTCTGGAAGTGGTGTCACGGTGCCTCCCTGGCGGGGGTCCTGCTGCCCCTTTATTATATCAATTTAGACGCCTTTCCCGCCCTTCCACGGCGGGGCGGTTTGCGCCGCTGGCGGGGTTTTGTTAATATTGGTAGCGCCCTTTGAGTTGGAAAAGCACTTCTCAGGCGTTATTCCTTGCGGGGGAGGAGAGGCATGAAAAAAATAAAAATAACTGTCAGAAGCGTGATACTGCTGGCGATTCTCGCGGCTGTGGCGTACAGCCTCTTTACAGGGGAGGGCGCGAAGATTAAATTAGTCCGGGCAGGCAAAGCCGCGGGAACGTTTAAGACGATAGACGGCGGGACTGTGCCTGAAGTGTATAAGAAAGTGGCTGAGTGGGTAAGGTGGATGTGGTGACCCGCCGCGCGCCGAAGCCGGGCCTGGCGCGCATGCGGGGGGCCGGTTAACTGTCAGTAATCGTACCTGGGGATCTTCTTTACGCGGACGTCCTCGATGATCGTGTCCTGATCGAACCGCTCCTCGGTCAATCCGAAATGTCTCTTCTTTTTATAGCTGTCGAACGGGAAATGTCCCCGTCCGTTGGGCGCGCGGCCGCCTTTGTCCAGCCCGTACTGCGGCGGCCTGTAGATCGTCACCGGTGAATTGTCCTTTATGCCGAGCAGCGGGAAGTATTTCTTGTCCACAAAAAAGAGGTTGATGCCGTTCTTGTCGCAATAGACGAGCTCGTAGCCCTTTTTTTTCCCGAGTTCGTACAGCGACTGGATGCTCGCCCCGAAGTAGTCCGAACTGTCCGCGAGGTAGTTGTACGGGTGGTAGTTGACCACGAAACGCTGGGGCGGGGCAAAAGACGCGTTGAACTCTATCAGTACGACTTTGGGGCGGAAATCGTGCAGGACTTTCCAGACGTAGTAGTCGTTGCTGTCGATGTCGATGGACAGGAAATCCATGTCCTTCGGGGCGCCGGCCTGCTCGAGCAGGATCTCGAAGTTGCCCGGCCAGACCCAGGACTGCATGGTCTTGACCCGCGGCAGCTTGCTGTAGTTCCTCTCCATTTCTTTCGCCGCTTTCTCGTCTCCTTCTATCAACAGTCCGGACCACTTGTGGCGGAGGAATAGGTTCCTGGTGTTACTGCCCCTGATGCCGTCGTCGGCCCCGAATTCCACGGCGTAGCGGCTGGTGGGCTTGATGATCTCGAAGAGCTTTTCAATTACGCCGTCCTCTCCCTCCTGCGAGTAGATCTGCTTTTCATATTTGGACAGGTCTATCGCAAATGCGCCGCCCGCCGAAACGACGCAAATCGCGGCCGTCAGTACCGCCAGTAAGGTTTTGTTCCTCATATCTGTCTCCTTAGCTCGTGGCTCTCGCCTGCAAACGTTTCAGCCTCCTGAAAAGGTGCCAGCCGTCGAAATAGTCGCAGACGAGCAGGCCAACGGCCAGGGTGAGGCCTCCCCATAAAAGCGTGGCGGGGTTGCCGCGTACGCAAAACACGATCACCCAGACGTTGCCAGCTATGAAGAGAAGCGGAGTCACCGGGTAGCCCCAGGTCCTGTAGGGCCTGGGGGCGTCGGGCTGCTTTTTGCGCAGGATCATCAGGCCGATCACGGTCAGGGCGGAGAAAATAGAGAGCATGAAGCCGATGTACATCAGCAACATGTAAAAACTCGAGGTTAGGACGAGGGCGATGGCTATGCCCGCCTGCAGCAGGATCGCGTAGATGGGGATATGATGCGCCTTGTCGACCCCGTCGATCAGCTTGAAGAAGAGCCGGTCGTGCGCCATGGCATAATAAACCCTGGGCCCGGTCATTATCATGGCGCTGAGGGTGGACAACAGGAAAAAAGCTATTCCAATGCTGAGGATGGCGCCCGGCCCCTCGCCGAACAGGTTCTTCACTGCCAAGGCGCCGACTTCTTCCACTCCCGCCATGGCCGCCGCAGGAAGGGCGTAGATGTATAGCAGGTTTAGGGCGGTGTAAAGAAAGATCACGAAGATAGTGCCATAAATAATAGAAAGCGGGAGGTTCCTGCCTGGATCCTTGATCTCTCCTCCCAAATAAGCCGAGGCGTTCCAGCCGCTGTAGGCGAAGGAAACATAGATAAGGGAGACGGCGAATTTGCCCGAGAAAACGGACTCGCCGCCGCTAGCGGCGGCGAAGTTGTTCCAGGAGCCGTTGCCGAAGGCGGCCCCCGCGGCTATCAGGGCCAGGATCAGAAATATTTTCAGGGAGGACATGACGCTCTGTACGCGGGCCCCGAACAGCAGCCCGTGAATATGCACTCCCGTGAAGACCAAGATGACCGTTATCGCCAGCAGGGAGGGGAGCCACGGCGTACTGGCTCCGGCAGGCAGGGCGCTGGTGAAATAATTCCCGAAGGCTATCGCCGCTGCCGCGATCGGGGCTGAGAACCCCACCCAGAGCGACACCCAGCCGGACAAAAAAGCGGTCCGCTTCCCGAAGCTTTCGCGCAAGAAGACGTACTCGCCACCGGAAAAAGGGAACATGGCGCCCAGCTCGCCGTAGCACAGGGCGCCCATAATGGCCAAGATGCCGCCGACCAGCCAGCAAACAAGCATCGTCGCTGGGTTACCCAGGTCCTTTATTATGAAACCCGAGGTCGTGAATATCCCGGTGCCTATCATGTTGGCGACCACAATAAGGAAAAGGGGCCAGAGGGTCAATTCTCTGACGAGAGGTTTCCTGCTATTGGAACGAGTGCTCGTTGCCAAAGCCGCTGGTTTAGTATTTTGATGATCTGCCATGAGGAAGGGATTTGGTTGTTGTCTGACCCGCGAGATATCTTTTGGATAATTCTCGCCCCAAAAAAATAAAAAATTATAGCTCCGAAAACCAATCACTATTATATCACAACAGCGCGCTGTTCTCGGCGACCCAGACCCTATGGCAGAAGGGTCTTTGCTCCAGCTCGGCATAGGCGCGGCGCCGCCCCGCGGGGCTTCAGCGGCGCCGCGCCTTTTTTGTATGATAGTAAGGAATTCTTTTCACGCTACTCGCTTCTTTGAGCCAGCTTCGAGCCACGGGACAAAACATGTACAGCGGAAAAAAATCGCGCTTCATACTGGGCATAGCCGGCGGCTCCGGGTCGGGCAAGACCACCCTGGCCAAGCGCCTCATCGCCGAATGCGGCAGCATCGGCATAGAGGGCCAGCTGTTCTCGCTGGATAACTACTACCAGCCGCTCGACCACCTCAGCTTCGACAAGAGAAAGACCTACAATTTCGACCACCCCGACGCGATAGACGCCACGCTGGCCGTGAAGCAGCTTAACGACCTCTGCGCCGGCAAGGCCATACAGCAGCCGGTGTACGACTTCAAGCAGCATACCCGCGAGAAGGAATGCGTGCCCTGCAAGCCGACGCAGCTGATAGTGGTAGAGGGTTTGTATACCCTGCACTTTCAGAAGCTGCTCGGCCTCTGCGACTATAAGATCTTCGTCTCTACCGGCATGGTGACCGCGGTGCTGCGCCGCGTGCAGCGCGACATCAGCGAGCGCGGCCGCGACATAGAGGGCATCAAGCACCAGATCCTGTCCACCGTGCTGCCGATGTACGAGACCTACGTGAAGCCCACGCAGAAGAACGCCCATTTCTCCATCAACTGGGAAGGCGAGGAGATCCCCGGCAAGGCCACCGAAGGCCT
>CAYQJX010000073.1:0-4284 GCA_964417965.1 uncultured Elusimicrobiaceae bacterium
CCGACGGAGCACCGACGAGATATCTCATGCTCATCTTACGATTAGAAAATGCTCCGCCGGAGCCCCCTGTTTGGCCGGCGCGGGGCCGCTGATGGCGGAAGTGTCCAGGGTCATCTCGCCGTCGCCGTCCTGGTCGGCCGGCGTCTCCCGGACCGCGGGGCCGGGGCCGGGCACGGACTGCACCGGTACCGCCCCCCCTATATTGGGGCGGATGCCGGAAGGGATGCTGTTGGTGACGGCCGCCATTTCCGGGTCGCTCATGACCTCCATCATCAGCTTCATGAATTCGGGGCGCATGGCGTACTTGGCGATGATCTTTTCCATGCCGCGGGCGTTCTGTACGCCCCTCACCATGGCGACGGGGTTGCCCCCCTGGCCGTCGGCCATGGCCTTGGCCATGTCGGGGTTCTTCTTGAGGTCGGCTATGAATTCCTTCACGATGGGGCGGTCGGCGTACTTGTTCATGGCCGTCAGGATCTTTTCAGCCTGCTCCTGCGCCGCTTCGGCCTGCGCGCCCGGCACGCCCCCGGCGAACAGCCCCAGCGAGGAGGCCGGCATGCCGGTGGAGGTGAAGACCGAGGCGCCGGGCAGCGGCAGCTGGGCGTTGCCCTCAGCGCGGAACAGGGTCTGCTGCGGGAAGCCGGCAAAAGCCTCCTCCACCGCCTCCTTGGTCTGCATCAGCCTTCGGTAAACCATATAGCCCGCTACCCCCAGCAGCACCAGCAGGGTGGCCAGCAGGAGGAGCGTGATCTTAAGGGCCTTGTTGCGCGAGCGGGCGCGGTGCAGTTCCGACTGCAGGTCTTCCCCGGCCGGAGGCTGGGGCGGAGGAGGCGGCGGGACCGGAGCGTTGTTAGTGTCTGTCATGTTTTTCCCAGTAGTTTGACATTCCACGACGATAATTTATAAACTATGATTCTACAAAATAAAAGCCGGTTTTAAAGCCGGCTTTTTATAAGTAATTCGGTCATGCGCCCCCATCGTCTAGCGGTTAGGACGCTGCCCTTTCAAGGCAGAGATCTGGGGTTCGAATCCCCATGGGGGCGCCAATTTATGGAGTTGTGAAAGTCTGGGTCAAAAAAATCCGCCCGAGCCCGCAACTCCCGCAGTTTCTCCGACGGAAAATTAAATTTTAATTTTATTTTCTGCCCGCCTAAAAGGAAGTTCGAACCGATTTTTCTCATTATTTGCAGATTATCGGACGAACTTCCAGTAACCGCCGACTCTCCGACGACAACACAGAGCTCATAGAACCTTTTCAACGGTTCGTTCCGCGTACTCTCCTCCCGCGCAAAAGCTGCGAGTTTGTTTTCGATTTCCTTTTTTTCATCGACCAATTGGGCCTTCTTGTGGGTGTACTCGGGCCGCGTCAGGGAGCCTTGCAGCACCATATCCAGCAACTTGCCCAATTGGTCGTTAAGGATAACCAACTTATCTCGCAGATTTTGGGCGGCTTCTTCCCCGGCCTGGGCCGCCTTCGTTTTATCCTTTTGTATGTTATCAAGGGCATCGGCGGCCAGGGCCGGGGGTAAGGAAACTCCTTTCAAGATTTCCCGCACCTGGCGGTCGGCCTCTTCCTCGCGGGTGTAGCGCGCGGGACAAGGGCTCTTCCGTTTGGTGCAGCGCAGATAGTTATGGCCCTTTTGCGTCTCGGTGGTGATGAAGCAACCGCAATGCTCGCAGTGAAAAATGCCCCGGTAAACGTAAGGTTTGAACCCCCTCTGCTTAGGCTTGCTCTTATTTTTAAGAAGCACCTGGCATTTTTCAAATACGTCCTTTGAGATTATGGGTTCGTGCTTGGCCTCGTAAACCTCGCCGTAGTAGCGCATAACGCCGTAATAGATAGGATTGCGGAGAAAGTAATGGCAGTTGCCGATGGACAGCGCCTTCTTTTGATTGCGCCCGACAAGCCCGGACGAGTTCAGGAACTGACGGAGCTCTCGTATCGAGTAATTGCCGGTGGCGTACATTTCAAAGGCTTTCTTGATAAGCGGCGCGCGCTCCTTGTCCACATAGATAGTGTGGTTTTCCTGATTGTTAAGGTAGCCCATCGGCGCCCAGGAAGGCCAGATACCGTTGCGGAGTTTTTGCCGCAACCCTCGCTTTACGTTCTCCGAGAGATTGTCCACGTAATACTTGCTCTGCCCAAAAGCTATAGAGAGCATGAACTTTCCCTGCGGCGTGGGGTCGAACCAGAAGGTCGGGAACTTAAGCTTCGTGATCCTGCCGGTATCCACCAGGTAGATGATGCGCCCGCCGTCAACTGAGTTACGGGCCAGCCGGTCGGGGTGCCAGGCCACTATGCCGTCGGCCGCGCCCTGCTCAAGCTTAGCCATCATCTCGTTAAAGACCTCGCGGCCCGGCTCTTTGGCGGTCTTGCTCTCCACGAACTCGCGGGCAATGGGCAGCCCCTCCTTGTTGGCGTACTCGCGCAGCTCCACCAACTGCGCTTCTATGGACAGCACCTGCTTGTCCGCCTCGTCGGTGGACTTGCGCGCATAAAGAAAGTACCGCATAGTAGGTTTCTGCATACCTTGCCTCCCCGCTCTTAATTCCGGCTTTGCCCAGCAGGGCTAAGACGGAATTAAGTGCTATTCTTCAACTCTCCGCCGCGGGTAAGGCCGGCCAGGCGCAGCAGCGCTGGGCCGGCCGCACCGGCGGCCATAAGGAATTAAAATCGGTTCGGTAAACCGTTCCTCGGTTTACCAGCGCGTCAGCGCTGAACTTCCTCTTAGGCGGGCAGAAAATAAAATTAAAATTTAATTTTCCGTCGGAGAAACTGCGGGAGTTGCGGGCTCGGGCGGATTTTTTTGACCCAGACTTTCACAACTCCATAAATTGGCGCTGTTTTCAAGACACAGTTCGCACCTACTTTGCGCAACATCCCGAGGTAACATTATAAGTACCGCATTCAGCGCCCGTCCTGGGATCGAAAAGGTAGGCCGATCTTATCCGCGAGATGCCGCACGGTCGGCCACGCAGCGCGGCCGCCCATGCTTGCCGCTAAGTAGCGGGTTCGCCGGGCTCGGCACTACGCGCCTTCGCACCGGCTCCCAAGGTGTTCTGCATCTTATCAACACCCCCTATGCGCGGCCGGCCGGCTACAAACAGGCCTTACCCGGCCATACCGTTCGCCGAAGGCGTCCGTACAACGCAGAAAATTATTTCCCGCGCCCTTAAATCTAAAATGCAGAACACCTTTCGTCTGTTTTCCCCGCAGTTAAAGCAGGGGCGGACAGCCTTTCTTTTGGGGTTGGGGTAGGGCTGGCTTGAAGAAAGGCCGTCCGCCGCAATTTTTAGAGCTGTGGCTCCCATGAAATGGTCCGGCCTCCGTCACCCAACACCTCCCCAACTATCTTCGGCAATTCCATCATGGTGTGGGAGCCTTTCAAAACGAAATAATCCGCCCTGCATTCGGCATAGGCCGTTATCTCCGCGCCCGGATCGGAGCTGACCACAATGACCGGGAACTTAGATCTCCCCCCATCCGCTTTGAGGGCCGCACAGACATCAACCGCGTCGCCGTCCTTCAGATGGAAGTCCAGCAAAATACAATCCGGCCTGTGCTTCTCGGCCATCCGCACCCCGTCCACGCAACTGGCGGCGGTGTGCACGTCGTACTCCGCCTCGCCAAAGAGCCGCTTGAGCAGCCTGTGCCAAAACAGATCATCGTCGATAACGAGTATTTTCTTTTGCGCCATAACCCCTCCAAACCTGACGCCGATAATTTATTGCCGTTGCGGTGCTATGGAAGGGTGAAAATACGGGAAGAGGGAACTGCAAATATTATAGATGATTAATGTCGTATAGTCAATATTGATATATTGTCTATGCGGATATTCTGTCCTTGGCTCATTATCCCTATAATGTCTCTAGGACAAAAACATGGAAAAGAGAATGAACATCATGCTTGGCTCGAAAGTGAAGGCGTTAAGAAAGCAGGCGGGGCTGACCAGCAGCCAGCTCGCGGAACTGGCCGCCATGGACAGCGGCTTCCTCAACTATATCGAAAACGGCAAGAAGGCCCCCAGCCTGGACACCCTGGGCAAGATCGCCAAGGCGCTCAATGTCTCCATGTCGGAGATATTTTCAACCCATACTTTTAAGCCGGAAAACACTTTTGACTACCAGGTAGCCAACCAGGTCAGGGCAATCCTTCACGGCAAATCCAAGGAAGAGAAGGACAAATTTCTGGCAGTGCTGAAGGGACTTAAAAACAGCGAGATTTTATCCGTGTCCTGTCCAGTTTAATCTGAAACATCTTTCACCCTAGTTCTGTTGACAGAT
>CAYQJX010000074.1:0-4207 GCA_964417965.1 uncultured Elusimicrobiaceae bacterium
AGGAAATTATGCGGAGAATCTTGAAAACGATGGCTTTTTCAGCAGACTGTTAACCAGGAAAGACAGCCAGCCCGGCAGCATGCGGCCGACCGGCACCACCAGCAGCGCCACGGCGGCCAGGCGGCCGGCGGTAAAAATCACACTGCCGCTCAGCTGCCATGTTTTGTCCGCAGGCTGGCCGAACTTGCCCAGCCAGGCCGTCAACTCCGCCGACAACGGCGCTTTCAGCGCGTAAAGCTTGCGCAGCAGGGCTACTCCGAACCCGGCCTGCGCCAGGTTGGCCGAAACCGGGCGGCCCCACAGCACGTAGACCGGCCCGACGGCGAAATCCAGCAGCGGGGGCACAAGGATGTAGCAGGCCAGCAATATGCCGGGCGTCTTAAGCGCCTTTATCCAGTCTTCAGTGGTCATGGTAATTTTGATGTGCCGCGTCCTCTCCGTTACCTGATTTTACCTTTTAATGCCCCGGCTCCGCCCTTTGGGAAAACTGCTATAGTCGTATTTATGCGCGCGTATCTTATTGTGTTGGCTCTCTTCGCGGCCCGGCCGGCGGCGGCCGTTGAACCGCTGGACGCGGCGCAGCGGCGCTGCTTCTGCGTAAAATTTTCTGCGCCCGGAGTAATGCCGCCGTACTTCCTGGCGAAGATGGACTGGGAGGAGTGCAAGGGCCGCAAACCGGATTTCATGGCGGGCCGCACCATCTACGACACGGGGCTGCTTAACTGCGACGACCTGCTGGCCTGCCTCAATTCTTCCCCGAAAGAAAAGAAGGCCAGGGAAGCGGCGATGAAGAAGGTAGCCGACATAACCAACACCCTGATGGGCTGCTGCCCGAAGGATAAGGGCGACTGCGACAAGACCTGCGTAGCGGCGCTTGAGCCGCTGTTGAACAAGGCCAAGGCCGAGTCGGCCAGGCTGGAACAGATGGCCCTGCGCCGCCAGGACGCCTGCATTGCGAAGGCACGGCAACTGAAGCCGCCCGCGGACGACGCGGACGCCGCCGGCGACACGCCGGGCGGCCCCATGGGCGCCAGTAACTGATCTTTTATTTTATTTGCAGAAGCGGGCGGCCAGCGCCGTCAGCGTTTCCACGCGCGAGGGTTTGTAAAGCACGTCCACGGCCCCTATGGCCTCCGCCTTCCCTTCCATATCGTTAAGCCCGGTGATGATGGCCACCGGGATACCGGCCAGCGCCGGGTCCTCCTGCTGCGCCCTCCGGAATTCCCAGCCGGTCATCACCGGCATCATCAGGTCCAGCAGGATCAGGCTGGGGTGGCGAGCCGGACTTCTGAGGTAGGCCAGCGCCTCCCTGCCGTTGCAGGCAACGGCGGTAGAATAGCCCTGGTCTTTAAGGGCGGCGCTGATAAGGTCGCAGACGTTCTTGTCGTCATCCACGACAAGGACAGCAGCTCCGGTTCCGCTCATTGAATTGTTTCCCCCTGCCGCTATGATAACAAAAAAATCGGCCGCCGCACTTTTACCGCAGGGCCCTGGCTGAAAAAACGCAATCGCCGGCCGGGGCGGTACGCTTGCCGCCGCCGGGAGCCAGCAGCAGCTCGCCCTTACCCTCCGCCAGGGTTTCCCTGCCCTCTTTAAGCAGCAGCGTATACTGCAGCAGGAAGGTGCCGTCCAGCGCCGCACCATTGGGCAGCAGCCCCACCATGAACCTGCGCGGCTCGTCGCCGGACCCGCTGTAGAGCACGGCGCTGTACTGCTCGTCCGGCAGGTAGGCGAAATTCGCCGGGTAGGAAACCCTGCCGCATTTCAGGCTGGTCTCCAGGGTGCCGCCCGCGCTCCCCCTGGCTTTCCCTTCCGCCGTTCCCCGCAGCTCCACTATAAATTTCCAGCCGCCGGCCTCTACGGCCAGCACGGGTTTGCCCGGGCGCAGCAGCACCTTGCCCTGGGCCTGGAAAGGCGGCCTGGACTTCTGTTCTCCGGCCAGCTCCACCTGGTAGTCCAGCCGCAGGCGCCCGTCCTCCGGGGCGTGCAGGTAGGTATGCAGGATCAGCTCGCGCGCCGGTCCCCCGCCCCGCATCTGAGGCCTGCCGGCAAAGCTGGCCTGCTTCCCCGCCGGGCTGGCCTGCTCGTGAGAATAGGTCTCCCTGCCGTTGACCGCCTTCACCCTGACCGTCCAGCCCTCCGCCCGCGCCGTACCGGCGCCAAGAGACAGGCAGAGCAATAGCAGGGAACAGGAAATTTTCATAGGTCAATCCGCGGGCTGCAGCGGCACGACTTTCACCAGGTCCACGTAGGCCAGCAGCGCCCTGGCCGGCCTGTTGTAGACCTCGGCGAGGATGGAGAGATAGCCCTTCATCTGGGCGGAATATTTCTTTGTGTTCTCGTGGCCGGTTTTGAAGTCTATGACGGTGACCGAGCCGGCGTCTACCAGCACGCGGTCCATGCGGAAGAGGGAGCCGGTCTTGTCTATAAACTCCGCTTCCACCAGGACCTGGCGGCCGGGCACCGGCATGAACAGCTGCTGCGCCTCGGAGCCGTTCAGGAAGCCCATCAGGTTGTCTACCATGCGGGCTTTATCGAACTTGAACGGGTACCCGGGGGCCAGCTCGTCGAAAGCGGCGGAGAGGGCCGGCTGCAGGTCGTCCGGCAAGTCAACGAACCGGGCCAGGATGGCGTGCACCAGCTCGCCCTCGGCGACGTCCGCAAAAGTGTGATAGGTGGGCTTTAGCGTCTCGAAGCGCTGCTCGGGGCGGCCGGCCGAAGAGAACACCTCCACCGGCATGGACGGCGCCCTGTGTTCCGGCGTACGCTCCGCGGGCCTGCCCAGCTCTTTTGTTTCGAACACGTCTATCAGCCGGGCCTCTTTGGCCGGCGTTTTGCGGGTTTTCTTTACGACCAGGTTGTACAGCTCGTGCCGGGCGCGGGTGGAGATGACGTAGAGGACGTTGAGGTCCTGCACGTTGCCGTCGCTGCGGCGGCCCTCGTAGACGGGGCGCAGCTTTACGGATTGCGCGGCCGCCTCCTTGGTGATATGGTAGACGTGGATCTCGCCGTCCTTCTCCTCGAAGTACATCGGGTCGCTCTGGTCCCGCTCGTCGTACATCAGGTTGATCACCACGGAAAATCCCAGGCCTTTGCTCTTGTGGAAGGTCATCACGCGCACGGCGTCTATATATTCCGGCAGGGCGATGGAGAAAAGTTTTGACTTGTCTTCGTCCTCCACGGAGGCGTATTCAATAAAAGCGCGCGGGCTGGTTACGCCCTCGGCCTCCAGGGCGGTGACGGCGTCCAGGAAGCGGGCGAGGAAGGCCTGCTCGTCGGGGAAATTGGCGAAAAGTTTGAAGCCGGAGTAGAGCAGCGAGACCAGCTCGTAGAGCGGCAGGTAGCCCACCTTGCGGAAAGGTTCGTCCAGGTACCGGTCCCAGTACTTGCCGTACACGGGGTGATTGCGGAACCCGGCGTAAAGAAGGGCGCTGCGGTCTTTGGCGCGGGCCGCGAAGATAAACGCCGTCATCTCCCCGCGCTTAAGGCCGGTCAGTTTAGTGAAAATGTCGCCGGTGATAAAATCCGAGAAAGAAAGGTCGTCGGAAGGGGTCTCCAGGAATTTCAGGCATGAGACGAGCTCGGCCACGGTCTTGCGCTTACGGATGTCGAGCGAGCTGAGCGAAGCCACGGGGATGCCGGCCTCGGTGAGCCATTCCACCACCGGCTCTATGCGCTTGTTCTTGGCCACCAGGATGGCGATCTCCCCCAGCGGGTAGCGCCCGCGCGCGCCCCGCACGGCCTCCAGCAGCCACTCCTTCTGGCCGTCCGGTTCGTCCAGGTCGTAAGTCTCCATCACGCTGGTCTTGACGTAGCCGTCCTTCACGCGGCCCGGCTGCACGTGCTGCTCGTAGGTGGTAAGCTCGGTGATGTCCTCGCCTATCAGCCCGGGGGAATGCTTCAGCCGGTTCTTGAACAGGTCGTCGACGTAGCCCAGCACCTCGCCGTCGGAGCGGTAATTCACCGGCAGGTTCACGTATTTAAGCTCGTTGCCCAGCGGCTCCAGCGACAGATTGTCGGAGGTGTCCTTCTTGCCCTCGGCCTTATCCAGGAAATCCCGCATGATCCGGTAGTCGGCGTTGCGGAACATGTAGATGGCCTGCTTGATGTCGCCCACCACGAAGAGCGACCCCGTTTTGGCGAGGCTCTCTTCCACCAGCGGGCGGATGACGTCCCACTGCAGGCGGTTGGTGTCCTGGAACTCGTC
>CAYQJX010000075.1:0-3753 GCA_964417965.1 uncultured Elusimicrobiaceae bacterium
TCCCTGCGCATGCCGTCCATGATGGACGTCATCTTCGCCGGCACCACCAAGCGCCAGGCCCAGAACATGGGCGAAGTGGCCATGACCTTCGACAACGAGAGCCGCAAGCTGCCGCTGGACTTCAGCGAAGTCACCGTGACCCGCAAGATCTACCGCTCCGAGGAATCAGAGTATTTCATCAATAAGGTGCAGTGCCGCCTCAAGGACATCCGCGAGATGTTCCTCGACACCGGCATCGGCACGGACGGCTACGCCATCATAGACCAGGGCGAAGTGGAGACCGTGCTCAGCTCCTCGGCCGAGCAGCGCCGCGAGCTCTTTGAAGAGGCCGCCGGCGTCTCCAAGTACAAGGCCAAGCGCGAAGAAGCCGGCCGCAAGCTGGAGAAGGTGGAGATAGACCTCAACCGCCTGGCCGACTCCATGGTCCTCCTCGACGAACAGATCAAGAAGCTCGACAAAGAAGCCGCCAAGGCCCGCCTGCAGCAGAAATACAAGGAAGAACTGACCGGCGGGGAAATTTCGCTGCTGCTCAGGGAAAACGACGCTTTCGCCGTCCGCAGCACCGAGGCCGCCGCCCGCCTGGAGCCCGTCAAGAAAGAGCTGGGCGAAATAGCCGTGGCCATGACCGGCCTGGAGGGCGAGATAGCCGCCCTCACCCTCACCCTTTCGCAGAAAGGCGAAGAGCAGCGCGTGCTGAAAGAGGCCATGAGCACCGTGAAGACCGACAAGGTGCAGGCCGAGGGCCGCATAGTGGCCGGCGACGGCATGCTGGCCGAGATCGCCGCCCAGCGCGAAAGCCTGGGCTCCTCCGAGCGGCGCAACGCCGAAAAGCTAGCCGTCACCGCGCCCCGCATAGAGGAACTGCGCTTTAAGCTTTCTTCCGACGAAGGCGGCCTGCCCGCCCTGCAGGCCGAGTACGAGGCCTCCGCCGCCGCCCTGGCCGGCGTGGCCGACCAGATGCGCGCCGCCGACGAAGCCGCCGACAACATGGCCCGCGAGATGAACGAGGCCTACTCCCGCGAGATGGAGATCTCCAACAAGATCGCCGTCACCGGCTCCAATATCGGCCACCACAACGAGGCCAAGGCCGGCCTGGAGAAGGACATTAACGATATCGGCTCCGCGGTGGCCGGCATAGCGGCCCGCATCGAGGAGCTGAAAGCCCGTTCCGCCGCCCTGAGCGGCGAACTGAACGCCGAAAAAGAGAAGGCCGCCGCCGCCGAAGCCCGCGCCCGGGAGCTTTCCGACCGCATCAGCCAGATAGATTTCCGCCTGTCCGACATCCGCGAGAAGAAGGCCTGGAACAGCTCCCGCCTGGAGGCCATCCTGGCCCAGGGCGAGCACGACACCTACTGGGTAGGTATCAACGGCGTGCTGAACGCCGGGCTGTCCGGGGTAAAAGGCACCCTGCGCCACCTGCTCTCCATCCGCAAAGAGGACCGGGTCACCGTGGACGACGCGCTGGGCCGCTTTCTCGACTCCGTGGTCTGCGACACCGCCGCCTCCGCGCAGGAGGCCATAGAGTACCTCAAGCACATCGGCAAAGGCCGCTGCCGCTTCCTGATCCTGGAGCGCGCCCCCGCCGCCCCCTCGCAGCCCGACGGCTGGAACGCCCCCAACGCCCAGCGCATGCTCGACAAGATCTCCTGCGAACCGCAGTACCTGCCGCTGGTGACCGGCCTGCTGGCCGGCGTCTACGCCTCAGGCAGCGCCGTGCACGGGCCGTTCTGGGTGACCGGCGGCGTGGACGAAGTGGTCTCCAACGAACCTTACTGGGAGGAGGAGGGAGACCTGAAGGGGCAGATAACGGCCCTGGAAGCCGAGACCGCCGCCCTGGAGACGGAGCGCAACGGCCTGCTGCCGCAGCTGGACGAAGTCCGCAACGCCGCTAACGCCGCCGGGGAACGGGGCAGGGCGCTGGACATAGATTTCCATAAGAACGAGACCGAGACCGCCGGCGCCGGCGACGACCTGCGCCTGAAACACGAAAGCCTGGCGCTCTCGCAGTCCGAGAAGGAAAAAGCCGAGGCCGCCGTAGCGGCTGCCGAGACCGAGTTCGCCGCGCTGGTGGAGAACAAGGCCGCGCTCGGCGCCGCCACCGAGGCCAAGAAGGCCGAGCAGGCCGCCCTGGGCGAGAAGAAGAACTCCCTGCACGACGAGTTCGCGCGCCAGAAGGAAGAGCTGGGCGGGCGCAAGGCCAACCTGGACAATTACCGCCAGAACCTCGAGGCCCTCAAGGGCGAGCTCGCCCGCGCCGAGGGGGACCTGGCTTCCCTGACCGAGGAGAAATCCCATTTCGAGGAGCGCCGCGCGGAGCTGGCCTCCCGCGAAGAACGCTACCGGGGCGAGATCGCCGTCTCCAGGACCCGCCTGGCCGAGCTGATGCACGACCTGGCCGAGAAAGAGATCATAGACAGGGCCATGGAGGACGAGCTTAACGAGATGCGCGGCACCATGGCGCGGCTTAACGCCAACCTGTCGGACAACCGGGCCCTGTCCTCCGAGAACGAGAAGATCCGCTACCAGATAGAGACCGAGCTGGCCACCATCGCCGCCCGCGCCGACGAGACCGCCAAGCGCATGGCCGACGAGTGGAACGTCACCCCGGCCGAGGCGCGCGAGCGCTACGCCGGCATAGACGCCGACCACGACCGCGTGCTGTTCCTGCGCCGCCGCGTCGCCGAGATGGGCAACGTCAACATGACGGCCCCCGAGGAATACGAGGCCCTGACCCAGCGCTACAACTTCATGAACTCCCAGGTGGAGGACCTCAACCGGGCCAAGACCGACCTGCGCAGCGCCATCAACAAGATCAACGACACCACCCGCGAGAACTTTAAGGTCACTTTCGACAAGGTGCGCGTCTACTTCAAGGAGATCTACTCGCTGCTGTTCAACGGCGGCGAGGCCGACCTGGTGCTGACCATGCCCGACAACCTGCTGGAGACCGGCGTGGAGATCCTGGCCCACCCGCCCGGCAAGAAGCTGGTGAGCATCACGCAGCTGTCCGGCGGCGAGAAGGCCCTGACCGCGCTGGCGCTGCTGTTCAGCTTCTTCCGCGTGAACCCGTCCCCGTTCTGCGTGATGGACGAGGCCGACGCCCCGCTGGACGAAGCCAACGTCGAGCGCTTCGTTCGCCTGATCAAGGAATTCTCCGCCACCACCCAGTTCATCGTGATCACCCACAACAAGCGCACCATGGAGGCGGCCGACACGCTTTACGGCGTGACGATGGAAGAACTCGGGGTGAGCAAGCTTATCTCGGTGGACCTCAAGCGCGCCACCAGCCTGACCGCGCAGGAGCAGCCTGTAGGAGTATGATCTGAAATACGGCGTATTCTCGGATGTGCACGGCAATTACGTGGCCCTCAAGGCCGTCCTGGCGTTCTACCGCAAGAACGGCGTAGAGCACTTCGCCTGCTGCGGCGACGTGGTGGGCTACGGCCCCCAGCCGCTGGAATGCGCCGAGGAGCTGCTGGCCCTGAAGAACCTGCACATGGTGATGGGCAACCACGACGCGGCCATGGTGGGGAAGATGGACCTGAAATGGTTCAACCAGAACGCCGCGTGGGCCATAGAGTTCGCCAAAGGGCAGATGACGGGGAAGGCGATGGACTTTATCGCCCGCCTGCCGGAAAGGGTGGAGACGGCGGATTTTACCATGGTGCACGGTTCGCCGCGCAAGCCGCTGACGGAATACTGTAGCGATTTTTTTAAAATGTCATGGTTGCGGTAAGTAGAAATGTCATGGTT
>CAYQJX010000076.1:0-3238 GCA_964417965.1 uncultured Elusimicrobiaceae bacterium
AGATGGCGTAGGCCAGCGGCGCGGCGCCGAGCGGCAGGCCGGGGTGGCCGGAATCGGCCTGCCCGACCATGTCTATGGAAAGGGTCCGGATGGTGTTGACGCACAGGTTGTCGGTAGTGTCGAATTTCATTTGTTCTCCAGTAATTTTATCTTCCACGCCTGCAAAGCTATTATAGTTTTGGAATCCTTTATAAGGCCTTTCTTTATCATCGCCAGGGCCTTCTCGAAGGGCAGGATCTCCACGCGCAGGAACTCGTCCTCGTCGGGCTCGGCGGTCCCCGGGGTCAGGCCTTCGGCGGTGTAGAGGTACAGCACCTCGTTGGCGAACGCCGGGGTGGGCCAGTAGGACAGCAGCGGCTTTATCTTTTTCGCGGTGTAGCCGGTCTCTTCCCTGAGCTCGGCCTTCACCCGCTTCAGCAGATCGTCGGCGCCGGAATGCAGCTTGCCCGCGGGGATCTCCAGGGTGTCCTCCCCGACGGGGTAGCGGTGCTGGCGCACGAAAATGATCCTGCCGCCGGGCAGCACCGGCAGCACGGCCACCGCGCCCGGGTGGTCCATGAACTCCCGCGTGGCCTTCTTCCCGTTGGGCAGCGTCACCGTGTCCGCCCGGAACTTCACCGTGCCGGAAAAGATCAGCCGCTTCTTGTGGGAAATTTCCTTCAGGTCCAGTACCGCCTTCTTAGCCATCCCATAATTATATAATTTCCTCCGAAGAACCGGGAAAAGAGCGTATATCTGGCGGTGCCGACCGGGGTGTTATACCGCTCACCCGGACTGCAGGGAACCGTTGCGCGGTTCCCCTCAACCGGAGGAACCGGTTGAGCCTCCCCTCCCCAACGGGTGCTCGGCACAACACCCCGGCCGGCGCCGGAGGCACATTTGTGAGGGCGTTGTGATGATGGAGGGGGAGACCGCAGGGGCCAGGTTAGCAAAACCGTCGTTGAGCCCGCCGCTTGCATAAGCGCGGCGGGCGAATACCGAGCGAGGGCACGGTGTGCCCGAGCGTGTTTTGCGATCTGGCCCCTGCGGTAGGCCCCCGACTTCGCATCTCGCGGTTCTGCTGGCCAGGAAAGCCGGCTTCCTGGCGGGGAATTCCTTTAAGGGCTATATTATTTATATAATTAAAGACTGCGGGCGGTCTGGCCGCGGGGTTTTCTATTTTAATGGCTCCTGAATTCATACATCTGCATAACCACTCCGAGTACTCGCTGCTCGACGGGATGCTGCGCATTTCCGACGGCCACGGCGGCCCCTCCGAATTCCTCAAGGGCCTGGCCGCCGTTAAAGGCAACGCGCTGGCCATCACCGACCACGGCAATATGTACGGCGCCATGGATTTCTATTTCATGGCCAACGCCGTCGGCCTCAAGCCCATCCTCGGCTGCGAATGCTACATCACCCGCGGCTCGCGCAAGGACCGCGACAAGAGCACCGGCCGCCGCGACAACGGCCACATGACCGTGCTCGCCAGGAACGACGCCGGCTACCGCAACCTGATGAAGATGGTCTCCAATTCCTTCCTGGAGGGCTTCTACCACGACCCCCGCATAGACGCCGAGCTCCTCGCCAAACACGCCGACGGCCTGGTCTGCCTCTCCGGCTGCCTCAAATCCCATATCGCCCGCAACTGCGCCGAGGGCAAGATCGACGAGGCCGTAAAAATAGCCATGGAGTACAGCGACATCCTCGGCAAAGGCAATTTCTACCTCGAGCTGATGGACCACACCATCCCCGAGGAGCAGGCCGCCATGGCCGGGCTCCTGGAGGTGGCCAAGCGCACCGGCCTGCCGCTCGTGGCCACCAACGACTGCCACTACCAGAAGAAAGAGGATTGGGAGGCACACGACGCCCACATCTGCATCTCCACCGGCTCCCTGATGGACGACCCGGACCGCATGCGCATGACCCAGCACGAGCTCTACTACAAGAGCCCGGCCGAGATGATAAAGCTCTTTTCCCATACCCCGGAAGCCATCAAGAACACCCTCGTCATCGCCGACCAGTGCAGCGTGAAGATAGACACCAGCAAACTGCACCTGCCCGCTTTCGACATCCCGCAGAAGTACCGGGGCGAGCACCCCGAGGGCGACGGGGACTTCTACTACCTCAGGGACCTCTGCGAGGAAGGCCTGAAGAAGAAGGTCCCCGGCGCGGGAGAGGATTACAAAAAGCGCCTCGAGTTCGAGCTGGACACCATCAAGAAGATGGGCTTCTCCAGCTACTTCCTGATCGTCATGGATTTCATCAATCACGGCCGCTCCATAGGCGTGCCCGTGGGGCCCGGCCGCGGCTCCGGCGCCGGCGCGCTGGTGGCCTTCACGCTCGACATCACAAGGGTGGACCCGCTGCCCAACGGCCTGCTGTTCGAGCGCTTCCTTAACCCGGGCCGCAAGAGCATGCCCGACCTCGACATCGACTTCTCCGACGACGGCCGCGAGAAGGTGGTGCAGTACGTGCGCGAAAAGTACGGCGCCAGCCGCGTGGCCAACATCATCACCTACGGCACCATCAAGGCCAAGAGCGCCATCAAGGACGTGGGCCGCGTGATGGGCATCCCCCTGCCCGACGTCAACGCCATCTCCAAACTGATCCCGGCCGACCCCAAGGCCACGCTCTTCAAGTCCCTCAACGAGGTGGGCGAGCTGAAGGAATACGCCCGCGACCCCAAGATCAAGAAGATGTTCGACATCGCCCTCAAGGTGGAGGGCCTGCGCCGCCAGACCGGCGTGCACGCCGCCGGCGTGGTGATCTCCAAGGACGACATCACCGATTACGTGCCGCTGGCCAACCGCAATAACAAGGACGTCATCACCACGCAGTACGACGGCAACATGCTCGGCTCCCTCGGTATGCTCAAGGTGGACTTCCTCGGGCTGCGCACGCTCACCATCATCGAGACCGCCTCCGAGTTCATCCGGGCGCTGCCCGGCAAGAAAGAGTTCGACATCTACTCCATAACGATGGACGACAAGAAGACCTTCGACCTGCTGTGCGAAGGCAAGACCACCGGCGTGTTCCAGCTGGAAAGCGAAGGCATGAAGAAGCTGGTGAAGGGGCTCAAGCCCACCGTCTTCAGCGATATTTCCGCCCTGGTGGCCCTGTACCGCCCCGGTCCCATAGAGAGCGGCATGCTCGAGACCTTCGTGGAGCGCAAGCACGGCCGCAAAAAGATCGTCTACGACCACCCGCTGCTCGAGCCCATCCTGAAGGACACCTACGGCACCATGGTGTACCAGGA
>CAYQJX010000077.1:0-2816 GCA_964417965.1 uncultured Elusimicrobiaceae bacterium
ACCCCGTCCATGCTCTGCGTCGAGGACGCCATAGACGCCCTGAAGTGGGCCGAGACCGTGGGCGGCCTGCCCGGGCTCGTTAAGCGCTCCACCGCCAACCTGGCCGCCTTTGAGCGCTGGGTGGAGAAATCCTCCTGGATCTCTTTCCTCGCCGAGACCAAAGAGACCCGCTCCAGCACCTCGGTCTGCTTCAAGATCAAGGCCGAGTGGTTCGGCAAGCTGTCCGACGAGGACAAGACCAAGGCCGCCAAGAAGCTCACCTCCATGCTGGACAAGGAAGGCGTGGCCAGGGATATCAACTCCTACGGCAAGGCCCCGGCCGGCATCCGCGTCTGGTGCGGCGCCACCGTTGAAACTTCGGACATAGAGGCCCTGATCCCCTGGCTGGACTGGGCGTACGAGGCTGTTGCCAAAGAATACTCCAAGGAGGCAGTGAAATGAGCAAAGTTCTTATAGCCGATAAAGCCGACGCCCTCTGCGAGAAGGTCCTGAAGGACAGGGGCCTCGAAGCCGTAGTCAGGACCGGCATGAAGCCGGAGGAGCTGAAAGCCTGCGCGCACGAGTTCGACGCCATCATAGTGCGCTCCGCCAGCAAGCTCACCCGCGAGATCATAGAGGCGGCCACCAAACTGAAGGCTGTGGCCCGCGCCGGCGCCGGCGTCGATAATATCGACGTGGCCGCCGCCAGCGAGAAGAAGGTCCTGGTCATGAACACGCCCTTCGGCAACACCGTGAGCACCGGCGAACACGCCATCGCCATGATGTTCGCCCTGGCGCGCCATATCCCCCAGGCCAACGCGTCCACGCACGCCGGCAAGTGGGAGAAGAGCAAATTCGAAGGCGTCGAGATCACCGGCAAGACGCTCGGCGTCGTAGGCTGCGGCAACATCGGCGCCGTGGTGGCCGACCGCGCCAAGGGCCTGAAGATGGACGTGATAGTGTTCGACCCGGTGATGACCACCGAGCGCGCCCGCGAGCTGGGCGTGAAGATGGTCACCCTGGACGAGCTGTACGCCAAGGCCGACTTCATAACCTACCACGTGACCATCAACCCGGCCACGAAGGGCATGCTTAATAAAGACTCGATCGCCAAGATGAAGAAAGGCGTGCGCCTGATCAACTGCGCCCGCGGCGGCATCATGGTGGAGGCCGACATAAAGGCCGCCGTCGAGAGCGGCCAGATAGCCGGCTTCGCGGTGGACGTTTACGCCACCGAGCCCGCCACCGAGCACATGTTCTTCGGCATGGAGAAAGTGATCTGCACCCCGCATATCGCCGCCTCCACCAAGGACGCGCAGGTGACCGTGGCCAGGCAGGCCGCCGAGCAGATCGCGGACTTCCTGCTCACCGGCAAGCGCACCCACGCGGTCAACGGCGACAAGATATAACCCTGCCGCCTTACGCCCGGGTCCCCGCGAGGGGGCCCGGGCTTATTTTCAACCCAAGGACAAAGACATGGCAAAACTCCCTCTTTTCTCACCCATCTACGGCATCCGCCCCGCGCCCGGCAAGGCGCAGGAAATAATAGCGCCGCCGTACGACGTGATGGACTCCGACGAGGCCCGCGAGATGGCCAAGGGCAAGCCCAACAGCTTCCTGCACGTCTCCAAGGCCGAGATAGACCTGCCGCCCGGCACCGACGTGCACGACGAGAGCGTCTACAAGAAGGCCGCCGAGAATTTTGAGAAGATGCTGAAGAACGGCCTGCTGGTCCGCGAAGGCAAGCCCTGCTTCTACGCCTACCGCCTGCAGATGGGGGCCCATATCCAGACCGGCCTGATGGTGGGCGCCTGCGTGGAGGACTACGACAATAACCGCATCCGCAAGCACGAGTTCACCCGCCCCGTCAAAGAGGACGACCGCGTGAACCAGATAAAATTCGTGAAGGCCCAGACCGGCCCCGGCATCATCGCCTACAAGCAGGTCCCGGAGATAGACGCCGTCATAAAGAAGGCCGTGAAGAAGGCCCCGCTGTTCTCGGCCACCGGGCTTGGCGGCGTGATCCACACGCTCTGGCTGATCGACGACGAGGCCGACATAAAAGCCATCGCCGACGCCTCCGAGCGTCAGAAGACCGTCTACATCGCCGACGGCCATCACCGCTCCGCCGCGGCCAGCCGCGTCAAGAAATTCATGGTGGAGACCCGCGGCAGCTCCCACACCGGGACCGAACCCTATAACGTCTACCTCGCCGCGGCTTTCCCCGTGAACGAGATGAAGATCTGGGACTATAACCGCGTGGTTAAGGACCTCAACGGCCTTACCCCTGAAAAGTTCCTCGCCGAAGTAAGGAAGAGTTTCGACGTGAAGGAAGTAACCGGCCAGGCCAAGCCGGCGGCGCGCCGCGAGTTCGGCATGTACCTGGGCGGCAACTGGTACCTGATGAAGCCCACGGTGAAGACCCCGGCCAAAGAGGAAGACCCGGTGAAGGCGCTGGACGTCAGCGTGCTCAGCGACCTGGTGCTGGACCGCGTCCTCGGGATAAAGGACCTGCGCAAATCCGACCGCGTGGACTTCGTAGGCGGCATCCGCGGCCTGGGCGAGCTGGAGCGGCGCGTTAACTCGGGCGAGATGGCCGCGGCCTTCGCGCTGCACGCCACGTCGCTCGACGAGCTGATCTCGGTGGCGGACGACGGCCAGGTGATGCCGCCCAAGTCCACCTGGTTCGAGCCCAAGCTGGCCGACGGCGTGGTCTCCAACCCGCTGCTCTGACGGCCCCGGCCGCGCTGAAGAGCCCCGCTCCGGCGGGGCTTTTTAGTTGTGTTGCAAGTAAGTAGAAATGTCATGGTTTTAGTTTTTTAGAAATGTCAGGTCGT
>CAYQJX010000078.1:0-2051 GCA_964417965.1 uncultured Elusimicrobiaceae bacterium
ACGGCGCACATCGCGCTGGAAGCCGCCATGACCGGCCACCTCGTGTTCTCCACCATCCACACCAACGACGCCCCGTCGGCCCTGGAGCGCCTCACGCAGATGGGCCTGCCGCGCTTCGTGGTGGCCAACACCATGAAGGCCGTGCTGGCCCAGCGCCTCGCGCGCCGCCTCTGCAAGGACTGCAAGGAAGAGGGCGACCTTACGCCCGAAGAGCTGGCCACTTTCGAGGCCAGCGGCGTAAAAGTGCCGGCCGGCGCCAAGCTGTTCCGCGCCAAGGGCTGCGACGTCTGCAAAGGCACCGGCTACAAGGGCCGCGTCGGCATGCACGAGCTGCTCGTGCTCAACGACGAGATCCGCCTGCAGCTCCTCAAAGACCCGTCGGCCATCCCCGTCAAGGAGATCGCCATGAAGTACGGCATGCGCACCATCGCCATGGACGGCCTGGAGAAGGTGCTGATGGGCCTGACCACCGTGAAAGAAGTGCTGGGCGGCGCCGCGGAAAAAGAATAAAGATTATGCGGAACAAACAACTCTTAAAGCTCACGCTCGCCTGCTCCCTGTTCCTGGCCGCCCCCGCGGCCTTCGCAACCGGGGTTTACAGCGGCTTTATCAACAGCGACAAGGAAGGCCTCAAGCCTTTCGCGCGCGATCTCGGCGGCCTGCTGGGCTCCGGCCTCAACCAGACGGCCCGGCCCCTGGGTTTCTCGGGCTTCGACATCGGCGTGCGCGCCGCGGTCCAGCTGAAACCTTCCCGCGGCAACACCGCCCTGCACCAGACCCGCCCTTTCGGGCTGGGCTTCATCCAGGCGGAGCTCGGCATGCCTTACCGCATAGACGGTTTTGTGCGCGCCGCCTCCTACGAGGGGCTCTCGGTCGCCGGCGGCGGCCTGCGCTACGGCCTGTGGAACGTCTCCGACCAGAAGAATTATATCAACGCCATGATCGTGCTCGCGGGCAATATGGCCGCGAACAAGTACTTCTACGCGGTGCATTTTAATACCAGCGTGGTCTGCTCCGTCAACAGGCCCGTCTTTTCCCCTTACGTCGGGGCCGGCTTCGACTCCACCAGGCTGGAGGCCCAGACCTACACCGGCACCCTCGGCGACACGGTCAGGGTCTTCGAGATGCGCTACTCGGCCGGCGTGCGGGCCAAGCTGCGCCTCGGTTACCTGGCCGTCGGCGCCACCTACACCCACGACCGCACCCTCCTCAACGCCAGCACCGGCATCCGCTTCTAGGCTAAGCCGCAGATAATATAAAGAAAAGGTGACACAGAACTTAATTCTGAATTAAGTTCTGTGTCACCTTTTCTTTTTGCGGGGGGGGCGGTCAGCCTTTGAACTTATCCTTGTATTCGCGCCGCACTTCGCGGTCCAGGTCGCGCTGTTTTATGGTTTCGTGCTTGTCGGCCGCCTTCTTGCCTTTGGCCAGGCCCAGCAGCACCTTGGCCCAGCCGTTCTTGAAATAGACTTCCAGCGCCACCAGCGACATCCCCTTGGTGGTCAGGGCCCCGGATAACTTCCTTATCTCCGGGCTCCGCATCAGGAGCTTCCTGGTGCGCAGCGGGTCTATCTCCGTGAGGGTGTTGTAGGCGTAGGGGGCGATGTGCAGGCCGTACAGGTACAGCCCGTCCTTTTCGGCCCTGACGAAAGCCGAGGTGAGGGTGGCCTGTTTGAGGCGCAGGGACTTGACCTCGGGGCCTTCCAGGGCCAGGCCGGCCTCGTAGGTGTCGGTTATAAAGTAGTCGTGCCGGGCCTTGCGGTTGGTGGCCACGGTCTCGATCTTATCCTTCTTTTCTTCTTTCGCCATTGTGTTCATCTTATCAAATATCCTAAAATTATCAAACGACGCCCGAATGAGGGGCGCGTAACTGGAGAGGTGGCCGAGCGGTTGAAGGCGCAGACCTGGAAAGTCTGTATACTCGTAAGGGTATCAAGGGTTCGAATCCCTTCCTCTCCGAAGTTTTTCGCTTTTTAAAAAATCGGCAGAAAAATAATTAGGTGGTCTCAACAATTTAACGCAACACTTTGATACCCTGAAGGGGTCATCAA
>CAYQJX010000079.1:0-1980 GCA_964417965.1 uncultured Elusimicrobiaceae bacterium
TGCGCGTGCTCGACGGCGCCGTGACCGTGTTCGACGGCGTGCAGGGCGTGGAGCCCCAGAGCGAGACCGTGTGGCGCCAGGCCGACAAGTACCACGTGCCCCGCGTCGCCTACGTCAACAAGATGGACCGCATCGGCGCCGACTTCTACATGTCCTTCACCTCGATCATCGAGAAACTGGGCGCGAACGCCGCCCCCATACAGCTTCCCATCGGCGTCACCGAGACCTTCAAGGGCCTCGTGGACCTGATCAAGATGAAAGCCCTGATCTGGGTCGGCGACGACCTGGGCGCCCACTTCGACGAGGTGGAGATCCCCGCCGACATGGTGGAAGAGGCCAAGAAGTACCGCAACAACCTCATAGAGAAGCTGTCCGACTTCGACGATAAGATCCTGGAGAAGTTCCTGGCCGGTGACACCAACTTCACCGTGCCCGAGCTGAAGGCCGCCATCCGCCGCGGTACCCTGGCCAACAAGTTCTTCCCCGTGCTGTGCGGCTCTTCCTATAAGAACAAGGGCGTACAGCCCATGCTGGACGCCATCATAGACTTCCTGCCGAGCCCGCTCGACATCCCGCCGCTGACGTGCAAGCACGCTTTCACCGGCGAGGACGTTATCCGCAAGCCCGACACGAAAGATCCCTTCTGCGCCCTGCTGTTCAAGATCCAGCCCGACCCGTTCGTCGGCAAGCTGACCTTCTTCCGCGTGTACTCCGGCACCCTTAAGCCCGGCGACACCGTGTACTTCGGCCGCAAGAAGAACACCGAGCGCATCGGCCGTATCCTCCGGATGCACGCCAACAAGCGCGAAGAGATCAAAGAGATCGGCGCCGGCGACATCGCCGCCACCGTGGCCATAAAGAGCGCCACCGTGGGTGAAACCATCTGCGATCCCGAGCACCCCGTTATACTCGAAGGTATAACCTTCCCCGAGCCGGTCATCCAGATCTCCATCGAGCCCAAGTCCAAAGAGGATGAGCAGAAGATGGGCCTGGCCATGGGCCGCCTCGCCGAGGAAGACCAGACCTTCCGCATCAAGACCGACGAAGAGACCGGCCAGACCATTATCTCGGGCATGGGCGAACTCCACCTGGACATCATTGTGGACCGCCTCAAGCGCGAGTTCAGCGTGCAGGCCAACGTGGGCCGCCCGCAGGTGGCTTTCCGCGAGTCCATCAAGAAAAAGGTGGAGCAGGAAGGCAAGTTCATCCGCCAGTCCGGCGGCCGCGGCCAGTACGGCCACGTGTGGCTCATCGTCGAGCCCCAGGAAATGAACAAGGGCTTTGAGTTCATCGACAATATCAAGCAGGGCCGCATCCCCAAGGAATTCATTCCCGCCGTGGAAAAGGGCGTACGCGAGGCGCTGGACGCCGGCGTAATGGCCGGTTTCCCCGTGGTGGACGTGAAAGTGACGCTGTTCGACGGCTCCTTCCACGACGTGGACTCCTCGGAAATCGCCTTCAAGATCGCCGGCGCCATGGCGTTCAAGGACGCCTGCCGCAAGGCCACCCCGTACCTGATGGAACCCATCATGAAGATCGAGGTCGTCACCCCCGAAGTTAACATGGGCGACGTCATAGGCGACCTCTCCAGCCGCCGCGCCAAGATCAACGAGATGGGCAGCCGCGGCAACGCGCGCGCCGTGAAGGGCACCGTGCCGCTTTCCGAGATGTTCGGCTATTCCACGGCCGTCCGCTCTATCTCCCAGGGCCGCGCCTCCTTCACCATGGAGCCCAGCCACTACGAGGAAGTGCCGCCGAACATAGCCAAGTCGGTTATCGAGACGCGCACCGCCGCCGCCGCGGCCGAGAAGTGAAACTAAAGATTTGTCCGCCGGTCGGCAAAGCCGGCGGACAGAAAGCAAGCTAAAAAAGTTAAGGAGCAACAAATGGCAAAAGCAAAGTTCGACCGCACAAAGCCCCACGTCAACGTCGGCACCATCGGCCACGTCGACCACGGCAAATCCACTCTTACCACCGCGC